>NZ_BAZF01000004.1 GCF_000813145.1 Geobacter sp. OR-1 | reverse complement strand
AGAAGGCCTCAGAGCAACGGCTTTGTCGAGCGGCTTCACAAAACGCTTCTGGACGAGCATTTCCGCGTGATGGGACGTACCAAGTGGTATGAGTCAATCGACGAGATGCAGGCCGATCTGGATGAGTACTTTAGGCTCTACAACTATGAACGGCCTCATCAAGGCAGAAACATGAACGGCAGAACGCCATATACCGCTTTCATAGAAGGCTTGCCAAAGAACGATGAATCAGATAATGAAAACTTGAATCTGGCAGCGTAAATCTCAAACCCATTCAAGGGCGGACTGTCAGGTAATTACTATCTCTGTACAGGTTGGCATTGGTGAATTTGTACACAATTTGTTTAATTCCCGCCCGGTTGGGATGGCAGATGTCAACCGCTTAAGGTTGGATATTTATTCAAGGAGGTTTTGCCATGTCTTGTCAGCCAAGATTTATGACATTTGTTGTTATTCTATTGTCTTTTGCTATTTCCGCATGTTCTTTTACTCCTCGATTTAAAGAAACCTATCACAATTCGAAAAATAATACTCTTAATGTTGAGAACATAAAAACTGCTGCGAAAAATACCACTAGTATGTTCGATTATGTTAAGTTAATTCACAATGATAAATTCGAAATAGTTGATAAAAACGATTATCTTATATTAAATTTCTCGCGCGAAACTAGCAATAAAGAGCATATATATAAATGGATGAATACATTTATGGCATATTATTGTGATGGTAAAAAAGGCACAATGTATAAATGGGAACTAAATGACACTTATCATCTGACATGTGAAATAAATGAGCAAGTTGATAGTGTATTATCATACATTTACTCGCCAACCGATCAGAAGTTGTTCCCATATACTCTCACAGAAAAAATCGGGAATACCAATTATTTCGATTCGTATAATTCATTATTTCGATTTTACTATCATACCAGTAGCAACGGGATGATTACGATTCCAGAAAATAGAAAACTAAGAGACAAAATGTTAGTTAAAATCAAATATCAAAATACATCCGCTAATCCCTTAGAAATATCGCTTATAAATACCGATATTTATTATGACGGTAAAAAATATAATGTCGATTTCTTCACTTATGACCGTGATTATAAACAAGTACCTATAAATAGCACCCCTGTTAAATTCAACCCAAATCAATGGTTTACTGCTAATGTATATGCCTCAATAGGAGGTATTAACTTAGAAAAATAGATATGAATAAGTTGGTTATAGTTGTTGATGGCATTAAGTGTGACAATTTTATAAAGTAAAAGATATTACGACAGTGAAAAGAAGATTAAAAAGTTCGATTTATAGTAACTCTTTTGCCCGTGTTTATCAGACAAGGTCATTACACTCTTACCAGTATCATTTCAATCAAACTTCACTTTCTGCTGATTTTGAGGTAATCTTACATCTTTGACAAAATCCTTCTGTTCAGTGTCTTGGCAGAAGGATTTATCTCATTTTTGTGAGGTCAGAGTGCAAGAGACCCCTTACAAGATCCACCGCATTATGCGCCAATTGTCGCACGGCTGTACCAGGGCTTCAAAATGTACTCTCCCTGCAATCCTGAAATTTGACTGCGACGACTCCCCCCATTGCGTCTACAACGAAAACGTGGTTGTCCGTCTGGGACAGACACTTCACGTCCCCATTGCTGACGGCGTGTTGACCCATACCGGTGATGGTCCTGCCTTTGCCAGCTTGGAAATAGGTTCACCGGGATTGTCACTCCCCAACGTGATAGATTCCAGGATTGAAAGGATTGCCAGAACCTATCCCGGTGAGGCTGCTGCTTTGACCGCATTCGATATCCTGATTGGTAATTGGGACAGAAAGCAGAACCTAAAGGCAAGTGTTGCAACTCCTCATATCAAGCTGTTCCTCGGCTTCGATCACAGTCATGCCCTCCTCAATCTAAAAGAAGATCCGTGGGACAGTATCAAATGCCTGGGGAGCACTGATTTGACCGTTAGATTCCATCCCTTTTACGGGTATGTGGACTTGGATATTCTTCACTGGTGGGCAGAACGGATTGCGGCCACTCCAGATGCCTATATCCGCGAATGCTGCATGATGGGGAAGACTTTCCGGGCTGTGACAGAAGACCTGCAGGAGTATCTGTCCCAAGCTCTTGTAAAGCGCAAAAATCTGTTGCCCTCGATAATCGCCGAGAACGAGCCTACAATCACAGGTGAGGCATGAACGTAACGTATGCCCTCATCCAGTACGTTGAAGACCCTATACGCAAAGAAGGCCGCAATATCGGCATAATTGCGCAGGGGTTTAACTATCTCTGCTTACGCATGCTGGGAGTTAAGCCGCCAGATATCGATGTGACCCTTTTTGAAGCACTGTCTCCTAAGTCAAGAGAATGCGGATGGGTATACCTTGAGTGGATAGACTGGTTTCAAGACCTGGTCAACGACAAGGGGATGACTCTCGACAAAATTCTGGCGATAGGTCGTACCCTTGAGGGTGGGAACCTGGTTATCAAGGACGGCGGGATGATTGAAGCCTCTGATAAGGGTATCCTGGATGATGCTGCCGACTATCTGTTCAAGAGGCTGGTTAGCCAACCCAAGAGGCGAATTACGGGGAGATTTGCAGACCGCATCGATGACATCCTGAAAACGGCCAAAATTTATTACCAGGGCGATTTTGAAAAGGACATTTCCATCGAGTTCCTGCCAGTGGAAAAGGCATCAATAACTGTCACCCTGCCGATTGTGCTCATGCAGAAGCCGCGGACGGTTTTCAAGGTCATCAATCCCAGAGGGTCTGTTGATTCTTTGCTTCGCCAGGTTAATGACGCGGTGTACACCTTTGACACGCTTGTATCGAACGGCTTTGTCGACAAAGACCACTGTATCGCCATCACCGACAAGGCTCCAGCCCCGAAAGCCCAGCACATAAACAGATTGGCAGATTATGCCAACATTGTTTTACTTTCTGATTTAGATGTCGTATCAAAGGTCACAAGGGTTGTGGAGAAGGGGAAGATCCATCATCATTGATCCCCCGGGGATAGTGTCTCCGTAAGAACATAACTGCTCTCCGAAAATCCTACACACCCTCTCATCGCAAAAGCCCACTGGCGCTTGTCCGCCGGGGACATCTGCTTGATCATCCACTCTGTTTGAGCCGCTTCTCTTCTGGTTGCGTATTGCTGTTTTGCCAGCAGGGCCACCGGGGGATTCATTTTCGTGTAACGAGCCCCTTTGCCCGTAATATGCTGCTGATATCTGGCGTCCACATCTTTTGCTATCCCGGTGTAAATGCCACCACCTTTGCAGACGATCATGTAGACCCACCAAGGCTCACCCATTGGCAACCCTGTTTGCGGCATTCATCATTTTCGGGTTGAGCAGGTTGATGTATTTTATGGCCGTCTGGTCGGTAATCCCGAATGCCTTGACCAGAACCTTCGGATGCTGCAACCCCGATTGGTAAGCGTAGAAGAGGGCGCTAGAGAAGAGCTGTTCAGCAGTGACGTTGTACTTCTTGAGCTGATATGTGACTGCTGCTTCTGTCAGGTGGAACCCGTATGACCTGCCGGTAAAGAGATATTCGTTGTGCCAGTCGTCTTCCATTGTGGCAAGAGCTATGCGCGAGTCCAGGTAGGACCGGAGCAGTTTCCCAACGCGTTCGTCTAGGGAAATCTCACTGCTGCCGAAAACAACCCTGAAGATACCGTCATTCCCCTTAGAGAAATCAGAAAGCCTCATTTTGACCAGTTTGTTGGCCGGCTGGGCATAGAGCATCATCAGCAGGCATATCAGCGACTCTTTGATTTCATTTTCGGGAGGATCAAGCCAGGCTTCGAGCAAGGACGAATACTTCTGGTAATTGAGGATGGCATTAACCGGAGGCTGCGTGGGAACGTTCTGTATTTTGATTTTTTTGAAGAGCTTTTTGTTGAGGTTCAGAAAGCGCACGAATGACCGGATTCCATTTCTGCTGCCGGGATTAGCGGCAATAAAACCATCCAGGCACACCTGATCGATCTGCTGAACGGCAATAATTGTTTCTTCGACGGCACCAAGAAACTTGACTGCAGCCTTCAGATTCTCGGTAATGGTTTTCGGGACGAATCGCTCCAGATTGCCTGTCCATCCTCTGTCGCGGTAACGGTAGCTGATCGCCCATTGATTGGCGATGAATTCCTTTATTAGTGGCTCATGCCATTTGTTCTCGGCTTTTTTGAGGTAAGATTGCTGCTTTCGCCGCTCCGCCGCTTCTCTGGCTGCATAACTGTCAGCGTCAGGGATGATGCCCACACGTTTCAGATACCCGTAGGGGACTGCATGCCTTCTCAGCCCTTCCTTGCCGAAAATGGTAATCATCCTGACTTCAGTGATTTCTTCCGGGGCTTCGAATAGGGTGTCCAGTCGGGCAAAGAAGATGAAATACTGCTCTGCCCTCAATGCTGCCGGCTTGGCACCTATCCGCTCTGCAAGTTCCACCATGAAGTCGTGGTAAAGTTTGCCTGTCCAGTTACTGTTGAGAAGAAACACTGCATCCTTCATCTTCTTTACGACATGGGCCTGCCAGTAGCAGTCCTGGCAGATGGATTTGCTGTGGCGCCTGCCTTCTTTCCCGCACTTTGGGCAAATGAAGGGCTTGCCGTCAGTTGCCAGGCAATCCACGCAAACCAGGACCCCTTCGGAAGTGAGGCCGGCGGGCCTTCTGTTTTTGCCACATACCGGACAGGTAATGTGACCCTTGCGGCGACATCTTTGACAAACTGGTTCTGTGAAGCCGTTTTTAAAATCTCTTGCCAGATGGAGGCTGAATTGTCCGCAGGCAGGGCATGCCTGGGGTTCCTTGAAAAACCTTGCACATGATGGGCAGGCAACGCCACCTTCAACTATTAGCGCTGCGTGGGGCACATCTTTGCCGCAACGAAGGCATGTTCGCCCTATGGTTCGACAGGATCGGCAATAAGCAGGTGTCATCCCTCCGAAAGATCGGGTAGTCTTGCCGCAACCGGAACATTCAACAGGTTTGAACAACCGGTAGTAGCAGTTTTGGCAGTAGCCCTTACCCTCATGGACGGCATGGGCCTTTTTTATTGGATTGCCACAACAACTGCAGATTGTGTGTTTCTGGCGTCCGGATGAGCACATATGGCAGCTTAATCCTTATCTTCCTTACGAGGTAGGGCTCTCACCTTCGGTCCAGTTAGGTCAAGCAGATTGTCCTCTTTGATGCTTACAACCTTTTTAACTCGTGGTTGTTTTCGCTCCGCTGTTGCCTGTTCTTTCGGTATGTCAAGAACAGGTTCTTTCGCTTCTCCTTCTGCCTGCACGGGTACGACTTTCATCAGGTCCTGAATATCACAGTCCAGAACCGTCAACAGGGCGTTCAGAAGATCAGTGCTGAGCCGTTGTGGTAGCGCGTTGACGATCCTCGTCGCATGTACCGACGTGAGCTCATAACCGATATCCTGCAAACGCCTTTTCAAGTCTGACGCACTCCGTATTCCTTTTGTGACCATCAGCAAACGGAGTTGCCAGACTACATGCTTTTTCAGCTTGATTGCCTTAGACATTTTCTTTCTCCTGAATCCGTTTTATAAGATTTTGTTGGCACCTTTTGATTTCTCTTTCGACATCTGAATCAGGGATATGGGTGTACCCTTGAGTTGTGGCCTCAAACACATGGCCATGCATTCGCCGGATTGTATCAATGCTCAGGTGTTCCTTTTTGTCGGTGACTGACGAATGGCGAAGACAATGAGGCGTGTAGCCCCGTTCTTTCAGCCCCGACAATCTCATGATGTGTTGGAACCTTTCTTCGAAAGCTGAAAGAGACAATCTACGCCCTCGTTCCGAGAGAAATAATGCCTGTTCGTTGGGGTCGGCATTCATCAGGAATAACGGTCTGATGCTTTTTATGTACCAGGCAATGAGGTCCACAAATTCCGGTTGAATAACTGGGATATAGCGGTGCTTCGGACCGCTGCCTTTACTTCCTTTACCATAAACCGACACAATGCCAAACTCTCCAAATTGAGGGCACCCCGGATTTTTGACAAACGAATTGATATTGAGCCCGATCGTTTCACTTGCTCTTGCGCCAAGAGAATAGACACTGAAGAACATGGTTTTGTCTCTTTGCAACGGCCGCAGGTCTTTAGAGCTGAAGCTGGCGCACTCAGAGATTGCCCTGTCAAATGTTGCAAAAATTAGATCCACTTCTTCCCGGGGAATGGCAGGACGTTCTTTTTTCAGCTCACGATCATGTACATGCGGAATGCAATTTTCTTCCGTACAGATCTGGCGAATCCGGATGCCAAACTGTCGATAAATTTCTTCGCTGAAGCGTATATTCTCGACGATGTATTTTAGAAAACCACGAATAACGCCTTGATAGTGGCGTTGCGTGGCAGTGGCAAGCTTCCTGTTCCTGCCGATGTCAGCTCCCCACCTTTCAAAATCCTCTTCTGTCCATTGCCAAGGGGATTTTCTGGCAAAGGTCAACATATCCTGGATAACAGCCAAGTCTCGGTTGACGGATTTCTCTTGGTGGTTGAGGGAATAATGTTTGTTGGTAAAAGCTTCAATGATTCGCAAATACAGGTCGAGATCTCTGTCCGGAAGAACGAAGAGATCATCCTTTTGCTGTAATGCCGTCTGGCCTAACAGGAATAATTTTCGCTTTCCCATGAGCCGCCCTCAACTTAATTGCGGTAAGTCGTAATTTCCAATATTGCAGTTACCGATAAAGTAACATGATTACGTTAAGGGTAATAATATTACATTTAAGGTAATAAGTCAACGTTAAATGTTGCTTTTTGACATCTGAAGTAGCGAAAAACATTTCGCTGTCGCATTTCACACTCTCAACTTTCCAATATTCAAACGGGAAATGTAGGAAATGTTATTTTTTAACGCTAAAAGTAATACGCCTTGATGAATTATAACGTTAATTCAGTATGTTGGGCGGTTGGGAAAACATTGGAAGGATTATTGGTAATATTGGAAGGTTGGGAGCTCATCCAAAAAAAGTACGCCATTATGGGACAGGCTTACTTCACCCGGCTTGGGGGTATTGCCGCCGCCGATCAGACCGATGTCCGAGATAGTATGATGCGGGCTACGGAACGGCCTGCTGGTGATCAGCGCCTTGTCGCGCTCCAGCAGCCCCATGAGGCTGTAGACCTTGGTGGTTTCGATCGCCTCGGCAAAGGAGATCGGCGGCAGGATGGTCGGTATCCGGCGGGCCAGCATGGTCTTGCCCGAGCCGGGCGGGCCCAGCATCAAAATGTTGTGACCTCCGGCCGCAGCTACCTCCAGCGCCCGCTTGGCGTGCTCCTGCCCCTTGACCTCGGCAAAATCGTCGCCGAAACCGGCCTCCCGGTTGAAGAGTTCCTCAAGGTCGAGCCGGTGCGGCGGGATCTCCGTGGTGCCGTTTAAAAACTCGACCACTTCCGCAAGTTCGGTGACGCCGATAACGTCGATCCCTTCGACCACTGCGGCCTCGCAGGCATTTTCAGCAGGCAGGATAACGCCGCTGAGCCCGCTTTCCCGGGCATTGACCGCGATCGGCAGAGCGCCGCGGATCGGCTTGACCCGGCCATCAAGGGACAGCTCGCCGAGCAGGAGGTATTCTTTCAGCCGGTTCCCTTTGACAATGCCCGTGGCCGCCAGGATTCCGACCGAGATCGGGAGGTCGAAGGATGCCCCTTCTTTGCGGATATCCGCCGGCGCGAGGTTGACGGTGATCCGCCGCTGGGGATAATCGTAACCGGAGTTCTTCAGCGCCGATTTGACCCGGTCCTTGCTCTCCTTGACCGCGCCATCCGGAAGGCCGACGGTTGCGAACTGGGGGAGCCCCTGGGTTATGTCCACTTCTACTTCGACCTGCAGTGCATCGATCCCGATGACCGCGCTGGAAAGGACTTTGGCAAGCATGGTACCCTTCTCGATCTCTAGCAGGTTGTTGAAAACGAAGTTTCAGCACAGCTAAAAACAGCCATCTCTCCGCCGTCCTCGAAAGCCGCCGTGTGCGGCGTAGCGCTGCTACGCCTCCGTGGGGCTTTCTGTCGGTGCGCCGATCTGATCATTTTTGAACAACCTGAGTTTTCAACAGCCTCCTAGTGCCTACGGTCGCTGTTAAAGGCGGTTGTCACCCACGGGGGTGGGGGAATGCATCGATAATCTCTTTCAGCTCAGCGGTGGCGGTTGTCAGGCCGGCGATGTTCCGGTCCAGCTCCTCGAGATTTTCGGAGCTGAGCTGCTTGGCGATGTTCCGTACCTCGGCGATTTTGAGTTCCAGGGTCTCGTTTACCCAATGTGTTTCAAGATGGGTCATGGCCTCCTCCTTATGATTTCATGTCACGACTTGAGCATGTCCAGATATCGTTCCGCATCCAGGGCCGCCATGCAGCCGGTCCCCGCTGACGTTATCGCCTGTTTGTAAAACTGGTCCTGCACGTCTCCGGCGGCAAACACCCCCGGAACGCTCGTGGCGGTCATGTTTCCTTCGTTGCCGCAAAGGGTGCGGATATAGCCGTCGTCCATTTCCAGCTGCCCCTCGAAGATAGTGGTATTGGGCGCATGGCCGATGGCTATGAAACAGCCGTGAACCGGGATGTCTTTGGTGGAGCCGCTGGTATGGCGGATCCGTATCCCGGTCACGCCGCTCTCGTCACCCAGCACTTCGTCCAGTACATGGTGCCACTCGATGGTGACGTTGCCGCCTTTGGTCTTCTCAATCAGCTTATCGGCCAGAATCTTCTCGGAGCGGAACTTGTCGCGGCGATGGATGACCGTTACATGGCTGGCAATATTGGAGAGGTAGAGCGCCTCCTCGACAGCGGTGTTGCCGCCGCCGATGACCGCCACCGGTTTGTTGCGGTAGAAAAAACCGTCGCAGGTAGCGCAGGCCGAGACCCCTTTACCCTTGAACCGTTCTTCCGAAGGGAGCCCTAGGTACCTGGCCGTGGCGCCGGTGGCGATGATCAGGGCGTCGCAGCTGTACTCCCCGGAGTCGCCGGTCAGCACGAAGGGTCGCCTGGAAAGGTCAGCCTTGTTGATATGGTCGTAAATGAACTCGGCATTGAAACGTTCGGCCTGGCTCCTCATCCGCTCCATCAGGTCCGGTCCCTGGACTCCGTCCGGATCGCCGGGCCAGTTGTCCACCTCAGTGGTGGTCATAAGCTGCCCTCCCTGCTGAAGGCCGGTGATGATGACCGGATTCAGGTTGGCGCGTGCAGCGTATATTGCGGCAGTATAGCCGGCAGGGCCTGACCCGAGGATCAGGAGCCGGTGGTGAGTGGTCATACAAACCTCCGAATGCAAATTTTACCTGCAGAAAGGAATACCAGCTAGATTAGCAAAATGCAAGAGTAAGGCTGGCCGGTACGGTTTGACCGTTCCTCCGGGCTCTGATACACTGGATTCAGAGGGATGTCGACTCGGGAAACGGAGAGCCGGATTTATGCACGCCGAACAGCATCTGGACAAGAGCATAGCCAGCCGATTTATCTGGGCCATTATCCTGACCACCCTCACCCTGGTGGCCGAGGTGATCGGCGGGATCTGGACCAATTCGCTGGCGCTTTTGTCCGATGCTGCGCATGTATTTCTCGATCTCTTCGCCCTGATCCTTTCCCTGGCGGCAATCCGTCTGGCGGCCATGCCTGTTTCGGAGACCAGGACGTTCGGCTGGCACCGGACCGAGGTCTTTGCCTCGTTCATCAATGGGGTGACCGTATTTCTCATGGCAGTCGGGATCTTCTACGAGGCGTGGGTACGGTTTCTGAGCCCCCAAGAGGTGAAGAGCCTGCCGATGTTCATCATCGCCGCGATCGGGCTTGCGGCCAATCTCATTTCGGCCGGGGCTCTGCATCAACACTCCCATGACGATCTCAATGTCCGGAGCGCCTTTCTCCATGTGATCGGCGATGCTGCGGCATCGGTCGGGGTCATAATCGGCGGCGTCATCATGTATTTCACCCACTGGTACCTGCTGGACGCTGTCATCTCTGCGGGGATCGGCTGCGTGATCTTCTGGGGATCGTGGCGGGTGATCCGGGAATCGGTGCATATCCTTCTGGAGGGGGTGCCGAGAGGAATGAGCATAGAAGAGGTGCATGGCGCCATTCGCGACATTGACGGGGTCAATGATGTGCATCATATGAATATCTGGACCATCTGTTCACACATCCTGGCCTGTTCCGCCCATGTCGATATCAGGCCGGAATTCAAGGTGGAGCAGGCCGGGGTGCTCCGCCGGATCGAAGAGCTGCTTTTCGACCGGTTCCATATTTCGCACACGACCCTGCAGGTTGAGTGCACCAGGTGCATCGAAGGACCGGTGGTCAAGGATATCCGTCACCGCCCCCGTTCCAGCTCCAGGCACCAGCATGGCCATACTCATCACCATGGTCCTGGTTGCAGTCACGACCATTGATGCCAACAGACAGGAAGACTGAATGCTTGACTACCAGCTGATCCACGAGGCCAGCGACCGTCTGAAAAACGCGGGTTCGCAGGACCGAACTGATACATTCCCACCATTTCACCGAGAAACTTGGGATTCCGCTCTGGTTCAAGTGCGAGAACCTGCAGCGCACCGGTGCCTTCAAGATCCGCGGCGCCCTGAATTTCATGACGTCGCAACCGCGCGAGGCCCTGGCAAAAGGGGTAATAACCGCATCTGCCGGGAATCATGCCCAGGGGGTCGCCTTTTCCGCCGATCTGCTCGGCGTTGCGGCCACGGTCTACATGCCGGAGAGCACGCCGCCCCAGAAGGTGTTTGCCACCCGCGACTACGGGGCCGAGGTGGTGCTGACCGGCAGGACGTTCGACGATGCCTATGCCGCCGCGGTGGAGGCGGGCAAGGCGAGCGACGCCCTGTTCGTCCACCCGTTCGACGACCCGCTGGTCATGGCCGGCCAGGGGACGATCGGTCTCGAAGTACTGGAGGAGATCCCGGATCTTAGCACCATCATTGTCCCGATCGGCGGCGGCGGGTTGATTGCCGGGATTGCCACGGCGATCCGCGAGACTCACCCCCATGTCAGGATCATAGGCGTGGAGTCGACGGCAGCGCCGTCCATGCATTTCTCGCTGCAGAAGGGGAAGATCTTTACCGCACCGGTTACCGTGAGCCTGGCCGACGGCATCGCGGTCAAGCGGGTGGGGAAGAGCACCTTTCCGATCGTGCGCGACCTGGTGGACGAGGTGGTGCTGGTCGAGGAGGAGGATATCGCCCTGGCCATCGTTGCTTTGCTGGAACGGACCAAGCTGCTGGTCGAAGGCGCCGGCGCGGTGCCTCTTGCGGCACTCATGTCCGGCAAGGTGGAGAATGTCTCCGGTAAGACGGTCTGCGTCCTTTCCGGCGGCAATATCGATGTCAAGACGATCTCCGTGGTGGTCGAACGCGGCCTGCTGGCTGCCGGACGCTACCTGAAGCTGAAGATCGAGCTGGACGACCTCCCGGGGGCCCTGGCCAAGCTGACGGTAGAGATTGCCGAGTCAAAGGCCAATATCTCGATGATCACCCATGACCGCCGCTCCAAGTCGCTGCCGATCGGTAAGACCGAGGTGCATATTGAACTGGAAACCCGAGGTTATGAGCATATCCAGGATGTGATCGGCCATCTCAGACAGGCAGGGTACGAGATCGAGGTAATCAAATAGCGTCCGGCCGGTTGAGAAAGGATAATGTTCTGGGCGCAATAACCGGCTGAGCGGATTCATCCCTGAGCCGGTGGAGATCCCTGACCGTGTCCAGGTCGAAGCCGGATGCCAGCAGTTTTGCCTTCAACCCGGTGTCTTCGGCCTTTTCCAGGCTGCGCGCCAGTGTTTCCGGACTGCTCCAGGGTATGTCCCGCAATAGTTCCGGTTGGGGGTCGTTCAGGGCAATCAGGTAATAGCCGCCGTCTTCGCTGGGGCCGAACACCACGTCGGCCTTTTTTTCGTTCAGAACTGTGAACGCCTCTTCGATCCTCTCCACCGGCATATGCGGCGAGTCGGTCCCGATAACGGCAACCGAGCGGTACCCCAGGGAAAAGGCCTTGGCAAAGGCATTCGAGAGCCGCTCCCCAAGATTTTCCCCATCCTGCATCACCACCTCTGCGTCAGGTGCCAGCAGCCGGAAATCCGCACTTCGCTCAGGCCCTCCGGAAAAAAAGATCATCCGGTTTATCCCGGCAACGGCATTGGTGCTTGCCAGCGTGTCCAGCAGCATGCAGCGATACAACTCTGCTGCCTCATGAGAAGAAAGCGGGGGAGAAAGGCGGGTTTTTACGCGGCCAGGTTCCGGCCATTTAGCGAAAATAAGCAGCGCATTTAGCATGTTATAATTCATATCCGGCAAGATAAGTGAAGATTAACCCGTAACTGGTTGAAATCCCGTAGAAGGCCAATTGCCAAGGTTTTACACGGTTTTGACATTTGTCAAAAAGTTAGGCTTTTCCACAGTTTCGACGATTTTCCACAGGGTTTTCAACTGGGCGCGATCCGGTTTAAAGGCGTACCGTCAGTTAATTAGTGTACGCTCGATGCTGGCGTATGCCGAGTGTTTATGGATCGATTCGAAATTTTCGGCAGAGACGCTGAACCAGATCACCTCGTCCAGCGCGGAGAGCCGCTGGGTGACCTCGCGCACCATATCTTCCACGAACTTCGGGTTGTCAAAGGCATGCTCGGTGACGAATTTCTCGTCTTCCCGTTTCAGCAGGGACCAGACCGGGCTGGAGCCGCACTCCTCGATCAATTCGATCAGGTCCTCGATCCAGATGAAGTCGCGATAACGGATGTTGACCGACACGATGCCGCGCTGGTTGTGGGCGCCGTACCGGCTCAGCTCCTTGCTGCAGGGGCAGAGCGACGTGACCGGGACCTGGACCCCCAGTACGAAGTCGAAACTGTCGCTCAGCGTGGCGCTGAAGCTGCAGGTATATTCCATGAGGCTTTTTGCCCTGGATACCGGGGCGCTCTTTTCGACGAAATACGGGAACTCCATCTCCAGGTGGGCGCTGGAAGCCCCCAATTTCTTCTTCATCTCCTGCAGGATGGTCTCAAGCTTGTCCAGCGCGATCTCTTCCCGGTAGGCGTTGAGGATCTCCACAAAGCGGCTCATGTGCGTCCCCTTGAAATGGTGGGGGAGGTCGACGTACATGTTGATCCTGGCCACGGTATGCTGAAACTTCCGGTTCTTGTCCATCACCACGATCGGGTAGGAGATGTCCTTGACCCCGACCTTGTCGATGGCAATCTTGCGGGTATCGCGCCGGGTTTGCATGTCAGGCATTGCTACCGGCGCGTCTGATTTTGGTTTGTTCATATCTTCACCTGACGGATCATGATTCGCGGGTCATGTACTTCACCGGGTCGGCAATCCCGGCCTCGATGAATCCTTTCAGCCGGAGGCGGCAGGAGTCGCAGAGGCCGCAGGCGATCCCTTCCGGCGACGGGTCGTAGCAGGAGTGGGTGAGCCCGTAATTCACGCCAAGCGCAATCCCTTTTAGGATGATCTCGGCCTTGGTAAGGCTAATCAACGGGGTGTGGATGGTAAAACGGTTTCCCTCGACCCCGGCCTTGGTGGCCAGGTTCGCCATGGTTTCAAAAGAAGCGATGTACTCCGGCCGGCAGTCAGGATAGCCCGAGTAATCGAGGGCGTTCACGCCGATGAAGATGTCTAAGGCGCCGAGCACCTCGGCCCAGCCCAGGGCAAAGGAGAGAAAGATCGTATTGCGGGCCGGGACGTAGGTCACCGGGATCTTGCTACCCACCCCGCCCTTGGGTACGGCGATGTTGCTGGTCAGGGCGCTGCCGCCGACCTTCCGGTAATCGAATTCGACCACGAGATGTTCGACTGCGCCGACACCCTTGGCATGTCTCTTGGCCAGCTCCAGTTCCACGGCATGGCGCTGGCCGTAGGAAAAGCTGATGGCATAGGGACGGAACCCTTCCGCCCTGGCGATTGCCATGCAGGTGGTGGAGTCCAGCCCGCCGCTGTAAAGGACTACGGCTTTCCTTGTCATGATTTACACCCTTCTGGCGCTAAAGTTCCGGCGAGCACACTATCAAGAGTCGAACCGGATTGCAACGGCGTATCTGTGTCAGCCGCTGTATTCAGAGTTGTCGAATCCGAGCAGCGGGAAGAAGATCATCGGCAGAAAGAACAGTCCGACCCCGAAGAGCGGCCCCTTGCCGAATTTGCTCGCCAGGGCGAGCATGGTCAGCAGGTAAATGGCGACACTGACGATCGGCACCAGCATCAAAAGCAGCCACCATCCCGGTTTCCCGGCAATGACGATCAGCAGGTAGACATTGTAGATCGGGATGAGGCACTTCCAGCCTGCTACGCCGGCTTTTTCAAAAATCTTCCAGTTTCCGGCAATCATGATAATGGCGAGGGCAAATAATAGAACCAGCACCGTGGAACTCAAGGCCGCGAGATTGGGGACACCGGGCGGCGGCACAGGGACCGCCGGCAATTTTTTCAAAGGCGGGCTTGGAGGTGTTGGCGCTGGTGGAGGGGGTGCCGGTGCCGGTTTGGCTGCGCTTGGCGCGGCTGCGGGTTTGCCCGGCTGCGACGGTTTCTGGGCCGGCTTTTCGGGCGGCGTTTGTTTGCTTGTTACTGCCGGTGCCGGCTGCGCAACTGCCTTGGCCGGGGGCTTGCCGGTTTTTGGCGGAACTGCCGGTGCCGCCGAGGCGGCGGTCTCAGGTTTTGGCTGTTCCGGCGCCGTTAACGATGCTTTGTGTCCGGCGCGCTTGTGCTTCCGGGCAAAGGTCTTGTTGAGGTCGATCTCGTCCCTGCTGAACGTGACCACGATGTCGCGGTTCACCTTGACAATGATCTCGTCGCCGGCGCGCTTTACCCACTGGCATTCAATGATGCCGCCGTCCTTCAGGTAGACGGACCGGGCGTGACTGACCCCGGTCAGGGCGAACAGGCAGAAAAGGGCAAGAGCGGCTACTCCATGAACTGTGCGCATGGCATTCTCCTAGGCACTCGCTTGGTTTGGACCACTACTTAGTTCTTTTCGGTCCGGATGCGCACCCCTTGAGTTGGGGGCAACCATGTTGGGCGCCGCCCGAAGGCTAGAACAGCGAGAACTTCACGTACCGCTTGGGGTTTTCCTTGATGTCCTTCACCAGCGCGTCCAGGTTGTCCACCACCCGGTTCATCCGGTCGTACAACTCTTTATCCGATACGAGCCTGCCGGCGGTTCCTTCCCCCTTTTCGAGCTTGGCGGTCACGGTTTGCAGCGACTGGAGCGAGTTGTCGGCCCGCTCAAGCAGCTCCATCCCCTTGTCGTAGAACTCCCGGTCCCCGAGCAGCTTGCCGATGGTGCCGTCGGTGGAAGTGAGCTTCCTGTTGAGTTCGCGGACGTCTTCGGCAGCCTGGTTGCTCTTGTCGGCCAGGACCACCAGCTTGTCGTACAGCTGCCGGTCCCTCACCAGCCGCCCCAGGGTGCCGTCGGCGGACTGGATATCCTCCAGGGTGTCATCGGCCCGCTCCAGGATCGCAATCAAGCGGTCGTACGGCTCCGAACTCTTGCTGAGCTTGCCGAGTGTCCCCTGGCCGGAGTTGACCGAGTGGGCAAAGAGTTTCAGTTCGGCGGTGAGGTTTACCAGGTGGTCGTACAGCTTGGGGTCCTTGGCAAACCGCCCCAGGCTGCCTTCTCCTTTGTCTACCCTGCCCATCAGGCCGTTCAGCTTGTCGAAGGCCGCGCCCGCCTTGGCCATGACATCGTCCAGCCGGGTGACGCTGGTGCCGAAAACAACGGTCAGGGGCGGTTCGTTGACTGTTTTGCTCGGGGTGATGTCCACATACTTTTCACCCATCAGGCCGCGGGTCTTGATGGTGATCATCGAGTCCTGGCCGACCTTGCGGAGCGACTGGTGCTCGATTTCGAGCAGAATCTCGACTTCGTTGCTCTGATTCGGCTTGGAGAACCGGATATCCTTCACAACCCCCACGTCCAGGCCGGCCAGCCAGACCGGCGCGCCGACCTTGAGTCCGGCCACGTCGGTCATGATGACCGAGAGCGCTCCCTTGGGGACGAAGAACTTGGTCTTGTCCCCCATCATCACCACGCCGCCGGCAAACAGCAGCAGCGCGAATACGATCAGAACCCCTGCCTTGACCTGCGCCCATCCTATGTTGTCGCTCCGTTTCATCTTCTTCGTTACTCCTTGGGTGGGATCGCCAGCCCGATAATCGGCTCGACAAAATGATCGGTAATGAACAGCGATTCCCTGGTCGGCGAGAAAAACTCGCGTATGGCGTTATCGTCACAGTTTCTCAGGTCGTCCGCCGTGCCGTCCAGAATCAGCCTGGTATCGTGGAGGAAAGAGAACTTCTGGGAAACGGCAAAGGCCGTGTGGAGATCGTGCGTGACCATCAGGGTCGTCTTTCCCTCGTTCTGGAGCATCTGCATCAGGTGGCGGATATTGTAGATCCCGATCGGGTCCAGTCCGGTGGTCGGTTCGTCGAAGAAGATGTATTCGGGATCGGCGGCAACGGCGCGGGCTATGGCTACCCGTTTCTTCATACCCCCGGAGAGTTCCGACGGATAGAGGTCGATGGTGTTCTCCAGTCCGACAAAGCTCAGTTTTTCCAGCACGATCCGCTTGATCTCCGCAACGCTCAGCTTCCCTTCTTCGAACAGCCGGTAGCCGACGTTCTCCCCGACCGTCATGGAGTCGAACAGCGCCCCCCACTGGAACACGATGGCGATGTTCCGCCGGAGCACCGACAGCTCGCTCTCCCGCATCCCGGCAATGGGGCGGCCATTCAGGTAGATGGCGCCGGAATCCGGTTTCAGCAGGCCGAGCAGCAGCTTGAGGATGGTGGTCTTCCCGACCCCGGAGACCCCGAGTATGGTCCGGTTGACCCCTTTTTCCAGGGTCAGGTCGAAATCGCGGATTATCTGCCGCCCCCCTACCGAGTAGGAGACCTTTTCCATTCTTATGCCGGGGTTGTCACTTGTCAATCGGTTCTCCGTAGGGGCGGCCCCCTGTGACCGCTCTGATCATGGGCACCCGCAAGGGGGTGCCCCTACAATGCCCCGTATCGTCACCTGAACACGATAAAAATCTTGGTCATGAAAAAATCGGTCACCAGGATCAGCACTGACGAGAGCACCACCGCCCGCTTGGCCGATGTCCCCACCCCCTCGGCGCCGCCATGGGTGGAGAGGCCGACGTAGCAGCCGATCATGGCGATGATGAACCCGAAGACCGCCGGTTTCACCACCCCTTCGATCAGGTCCTGGAACACCATGAACTGCGGCAGAGACTTGTAATACATGAGCGGGTTGATGTCGTAACCGGCGGCGATGATGTAACCGCCGAGCAGCGCCACGGTATCGGTGAAGATCACCAGCAGCGGCATGGCAATGACCGTGGCCTTGAGCCTGGGGGCCACCAGCCGTTTGATGACGTCAGTTCCCTCGACCCGCATGGCATCCACCTGTTCGGTGACCACCATGGTGCCGAGTTCCGCGGTGATGGCCGACCCGACCCGCCCCGATACCATCAGCGAGGCCAGCACCGGACCCAGCTCCTTGACCATGGTGACACAGACCATGCCGCCGACGTAACTGGTTGCCGCGAATGGCTTCAGTTGGATCAGCGCCTGCAGAGCCATGACCATGCCGGTGAACAGGCCGGTCAGGCAGCTGATGAAGATGGAGTCCACGCCGATTTTTTCAAACTGGACTGCGAATTCCCGGTAATAGAAAGGGGGAGAAAAGATCCTCACGACCGATCTGGCCGCGAGCGCGAAGAACTGTTGCACATTCAGGAAGAAGATTTTCAGGCGGCGTTCCGGGAAGGTGTCTTTCATGGCAGGGACCCGGCAAAAAAAAGGCGATGGCGGGGCGCTGTCGCCGTCATGGCTGTTTCAGGGCCGACTGGAGCGCTTCCCGGGCATCTTCGATGAAAATGAACTCCAGCTCGTCCTTCACCGTTTCAGGGATATCCTCCATGGCGTCCCGGTTGCGGGCCGGCACCAGCAGTATCTTGACCCCGGCGCGCCTGGCGGCCAGCGCCTTCTCCTTCAAGCCGCCGATCGGCAGCACCCGTCCGGTCAGGGTGATCTCGCCGGTCATGGCGACATCGCGGCGGGCCGGTCTGCCTGTCAGCAGGGAAACCAGTGCCGTTGCCATGGTTATTCCGGCCGACGGCCCATCCTTGGGGATACTGCCGGCCGGGACATGGACATGGATAGTCATTCCGGCAAAGGAGGCGGGATCGATCCCCAGCTCATCGCGGTTGGCCTCGACAAAGGATAGGGCTGCCCGGGCCGATTCCTTCATCACGTCCCCCAGGGAGCCGGTGAGAATAAGCTCCTCCTTCCCCTGCATCCGGGTGGCCTCGATGAAGATGATGTCCCCGCCGCTCTCGGTCCAGGCCAGGCCGGTGACAACTCCCACTCGGTCCGCTTCGGCGGCCACTTCGTTGAAAAACTTGCGGGGTCCGAGGAACTCCTCAACCACTGCCGGGGTGATCTCGGTCCGGGCCGCTTTCCCCTGGGTGGTCTCTTTGGTCACCTTGCGGCAGATTGAGGCGATACTGCGCTGCAGGTTTCTTACCCCGGCCTCGCGGGTATAGTTGTCGATAACCGAACGGATCGCTTCGTCGGAGAACAGGGTCGCTTCCCCCGGCACCCCGTTTTCCTCCATCTCCCTCGGGATCAGGAACCGGGCCGCAATCGCCTCTTTCTCCTCGGCCGTGTATCCTGAGAGCCGGAGCACCTCCATCCGGTCCTTGAGCGCCGCCGGAACCGGGTCCAGCTGGTTGGCTGTGGTTATGAACATGACATTGGAGAGATCGAACGGAACATCCAGGTAATGGTCGGTAAAGGTGCTGTTCTGTTCCGGGTCCAGTACCTCCAGCAGGGCGCTGGCCGGGTCGCCGCGGAAGTCGAGCCCGATCTTGTCGATCTCGTCCAGCATGAAGACCGGGTTGTTGCTGCCGGCGCGGTAGAGTTCCTGCATGATCCGGCCCGGAAGAGCGCCGATGTAGGTGCGGCGGTGGCCGCGGATCTCGGCCTCGTCGCGCATCCCACCCAGCGACATCCTGATGAATTTCCTCCCCAGCGCCCGGGCAATCGATTTGCCCAGCGAGGTCTTGCCAACCCCGGGAGGCCCAACGAAACAGAGGATCGGCCCCTTCATCTTATCCTTGACGGTCCTGACGGCCAGGTATTCGAGGATCCGTTCCTTGACCTTTTTCAGGTTGAAATGGTCTTCGTCGAGCACCCGCTCGGCCTCATTGATGTCACGGTTGTCGGTGGTGCCGGTCTGCCACGGCATGCCGGCCAGGTAGTCCAGGTAGGTGCGGGAAACCGTGTATTCCGGTGAAGAGGGATTGATCCGTTCCAGCCGCTTGATCTCCCGGTCCGCTATGGTGCGGACCGCCTCCGGCATTGCCGCTGATTCCAGTTTCTTGCGCAGTTCGGACAGCTCGGCATTCCGCGGGTCTTCTTCCCCGAGTTCCTCCTGGATATGTTTCATCTGCTCGCGCAGCAGATATTCCTTCTGGGTCTTGCCGACTCGCCGGGATACCTCGCTCTGGATCTCGTTCTTCACCTGCAGCCGCTGAATATCAGCGGTCAGGTGGAGGTAGACCTTTTTCAGCCGCTCCACCGGGTCGATGGTTTCGAGCATCTCCTGCAGCTGCTCCGGCGGCAGGTTGCAATAGATCGCCACCAGATCCGCCAGCCGTGCCGGGGTATCGATATAGTCGACCATCTTCATGACATCTTCGGGGAGCGGCCGGCCGTAGGAAAGGGCGATCTTCAGCAGCGCGGAGAGGCTGGAGACCAGGGCATCGGTCACGATGTTCTTTTCATAGAACTCGCGGACGATTTCCAGCCGGGCCAGCGGCACCGGAGCATCCTCGACCATCTCCAGAACCCGGCACCTCGTCAGCCCTTCGAGGGTGACTTTGGTGCTGCCGTCGGAAGTCAGGTGGGTGAGCTCGACCAGCTTGCAGACTGTGCCGATTTCATGGATTCCCGCGCTAGGTGCCCCCCGCCGGTCACCGAGAGGCCTGAAGATCGCCAGCAGGCTGTCATGCTTGCGGCTCTCCACGAACACGGACAGGTCCGTATCCCTGAGATACAGGGTGATCATCATGTACGGGAATGCCACCAGTTCGGATTGGATGTAAAGCGGCACACTATCTGGCAAGGTTATGTTGTGGGTCATTGGCATACTATTAAGCGTACCGGCTCAGCTACTTTCTGTCAAGGCAGCGGTCTCTTCCCATTCAGCGTAAAGCGCCTTCAGGCGCGCTTCGATGACGGAGTGTTCTTCGGCCGCGGCATGGATTGCCTGATAATCTCCCGCGATGGCAGGGTCTGCCAGTTTTGTAGCCACCTCCTGCAGCAGGCCTTCATCTGCCGCAATGGCAGCCTCCAGCTCGGCAACCCGCTTCTGGCGGACGCGCTCCTCCTTCTGCCGCTGCTTGTCGGCCTCGCGTTGTTGTTGCCGGTCCTCTTTGGAGATAGGGGTATCGCGTGTGGGCAATTCACGAATTGCCCCTACGTCGCCACCGGCCTTCTTGGCGAGGTAGTATTCGTAGTCGCCGAGGTAGGAGGTCAGGGAGCAGTCCTCCACCTCCACCACCCGCGTGGCGAGGCCGTCTATGAAATGGCGGTCATGGGAGACGAACACCACGGTCCCGCTGAAGGAGCGGAGGGCATCGAGCAGGACATCCTTGCTGAACAGGTCGAGGTGGTTGGTCGGCTCGTCCATCAGCAGCAGGTTGGCCGGTTTCAGCAGCATCCTTGCCAGGGCCAGCCGGTTCTTTTCCCCGCCGGAAAGGACGCCGACCCTTTTGTGGATGTCATCCCCGGAGAAGAGGAAGGCGCCGAGGATGTCGCGCAGCTGCGGCACCATGTCGTAGGGGGAGGCGGCGAGCAGCTCCTCGTAGGCGCTCTTCTGCTGGTCCATCACCAGTGCCTGGTCCTGGGCGAAGAAATCGATGGAGACATTGTGGCCGATATGGCGTTCGCCGGACTGGAAGGTCTCGCCGTTCAGGATCCGCATCAGGGTCGATTTCCCGGCGCCGTTGTGGCCGACCAGCGCCACCCGCTCCCCGGATTCGACGGTCAGCCCGATGTTGCGCAGAACTTCTTTCTCGCCGTACAACTTGCAGACCGAGGCAAGCTCCATGACGACCCGGCCGCTCTTGGGGGGGGAGGGGAAGCGGAACCTGATCCTTTTGCGTTCCGGCGGCAGGATGATCCGTTCGACCTTTTCCAGCTGCTTGATCCTAGATTGCACGAGCGACGCCTTGTTGGCGTTGTACCGGAAGCGGCGGATGAAATCCTCCATGGCCGCCACCTCCTCGTCCTGGCGCCGCTTGGCCTCGCGCAGGGCCGAGACCCGCTCTTCGCGCTGCACCAGATAACTGCTGTACGAGCAGTGGTAATCGGTGAGCGTATGGTTCCAGACCTCGGTGATCCGGTGGCAGACCTGGTCGAGGAAGAACCGGTCATGCGAGACCAGGATCACGGAATAGGGGTAGCCGCAGAGGTACTCCTCCAGCCAGTTGCGCGCCTCGATATCGAGGTGGTTGGTCGGTTCGTCCAGCAGCAGCACGTTCGGTTTCTGCAGCAGCAACCGGGCCAGGGCGATACGCATCTGCCACCCGCCGGAAAAGTCGCCGCAGTCCCGGTCCCAGTCGGTCCGGTCAAATCCCAGGCCTCGCAGCACCTTGGCAACTTCGGCCTCCATGGCATAGCCGCCGCGGACCCGGAACTGCTCCTGGATATGGCCGTAACGCTCCAGCAGCGCCTCATGCTCCGGCGCATCGTACGGGACGGTCGTCATCCGCTGCTCCAGCTCCTGCAGCTCGTTTCCCATCGCCTGTAGATCGGCGAGCGCAGCCAGACCTTCCTCGAAAAGCGACCTGCCCCGGGTAACGATCCCCTCCTGGGGCAGGTAACCGACCGTCGCCCCCTTGGCAAGGCGGATCTCGCCGGAGGATGTCTCGACCTCTCCGGTAATGATCCGCATCAGCGTCGATTTGCCGGCCCCGTTCTCGCCGACCAGACCGACCCGCTCCCCCTTGGGAAGGTGCCAGTTGATATCGGTGAACAGAGGCTTGCCGGCGAATTCTTTGGTCAGGTTGGCAAGTTGCAGCATGAAATATCTCTCCCGGATTCGATAACCGCCTTATTTAGCGGCAATTCGCCCCAGTTGTCAATGCTTGCAGCAGTCTTCCCTCAACAGCGGAACAATGGTCGCTTACCGGCTCCGAACAGAGAATGGGGATGCTTGCCATGAAAATTAGATGTGACATTCCGAATTTTCATGGTATAAGAAAGGCATGATATTGAGACAGTCTCACCTCACACAACTTGCCGACAAGCTGGCCGATTTTTCGGTAGTGGCGCTTCTCGGCCCGCGTCAGGTCGGCAAGACAACACTTGCCCGCCAGCTGTCAACGCAGTGGCAAGGTCCGGTCCGGCATTTTGATCTGGAAGACCCGGAAGATCAGGCTCGGCTTGCAGATCCGGCGTTTGTTCTCCGCCCTTTGACTGGCCTGGTTATACTGGACGAAATTCAGCTTCGCCCGGATTTATTCCCGTTGTTGCGAGTCCTGGCCGATCGTGAGGGAACCCCTGCCCGTTTTCTGATTCTTGGGAGTGCCGCACCGGAGTTGCTGCGCCATACGTCGGAGACCCTTGCCGGTCGCGTCGTGTTCCATGAACTGGAGGGGTTGGCACTGGACGAACTTATCACGGACCCCAAGGACTTGGCGGCGTTGGATAATCGCTGGCTGAGAGGTGGTTTTCCCCGCGCCCTGCTTGCCGGAAGTCACAAGGGTAGCAGGGAGTGGCGCGAGGCTTTTATCCGCACTTATCTCGAACGTGATCTGCCGCAACTGGGCATCAATCTCTCGGCCGTAACCATGCGACGGTTTTGGACCATGCTCGCTCATTATCATGGGCAGACCTGGAACGGGAGCGAGTTGGGGCGGGCATTGGGAGTCAGCGACAAAACTGTTTCCCGCTGGCTTGATATTCTTGAGGGTACCTACATGGCCTTTCGCCTGCTTCCCTGGCACGCGAATGCTGGAAAGCGCGAAGTAAAAGCCCCAAAGGTCTATGTTGCCGATTCTGGCATTCTGCATACCCTGTTAGGGATGAATGTCATGGACAGCTTGATGGCGCACCCCAAGTGCGGTGCTTCCTGGGAAGGTTTCATGATTCGTGAAGTGCTGCGGTGCACCGGTGCTCAGCACGGTGAAGCGTACTTCTGGGGTGTACACACCGGCGCCGAACTGGACTTGATTATTCGACAAGATGGGCGAAGTCTGGGATTTGAGTTCAAACTGACCCGGACACCCAAGGTGACGCCATCAATGCGTTCAGCCCGCGAGGTACTCGGGCTCGATCGTCTCTATGTTGTCTGCCACGGTGCGGGAGAGCCGTGGCCACTGGCCGAAGGGATTGTTGCCCTGCCGGCAATGAACCTGGCATCTCCGGAGTGGCTGACTCTCAGCTTCGCCTGATAGTACGGGGCTACTTCTGATCGCTGTTGCCAAGGCCGTATCGACCTATACGAAGCGGGGTGATCGCTGTTATCGAAGAGGTAACGACCATGAACTACTGGCTGTTCAAATCAGAACCGGGATGTTTCTCGTTCGACGACCTGAAGAACCGCCCCGAGAGCACCGAGCATTGGGACGGGGTGCGCAACTACCAGGCGCGCAATTTCCTGCGTGACCGGGTCAAGACCGGCGACCGGGTGCTGTTCTACCACAGCAATATCCCCGAGCCTGCCGTTGTGGGTATTGCGACCGTGGTGCGGGAAGGTTATCCGGATTTCACTGCGTATGATCCGCATGGCGAGCACTTTGACCCGAAATCCTCGCCCGCTGCCCCGATCTGGTACATGGTCGATGTCCGCTATGTCGAACCGCTGCAGAAACCGGTCACCCTGGAACGGATCAAGGCCAATCCGCTGCTGTCCGACATGCCGCTCGTCAAGCTGAGCCGGCTCTCCATCCAGCCGGTGACAGCGGAGCAATGGCGCATTATCCTTGCCATGGGCGGGATGGGAACCTGAAGTGATTGTCGGCAGTTAAGCGGTTTTTCATGGATTTAAGCCGATTCTCTGCTATAGTTGCAGGGTTTGCTGCCAATGACCGCCACAAGGCGTTATTGATACTAAAGCCGGTGGAGAACCCCTGTTTTCCCGGCACTAACAGGATTGGACAAGGAGAATTATGTCGAAAAAGATGCTGATCAACGTGATGCACCCGGAAGAGGCGCGGGTGGCAATCGTGCAGGATGGCCGCCTCATGGAGCTGGATATCGAGATCGCCGGGAGCGAGCAGACCCGCGGCAACGTCTACAAAGGGGTGGTGGTGCGGGTCGAGCCGGCGCTGCAGGCCGCTTTCGTGGATATCGGCCTGAAAAGGCTCGGTTTCATGCAGATGGGGGAGCTGCACCCGGATTACTGGCAGTGGCGCGACGATATCCCGGAGGACCAGCGCAAGAGACGGCCCCGGATCCAGGAGGTGCTCCGTCGCGGCCAGGAGCTGATCGTCCAGGTGGAAAAAGGTGAGCGGGACATGAAGGGTGCGGCCGTTACCACCTACATGTCGTTTCCCGGCCGGTACATGGTGCTGATGCCTGGCAGCGACTCTGCCGGCGTTTCCCGCAAGGTGGAAGGCGAAGGCGAGCGGAAGAAGCTCAAGGAAGCCATTGCCGAGATGGAGATCCCGGAAGGGATCGGCTACATCGTCCGGACCGAGGCCGTCGGCAAGACCAAGACCGAGCTGAAGAAAGATCTCCAGTATCTGCTGAAGCTTTACCAGGGGATCATGGACAAGGCCGCGACCGTCAAGGCGCCGGCGCTGATCGCCGAAGAGACCGACCTGGTCACCCGCACCATCCGCGATTATTTCACGGCCGAGATCGACGAGGTGCTGGTGGACAGCCAGGCCCACCACAAGCAGATCAAGGCGTTCTTCAAGGCGACCATGCCGAAGTTCGAGAAGCTGGTGAAGATGCACCAGGAGAAGCGGCCGATTTTTTCCAAGTACCAGCTTGAAGAGCAGATCGACCAGATCTACGAGAAAAAGGTAGCGCTTCCGTCCGGCGGATCGCTGGTGATCGAGCCGACCGAGGCGCTGGTCTCCATCGACGTCAACTCCGGCAAGACGACCGGAGAGCGGGGGGTGGAAGATACCGCATACAAGACCAATATGGAGGCTGCCGAGGAGGTCGCCCGCCAGCTGCGGCTGCGCGACCTGGGCGGCCTGATCGTCATCGATTTCATCGACATGCGCGACCGGAAGCATATGGCTGAGGTCGAGAAGGTGCTGAAGAACGCCCTCAAACTGGACAAGGCGCGGGTCACAGTCGGCAAGATCTCTCAGTTCGGGATGCTGGAGATGTCGCGCCAGCGGATCAAGCAGACCATAGAGCAGGCGATTCACCTGGAATGCCCCCATTGCAGCGGCCGCGGCAAGGTCAAGAGCGTGGAGGCGGTGGCGCTCTCGTTCCTCAGAAAGGTTCACGGTGCTGCGGCCAAGGGGACGGCTGCCGAGATCCGGGGCGGCCTGCCGCTGGAAGTTGCCTATTACCTCCTCAACCGCAAGAAACGGGAGCTGGTGGGGATCGAGAACGACTACGACATCAGCGTGACGGTCAAGGGGAAGACATCGTTCCTGATGAACCAGGTGGAACTGGAAGTGGTCAAGCGGGAGAAGCCGCATCACGAAGAGCATCACCATGCGGATGAGGCGGATGTCATGCCGGTGAAGGGAGCGGTAGCGGCGCAAGAGGAGCGGGATCAGGCCGAGCCGCACACTGAAGAGGTAAAGGGGAAAAAGAAGCGGAAGCGGAGCAAGAAGAAGAAACACCCCGAAGGGATCGAAGCCGGCGCAAGCAGCGAAACGCCCGAATCAAGGGAACCGGTTGCTGCGGAGCAGGCTGAACCGGTCGAGCCCGACGAGGAGCATGAATCTGATGAGGATGCTGCTGCCGAGGCCGATGGGCATGAGGCCGGAGAGCATGGGGAAGGGAAGAAAAAGCGCCGCCGCCGCCGGAAAAAGAAGAAGCCCGGGGCCGCGGCAGGTGAAACTGCCGGTGGGTCCGAGCCGGTGGAGCATGCCGATGAGGCCGAAGCGCCTGAAGAACCGGGTGCTGAAGAACCCGAAGAGTTGCAGGCTGCTGAGTCGGAAGAGCATCATGCCGTTGGCGAAGCGAAGAAGAAGCGCCGTCGCCGTCGCCGTAAGCCGAAAACGGCGGGCGAGACCAGCGGCGAGCAGCAGGCCGCAGTACATGAGGAAGCGCACCAGCAGATCGTTGTCGAGGAGCCGGTTCAGGCTGAAGCAGTTGCGGAACCACCAGCCAAACCGCGCCGGGCGCCCCGGAAAAAGGCAGCCAAGGCCGAGGCTGCTCCTGAACCTGCGGTTATTGCGGCAGAGCCGGCAGCGCAGGAGCCGGCATCAGAACCGGAGCCAAAGGCCAAGCGTACCCGCCGGACGGTCAAAAAGACGGAAACCGAAGTTATCGCTACCCTGGAACCGGCCGAGGAAAAGCCGAAACCGGCCCGCAAACCGAGGGCAAAGAAAAAGGTTGCGACTGAGGAATGAGGGTAATGAGGTCGGTTTCCGGCTATCTGCCGGCATTAGCCGTTTTATTGGTATTGTCGACCCCGGTTGCTGAAGCTGCCGGGTTCGGCGGTATCCGCGAGGCGAACCTCTACCCGTTTATCCAGTACTTCAAGTGGGAGGAGTTCGAGCGCGACGGTTCCAGGCTGCTGAAGGAGACCGGACCGGAGTACGGCGCCGGCGGAGAGATCAGGCTCGATCTTCTCAAGGGGGATGCGGGCGCCGCGACCTTTGCGGCCAGGCAGGAACTGTTCGGGGGAGTTGTGGATTACGACGGGCAGTTGCAGGACGGTACCCCGCACAAGACCGACGTCACCTATTTCGGGAGCTATTCGGAGCTGGATCTCGGCTGGACGATTCCGTATCGCAACATGACGATCGAGCCTTTCAGCGGGGTTTCGTATCGCTGGTGGATCAGGGATCTTCAGGGGAGCGGCGGCTATAGCGAGGAGTGGTATTCGGTTGCGGCGCTGCTCGGAGTCCGGAGCAAATACGAGCTTGCCAAGGAGACGCGATTCTGGGTGTCCGGAACTGCCAAATATCCCTTCAGCAACAGGAATGCCATAGATGATTACCCCGGAGCCGGCGAAATCAGGCTTTCTCCGGGGAGCGCCTGGTCGGCCGCTGCCGAAGCGGGCATCAAATACAAGCAGCTGCTCGTGAGCATCTACTACGAAGGTTTCATCTTTCCCGAGTCTGATCCGGTTCTCATCAGATCCAATACCCATGCAACGCTGTCAAGCTTTGTCCAGCCACGGTCCGAAGCCGAAATCTACGGTCTCAGGGTCGGCTGGTCCTTCAAATGACAAAGGGGGCAGCCGATACGCACCCCCTTTCCGTCTCCGTGACCGGTCCGGTCATCCCCCCTGCAGTATCTTTTCAGCGCGTTGCTTGTCGCTGGGGGACAGATCGGGCGGCACGCGAGTTTCTCCCAGTTTCTCGAAGATTATGAAGCGGGCGCACTGCTCGAATTTCCCTCGGCAGTAGCTGTTCTGAACCATCGAAGCCGTGTTGGGGCTGTTTTTAAGGTTTTCCACGAAATAGCTGCATTTGTTGTAGTTTACGCATTCTGCCATATCGGTTACCTCCGTTCTTCAGACTTCACCTTTTGTTTATTATCTCCAGGGCTTTTTCCGCCTGGTTCGGGAATAGGTCCGGCGGCACGTTCCCCCTCCCCAGCGCTTTTACGATGATCATCCGGGCGCAGTTGTTGAATTCCCCCTTGCAATAGAGGTTCTTGAAGATCTCCGCTGTGGACGGCATATCGGCCATCTTGTCGTTAAAGAAGATACAGGTCTTGATCAGTTCGCACTCGGACATAAGCACCTCCATTGTCATGTTTGTTAGATGGTTATCGGAATATTTCCGTACAACTTGAAGTAAAATCGACGCGGCATTGCCGTGTGCTGCATTGCGCGGCTTTCCCTGTCTGATATACTTCCGCCATCAGGACGCGACTACAGGAGAATCTCATGTCTTTCAAGGATGCCCTCGATCCTGCCTGGATCGAAGCGCGTTACCAACAGTGGCGCAATAGCCCGGAATCGCTTTCGTCCGACTGGCGGGCGTTTTTCGAGGGGTTTGACCTGGCGGACCGGAAGACCGGCCCTCCCGGCCCGATTCCGGGGAAGATCTCCTGCGCCGACTGTTCCCTCAAACAGGCCGGAGTCCTGGCGCTCATCTACAGCTATCGGGAGATCGGCCACCTGATGGCATGCACCGACCCGCTGGCCGCGGCCTGCCCCGCCACGCACCCGCTGCTGGAGCTCTCACGCTTCGGCCTCGACGCCGCCGACCTTGAGACCGAATTCGCCCCCGGCCCGTTTGCCGATACCCCTGCTCCGCTGGTCGATATCCTGGCTGCCCTTCGCGAGACATACTGCCGGTCCATCGGCGTCGAATTCATGCATATCCGGGAACCAGAGGAACGGCAATGGCTGATCGACCGGATGGAGCCGGCCCGGAACCGGAGCGAATTCAGCCGTGAAGAGCGGATCTCGGTATTGAAGACCCTTGCCGGCGCTTCCCTGTTCGAGTCGTTCCTGCACCGCCGGTTCCCCGGCCAGAAGCGGTTCTCGCTCGAAGGGGGTGAGTCGCTGATCGTGCTGCTCGATGCGGCTGTGACGGCTGCGGCAGATTCCGGAGCCGGCGAGATCGTGCTCGGCATGCCGCACCGCGGCCGGCTCAACGTCCTTGCCCATATCCTGGGGAAACCGCTCGCCAACATCTTCAGTGAATTCAGTGACAACCGGGATCTGGCCTTTGTCGGCGAGGGGGATGTCAAGTATCACAAGGGGTTCTCCAACGACCGGCAGTTGCCTGACGGCCGCACGATACACCTCAGCCTGGCGTTCAATCCGTCGCACCTGGAGGCGGTTGACCCGGTGGTGGAGGGAAAGGTCAGGGCGCTGCAGGACCCATTGGGGCACGACGCCAGGCAGAGCGTGATTCCGCTGCTGATCCATGGCGATGCCGCATTTGCCGGACAGGGGATCGTTGCCGAGACCCTCAATATGTCCCAGTTGGAAGGATACGCCACCGGCGGAACCGTCCATGTCGTGCTGAACAACCAGATCGGGTTCACCACCCTTCCCAGGGATGCCCGTTCCACCTGGTACGCGACCGATGTCGCCCGGATGCTCGCTGTTCCGGTGTTCCATGTGCACGGCGACGACCCGGAATCGGTTGCCCGGGTGGGGCGGCTGGCGCTGGAGTACCGGCAGCGGTTCAACCGCGACGTGGTGGTGGAGATCATCTGTTACCGGCTGCACGGCCATAACGAGGGTGATGAGCCGGCCTTTACCCAGCCGCTGATGTACGAGCTGATCAGGCAGCGCCCCCGGGCGTACGAGATATTTGCCGGACAGCTGACCGGCGAAGGGGTGGAGTTCGACGGGGTGGAGGCGATCGAACAGGAGTATTCCGACCGCCTGGAGAGCGCCCTGGCCGAAGAGCCGGACCCGTCGCTGGATCTGGGCTTTGCTGCCGATTGGCAGGGGATCAGCCGTGAATACGGGCCGGTCTCCGTAGGGACCGGGGTGGCAGCAGATACGCTGGTCGAGTTGTCGAACCGGATGACCACCCTGCCGTCCGGGTTTAATCCCCACCCCAAGGTGGCAGCGATCTACCGGCAGCGCAGCGAGGCGGTCCGGAATGGTCAAGGGATCGACTGGGGGAATGCCGAGGCGCTGGCCTTTGCGTCGCTGCTGGCCGAAGGGGTCTGCGTCAGGTTGTCGGGCCAGGACTCGCGGCGGGGGACATTCAATCACCGCCATTCAGTGCTCCATGACATCGCTACCGGCACGACGCATACGCCGCTGGCAGGTATCGGAGCCGGTAACGCCCGGTTTGCCGCTTACGACAGCCTGTTGTCCGAGTCCGGCGTTCTCGGCTTCGAATATGGCTATTCGGTCGCAACGCCGGGATCGCTGGTGATCTGGGAGGCCCAGTTCGGCGATTTTGCCAACGGTGCCCAGGTAATCATCGATCAGTTCATTGCCTCCGGCGAGAGCAAGTGGGACCGCTCCTCAGGCCTGGTGCTGCTTCTCCCGCACGGCTATGAGGGGAACGGCGCCGAACATTCGAGTGCCAGGATCGAGCGGTTTCTGCAGCTCTGCGCCGAAGAGAACCTGTTCGTCTGCTATCCGTCTACGCCGGCCCAGTTCTTCCATCTGCTGCGGCGCCAGGTCAAACTGCCGTTCCGCAAGCCTCTGGTCGCATTTACGCCGAAAAGCATGCTCAGGCACCCGGTAGCCGCTTCCCGCCTCGACGAGCTGTCTTCCGGCGGTTTCCGCGAATTCCTTCCGGACCCGGATACGCCCGATCAGGTCAGTACCGTGATCCTCTGCAGCGGCAAGATCTATTTCGAGCTGCAGGAGCGGCGGCAGGAGGCAGTGAGGGGTGATGTCGCCCTGGTCCGGGTGGAGCAGTTTTACCCGTTCCGGGCCGGGGTGTTGCTGGATGCCGTGGCGCCGCTCCTCTCAGTGCACGATTGGCGCTGGGTGCAGGAGGAGCCGGCCAATATGGGGGGATGGTCTTATATCCGGCCGCTGCTGGAGGCAGCGCTCGGCAGGGAGTTGCGCTACATCGGCCGGCCGCCGTCCGCAGCCCCGGCCACCGGATCGCACCGGATGCACGGAGTCGAGCAGGCCAGGCTCCTTGAAGACGCCTTTAAGAAAGGGTAAGAGATGGAGATCAAGGTACCGGAAGTCGGAGAATCGGTTCACGACGCGCTGGTGGCACGCTGGCTGAAGGAAGACGGCGCTGCAGTGGCAAAGGATGAAGCGGTCTGCGAGATCGAGACCGACAAGATAACCCTGGAGCTGAATGCCGACATTGCGGGGATTCTGACCATCATAGCACCTGCGGGTGAGACGGTGAAGATCGGCACGGTCATCGGCCGCATTGCCGCTGCACCGGTTGCCGCAGGGCCGGCAGGGGCTGAGCCGGCCAAGCCGCCCGTCTCCCCTTCGGCCAGAAAGCTGGCGGCGGAAAAAAGTGTCGATCTCGCCGCAATCCCCGGCTCCGGGCGCGGCGGTCGGGTAACTGCCGAGGATGTGGTCAAGGCCGGCAGCCAACCGGTTGAAACGCCGCTGCCTCAGGCCGTTCGCTCCGAGGAGCCTATCCCCTATGCCGCGCATCTCGAACCGCCAACTTTAAACCGCGAACCAGCACCCGATAACCGTGAACCTCGCACCCGCCGGGTAGTGATGACGCCCATCAGACGCAGGATCGCCGAGAGGTTGATGACTACCCGCCGGGAGACCGCCATGCTGACGACGTTCAACGAGGCGGACCTCTCCCGGATCATCGAACTGCGGAAAAAGCACAACGAGCATTTTCTCCAGAGGCACGGGGTGAAACTCGGCTTCATGTCGTTCTTTGTCAAGGCCTGTTGCGAGGCGCTGCAAGCGTTTCCGGCCGTCAACGCCTTTATCGACGGGAACGACATTGTCTATCACGATTACTGCAATATCGGGATTGCCATCGGTGCGGAAAAAGGGCTGGTGGTGCCGGTGCTCCGGGATGCCGAACGGCTGCATTTCTTTGAAATCGAGCAGCAGATCGAGGCGTTCGCGGTCAAGATCAGGGAAAACCGGCTGGCCATTGCCGACCTGGAAGGCGGAACCTTCTCGATCTCCAACGGCGGGGTCTATGGTTCGCTCCTGTCCACGCCGATCCTGAACCCACCGCAGAGCGGGGTGCTCGGGATGCATGCGGTGCAGGACCGGCCGGTGGCCAGGGACGGGCAGGTGGTGATTCGCCCCATGATGTACCTAGCGCTTTCCTACGATCATCGGATTGTGGATGGCCGCGAGGCGGTCGGGTTCCTCAAGCGGGTCAAGGAGTGCGTCGAAGAGCCGGAAGAGCTGTTTCTGGAGGGGTAGTTTTTGCTTGAATAAAGGGATATGCTATGTAAAATATGATTATCATATTTTATGGAGATTGCCATGCGAGCATCAATCAGTTCAACCGAGGCAGTCAGAAATTTTTCGGAGCTGCTGAACAACATTAAATACCGTGGAGATCGGTATACCGTGATTCGTGGCGGAAAACCGGCCGCATCCCTGGTTCCTGTAGAACCGGCCGGCATTTGCGCGACCCTGGCCGACCTGCGTAAGATTGTGCAAAACCTGCCCCGTCTTGACAGCAGTGATACAGCTTTTGAGGCCGATGTCCTGGCAGCGGCAAGTTCGCAGCCTTCAATGCCCACGGCTCTGTCATGGGAGTGATCCTTGACTCCAGCGAGATCATCGCGCTTGAGAGAAGCCGAGGGTTAGTCGAGAGTCTGGTGGCTGGCCGCGAAGATGAACCGTTCGGTATCAGCGTGGTAACCGTGGCCGAACTTCTCCATGGCGTCGAGCGGGCCGATACGGAAACCCGGAGGATCAGGCGTCAGGCCTTTGTGGAAAAGATAATAGAGATGATTCCCGTGATCCCTTTTGATATCGGCGTTGCCCGCATCTACGCCAGAATATGGGCGTCTCTGATGCAGCGAGGTTTTACGGTAGGAGCTCATGATCTCATCATTGCATCGACGGCTATTTCCCTGGATTACACGGTGATTACCGCTAACCGGCGTGATTTTGAGAAGATTGAGGGATTACGACTGGAAGTGCGAGAGGGATAATTTATCCACCAACGCTCAGAACCACACGGTTAATTGGGGACACTCCCTGTATTACCCCAGTGAATCCGCGGCGGCCTAGCGAAAAATCGAGGAGTGTCCCTAGTTTTTCATGGGTAGATCTCCGGTTCACGCGCGCGCCTGAACCGGTCAATAACTAGTTAGACCGTCAGAAAAATAAATGCCGTGAACCCAAGAGTGCTATTCATAGGATTGTTCTTGCTTGTTTCATGCAGCCCAATCAGAGGTTGCGTTGAATCATCTTTTGTACTTACATCAGACTCCAGATTGCCGAGGTGGTTTACCCTGCCAACAGGTTACACGAGAAATGATGTGAAGGTTAATTTGTCATACTATTCATCTCCGCTCCCGGTCGATAACACAGTTATTGAGTTGCTGAGCAAAGATGGCAAACAATTGTTCACAATAACTGGACAGCATTTTTGGCATCCAGAAACTGATAAGAAACGAAACAAATACGGCGGTTTTGATCCTGGGAGTGAACCGCATTTTGTCATTATCCGCGCCAAAGGGATTACTGAGGTCATCGAACATAAAGGCGGACCGACATTTAATGTTACCGATGATCCGAAATTGATGAAACAAGCAATTGAGATTGGCCGAAAATAAAGGTCTAACAAGGAAGATACACTTGACCAAAAAGCCGTCAGGTGATCTCCCACCCCGTTACAATCTAAACGCATATCTGAGGAGATAAAACGGCATGAACTCAGACATAACATACGATCTCATTGTCATCGGAGCCGGGCCTGGCGGGTATGTGGCGGCGATTCGCGCCAGCCAGTTGGGGATGACGGTCTGCGTGGTGGAAAAGAGCGAAACCTTGGGCGGCGTCTGCCTTAACGAGGGGTGCATCCCGAGCAAGGCGCTGCTTGATTCTTCGGAGCATTTCGCCTTTGCCCGCGACCGGTTTGCGGCGCACGGGATCGTCATCGACCCGCCCCGGCTCGATCTGGCACGGATGCAGGCTCGCAAGGACGATGTCGTCAGGAAGCTCACCGACGGCGTTGCCTTCCTGTTCAAGAAGAACAATGTCGAGCGGCTGCAGGGGACTGCCAGTATCGGCGATGTTGACGGTGAGCTGCGCACGGTCCATCTGTCCGGACCGGCAGGCGCGGCAACGGTCAAGGGACGCAGGCTGCTGCTGGCGACCGGTAGCCGTGCGGCCGAGATTCCGGGAATCCCCTTTGACAATGAATTTGTAGTGGATGCCCGCGGGGCGCTCATTTTTGACAAGGTGCCCGAGCATCTGGTCGTGATCGGAGCCGGTTACATCGGGCTTGAGCTGGGATCGGTCTGGCGCCGGCTCGGCAGCCAGGTTACAGTGGTGGAGACCCTTGCCAAACCGCTCCCGGCAACCGACGGCCAGGTGGCCGATACCCTGGTGCGCTCCCTGAAAAAGCAGGGAATGAAGTTTCATCTGGAAACAAGGGTGACTGTGGTCGAAAAGCGGGACGGAAAGCTGTTCCTAACCCTGGAAGGTCCGGCCGGATCGATGGCCGTCGAGTGCGACCGGGTTCTGGTGGCTGCCGGACGTGTCCCGAACAGCGACATTCCTGGTGCCGGCGAGGCCGGTGTCAAGGTCGATACCCATGGCCGGATCGTGGTGGATGAGGAGTACCAGACCTCTGTGCCCGGCATCTACGCCATCGGCGACCTGATTAGCGGGCCGATGCTGGCGCACAAGGCTTCGGAAGAGGGTGTGGTCTGCGTCGAGCGGATGCACGGCGAAAAATCGGTGGTCGATTACGACTATCTGCCGGGGATTGTCTATACCTGGCCCGAGGCTGCAGGGGTGGGAAAGACCGAAGAACAGCTGAAGGGTGAAGGGAGCCCGTACACGGCCGGCAGGTTCAGTTTCATGGCCAACGGCCGGGCGAAGTGCATGGACGAGACCGACGGTTTCGTTAAGGTGCTGGCCCATCAGCAGACCGGACGGGTGCTCGGGGTTCATATCATCGGCCCCCGGGCATCGGACATGATTGCAGAAGCGGTAACCGCCATGACTTACGGCGCCACGGCCGAGGATATCGCCATGACGTTCCATGCCCATCCGACCCTCTCCGAGGCGTTGAAAGAGGCTGCCCTTGATGCCTGCAAACGGGCGATCCATTCCTGATTTGTAAGGTGAATGTTTGTTCATTTTGATGGCTCTAACTTTTGAATACAGACGGGAAAGGAAGATGAAATGACCGCAGACAAATTCAAGATTGCCCCGGACAAGCTCCGCTGGGAATGTGACGAGAGTGGGTTCGATTTCGAGACCACAGAAGAACTGCCGGAGCTGGAAGGTACGATCGGCCAGGAGCGGGCCTTGAAGAGCCTGGAGTTCGGGTTCGGGATCACGGAATGCGGCTACAACCTGTTCCTGGCTGGTGAGGCCGGCACCGGCCGGTCGTCCACGATCCGCAACATGCTCAAGAAGCTGGCCAAGGAGCAGCCGACCCCGACCGACTGGTGCTATGTCTACAACTTCAAGGATGCCGATCTGCCGCTCTCCCTTGCCCTGCCCGCGGGTAAAGGGGTGGAACTCGAAAAGGACATGAAAGAGCTGCTGGAGGGGGTCAAGTCGGATATCCCGAAGGCGCTTGACAGCAAGGACTATGAGAACCACAAGGCAGCAGTTATTGATGAGTACCAGGGGAAGAACGGCGAGCTGTTCGCTGCTCTGGAAAAGGAGGCGGAGGAAAGGGGATTTTCGCTGCAGCGAACGGTTTCCGGCCTGGTGATGGTGCCGCAGAAGGACGATCGGAATTACACCCAGGAGGAATACGAGGCGCTGGGGGATGAAGAGCGGCAGAAGCTTGAGGATACCGGCAAAGAGCTGACCGAGAAACTGAACGACCTGCTCCGGATGATCCGCGAAAACGAAAAGGAGACCAAGGAGACTCTGGGGAAGCTTGACCGCGAGCTGGGGCTTTCTGCCGTGGGGCGCCATATCGAACCGCTGAAGGAGAAATATGGCGACCTGGAAAAGGTCGTGAAATACCTGGACTCGGTCCAGGAGGATATCCTGAACAACCTGGAAGATTTCAAGCCCCAGCAGCAGCCGCCGCAGATCCCGGGCATCAGGATGCCGCGGCAGGAGCCGTCGTTCGAGCGTTACGGGGTGAACGTGTTTGTGGACAACCGGGAAACCACCGGGGCGCCGGTGGTGTTCGAGCAAAACCCCACCTACAACAACCTGTTCGGCCGGATTGAAAACGTCATTCAGATGGGCGGGGTTGCTACCACCAATTTCACCCTGATCAAGCCGGGGGCTTTGCACAAGGCCAACGGCGGGTATCTGATCATCGATGCCCGTGAGGTGCTGATCAATCCCTTTGCCTGGGATGCCCTCAAAAGGTGCGTGAGAAGCGGCGAGATCAAGATCGAGGATGCGCTCGAGCAGTACCGCTTCATGACCTTTGTCTCGCTGAAGCCCGAGCCGATCCCGCTCCGGGCCAAGATCGTCATGATCGGATCACCCTGGATCTACTACCTGCTGTTTCATCTTGAGCCCGATTACCGTAAGTTTTTCAAGGTCAAGGCCGACTTTGACAGCCGTGTGGGCCGGACCCCTGAAATCATGCGGGATTACGCCCTGTTCGTCGCCACGCACTGCAAGAACGAAAAGCTTGTACCTTTTGACCGGAGCGGCGTGGCCGGGCTGCTGGAGCATTCAGCGCGCATCGTCGAAGATCAGGGGAAGCTCTCGTCCCAGTTCATGGAGATTGCGGACCTGATCCGCGAAGCCAGCTATTGGGCCAACAAGGAAGGGCGGGGGACCGTAACCCGGGAGATCGTCAAGAAGACGATCTTCGAGAAGATCTACCGCAGCAACAGGGTTGAAGAGCGGCTCCAGGAGCTGTTCGAGGATGGAACCATCCTCTGCGACACCGAGGGGAGCGAGGTCGGGCAGATAAACGGCCTCTCGGTGATGACCATTGCCGACTACATGTTCGGCAGGCCTTCCCGCGTCACGGCCAGGGTTTACCTGGGGCGCGGCGGTATGGTCAACATCGAGCGCGAGGTCAAACTCTCCGGGCCGATTCACGACAAGGGGGTGCTGATACTCACCGGCTATCTCGGCGGGAAATTCGCCTTCGACAAGCCGCTCTCGTTCTCGGCATCGATCTGCTTCGAGCAGAATTACGAGGGTGTTGAAGGGGACAGCGCCTCCTCCACCGAGCTTTACGCCTTGCTGTCATCGCTATCCGGGGTGCCGATCAAGCAGGGGATCGCCGTGACCGGCAGCGTGAACCAGCTCGGCAAGATCCAGCCGATCGGCGGGGTGAATTACAAGATCGAGGGATTCTATGCCGTTTGCAAGGCCAAGGGGTTGACCGGCGAGCAGGGGGTGATAATTCCGAAGAGCAATGAAAAGCACTTGATGCTGAACGACGAAGTAACTGCAGCGGTGCGCGAGGGCAGGTTCCACATCTGGAGCGTTGAGACCATCGATCAGGGGATCGAGATCCTGACCGGTGTCCCGGGCGGTGTGCAACAGCCGGACCTGAGCTTCCCTGAAGGGAGCATCAATTTCCTCGCCAACAAACGGTTGCAAGAGATGCTGGAACAGATGAAAAAGTTCACCGCTCCCACAGAAGGTCAGAAAGGGGCGAAGAAGGTAAAGGGGAAAACCGACGACTAGGCGCTCGCCCTATGGCCCGGCGCTTTCTCCGGCCAACGTTATTTCGGGATTTTCAAGCCGATCTTGCTGAGAGTTTCCCGCAGTTTTTGCGGCTCGACCGGTTTGACCAGATATGCCGACGATTGCGAGGACATCATGGATTCCATCACGTCGTTCGGTGAGTTCAGGGCCGTCAGCATGACGATTTTAGTCCTCTCGCCGACCGGGATGTTTCGGTCCTTTTCCCTCTTCCGCAAGGCCTTGCCGGTTTCGTGACCGTTCAGCTCAGGCATCACTATGTCCAGGAACACCAGATCAAACCGGTTTCCGTCATCGAGCGACTTTTCAAATTTGGCAACGGCTTCATTCCCGTCTTTTGCCATCTCGCATTCGACGCCGGTGAGCAGGAGTGATAACGTCTCGCGTGCCAATTCTTCGTCATCCACGATAAGGCATTTATGCAGGTCCATGTAGAGCTCCTTTCCTGAGAAAAATACCATCAAAGCCGAAAAAATCAAATCTGCGCATGCTGAACGCAGTATGCGTATTGACCGGCAAGAAGTGAAAATGCTAATTACATGCATCAAATCTATTGGGAGGGACTGAGAGTGTTATTGAAAAAGTTCAGGAGTATGGTCGTAGTGTCAGGAGCTGTGGTTGCACTTACCGCAGCAGTTGCATTCGCTTCGGGGGCGCTGGTGATGTCTGCCGATGAGGCACTGACCGGGTTGATGGATGGGAATAAACGGTATGTGGCGAATCAGATGTCCGGTCAGAAGCTGTGCGATCTTCCTACCCGAGAAGCGCTGGCGAAAGGTCAAAAACCGTATGCGATTATTCTTTCCTGCTCAGATTCGCGGGTTCCGCCCGAAATCATTTTCGACAAGGGACTCGGCGAGATTTTTGTAGTGCGTGTGGCCGGGAATATCCCCGATCCGGTCATACTCGGCAGTATCGAATATGCCGCCGAGCACCTCGGTTCGCCGCTGATCATGGTACTCGGGCACGAGCGCTGCGGAGCAGTAACCGCCGCAGTTGACGCCAAGGGAAAACCGGAAGGTAACATCGGTGCCATCATCCGCACGATCACTCCGGCGGTCAAGCAGGCCAGGAAGGAAGCCGCCGGCAAATCCAAGCCCGAGCTGGTGGAGGTCGCCATCGACGACAACGTCAAGCTAGTTGCCGCGGCATTGACCAGGCAGTCCAAGGTAATCAAGCATCTCGTTGCCGAAGGGAAGGTCAAGATCGTCAGTGCCAAATACGACCTTGATGACGGCACGGTAACGCTGCTGAAATAGATTTCGATAGTTTATTCCCCCAAGGCCCGTCTGTACGGGCGGGCCTTGTTCTCCATTTATCCACACACAAGTTCTTACACCTTTCATGAAATCTCTTGACAACCAGAAGTGTCCGCGCTAATTGTTGAATGAACATTCATTCAGGAGAGGAATACTTTGATGTCCGGATCAGAAAAGCGGGACGATATCGTCCGTGCCGCCCTTGAAATTATCGCCGAGCACGGTTTTCATGGCGCTCCTATGGCCATGATCGCCGAGCGCGCCGGAGTGGCAGCCGGAACCATCTACCGCTATTTCGAAAACAAGGATGTCCTGATCAGCGAACTTTATGGCGAGCTGGAAAAGAAAATGTATCCATTCATTCTTGACGGGTATTCGAGCGAGGCACCGTTCCGGGCTCGTTTCATCCACCTCGCCTCGGCGCTGCTCCGTTATTTTATCGGGTTCCCCCTGCATTTCCGCTATCTGGAGCAGTACCACAATTCGCCCTATGGTGTGGCCTTTCGCCGGGATAAACTCATGGGGAAGGCGGGCGGGTGCGACGTTTTCCGGGAGATGTTCGAGCAGGGGACCAAGCAGCAGGTACTCAAGGATTTTCCACTGGTCATCCTCTTCGGCTTGTCCTTCGGGCCTTTGGTGGCCCTGGCGCGGGACCATATTCTCGGTTTTGTCCAGCTGGATGAAGAGATGATCGGCCGAATCACGGAAGCGTGCTGGGATGCGGTCAAGCGATAGATGTGTACTCCGGTGGCAAAGCCGGTATAGTGAATGAACATTCATTCTAATAACGAGTAGAGGTGTATATGCAAACCAAATCCAGGTCATCAATGTTGGTCATCGCAGGATTTCTTGTCTGTGGTCTTACCGTGTCCGGGTGCGGCAAGAAAACTGCTGCGAACAAACCGCCGGCAGGACCGCCGGAGGTTGGCGTGATAACTGTCCAGACCCAGAAGGCGGCTATTACCACGGAACTCCCTGGCCGCACCTCTGCATCTCTGGTTGCCGAAGTCAGGCCCCAGGTGAGCGGGATCATTCAGAAGCGGGTTTTCACCGAAGGAAGCGATGTCAAGGCTGGCCAACTACTCTACCAGATCGACCCTGCTACCTATCAGGCTGCTTTTGCCAGCGCCAGGGCGGCCGAGGCGAGGGCCGAGGCGAATCTGATTCCGTCCCGGCTCAAGGAAGAGCGGTACCGGGATCTGGTCAAGATCAAGGCGGTGAGCCAGCAGGACTATGAAAATGCCTATGCCGCCTTCAAGCAGGCCGAGGCCGAGGTCGCGGCAGCCAAAGCGGCGGTGGATACTGCGCGGATCAATCTGGCGTATACCAAGGTGACAGCCCCCATCTCGGGCCGGATCGGCCGCTCTACCGTGACCGACGGGGCACTGGTGACTGCCAACCAGGCAGCGGCTCTTGCCACCATCCAGCAACTCGGCTCGATGTATGTGGACATCACCCAATCCAGCTCCGACCTGCTTCGTCTGCAGCAGACCCTGTCCAGCGGGCTGTTGAAGAAGGGGGGCGCTGCCCAGACACGGGTGAAGCTGCTGCTGGAAAACGGCACGCCGTATCCGCTGGAGGGAACCATGAAGTTTTCCGACGTTACCGTTGACCAGAGTACCGGCTCGGTGACGCTACGATCGATCTTCCCCAACCCCAAACAGATATTGCTGCCGGGGCTGTTCGTCCGGGCCGTAGTCCAGGAGGGGATCAACGAACAGGCAATCCTGGTGCCGCAGCGTGGCGTGACCCGCAACCCGGCAGGCAACGCAATGGTGATGGTTGTCGGCGCTGAAGAGAAGGTGGAGCCGAGGGTAATAAAGGTTGAGCGTACCGTCGGCGACAGCTGGCTGGTAAGTGATGGCTTGAAGCCTGGAGACCGGGTCATTCTCGAAGGTATCCAGAAGGCACGCCCCGGAACGCAGGTCAAGGCAGTGCCGTTCGGCAGCAAGCCGGCCGAAGGCGTTCCCGCTGCGGCAGGACAGCCTGCCGCTGCACCGGCAGCAAAAAAATAGTCCGACTTGTCTGACTTGTCCGACAGGTCGGACTACGATCAAGGAGCTTTTCCATGCCCCGTTTTTTCATAAATCGTCCTATCTTCGCCTGGGTCATCGCCATCATGGTCATGCTGGCCGGTCTGCTGGCGATCAAGAAACTGCCGGTATCACAGTATCCGCCGATCGCGCCGCCGCAGATTGCCATCAATGCCATGTATCCGGGAGCTTCGGCCCAGACCGTACAGGATACGGTTACCCAGGTTATCGAGCAGAAGCTGAACGGCATCGACAACCTGATCTATATGGCCTCTACCAGTGACTCGGCCGGGGCGGTATCCATTACCCTGACCTTCAAAGCCGGCACCGATCCCAATATTGCCCAGGTGCAGGTGCAGAACAAGCTGCAACTGGCCGTGCCGCTTCTCCCCCAGATTGTCCAGCGCTCGGGAATTCAGGTGGTCAAGTCTACCAGGAACTTCCTGCTGATCGTCGGCCTGGTATCGGAAGACGGTTCCCTGGACCGCAACGCATTGACCGATTACATGGTTTCCAACCTCCAGGACATCGTCAGCCGCCTGGAAGGGGTCGGCGAACTGATGATTTTCGGCACCCAGAACGCCATGCGGATCTGGCTGAACCCCGCTAAGCTTAACAACTACCGCATGACCACCAACGATGTGATCTCGGCGCTGCAGGCCCAGAACGTCCAGGTGTCGGCCGGTCAGTTCGGAGGCTCCCCTGCCCCCCAGGGACAGCAGCTCAATGCAACCATCAATGCCCGGGCTTTGCTCCAGACGCCGGAACAGTTCGATGCCATTGTCCTGCGCACCAATATCGACGGCTCAACGGTGAAACTCAGGGATGTGGCCGAAAGCAAGATCGGCACCGAGAATTACGAGATCCAGTCGTATTACAACGGCAAACCGTTGGGGGGGATGGCGATTCGCCTGGCAGCAGGGGCCAATGCCCTGGAGACCGGCAATCGGGTCAAGGCCAAGATGGAGGAGTTGTCGAAATATTTTCCTCCGGGCATGAAGGTGGTCTATCCCTATGACACCACGCCGTTCGTCAAGATCTCCATCGAAGAGGTGGTCCAGACCCTGATCGAAGCGGTCTTCCTCGTCTTTATCATCATGTTCCTCTTCCTGCAGAACATCCGCGCCACCCTGATCCCCACCATCGCGGTGCCGGTGGTTCTCCTCGGCACTATGGGGGTACTGGCAGCCAGCGGCTTCTCAATCAATACCCTGACCATGTTTGCCCTGGTCATTGTTATCGGCTTGCTGGTGGACGATGCCATCGTTGTTGTGGAGAACGTCGAACGTATCATGTCCGAGGAAGGGCTGCCGCCCAAGGAAGCCACCATCAAGTCCATGGGGCAGATCACCAGCGCCCTGTGGGGCATTGCCACCGTCCTGACGGCGGTCTTTCTCCCCATGGCCTTCTTTCCCGGTTCCACCGGCGTCATCTACCGCCAGTTTTCCATCACCATCATCTCCGCCATGATCCTCTCGGTAATGGTGGCCATGATCCTGACCCCGGCACTTTGCGCCACCATCCTCAAGCCGGTGCCCAAGGGGCATGAGGCGTGTGAAAGCGGCTGGTTCTGCCCGTTCTTCCGCTGGTTCAATAAGGTGTTTGACTTCTGCCGGAGAAATTACGAAGGGATCGTCGGCCGCTCCTTTGGCAAGCCGGTGCGCTATCTGGTTGTGTACGGCGGCATTGTTGGTGTTATGGCCTTTTTCTTCCTGCATCTTCCCACCTCGTTCCTGCCGGACGAGGATCAGGGCTTCATCATCTGCCAGGTCCAGTTGCCGGCCGGCGCCACCCAGGAACGTACCATCAAGGTCATACGGCAACTGGAACAGCACTTCCTCGAGAACGAGAAAAAAGCGGTGGAAGGGGTCATTACCGTGGCCGGGTTCAGCTTTGCCGGTCGTGGTCAGAACATGGGGCTGGCCTTTGTAAGGCTCAAACACTGGGACCTTCGTAAAAGTAAGGATATGAAGGCTCCGGCCATTGCCGGCCGGGCCATGGGTGCATTTTCCAAGTTCAGGGACGGCCTTGCCTTCGCCTTTTCACCGCCGGCGGTACTCGAACTTGGTGTGGCGAACGGCTTTGACCTCCAGCTTCAGGATCGTGGCGGGCTGGGGCATGATAAACTGATGGAGGCGCGTAACCAACTTCTGGGCATGGCCATGAAAAACCCCAAGCTGATCGCGGTACGCCCCAACGGCCAGGATGATTCGCCCCAGTTCAAGCTCGACATCGATGATGTGCGGGCCGGTAGCCTGGGGGTATCCCAGGCTGACATAAACAATGTCCTGTCCACGGCCTGGGGGAGTACCTACGTCAACGACTTCATCCAGAACGGCCGGGTCAAGAAGGTCTATCTCCAGTCCGACGCCAAATACCGGATGCTGCCGGAGGACATCAACCACTGGTATGTCAGCAATAAACAGGGTGAGATGGTGCCGTTTTCCGCCTTTGCCACCGCCCGCTGGCAGTACGGTTCCCCCCGGCTGGAGCGTTACAACGGCATTCCGGCCGTAGAGGTGCTGGGACAGGCTGCACCCGGGATAAGTACCGGCGAAGCGATGGCCGAGATGGAAAAGATGGTGGCTCAGTTGCCGCCGGGGATCGGCTTTGAGTGGACCGGTCTTTCCTACGAGGAAAAGAACGCCGGCGCCCAGGCACCGGCACTCTACGCCATTTCGCTCCTGGTGGTGTTCCTCTCCGTGGCAGCGCTCTACGAGAGCTGGACCATCCCGTTTGTTAACCTGCTGATGCTGCCGCTGGGGTTGGTGGGGGCGGTGACGGCGGTAAAGCTGCGGGTATTTCCCAATGACATTTATTTACAGATCGGCCTCTTGACCACTGTGGGGCTTTCCACCAAGAACGCCATTCTGATCATCCAGTTCATCAAGGATCAGCTGCATCAGGGGCATGAGCTGGTTGATGCCACCCTGGCTGCGGTGAGGATCAGGCTGCGGCCGGTCATTATGACATCTCTTGCCTTCTTCTTCGGCACCCTGCCGCTGGCGTTGACCAAGGGGGCCGGCGCCTCGGCACAGAACGCCATCGGCACCGCCGTTACCGGCGGGCTGCTTTCGGCCACCTTCATCGACCTGATCTTCATACCGTTCTTCTTTGTGTTGGTGTCGCGAATGTTCGGCCGGAAAAAATATAAACAACATGCTGAAGAACACGCTGTTGTAAACGCCACGGAGGGGCAATGATATGAACCGAGCAATTTTACCTCTCTTTGCCCTGGCGATCGCTCTTGGCGGCTGCGCATCCATGGCCCCGAAATACGAGCAGCCGGCTCCACCGGTGCCCGGCGCCTGGCCCGAGGGGGCGGCGTATAAAGCAGTGACCGCCGCACCGGCTCAGAAACCGCTGGCCGAGATCCCCTGGAAAGAGTTTTACAGTGACGCCAAGCTGAACAAGGTGATTGCCCTGGCCCTGGATAACAACCGGGATCTCAAGGTCGCCACCCTGAACATCGAACGGTTCCGCGCCCTGTACCAGATCCGGCGCGCCGACCTTTTGCCGCAGGTTGACGCCAATGCCGGTGTCAGTGTCCAGCGTGTGCCCGCCGACCTTTCCTCCAACGGCAACGCCAAGACCTCAGAGCAATATAGTGTCGGCCTCGGCGTTGCCTCGTACGAACTCGATCTGTTCGGCCGGGTGCGGAGCCTCAAGGACCAGGCATTGGAGCAGTTCCTCGCCACCGAGCAGGCCCAGCGGAGCGTCCAGATCAGTCTGGTCTCGCAGGTGGCGACCGGCTGGCTCGCCCTGGCAGCGGACCGGGAGCGGCTGCAACTGGCCAAAGAGACCCTGACGAACCAGCAGGAATCGTTCAAGCTGACCAAAAACCGCTTCGACGTCGGCGTCGCCTCTGCTCTTGATCTCAATCAGGCCCAGACCAGCGTCGATACTGCGCGGGTCGACATCTTCCGCTTCACGGCCCTGGTGGCCCAGGACGAGAACGCCCTGAATCTTGTGGTAGGTTCCAGGGTGCCGGCTGACCTGCTTCCCCAGGCCCTTTCCGAATCATTGACATCACTCAGGGACGTTGCACCCGGCCTAGCGTCGGATGTGCTCCTCAAGCGCCCCGACATCCTGCAGGCAGAAGGGGAGCTGAAAGGGGCCAACGCCAACATCGGCGCAGCCAGGGCCGCCTTCTTTCCCCGCATTACCCTGGTTTCGAGTATCGGTTTCGGCAGCGACGAGCTGGCCGGCCTGTTCAAGGGCGATTCCTTTACCTGGAGTTTTGCCCCGCGGCTTTCGGTACCGATCTTCGACGCCGGCGCCAACAAGGCTAACCTAACAGTGGCGGAGGTGGACCGCGATATTGCCGTGGCCCGGTACGAAAAAGCGATCCAGACCGCCTTCAGCGAGGTGGCCGATGCCCTGGCCCAACGGGGGACCATTGACGAACAGCTGGCCGCCCAACAGTCGCTCACCGATGCCACGGCCGAAAGCCACAAACTCTCCCTGGCCCGCTACGAAAAAGGGGTGGATAGCTACCTGCAGGTTCTGGATGCCCAGCGCACCCTCTACGCTGCCCAGCAGAACCTGATCGGGGTCCGGCTGACCCGGCTGGCCAATCTGGTGACCCTCTACAGGGTGCTCGGCGGGGGGACAAGGTAAAAGGACGTCCACTGCTGGTATATGTTGACAGGAAAGGCCCGCCGGAATACTCCGGCGGGCCTTTCCTGTTCCGTCCCCGATGCTGCCATCCGGTTTGTCAGTTCTGTCAAGCGTCCGCGGAATTCTGCCGGATAACCTCAAGGAAGGCGGCGCCGTAGCGTCCGAGCTTCTGGATGCCTACGCCGCTTACCCGCAGCATGGCATCGCTGTCAGCTGGGCGTTCTGCTGCCATTGCCGCCAGGGTGGCGTCGCTGAAGATGACATACGGCGGCACCCCCTGACTGTCGGCCAACCGCTTGCGCAGCGCCCGCAGGGCCTGAAAAAGATCCTCATCGTATTCGCCGACTGCCGGGGACCCTGCTTTGCGGCGTGGCTCCTTCTTGACCGGAGCAATCTTCACCCTCGGTTTTGCGAGAATGAGCTGTTCCTCGCCCCGCAGCAACGGCAGGGCCGCCTGGGTCAGCTTCAGCACCGAAAAGTTGGCCAGATCCTGCTCCAGATACCCCCGGTGGATCAACTGGCGGATGATGCTTCCCCAGGTCTCGGTGGCCAGGTGGCTGCCGATGCCGTAGGTGGAGAGCCGGTCGTGTCCCAGCTGCCGGATCCTCTCGGTTTTCGCCCCCCGCAATACCTCGATGACGTGGCCTGTGCCGAAACGCTGGCCGACGCGGTAGACGCAGGACAAGGCCTTGCGGGCCTCTTCGGTAGCGTCGAAGCTGTCGGGCGGGTCCAGGCAGAGATCGCAGTTGGCGCATGGTTCTTCCAGACGCTGGCCGAAATAGCCGAGCAATGCCTCCCGGCGGCAGCTCCCGGCCTCGGCAAAGCCGATCATGGCGCTCAGTTTGTGCAGCTCGATCCGTACCTGTTCCGGGTTGGTCCCGGATTCGATCAGGGAGCGGCTGATCGCGATGTCTCCATATCCGAAGAGGAGCAGCGCCTCGGCTGCCAGGCCGTCGCGACCGGCCCGTCCCGTTTCCTGGTAGTAACTTTCGATGTTTTTGGGCAGGTCGTAATGGACGACGAAGCGGACGTTGGGCTTATCGATCCCCATGCCGAAGGCGACAGTGGCAACCACCACGCGGATGTCGTCGCGCAGGAACGCCTCCTGCACCCGGCTCCGCTCCCGATCCGCCAGCCCGGCGTGATAGGCTGCCGCCTCCACCCCAATCTCCCTGAGTTTGGCTGCCACCTCTTCCACCCGCTTGCGGGAAAGGGCGTAGACGATCCCTGCCTCTTTGGGCCTCGTACCCAGGAACTCCTGCAGCTGCTGAAACGGTTTGCGCTTTTCAACCACGGTGTATCGGATGTTGGGACGGTCGAAGCCGGTGATGTACAGCTGGGCATCACGAAGTCCCAACCGCTCCATGATATCGTTGCGGGTCTGCAGGTCGGCAGTGGCGGTAAGGGCTATCAGAGGTATTCCAGGGAATAAGCCCCGCAGACGACCCAGTGCCACGTACTCGGGGCGGAAGTCATGGCCCCACTGCGAGACGCAGTGGGCCTCGTCGATGGCAAAGAGGGCAATAGGTATCTCCCGCAGCCGCTCCAGGAAGCTTTCTGACATGAGCCGTTCCGGAGCCACATACAGAAGGTCCAGCTCTCCGGCGTGGAGACGGGCCAGGACCTGCCGCGCCTCCGCTTCACCCATAGAGGAGTTGTAGGCGGCTGCGGCAACGCCGTTCTCCTTGAGCGAGTCCACCTGATCCTTCATCAGCGAGATGAGTGGCGAGACAACAATAGCGACTCCGGGCCGGTGCAGGGCCGGAATCTGAAAGCAGAGCGATTTGCCGCCTCCGGTGGGCATGAGGACAAAGGAGTCGCCGCCGTTTATGACCCGGGTAACGATCTCCTCCTGAAAAGGACGGAAGTCGTGGTAGCCGAAGACGGTCTGCAGGGTGTGGCGCGGATGCCCCTGCACGGATCGTTCTGAGGTTGTTGCGTTTGTAGTCTGGGGCATGGGCGCATCCTAGCAGAAAGATGGCTGCAGCGCCACCAGCTAGATGCTCAATGGCGGTTATGAATGCACACGAGAGCGGCGGCGGATATAGTTGAACCAGGCCCAGGTAAGGACGGTTGCCAGAAGATTAAATCCTTTGTTGTCCAGCAGGGGGGCTATATGCCGGTCAAAGCCGTCGAGAACCGGTGTCGGTCCGTTGCCGGGCGCAATCCCTTTTTTGAAGTTCCTGCGGACATCCAGAAAAAATGCCAGTTGCCAGGCATTGCCGCGCACGTAACTGCCGGTGCGTTCCCAGAAACTGCGCCGCTCTTTCCTTGGGAGTGCCACGATCAGTCTCTTGACCCGGTCAAGGATCGGAAAGAGCTGCAATTCGCCTGTGGCGGACTGGTCCCGGTAAAGATCTGCTATTGCCCGGAACGGTTCGTCCCATTTCTGGCCCGCGCAGTTCATCAGGATCGCGTTAATTGTCTGCCTACGCTGCAGCCCTTCGGCTTCGAACCGCCGTGCCGAGGTGAGCAGCTCTGCCGGGATGAGCAGCAGCCGCCCCTGGGCGCGAACCTTATCGGCAAGCCTGGTTTCCGCGAGCATCGGGGGGAATGTATCAAATGGTCCCAAATGATCGAAGCTGCTCCTGGTGATCAGCAACCCCTGATCGCCATGACTGCATTCCGGACGCAGCAGTCTCGCCTTCGATTCGTAGAAGTAATAGCCGAGTGATTGTGGCGCGGCTATGTCGCCAAACCGGAGGGCAAATTTGGCGGCAACCGTCGTATCGCCGTATTCCGCAAGGATGTCGGCCCCTTTTCGGAGCGCGCTGCTCTCTGCAAACCGGGAGTCGGCATGAAGGAACAGGAGGTGCTTTCCCCTGCTTGCCGCAACTGCGGCATTCATCTGCGCGCCCCGTCCGCTTGCGCCGGTGACCAGTTGCATCCGGATGCCGCAGCGGGCTGCGAGCGATTCTGCCCGTCTGCAGGTGTCGTCAGTCGATCCGCCGTCGCTGATCACCACCTCTAAGCTGATGCCGGTCTGGGTGGCCAGGCTTGCGAACAGATCCGCTATCGCGATCTCCTCATTAAGCGTGGGAATAATAACGGATAATTCGGGCTGTAGGGCGTTCATGAGCAGGTTCCCGGAGATATTTCTAAACTTTTTCCCGGCCGGGCCGATATGAAAAAACTGGCTGTCAGCAGCAATTCCGGCCCAGCGCTTATGGAGGAAAGCAACATGTCCATCCCCACGGTTCTCCTCGTTGACGACGTCAAGCTGCTCCTCGAACTGGAAAAAAATTTTCTGAAACATTCAGCGGTCCGGTTACTGACCGCTTCAAACGGCGAAGAAGCATTGGATGTTGCCAGGAGAGAACATCCCAACCTTATTTACATGGACCTGAACATGCCGAAGATGGATGGCAAAAGCTGCTGTGCCGCCATCAAGGCGGATCCGGAACTTTGCTCCATACCGGTTATCATGGTTACTACCGCAGGGAGCCAGATCGACGAAATTCGCTGTCGCGAAGCCGGTTGCGACGATTATCTGACCAAGCCGATCGACCGACGCCTTTTTCTTGAGAAAGGACGCCGTTTCGTCCCTGCCATTGACCGTCGCGAGCCGCGGGTTTCCTGCATGGCCGAGGTTGCCCTGGTAAACGGAGAGGTCATCGGCAGCGCCAACTGTGCGGACATAAGCGTCGGAGGGCTGTACATTACTGCTGACAAAAAGCCTCAAACAGATGAAGATCTGAAAATATCCTTTACCCTGCCTGGCAGCAACGTCAAGATAAAGGCCAAAGGGCGCGTGGCCTGGGACAACAGTGGGAACCCGCGCAGCAAACCCCGGCTTCCGGCCGGATTCGGCGTCGAGTTCACCGAAATCGAAACCGAAGTATTGAAAGAGATCCGCAATTTTATCGAAAGTCAACGCGCTAAGGGTGGTTGACCGGTTTTACCCCTGATATTCACCTTGTTGTCGTAAAATGTGCTTCCCCTCCCCATGTCCGTCAGGCGCTGGGATGTCAGAGCGTTGACGGTTCTGTTCCCCGGGGCATGTTCGATCCACCATGCCCCTTCTGTTACGGCTATACCGCAGGGAACATTTTCGCTCACTCCCAATATGAAATCAACCTCGCCGCGGGAATTCCACACCGTAACGACGCTATCCGCATCAAGGGCCCGGTCGGCTGCATCCTGAGGATTGATGGTTATTCTCATCCCTGCCAGTTTGTTGCGAAGGTCGGGCCGTTCGTAAAACGAGGAGTTAAGAGCGTAAAAGGCCGGAGCGGTCATCAGCCAGAACGGGTATGGATCTGTTGATGCGTGAGGAGGGATGAATCGTGGCAGTGGCTGGTCAAGCCTCGGGTTAAGCAGCTCGATTTTCCCGGATGGCGTTAAAAACCGTTGTCCCGGGTCTGCGGGGAGTTTGAGCCGAACCGCATTGCCGCTGTTGATGTCTGTTGCGTTGATCCCCATTCTCCAAGGCGAATCCCCGGCGACGAGGGTGTCGATCAATTCGTCGGCGGTCTGACTGAAGAACGGTTGCTCAAACCCGAGCTCTTTTGCGAGCAGGGAAAAGACCTCCCAGTTGGACTTGCTTGCTCCGACCGGGGGGATAGCGGGCGCTGCCCGCTGGATGCAATAACTGCCATAAGATCTGTAGATATCGCTCTGTTCCATGGAAGAGGTCGCGGGGAGCACCAGATCGGCATGCAGCGCGGTGTCGGTCATGAACCGTTCATGGACCACGGTGAACAGATCTTCGCGGCAAAGCCCCTTGATTACCTCGTTTTGATCCGGGGCAACTGCTGCCGGGTTGGAGTGATAGACGTACAGCGACATTACCGGCGGGTCCGACAGGCTGTTCAACGCCTCACCCAGCCGGTTCATGTTGATGATCCGGGTCGGGCTGGTCATGAACTCTTCCCTGGTGACCTCTTTCATGGCAAAGGCTCCGGAGGTGGAAGTGCCGCAGAAACATCCCCCACCGGGCTTTGCGTATCCCCCGGTAAGTGCCGGCAGGCTCACGATGGCCCTTACTGTCATGGCGCCGTTGCCGTAACGGGAAAGTCCGCTGCCAAGCCTGATAAACGGGGATGCGGCCGCACCGTATTCAGCTGCCAGTTCTTCTATCTCCAGCTCTGGCAGGCCGGTGATCTTACTGACCGCCTCGGGGGAGTAATCGGGCAGGATCCGGGCCGCCAGTTCCGGAAAACCGTGGACGTTGTCCCGGATAAAATCGTGATCGACCAGATTGTCCCTGACAAGGATGTGCATTATTCCGAGTGCCAGAGCCCCGTCGCTGCCGGGCCGGACCAGTAGGCTCCTGTCGGCTGCCGCCGCAGTCCTGGTCCGGTAGGTATCGATCATGACGACTTTGGCCCCGCGCCGCCTGGCTTCCGCCACCCGGTGCAGGAAATGGACGCTGGTGGCAGCCGCATCTATCCCCCACAGGATGACCAGATCGCTTGCGATTACGCTGTCGGGGTCAGTGGCCGGGGTATCCCCCATGACCGCCTGCCATCCGGCATCTTTGGCCGGGGAGCAGATGGTCCGTTCCAGTCTGCTCGCCCCGAGGCGGTGGAAAAAACGGGTGCCCGCTGTTCCTCTGGACCAAGCCCATGGTGCCGGCATACGAGTAGGGTAGAATCGCTTCCGCACCATAGGCGGCAATGATCGTTCGCCACTGATCGCAAATCCTGGCAATCGCCTCATCCCAGGAAACAGGGTGAAATGTCCCGCTCCCTTTGGGGCCGGATCGAGCCAGAGGAACGGTTAACCGGTCCGGAGAATGCACCGTTTTTTCGTAGTTGGCCATTTTTACGCACAGGGTCCCCTTGCTGTACGGGTGGTCAGGGTCGCCTGAAACCGATACGACCCGGCCGTTTTCGACTGTGGCAAGGATGCCGCAGGTGTCGGGACAGTCGTAGGGGCAAACGGATTTCACCAGTGTTCGGGACATGGCGATTTCTCCTCTGTTCGTGCAATGGTTTGCGACCGATAGGCCGGTCGCATCGGCACTGTTAGTCTGATAAATTACATGCATCAACTGCCGTGTCAATATATTGCAATTTCCCGCTTGGGACACCGTGAGAAAGCGTCATGTTCTCAGCGTGTATATCAAAAATATACACGAAAAGCTAAATTAAAACAGTATGTTGAGGAAAGGAGCGGTTATTGCATTAAGTGCGATTAATATGAGTTGGTTTTAATCGTGCGACTCTCTTTGGTGCCCTATGAACAATGCTAGCAAATTCCGGGAAAAATACCCTGCTGTCTTTGGCGTTGTCAACATCATCGCGGCATTGTGCCTGACCCTGTTGCTCCCTTTCAATGCCCGGGCGGAAACTCCCCCGGATATTGCTGCCGGCAAGTATCACTCGGCAGCGTTAAAAAGTGACGGTACAGTATGGAGTTGGGGGGATAATGTCAATGGGCAGCTGGGGGACGGGACATACCTTGACAAGAGTGCCCCGGTTCATGTCAGCCAACTGTCTGGAGTTACCGGCATTGTTTCCGGCGGCTTCCATACGGTTGCCATAAAATCAAACGGGACCGTATGGGCATCGGGGGAATAACGGCAGTGGCAGACTCGGTAATGGCTCCACCACCCAGAGGAATACCCCTGTACAGGTAGTAGGTTTCACCGGAGCTATCTCGGCCGGCGCCGGTTACGCGCATACAGTGGCGCTCAAGAATGACGGCACGGTCTGGGCATGGGGGCGAAACCTTGAAGGTGAACTTGGGACCGGATCATTTACGGAGATGAACACAACCGCGGTGAAAGTGAACGGTCTTAGCGGTGTCGTTGCCATCGCTTCCGGTGACATGCATTGTCTTGCCCTGAAATCCGATGGCACGGTATGGGCATGGGGAGCAAACGGTTACGGCCAGCTGGGGAATGGCGGTTCCGTGAACAGCAGCTGCCCGGTGCAGGTCAGCGGGCTCACACAGATAGTGGCAATAACTGCCGGCAGTTATCATTCGGCGGCTCTCAGAAGCGACGGAACGGTTTTGACTTGGGGTTACAATGCCAACGGTCAGCTGGGTGACGGGACAACTGAAAGCAGAAATACCCCGGTGGTTGTCACCGGAATCGGCGCTGCAACCAGGATATCAGCAGGTTCCAATCATATGTTGGCCATTATGGCGGACGGCACGGTCCGGTCCTGGGGATGGAACACCTATGGCCAGCTCGGGGACGGCAGCACCCAGGACCGGCGAACCCCGGCGCAGGTATATGGTCTTTCAGGGGTGAGAACTATTGCCGCTGGATACGGTCATTCCCTGGCAGTGAAAAGCAGCGGTCAGGTGGTTGCCTGGGGCAATAACGGTTACGGGAGGCTGGGCGACGGCACGTCCGGCCAGCAGACCTATCCGGCGCAGGTCATCGGATTCGGCACTCCGGCGGCGCTGTCGGTCGGCCATTACCATTCAGCAGTGGTGACCGGTGACGGTTCTGTCTGGACCTGGGGGCGGAACTCGGAAGGTCAGCTGGGCGACGGCACGACTCTGATGAAAAGTGTTCCGGCGCCGCTTGCCGGGTTGTCCGGATTCAGCTCGGTCGCTTCCGGCGGGTATCATACCGTGGCCTTGAAAGGGGACGGCACTATTGTCTCCTGGGGAAACAACAGCAATGGTCAGGTCGGAGACGGCACCCTGATTTCACGGCTTTCTCCGGTCCTGGTCACCGGATTGTCCGGAGTTATAGCGGTCGCGGCCGGCAGCTACCACTCGGTTGCCCTGAAAAGTGACGGTACGGTCTGGACCTGGGGTGGGAACTATTATGGCCAGCTTGGCAACGGGGACACGTTTGACCGGAGTTCCCCGGTCCAGGTGCTCGGCCTGGAGGGAGTGATCGCCATCGCTGCCGGCAGTTCCCACACGGTTGCGCTCAAGAGCGACGGCACGGTCTGGACGTGGGGATACAACAGCTCCGGCCAGCTCGGAGACGGGACCAATATTTCCAGATATGCGCCGGTCCAGGTTTACGGCCTTGCGGGAGTAATCGCGATCGCCGCGGGGTGTTACCACACGTTGGCAATACAGGGCGGGGGAGTCCTCAATGCCTGGGGAGACAATACCTACGGCCAGCTTGGCGATGGGACGCAGACGGCACGGTATTCCCCTGTGGTCGTTAGTGGGGTCCCCAGTCTGTCGGCAGTTAGCGGCGGGGGATATCATACCGTCGCCTTGAGCGCGGACGGGACGTTATGGCTGTGGGGTGAAAATGCGGAAGGCCAGCTCGGGAACGGCACTACGAACGGCAGTTTGCTGCCGTTGCAGTTGAGCTCTCCTGGCGGCGTGGCAACAATATCGGCCGGGTATTTCAATACTGCCGCCGTATTGGGGAACGGTACGGTCTGGGGGTGGGGTGACAATCTCTACGGACAGGTCGGGGACGGCAACGGCAGCATGCTCCCGCACAACTCCTTGATAAGCCTGGACAATGTCGCGCCAGTTACTACTGCGACCCCTGGTGGCGGCTCGTTCCAGGAGAGCGTTTCGGTTGCGCTAAACTGCAGCGATGCCGGAACCGGGTGCGGCGCAATCTATTATACCCTGGACGGCACCACCCCGACCTTCCCGGTCTCCGGCAGCACTGAGACCTACAGCAGTGCGCTTAATCTCAGCATCAGCGGAACCATTTCGTTCCTCGCGATAGACCTGGCCGGCAATATCAGTGCTGTGCAGAGCCAGGCTTACGCGGTCCTGCACTACTTCCCGCTTACAATCCAGTTTGGCGGGACAGGCGGGGGAGCGGTAACCGTCCTGCCGGCGCCGCCCGGTATCGGTTGCTCGACAAACTGCAGCCAGTCCTTTGTCGAGGGGACGATGGTCTCGGTTACTCCTGTCCCGGATCAAAACTCTGCTTTCAGTTCATGGACCGGCTGCGATTCTCTTTCCGGAGAAACCTGCCAGGTCACGGTGAACTCCGCGAGATTCGTAACAGCGGACTTTGTGGTGGCGCCAACGGCAACGATATCCGCTACCCCAAACAACCCGGTTAATCTGGCCTCCGCCGAATTCGCGTTTTATTCCAACGATCAGTCAGCAACCTTTGAGTGCCGTCTCGATAATGCCGAATGGGCAGTCTGCGCCACTCCCAAGAGCTACAGCGCTCTTGCGGAAGGAGTGCACACTTTTTCGGTCAGGGGAGTAAACGCGGCCGGAATCAGAACCGCTAACCCTCCGGTCTGGAGCTGGACCGTGGATACCACCCCTCCTGAGACCTCCTTCAGCAGCACTCCGGCAGCCCAGTCCAATGCGACCGGCGGCACTTTTGCCTTTGCCTCCACCGAGACCGGCGCAACATTCGAGTGCAAACTGGACAGCGGCAACTGGAGCGGTTGCAGCACCCCACACTCCTACAGCAGTCTGGCGGGCGGCAATCATAGTTTCAGCGTGCGGTCAAGGGACCTAGCCGGAAATACGGACCCGACACCCGCAGCCTATTCCTGGACCATCGACATTGTAGCGCCGGTTACCTACATTACCGCCAAACCCAGCGGTGTGACAAAACTGAGTTCGGGCAGCGTCAGCTTTACTGCGAACGAAGCGGGTTCGACCTATCAGTGCAAACTGGACTCGGCCCAGTACTCAGCATGCTCGTCACCGTACAGCTTCAGCGGTCTTGCGGATGGATCGCACGTATTCATGGTACGTGCAATCGATCCGGCCGGGAATGTCGATAACAGCCTGCTCGGCTGTTCATGGGTAATCGACACCACTGCGCCGAATACCACCATAGTCACTCAGCCTTCCAACCCCTCCAACAAGGTGTCGGGAGGAATCGGGTTTTCCTCCAGCGAGACCGGTTCCACCTATGAATGCTCACTGAATAATGCCGAGTTTGCAACCTGCACCTCCCCTTATTATTTCAGCGGGTTGAGCAACGGCGCCCATCAGTTTCTGGTCAGGGCAAAGGACCCGGCCGGTAATGTTGACCAGAGCCCGGCCACCGTAAACTGGGTCATTGACACGGTTTGGCCCGACACCAGTATTGTCTCCGGACCGCCTCAGGTCAGCGCGGTCAATTCCGGAAGCTTCGCCTTCTCCGCCACCGAGTCCGGGGTCAGTTACGAATGCAGCGTCGACAGCTCATCTTTTGTTGCCTGCAGCAATCCGTACAGCTTCAGCGGCCTGGCCAACGGTCCCCATGTCCTGCAGGTCAGGGCCAAAGACGCAGCAACCAATCTCGATCTTACTCCCGCCAGTTACAGCTGGACAATCGATGTCCCGCCCTTGCCGTGCAACGCCATGGTCGGCAGCAGCTGCTATCCGGATATCTCGAGCGCCTACGCTGCGATCCAGGCGCCGGGAAGCGGGATAATTATGGTCAAAGGGGTTGTTATTACGGAAAACACCCTTGCCGGGAAAGAGCTCGCCGTTACCTTGCAGGGCGGATACGACGACACCTTCTCCTCCCGGCTGGAGGGGAACCTCACGGCGATTACCGGCAGTTTGACCGTAAGCCTCGGCAGCGTGGCGATCGACTCCCTGGTAATTCGCTGATACTCCCCCATCTTTGCCGTTCTGACCCGGAAAGTTATTTCCCGGGACATAACGGCTTTTTACTTGCCGCTCAAACTCCTTCCTGATATAAAATCTCCGCAGATTCATAGATAGTTTCCATCCGGAAACTCCGGATGAGAAACTATTGGTTTACGGATCGGAAAGGAGGGATTTTTCGTCCAGGCAAGGAAATCAAGGGATTGCGCGGAGGCGTACTACTGTACGTCGCACAAGCGATCCTGCAGATTGACACCGCCAGGGCGAAAATGAACCCTTTCCGGACGGAAACTAGATAAACCCGATCACGAGGCAACAATGGAACTTGATCGCGAACTGGCCGCGCAGCTCAAAAGGGTTCTCACGTCACTGGAACAGCTTTTGCCGAACCCGGTCGATAAAATAGACTGGAAGGCCACCTATGCCGCCAACTGGCACCGGCACTCGTTTGCCGGGTTCCTGGAGCCGCTGGAGGAGATCGAAGGGATAACGCTGGATGATCTTCTCGGGATCGACAGCCAGAAGCGGGCGGTGGAAGAGAATACCAGGCAGTTCCTGGCCGGGTATCCGGCCAACAATACCCTGCTCTGGGGCACCAGGGGCACCGGTAAATCATCGCTGGTCAGGGCGATCCTGAACCGTTACGCCGTTGAAGGGCTAAGGGTAGTGCAGGTTGACAAGGACGATCTGGTCCACCTGCCGGATATTGTCGCCGCGATCAAGGACCAGCCGTACAAATTCATCATCTTTTCAGACGACCTCTCGTTCGAGACCGGCGAATCCAGCTACAAGATGCTCAAAAGCGCCCTGGACGGTTCGGTCTACGCTCCTCCACCCAATGTCCTCATCTATGTCACCTCCAACCGCCGGCACCTGCTGCCGGAATACGAGAGCGACAATCGTGGTTCCATGATGGTGAACAATGAAGTTCATCACGGCGAGGCGGTCGAGGAGAAGATATCGCTTTCCGGCCGTTTCGGACTCTGGGTCGGGTTTCATCCGTTCAGCCAGGCCCAGTATCTTGAGGTGGTGCGGCAATGGGTGGAAAAACTGTGCGCCAGGCATCGGGTGGAACTCCCCTGGAGCGACGAACCGCGTCTGGCTGCCATAGAGTGGTCGCACAAGAAGGGGGACGCAAGCGGGAGGATCGCATACCAGTTTGCCAGCGATTGGGTCGGCAGAAAGCTGTTGGGAAAGAGGTAGTCTACTACTGGAGAATAGATTATGTCCGCAGACAAGCTCTTTCAGAAGGCATTTGACAAGCACCGTCAGATGCAGTTTAGAGAAGCCGCTGATCTTTACCGAAAGTTCCTTAAGCATAATCCCAATCATCTTGATGCCAACTATCTGCTCGGGACACTGTACGCCCAGTCCGATAACCTTTCGGAAGCGGAACGATTCCTTAGCCGTGCCGAGGCAATTAACCCGGCATCAGCACTGGTGAAAGTTAATCTCGGTAATCTGTACAAGGCTCAGGGGAAATATGACAAAGCAGTCGAATGCTTTACCCGCGCAATACAGTTAAAACCAGATCTTCCCCAGGCCTACTTTGGCCTCGGTTCTGCCCTCGAACTCCGCGGAGATAACGAACAACAGACCAATGACTGTTATTTTAAGGCGCTTTCCCTCGACCCGAGCATTCCGGAGGTCCACCAAGCCGTTGGGCGGCGTTATTTCAAGGCAAGGAAACCTGAGGCATTGGATCACTTTGAAACTGCAAAACGTCTTAACTCGGAACTGCCGGAGATTGATAGGGATCTCGGTTTGGCCTACCTGCGGTACGAGAGAAGTCCGGAAGCTGCAGAATGTCTTAAAATTGCGGTGACCAAATGTCCTGATGATGCCACAGCCAGATTTTTTTTGGCGGTGGCACAGGGGGAAGAACCGGATCCGGAGCTTAAGAAAAAGTATTACCAGGAGGAGTTTGACCGTTTTGCCCCGACTTTTGACGGGCTGTTAGTCGATAAACTCGGTTACCGGGGGCCGTCGCAACTTGTCGATCTAACCAAGGAACACTGCGGCAATGAAATAAAGTTCAATAATGCGATCGATCTCGGCTGCGGAACGGGGTTGAGCGGTGTCGCTTTCAGGGATCATGCGAGAACCCTCAGCGGCATAGATATCTCGGAAAAAATGCTGGAAGCTGCGGCTGGAAAAAATTGCTACGACCGGTTGTTGCGGGGGAATATCCTCGAAGTGCTTATAACTTGCGAGGAAAAGTTTGATCTGTTCATTGCGGCTGACGTTTTTATCTATATTGGCGACCTTGCGCCTTTATTCCAGGAGGTAAAAGCACGGGCAGACAGAAACGCAATGCTTGTATTTACCACTGAAAGTTGTGATGGTGAGGGTTTTGTCCTGAAAGCATCCGGCAGATACGCTCATAGCCCTGCCTATATCCATTCCGTAGCTGATCATTATGGGTTTAAGGTTATGGGTGAAAAAGAGGTGCAACTTCGGACTGAAGGTGCCGATTGGATCATGGGTAATTGCTATCTATTAACGCTCAGATAGTAAATTTTAAATCGTTGAGGAGGTTAAGTATGAAAGCAGTGCTGATGGACGGTTTCGGCGGAGTTGAGGTGATGAAGATCGGCGAGGTCGAGAGGCCGGTTCCGGGCGAGGGACAGGTGCTGGTAAAGGTTCATGCCACATCGATCAACAGACCGGACCTGGTGCAGCGGGTCGGCAACTATCCCCCTCCTCCGGGCGATTCCGAGATCCTCGGGCTTGAGGTCAGCGGAACGATCGAGGAACTTGGCTCCGGAGTGACCGGCTGGCAGAAGGGTGAGCGGGTCATGACCCTGGTCGGCGGCGGCGCCTATGCCGAGTATGCCGTTGCCTATGCAAGCCACCTGATGCGGATACCCGAATCGATGAGCTTCGAGGAAGCTGCCTGCGTCTGCGAATCGTACATCACGGCTTTTCTCAACCTGTTCATGGTCGGCGGGCTCAAAGACCGGAACACCGTCATCATCCATGGCGGCGGCGGCGGGGTGAACACTGCCGGGGTCCAGCTCTGCAAGGCGCTCGTGCCCGAGACCCGGATCATCGTCACCGCAAGCCCGGCAAAGATGGCGCGGGTCAAGGAGATCGGCGCCGACCTCGTTATCGATTTCACCACCACCCCGGACTTTACCGACGCGGTCAAAGAGTTCACCAGCAAGAAGGGGGTGGACGTCATCCTCGACCATGTCGGCGCCAAGTACCTGGCACCGAACATGAATTCGCTCGGCTATGCGGGGCGGCTGGTGATCATCGGCGTGATCAGCGGCATCAAGGCCGAGCTGAACCTGGCGCTGATGATGGTCAAGCGCCAGCAGATCATCGGCAGCGTGCTCCGGTCCCGGCCGGTCAAGGACAAGGGGGATATCGTGGCCGAATTCACCAGGACTGCGCTCCCCAAATTCGCCGACCGGACCATTGTTCCGATCATCGAGAGGGTATTCCCGCTCGACCAGGTGGTGGAGGCGCACCGGATGATGGAAGAAGACAAGCATTTCGGCAAGATTGTTCTCAAAATAGCCGATTAAGGAGTTGTGAACTGATGATAACCCATATTGTGTTGTTCAAACTGAAGGAGCCGACTGCCTCGAATATTGCGGCTGCACGGGAGAAGCTGGAGAGCATGGCCGGCAAGATACCGATGCTCAGGCATCTTGAGGTCGGGGTGGATTTAGTGCGGACGGAGCGTTCCTACGACGTGGCTCTGTACACGAAATTCGATTCCTTGGCAGATATGCAGGCGTACCAGGTTTACCCGTATCATGGTGAGGATGTGGCGCCGTACATGAGGTCGATCAGTTCGGCGGTTGCGTCGGCGGATTACGAGTCCTGACGGCTATGCCTCGATAAGGGCGAGATTAATTATAATCCGCCCTTATCCAACCCTTCCCGCCTTGATCGCCAATGGCCATTTGACGGTGCGACGGACATGGGGGTCGCCCCAGGCCGTTTCGAGCTCCCCGGCGATCAGTTCAAGCGGATCGGCGCCGTTGGCGGCAATGTACCGCCGCACTGCTGACCATGTCCCGAGGTATCCGACCAGCCTCTTGAGGGTCCAGTGCTCTTTCATCGTCAGACTGGGCGGCTGCAATTCCTCGAAAGGGAAATCGAGATCCGCATAGCCGCTGTCGACGTACTTTCGCTCCGGAGGCCAGAACGGACCGACTATTTCACTGTGCAGCCTTCTGATCTGTCGGTCTACCCCCGGAGACACCTCAAGCAGCCCGTAACTTACCGCCGCCACCATCCCCCCAGGTTTGGAAACCCGGCGGACCTCGGCATAGAACTCGTCCAGCCTGAACCAGTGCAGGGCCTGGGCCGCAACGACCAGGTCAATGCAGCCATCGGCCAACGGTGCCTGTTCTGACAGTGCTGCCACATAGGAAATCTTCGGGTTGTTGGGCGCCTGCCAAAGCTGCTGGAAACTGAGGTCAGTCGCCACCACCCGGTCGAACCATCCCGCCAGCCCTGCCGAGAATTGGCCGCTGCCGCAGCCGCAGTCCCAGGCAAGCGAACGTCCCGGGGAGCGCGAGGCGAGGAAGCCGATCAGCGCCGGGGGGTAGACAGGCCTGAACTCATGGTATGCTGCGGCCTGCTCGGAAAAATGATCTATAGTATGAATTGGGGTCATTAATTAGTCGCTGTGAGGTAAGGGGCTCCGGATAAGTCGCGGAGCCCCGGGATGTCACCTGTTGTAGGTTGCGGGTGAGTGGCAGGTCATCTTGCAGCTCCCTCCGGAGGCGGAAAATGTCATGTTCAGCAAGATCTCTACGCCGTTCTTGTTCTTGCTCGCATTGCTGAGCAGCTTCTGCTGCGGTGCGGCGTGGACATTGTGGCAGGCCTTGCAGGTAAGCGCCGCCCCCTTGACGTGAAGCGCGTGCAGGTTGGTCTTGCCGTCGCGAAACCCGGTTGCCGAACCGGTCTCGTCATCGGTAAAGGCCTTCGGTTCGTGGCAGGAAAGGCAGAGCGAGTATCCGTCTTCACTGAAAGCTGCTTCAGAAGCTGCCGGGTAATTCCCTTTCAGAAACCTTGCCCGCGATCCGCCATGGGGGTCGTGGCAGCTGACGCAGTCGTTATCGCTGACCGGCGCATGCACCGACTTCCCCTTTGCCATTTCGGCATCGTGACAATCATAGCAGATGGAGGCTCCTTGCTTCTTTACCCCGTAAAGTCCCTTCTGAAGCTGGTGATTGCCGCCTTCAGACTTGTGACAGGCCTTGCAGTCCTTTTCCGCTACCGGCGGATGCGGCACTTTCTTTGTCAACTTGCTGGGGTGGCAGGCGTAACACGGTTTCTCATTTGCTGATGCCGCAGCCGCGGGAAATTGGTTGCAGATCATCATGAATGCGGAACATAGTGAAATTTTAAGTAATTTGAAAAATATGTTCATTCCGGGAACCTTTCCGTTTATTATGAAGATCAATTATATAGCATCGACCGACTATTTCTACTCCCTGATGCTATTTTTCGGATATCGGCATAATGCCGACCTAGTATCAAAATCACGATTTCCGGGGGATGTGCAATGGTGAATGATGAAAAAGAGATGCCGGTAGAAGGGGAAGAGGATTTTGCTACGCTGCTGGCAGCCAGCGACAGTTCTTTTGCCCGGTTCACACCAGGGCAGAAGATCGAAGCGAAAGTCATCAAGATTACTGCTGAATGGGTGTTTATCGATACCGGCGCCAAGGGTGAAGGGGTGCTGGACAGGAAAGAGTTCCTGAACGAAGACGGAACGCTGACCGTTACGGAAGGAGCCAAGGTTTCCGCCTGGTTTGTGGCCAGCCGCCATGGCGAGATGCGCTTCACTACGCGCATGGACGGTTCCGCCGGCGGGAGCAGTCAGCTTGAGGATGCCTTCAATGGGGGGATCCCGGTCCAAGGATTGGTTGAAAAAGAGGTCAAGGGTGGCTACGAGGTGAAGGTTGGCGGAAGCCGGGCTTTCTGTCCCTTTTCCCAGACCGGGCTGAGACGCGATGAAGGTGCTGAACAGTTTATCGGCAAGCATTTCCAGTTCCGGATCACGGAATACCGCGAGAATGGGCGGAGCATTGTCGTCTCCCGACGCGTCCTGCTGGACGAGGAGCGCCAGGCAAAGCGTGCGGCTGCCTGGGAAACGGTCACGGAAGGTGAGATAGTGTCCGGCACAGTTGCATCGCTCAGGGAGTTCGGGGCGTTTGTCGATATCGGCGGGATCGAAGGGTTGATCCCGATGTCCGAGCTCGGCTGGAAGCGGGTGAAAGACGCCTCCGAAGTGCTTTCAGTGGGCCAGCAGGTCAAGGTGCTGGTCAAGAGGGTCGACCGCGAAGGGGGGAAGATCTCGCTCAGTCTGCGTGATACCCTTGCCGATCCTTGGGAGAGCCTGGCAGGGAATTTTCCTGAAGGGTCATATGTCAGCGGCACGGTCTCCAGACTGGCGAATTTCGGGGCATTCGTGACCCTGGCCGATGGAATTGACGGCCTGATTCCGATATCCAGGCTGGGGGGCGGCAAGCGGATCAACCATCCGCGCGAGGTGCTGAAGGAAGGGGAGCGGATCGAAGTCAAGGTGGAGAGCCTCGATACGGCTGCCCGTAAGATCTCCCTTTCGCTCGGCGCTGCCAGTCGCGCGGTCGAAGAAGAGGAGAGCGAGCTGGCGGCATTCCGGCAGCAGGCTGCGGAGGGTTCGACCAAGTCTCTCGGCTCTCTGGGCGAACTGCTCAAGTCAAAGATGAAAAAATGAACCGTTTTGGCTTCATCCGGATGATTGCGCTAACCGTTGCGGTCATCTGCGCCTGCAGCGCCATTGATCAGGCGCTTGCGGGGAGGGTGGTGAAACTCAGGATAAACACCTCCCATGGGCTGTCGAATGCCAGGGGCGCGGTGGAAGACGCGGGACTGAGCCTGAAGGACGAGGTTGTGGTAACACCCTCCTCGCTGGAAGATGGCCGTCCGTTCCTGCCACCGGATAAGTTCATCAGTGATGCGCTCAGCAACGGCGCATCACTGATGTCATCCAGCTTCGCCGGCTGGGACAGCCGGTTTGATTCCGCTCTTTATCAGAATATGGTCGCGAATTCGCTCTGTCACGTATATGCCTATGAGCCGAAACAGCCGCAGTCCCCGAATGCCCCTCCTCCGGCAACGTTTGCCACGGTGAACAAGGTTGGCGGAAAGACCGGCGGGGGGATCGAATTCGGTTTGCCGACTACCTACATGAACGGCAAGGGGAAGAGCACCTATCCTTCAGGGGTCACGGCGCAACTTGCCGGGCTTATGGCAGCCATCAAATACCGTCATCCCGACTGGAACTGGTTTGATGTGAAGGCTGCCCTCCGTTCAACTGCAGCCAATTACGCCACCGGTTATGACCCGGCGCGATACGGGTATGGCCTGATCGACTATTATGCCGCAAATGCGCTTCAGGATGCTGCGGCCCTGCCTCTTTTCGCCCCAGCCGCTGTCATCGCCCGGGTTCAGGGTCTAAGTGCCGATTTTGCGGTCAACTCCTTCAGACAGTCGCGACGGTCGGCTGATGCGGTTTTCAAGTTCAACTCCCGTCCAGTAACTAGCGGTAAAGAGCTCACTTTCTCAGAGATAACCGCCCTTGGTGGCGAACTGCTGTTTTCAGGGGAAATCCCGCTCCGGACGAATCGCTACCGTTATCGCGCGCCAGGGGAGGAGTTCGTATTCTTCGTCTGGTTCACGAGAGATGTGCGTGGGTTCTATTCCAGGATCGAGCCTTGTTCCATCATCGGGCCGGTTTCTCTCAAGCAGGGCGCTGCCCGGTCCGGTGCCGCGACTGCTGCCGGAGTGCCCTGACCGCCACCAATCAGGGCATCAGGTGGAGTTCCTGCCGCTGTGATAGGCAATGACGCGCTCAAGGAAATTCCGCCGCAGTTCCGGGTCAGCCATCCGTTCCTCTTCTTCCAGCGGCAGCAGGGGGAGCGCCTTGGTCACAGCGGCGGCAAAAAGCCCTCTTCCAGACATTGCCGGTTCCCCTGAAGCAGTGACCGGTACCCCGAAGACACCGCAGCTGGGGGAGCGCGCCTTCAGGATAAAGCCGCAGATATTGCAGGTGCGGAGTTCCCCGACCTTTCTCGTGCAGTATTCGGCCATCTTTAGCGTCAACTCCTCTCCGGAGCTTATGACCACCAGCCGCGGAGCGGCCGGATCACCTTCCAGGCGCATCGGCTCACGGGGGACCGGCAGGCCGCATTCCACTTCCGGACAGACCGCTACCAGGTCGAACAGTTCGCCGATAGTCCCGGTGATGTACCGGTCGTGCTTGTGTCCGCCGTCGTACCGCGTCCGTTCGCCCAGAAGACAGGCGCTGACGCCGATCCTGATTCTATCTGCCATTCATTGAGCTCCTTTGTTTGACAACTTCTCGCCACTGCTTTATAACTGGAACGTTATCCGATTCTATCCATGCGTCAAGGAGATTCATATGAACCGCGTTCTTTCGGCAGTTGTACTTGCTCTGATCCTAGCGCCGGCTGCATCCTTCGGTTTCGGCAACATGGCTGAGCCCCAGTGGAACCCCGCCAACCCGTCGGCTTCTGCGCCACAGCAACAAAGCGCACCGCAGCCGGTTAAGCCCAGCCCGGATATTACCGGCAGGGTGGTGCAGACCATCAACAGCGGCGGCTACAGTTACGTGCTGATGAAGCAGAAGGATGGCAAGAAGATCTGGGTCGCGGCCCCGGAACTGAAGGTGAATGTGGGTGAACAGCTCACTTTCGAGGGGGGGATGGAGATGGTCAATTTCCAGAGCTCCACTTTGAAGCGGACCTTTGACAAGGTGATATTCTCCAACGGCCTGGCCAAGGGTAAGGAAGGCAAGGGGAAGGACGCGAAAAAGGAATCTCGTTCGCCGGGGAGCATGGGAGCCGCGGTGGCGGTCACAGACGAGAAGGTGAAGGTGAAGAAGGCCACCGGAAAGAACGCCTACACAATTACCGAGGTCTTCAAGAAAAAGGACAAGCTGAAGAACAAGCAGGTGGTGATCAACGCCAAGGTGGTGAAGGTGTCGTCGGGCATCATGAACAAGAACTGGATCCACCTGCAGGACGGCACCGGAAGCCATATGACCGCCGACAATGACCTTGTCGTCACTTCCGATGCCATACCGATCGTGGGCGACCTGGTTACGGTCAAAGGGAAACTGGAAACCAACAAGGACTTCGGTGGCGGCTACAAGTACAACGTCATCATCGAGAAGGCGAACATAACCATCCAGTAAAAGTTTTCTATATTGGCGTAGCAAGAAGAGCCCCTGGCCTGAGCCTGGGGCTCTTTTTCGTTTCATCAGCAGATTGATCGTGTACGGGAATTACCTGATTTGACATAGGTCCATCAGAATGTAACCTTATGTAGGAATTTGGATGCAAATCCTTACAGCCGGAGGCCGAACCATGATGAGTAATTTGAAGATCTCGACCCGTTTAATCCTCAGCTTCAGTGTTCTTCTGCTCTTTCTGGCAGTGGTCGGCGGCACCGGGTATTGGGGGCTGCAGAAGTCAGAATTTTACATAAACGACATTGCCGGGACTGACGCCAAGCTGGTTGAGTATGCCCAGCGCACCCGCGCCAACATGAACATCTTCCGGCGCTACGAAAAAGACCTGTTCCTGAACGTCGGCGACACGGCAAAAGTAGAAGAATACAAAAAGAAGTACGATGATAACAAGGTCCGTTTTAGTGAGCGGATGGACGCCATGGCCAAGCTGGTTGACAACTCCAAGGACAAGGAGACCATCGCCGCCATCAGGAAACTGACCGAAGAGTATAATGCCGGCTTTGACAAGGTGTATGAGCAGGTCAAGGGAGGGACGATCACGACTCCCCAAGATGGCAACAAGGCGATGGGGCCGTACAAGGAGGCAGCAGACAAGGCCCAGGAGATGATAATCGATTTCGCCAAGGGGCAGGACACACGGATGGCGGCGATGATCAAGGAGGCCGGAGCCGGAAGCAACAGAATCCAGGTACTCATGCTGGGCATGGTGCTGGTTGCCTTTGTCCTGGCCATCGTCATGGCGCTCATTATCATCCGCTCCATAAAGAAACCGTTAACTGCCGTGCATGACATGGTTCTGGACATTTCCCAGGGAGACGGCGACCTTACCAAGCGGCTTGAGTACCGCTCGCAGGACGAACTCGGCGATATCTGCACCGCCTTCAATTCGTTCATGGATAAGCTCCACGGTATCATCTCCAGCGTGGCAGCTAACTCGAACCAGGTAGCCTCCGCAGCTACGCAGCTAATGGCTAGCGCGGAGCAGATCGCCACCGGCGCGGAAGAGGTGGCGGCCCAGACCGTCACCGTGGCCACTGCCGGTGAAGAGATGTCGGCCACCTCAGGCGACATCGCCCAGAACTGCCAGATGGCGGCCGAGGGGAGCAACCAGGCCAGCCGGGCCGCAAGCAGCGGCTCGGAAGTGGTCAACAATACCGTCCAGGTAATGAACCGGATCGCCAGCCGGGTCCAGGAGACCGCCAAGACCGTCGAGAGCCTGGGGGCGAGAAGCGACCAGATCGGCGCCATTGTCGCCACCATCCAGGACATCGCCGACCAGACCAACCTGCTGGCCCTGAACGCGGCCATCGAGGCGGCTCGGGCCGGCGAGCAGGGGCGAGGCTTTGCCGTGGTCGCCGACGAGGTCAGGGCCCTGGCCGAGCGGACCACCAAGGCGACCCGCGAGATCAGCGAGATGATCAAGGCGATCCAGAACGAGACCAAAGGAGCGGTGGCAGCCATGGAGGCCGGGGTGCAGGAGGTCGAGCAGGGGACCAGCGAGGCGGCCAGGAGCGGCCAGGCCCTGCAGGAGATCCTGGAGCAGATCAACGCCGTCACCATGCAGGTAAACCAGGTGGCCACGGCCGCGGAAGAGCAGACCGCCACCACCGGCGAGATCAGCAACAACATCCACCAGATCACCGAGGTGGTTCAGGATACGGCCAAGGGAGCCCAGGAGTCGGCCACTGCCGCCAACCAGCTGGCCAGGACCGCCGAGGAGCTGCAGCGGATCGTCGGGCAGTTTCGGCTGTGACCGGCTGGCTGGACTTGGGTGCATGAGGAGATTAAACCCCCTGATTACAGGGGGTTTTTTTATGGTGCCGAATGCTTAGGGGCACGAAAATTGCTTTAATTACAACGGGTTAAATTTTGTTTACTGCAGATTCGTGAAAGAGCGCTTTTATGGGGCATCTCAGGGTGATACGCATGTTACGATTACAGCCGGTTCAGTTATTTGCCTGCCTGATTACGGTCTTATTTCTATGGCCGGCTCTCCCGGCGGTGGCAATCGAGTGTTACGAGTGCCATGGCGGGAAGGCCCCGCCGGATTACCGGCCGGTTGATGCTGCTTACCGGAATATCAGCACCGGTGGCTTTCAGGGAAATCACCGAACCCATATGGATCCGGTCGTCATTCCCGGGGCATGTTCCCGTTGTCATCCGGACACGGCCGAATACGGCCCAGGTCATGCCAATAGACTGATAGAGATCAAGCCGAACATCAATAACTCGCCTGTGACCGCAGTCTATAGAAACGGCAGCAGTGCCTTCCCCCAACGAGCCGTTCCCAGGCTGGGCAGCTGCAGTAATGTGAACTGCCATTTCGAGCGGGAGACCAAAGCCTGGGGCTCTGCTCCCCTGGTCCAGCCCGAAGGGTGCGCTGAGTGCCACGGAGCACCACCGAGCGGTGGAGATAGCGGCGCAGCCGGGAGCCATACCAGCCACGATCTCTATTATCCCGGGACCGGCGGTTGCGGGAAGTGTCATACCGATCACCGCAACGAGGTTTCCCCTTTCCGCCATGCAACCAGTGTTGGCAGGGATCTGGTTCTGGCCATCCAGAACCCGCTTACCTCGGTTCGCAGCCTCTATTCCGGCAATCTGGGCGATTATCTGCCCAAGAGCGGCAGCAACCAGTTCGGCAGTTGCAGCAATATTTATTGCCACAGCAAAGGAGACAGTTCAGGCAATTACCAGCCTAATGTCGTTCCGGTATGGGGAACTCCGCTTCCCGGCGACTGCTCCGGCTGTCACGGCAATGGCCATGGCACCGGTGCCGAAATCACCAGCGGCTCGCATACCATTCATGTCGGGAAAGACTTTTACGGCCAGTATGTCTATCAATGCTCTGTTTGCCACAACTACACAGCATCAGGCAGCACGGGGATCGCCAATCGTGCCAACCATCTCAACCGGCAGGTTGACGTTAATCTGGCACCCGCCTTCGGCGGAACATACAGTGCTGACGGCCATAGCCCTGGAGCAACGGTCGGCAGTTGCCAGAACGTTTACTGCCACTCCAATGTCCAGCCCGATGGCGGGATTGGCGGGCCGACTGCCTACAATACGCCGGAATGGGGTGATGCCGATTCCATACAGTGCGGTGACTGCCATGCCGGTGATGGCGGCCATGGCCACGGCGGAGCCAAGATTGCCACAGGCAGCCATGCGAAACATCTAACCTATGGCTTTACTGCTACCAGTAACACCGTTAGGTGCATGATCTGCCACAAATACACGGACCAACCTTTTGTCCCGACCTGTTTCGGCAACCCATACGGCAACACTGTCTGCCACTGGGGCACCGGAGCAAAGCACGCCAACGGCAAGATCGATGTCCGACTGGACCCGGTCTTCGGCAACATGAGCGCCTATCAGGGAGGACCGGAACCGGGCAACGGCTACGCCAACTGCACCAATACCTACTGCCACAGCAATGGCACATCAGTTGCCAGCGGTGCCGTCACGGCAAGCGCCACTACCAACTGGGGGAGCGGTACGATCGGCTGTTCGGCCTGCCATGCCTATCCGCCCAACTATCCGAACGGAACGCCCAAGGCCAACAGCCACGCGCATCATTCCGTCTGCAATCTCTGCCACAACAGCACATCATCTGACGGTGTCACGATCACAAATACGGCAACGCATGTCAACAAGGCCTATGACCTGGTCCCAGGGCCAGGGGTATCTTTCAGTTACACCTATGCGGCAACCGGTGGGATGTGCGGCAGCATCAGCTGCCATGGCGGCGCCGGCGCCACCTGGGGGGCAACCGTGCAGTGCGGTGGTTGCCATGAAGTCCCTCCGGCTACGCCAGCCCACCTGAAACATTTTTCCGGTTCCCTGGAGCAGGCGGCCTATGGCGATGTGCGGATCGCCCAGGACTTCTCGGCCAATGCTGCCGGCTACATAATCAACTGCGGCAACTGTCACCCGCTTGACCGCGCCAAACATGGTAACGGTTCCGTAGATGTGGAGCTGCACAACCCGCTTGCTCCGCCAGATTCGCTCAAGGCCAGGAATCCGGCATCAGCCGCGTATCTGAACGGCACCTCCATTCACACCGACAGCAAGGGATTCCGTTATACTAACGGCACCTGCAGCAGCGTCTATTGCCACAGTTATAACGAATGGACCACTCCGGGGGGAGTGGCAAACTTCACCAATTATTCGACCTATCTGCCGCCGAATCTGGTCGTGACCAGAAATTACCGGTCTGTTACCTGGAACGGATCGGCTCTCACCTGCTCAGGCTGCCATGCCAATCCACCGCGCACAAGATATCCGGATAACGATCTTGGGGCAGGTGACAGTCACTCCTGGATCAATGCCGGTGGCGACTACAATGCTCCGTATGTGAACGGGGTGGAAGAGCGGCATAACGCAAATATGGGGTATGGCCCAATGCCGTGCCGGACCTGTCATTATGAGACTCTCCGGGTTGCCAATGCCTGGACCCTCTATACCAGCAACAGTCAATATATGTGGAATGCCGGCGATGTCCCGATCAACAACTTCTCAAAGCATGTCAATGGCAGCGGGAGTGTTGATTTCGACCGCGACAACCCGGTAGTTTACGACACCTACTGGTCAGGTACCGTCACCATGAGCCTAAACACTGCCCAGTACGACGCCTCGAGTAAGACCTGTTCGAATGTTGCCTGCCATCAGGACCAGACAAAGATCAAATGGGGCGTGCCTTATGACAGCTGGACCAATCAATGCTATGTCTGCCACAGTTATTGACGCTGAATTAACCGTCTGATTATTCTTGGCCCGGAAATGAAAATCCCCCGAATGACTGCTTCGGGGGATTTTTCGTGGGGCTGGGAAATTGTCTTCTGCGTCCTGCCGTCCTGTTACCGTATCGGCCACCCCTTTTCGTAGTTTTCAGGATAAAATTTCTCTTTTGTTCGGTTGAAGTAACCGAACTGGACCCGCGGATGCTCCTTCTTGATGGTCTCCAGCATCCGGTACATCCCGATCCCTTTCCCTTTTACCCCCATCCGCTTGTTGTAGAAATCCGGGTCAATGGAGAGGTTGCGCATCTGGATCATATCAACCTTGGTCCGGCCGATGAAAGCCAGGAGTTTCTCGACTTCGGCCGGGTGATCCGAGACCCCCGGAGATACCAGGTAGTTGATCATGGTGAAGCGACCGGCATCCTTGGCGACCCGCAGCGATTCCTCCACAGCAGTGAAGCTGTAGCCGGCCGGGCGGTAATAGGCGTTGTACAGCTCCTCGCGCACCGAATTCAGGGAGAACCGGAATGAATCCATTCCGGCATCGCACAGCATCCTGATCCGGTCCGGGAATGAACCGTTGGAGTTGAAGTTTATCGTACCGCGATTGGTGGCGCTCTTCATCCGCCGGGTAGCTTCTGCTATCGTATCGGCCTGCATGATTGGATCGCCTTCGCACCCCTGGCCGTAGGAGACGATCGGCTCAGCCGCCTCGTTCAGGTGCGGCAGCATCAGTTCACAGATCTCTTCAGGCGTGGGGACGAACGGAATCCGTTCGTGGTTGGAGGGGCAGCAGTCGGACGGCTGGAGGCTGATACACCCCAGGCAGCGGGAGTTGCAGGCCGGTGAGGTGGGTATCGGGGCCTCCCATCTTCTGTAGAACAGGTTCTTGGCGGCAAAACAGTGATAATCCACGGCGCAGCGGGCAAGCTGCGTCAGCAGTCGATTCCCCGGGAACTCTCGTACCCGCTTTTTTACCAGCGGGTCGAGTTGCCGGTCGTCGTAATTGCGCGGCAGCCAGTTTTCATTGGTGTCCACGCGGCTTGCCGCAACCACGAACCGTTCGTTCTCTTCGTCCCATCCGACCGCTGTGTAAGACCAGAGCGGGAGATGGACCTTCTTTTTACTGTAGTCGCACGCGGGCAGCAGTGTCCTGACAAAGCCGGGCGCCATGAAGGCGGATACCGCCTGGATGCGGATATCACGCTTCCCTTCGCGGACCGTCTCCATTGTAACGTATTTTTTCTGTTTGTTGTCCCAGGCAATGGGCGGGGTGTTCGGGATGGTAAACAACCTGCTGTCTTCAGGCAGGGGAATCAATTCCACATCTTCGGGGAGGACCGCTGAGTCCCCGTTCATCCCTGCCATGCATAAATATGGATGGTCGTAGATGTTTCCCCTGGAATCGGCGTAAAGCAGTTTTGGCAGCCGTGACGTTTTCATTCGGCTAATATGCAGTATGAACGGCTGATGGTCAAGAGCGTAAAAAAAGCCCCGGAGGTCCGGGGCTTTGATTGCGGCTCAGTTGATTGATGAACGTTTCAGGCTTTTTCGATTTTCACGCTAGCGAGATTGTTGTTACGCTTGAGCAGTGAAGCGGCGTTCAGGTCACGGAAGTGGAAAGGTGCAAACAGCAATCCTGGCTGGAGTTTTCCGCTGACCTTGGCCGGACCGGTTACTGCAGCGGTTGGGGAGCTGACCTTGACCGAGGCGCCATCGGTGACGCCAAGTTTCTGCGCATCCTCTTCGGAGATCTCGAAATACCCCTGGGATGAAACCGAGAGGTTGTTCTCGGAACGGGTGGACATCGTGCCGTTGTGGAAGCCGATTGCGCCAACGGAAAGGAGGAGAGGCAGCTGGCTGTCAGCTGCGCTGCTTGCGCCGATGACGATCCCGTTAAAGTTGAATGTTGCCGGTGTGGCATCCAGTTGTTTGACAAGACCGGCACAGCGGCCGTCCACAACCTGGCAACTTCCGGTGTAAAACGCAACTTCGGTTTTGATCTCTGCAGTTACTTCAGAGATCTTTCTGGCGTGCGGTTCAGCAGTGAGCCTGTTGTAGAGCTCCGCAATGATGTCCCAATCCTCGCGCGCTTCGCCCGGAGGGGATACGGCGCGGGTCAGGCACTGGACGCGGTTGTCCGGAGTCGTGAATGTCCCGTTCTTTTCTGCAGCCGCTGCTCCTGGGAAAACGACGTGCGCCATCTCGGTCAGTTCGCTGGAAGCGATATCCTGCACAATCAGCAGTTCGAGTTTAGCGAGTGCTGCCTTGATCCTGCCGCTCTCCGGGAATGATGCCAGCGGGTCGGCGCCGAGTATATACAGCCCCTTGATTGAACCCTGCTCAATGGCGTCCATGATCTGCCAGAGGTCTTTGCCCGGCTTGTCGCTCTGCCTGTATCCCGGGAGGAAGTTGGGGGAAACCCCCATGTCCAGCATCCCCTGGATATTGTTCTTCTGCTCGATCGCGATGACGCCGCCGTTTTCTGCTGCAGGAGCACCGAGCAGCAGGGCCAGATCGACAATGGCATTGACCGCATCAGTGGCAGAGCTGCTACGGATTACGTCGGCGCCGAAAAGGATCATGACATTCTTTTTCCCTTTCAGGTAGGCGGCGGCTTCTTTGAGATCCGCCTCGGAGACTCCGGCGGTTGCGGCAAGCGCGGCCAACTGCTGACCAGCCAGGGAAGACTTAAGGGTGTCGATCCCTGACGTCCTGGCAGTGACGAATTCGGTGTTTTCCCAGTTGTTATCGATGACTGCTTTCAGAAGCCCGGCTATCAGAGCGGTCTCAGCGCCCGGCTTGTACTTGAGGTGGGTGTTGGCAAACTTCTTCATCTTGACGTCGCGGCTATGCGCAAGTAATACCCTGGCGTCGTTCTTGGTGGCGGCCTTGATGGCGCGGTACTCTACGCCGGTCGATTCGGCGTTGAGGTCGCTGCCGATGATGATGATGGCATCCGCATGGTCGATTTTGTCGATGGTCGGGCCTGCGCCTGCGCCGCCCAGGCGCTTCCAGAGGAGTTCCTTGGTCTGGGCAAAGCCGAAGCGGGCTTCGGAATCGATGTTGTTCGTCCCGATCCCTCTTCTGAGCAACTTTTGGAACAGGAAGCTCTCTTCGTTGGTGACGCGCGGCGAACCGATCCCGGCAAAGGCATCGCCGCCGATCGCGTTGATCTTCTGGACTGCAAAGGCCATAGCCTTGTTCCAGTCGGATTTCTCCCCATTTACCAGCGGGAGTGTGAGGCGATCGGGAGAGTTGAGATAGGCATAACCGAACCTGCCGTTGATGCAGAGGTTACCGCTGTTGTAGGTGGAATCGTCGCTGGTGACCCGTTCGACGCGGTTGTTGCGCGAATGGTATTCGATCTGGCAACCGGTGGAGCAGAACCCGCAGACGCTTTTTGTGACACTGAACGTCCATGGCCGGCCACGGAACTTGAACGGTTTGGAGATGAGGGTGCCGGTTGGGCAGGCGCCGACGCAGTTGCCGCAGAACTCGCAGTTGAGCGGTTTAGCGTCGATCGTGTCGATGATCGTGTTGTCGCCGTGGTTGACGACATGAATGGCATCGCAACCGACGATTTCGTGATCGACCTTGACGCATTTTTCACACAGGATGCAGCGGTTGGGATCGCTCTCGATCAGCGGCCAGTCGTAGCGGATCTGGTGCCGTTCCAGGTTGGCGGTATACCCGGGTCTGTTCGCTTCCAGTCCATAGGTGCAGTTCTGCAGGTCGCACTCACCGGCTGCATCGCAGACCGGGCAGTCCAACGGGTGGTTCACCAGCATCAGCTCCATGACCTTGCGGCGGATTTCAGTCAGCTTCTCTGACTGGGTGGTAACCTTGATCCCCTCCTTGACCGGGGTGTTGCAGGCGGTCATGGTGCGGTCAACCCCTTCAATCTCGACAGCGCATATCCGGCAGGCACCGGTCGGAGAGACTTTTTCCAGCCAGCAGAGGGTTGGGATGGTTATCCCGATCTGACGAGCGGCCTCCAGGATGGTGGAACCTTTCGCTACGGTTACGTCCCTGCCGTCGATTGTCAATGTGACCATATGCATTAACTCCCTGAAAGAGAAAAATATTTGTTAGACGGCGATCATTGCCATTCTATAGCAGCGCAGGCATCTTTCCGCTTCTTTGACCGCCTGAGTATCCTTGAAGCCGAGTTCCACTTCGCAGTAGTTATCCTTGCTGGCGCGTTCCTTGCCGTGGACTTCGGCCTGGTGGGCCCGGCTGCTGGAATCGAGCCACGGTACCTGCTCGTTCTTGTCGTAGACCGGCAGGTAGTTCAGAATATCTTCCATCAGGTCGTCATCCGAAAGGTATGCCTTGCCTTCTTCGAGCCACCGCTGGATTACCCTGGCGGCGCGATGGGCGTTGCCGATGCAGGCCACGACGGTCAGCGGGCCGATCTCGGCGTCGCCGCCGGCAAAGACGCCGTCCATGTCAGTAATGAGGAGACGGGAGAGTGCGTTACCCATGCCATCAAGCAGGGCCTTGCCGTCAGCCCCTTTCAGCGGGACATTCTTGGTGACGACCGTGTTCCACTTGGTGATGTCGATCCCGAGATCGGGCGGTATGAACGACAGATCCGGGTCCTGGCCGATAGCCGGGATAACGGTGTCGCATTCGACGATGAATTCGCTGCCGGCGACCGGTTCCGGGCGACGGCGGCCGGATGCATCCGGCTCGCCCATGGCCATACGAACGCATTCGACGCCGGTTACCTGATCGTTGGCATCGACGATGATCTTGGTGGGGAGTACCTGGAACTCGAACCGTACCCCTTCCTCATCGGCGCCGTCAACTTCCCAGACATCGGCCGGCATCTCCTTTCGGGAGCGGCGGTAGAGGAGGGTGGACTCTTCGGCCCCTTCACGGAGCGCGACCCTGACGCAGTCGATGGCAGTGTTACCGCCGCCGACCACGCAGACCTTTTTCCCCATTCCGGTCGGCTGCTTCATGTAGGCCTCGCGGAGGAAATCAATTCCGCCCCTGAGGAACCCTTTGTAACCCTTGTCTTCCCCTTCGACCCCCATCGGCTTGGAACGGTGCGCCCCCGGAGCGATGAACACGGCATCGTGCTTCTGCTTCAGTTCGGTGAGTGAAATATCCTTGCCGACCCTGACCCCGTACTTGATCTCGGAACCCATGGAGCAGATGATGTCGATATCGCGCTGCAGCAGATGACGCGGCATCCGGTAAGGTGGGATGCCGACCGCGATCATGCCGCCCGCGAACCCTTCGGGAAGCGCCTCGTAAATGGTGCTGGTGTAACCTTCCAGGGCGAGATAATAGGCTGCTGCCACGCCGGCAGGTCCGGCGCCGATGATCCCGACGGTCTTGGACTTTTTCGGCTTGGCGACCATGGGGGGCTTGGCCTGATGCTGCCATTCGTAATCGGACGCGGTTCTTTTCAGAACCATAATGCTGATCGGTTCATCCACCTGCTTGCGGCGGCAGGCGGTCTCGCACGGATGCGGGCAGACCCGGCCGCAGACGGATGGGAGCGGCATGTTGTCGCGGATTATCTCCAGGGATTCATCGTAGCGATACTCTTTTATCGCTTCAATGTAGGCCGGAATATCGATATGGGCCGGGCACTTGTCCTGGCAGGGGGCGGTATAGCGATGGATGAGACGGTGCTTGGCCTGCGGGGTCTTCGTGCCGTTGATATAGGCGAGGAAGTCGTCGCGGAAATGCTTGACCGCGTCGAACACCGGCACCGTCGAGGTCGGGCAGAGGGTGCATTTGCAGTTCTTGAGCAGCTCGGCGAGATCTTCCATGACTGCCAGGTCAGACTCCTTGCCTTTGCCGTCAATAATGGCCGCAAGTGCGTCCATCATTACCTTGGTCCCTTTTTTGCCGGGGGTGCATTTGCCGCAGACATACATGGTCTGAAGCCTGCGCATGTACTCGGCGACCATTGCCGGGACGTCCACACCGCGGTCGTAAAGGATTATTCCATCCCAGCCCATGAAGGCGCCAAGGGACTTTTCTCCGTCAAAGGTCGTAGGTAAGCGGAATGTCGCCTCTTTTGCCTCGCCCCCTGCGCGGTTATCAACTATGTTTCTCCCCCAACTGGAAAAGACCACCTGTGCCACGTGCGCCTCCAAATAACCGTGCGGCAGTGCCCGGAAATGTAGTAACTATTTGCTTTTGTTTGGGAAATTGCCTTGTTGCATTTGTATACAGTATGCAACTATTAGCACAACAGGCTGTGTCTAATCAAGTTAAAAATATATTTACCATTGGTTTTGGTTCATTTGATTGCGATGCGGAGAGATCGTTTTCATCCTCTCCTCTTCGACCACGGCCCGCTTTATTCCCGTTGACAATTAAGGTATTTGAATTATCTATTATCCAAGGAAATAGTTGTTTTTATCGCTTGCTCATTTCTTCTGAAATACTCTGACCGGAGTGCCTGGATCGGAAAAGGGTTAAGACCAAATGACTGCTAAATCCGGAGAAAGATATATCCCATCCCGGCCGGCATTGAGGATCGTATGCATATATGCGGTTGTCGCCGGTCTTTGGATCCTTTTGTCGGACCGGTTGCTCACGCTTATGGTAAAGGACCAGGAGCTGATAACCCTGATTGCCACTATCAAGGGGTGGCTCTTCGTCATTGTTACGGCAACTCTCCTGTATGGGCTGATCTCGCGCCTGGCGGTTCGGATCGGGGTGGTTCGCGAGCTGAAGACGATCCTGGACACAACCCGCGACGGGTTTTATGTTACCGATATGTCAGGGCGGTTTATCGAGGTCAATAACGCGTACTGCTCGTTGTCCGGTTACAGCCGCGAAGAGCTTCTGGCCATGAGAATTGCCGATGTCGAGGCAAGCGAGTCCGATGCGGAGGTTTCCGGGCATCTCCGGAAAATAATTTCCCTGGGGTATGACTGTTTCGAGACGAGTCATCGCAGATGCGACGGATCGCTGCTGGATATTGAGGCCAGTGTCACATACAATTCGGACCGGGGCGGGGTGTTTTACAGCTTCATCCGTGACATCTCCGGGCGCAAACAGGCAGAGGCCGAATTACGCGAGAAAGATGAACAGCTGCAGATGTCGAACTTCTCCATTGACCGGATGCTCGATCCGATCTACTGGGTCGACAAGACGGGGCGGATCCGCAGGGTAAACAATGCCGCCTGCCTGATGCTTGGGTATTCGGCGGCAGAGTTTATGGAAATGTCGGTCAAGGATATCGATCCAACGTTTCCCGCTGAAAAATGGCCGGCTCATTGGCAGGAACTTGCCGAGGAGGGGAGCCTCAGACTTGAGACCATTCATTGGGCCAAGGACGGGAGGCTCATCGACGTGGAGGTGGTGGCCAATTTTCTGAATTTCCAGGGGAGTGAATACAACTGCGCCGTTGTCAGGGACGTGAGCGAGCATAAGCGAGCTCTCAGGGAACTGGCGGCCAGCGAAAGCAAGTTCCGGTCTCTCTTTAAGAATATGCTGGAAGGGGTGGCGCTGCACAGGGTTGTAAAGGACGCAGAAGGGACTATCATCAATTACCGGATAGTGGAGGTGAACCCGTCCTACGAAACGATCCTGGGATTATCGAAAGAGTCTGTGGTCGGAAGGCTGGCAACGGATGTTTATGGCACCGGCGAGCCTCCTTATCTGACCGAGTACAGCAATGCCCTCGCAACAGGCGCACAATTGAATTTCGAGACGTATTTCGCTCCGTTGGAGCGGTATTTCTCCATCTCGGTCATAAAGTGGGAAGATGACGGGTTTGCCACCATCTTCTCCGACGTGACGCTTAAGAAAAAGGCCGAGGAGGATCGGCGCTTGCTGGAAGAGAGGATGCAGCATGCCCAGAAACTGGAGAGTCTGGGGATTCTTGCCGGTGGGATTGCCCATGATTTCAACAACATCCTTACCGCGGTCGTGGGGAACGCGGATATCGCCCTGATGCAGGTAAGCCCGGAGTCGCCCGTGGTCGAAAACCTGCGCCGTATCGAAAAGGCGGCGGCCCGCGCCACTGATCTGGCGCGCCAGATGCTCGCTTATTCGGGCAAAGGGAAATTCGTAATCGAGGCGCTTGACATGAACAGGATGGTCGAGGAGATGGGGCATATACTTGAGGTGTCGATCTCCAAGAAGGCGCTGCTCAAGTTCAACCTGACTCGTCCCCTTCCGCTTGTCGAAGCCGACGCTACCCAGCTTCGGCAGGTGCTCATGAATCTGGTGATAAATGCTTCCGAGGCGATCGGAGAGAGGAGCGGGGTGATTGCCATCAACACCGGCAGCATGGAGTGTGACAGTTCTTACCTTAGAGGTGTCTGGCTGGAGAACAACCTGGCCGAAGGGACATATGTTTATGTTGAAGTTTCGGATAATGGCTGCGGCATGGACAGGGAGACCGCAAAGAAGATATTCGATCCGTTCTTTACCACCAAGTTCACCGGCCGGGGGCTCGGCATGGCTGCCGTTCTCGGGATAATCAGGGGGCACCGGGGGGCGATCAAGGTCAGCAGCGAGCCCGGGAAGGGGAGTACGTTCCGGATCCTTCTGCCTGCCAGCAGCATGCCGGAAGAGCCGGTGAGCGATACGCAGGAGGAAAGGGATGGCTGGCAAGGAAGCGGCCTGGTGCTTTTTGTTGATGATGAAGAGACGGTATGTGCAATCGGCGGTGAAATGCTGCGGATGCTCGGGTTTGATGTTGTGATCGCCCTCGACGGCAGAGAGGCCATTGAGATATTCAAGGGCCATCCGGATATTTCGCTGGTAATCATAGATCTTACCATGCCGCATCTTGACGGTGAACAGACCTTTACCGAACTGAGGAAGATCAGGCCCGACTTGAAGGTAATCATGAGCAGCGGTTACAATGAACAGGAAGTAACGCAACGGTTTATGGGGAAGGGGCTGGCCGGATTCGTTCAAAAACCTTACCGGCTTTCAGACCTGGAGTCGGTGGTGAAAAGGGTGTACCTAGCGCAGGAAGCGACTGACTGAGAAAAATATGAGCCGGGAGGCAGGGCTAAATGCAGAATGCCGAATTTCTTGAATCATTTGCATCTTTATTTACGATCAATATGGGAGTTACGCCAGGGGAGAAGATTGTCGTCTTCAGTGACCTGATCCGTGATGATGAATCGATCGAACCGCAGGAGGCCGATCGCCGCAGAAGGCTGTATCAGGTTGCAGAGGCGGCCGCGGCCTTTGCTGCCGATCGATACGGGAATGCATTTTTCGTCGGGTTCCCCGCTACTGCCGGCTCCGGCGTGGAACCGCCGCCAACGCTCTGGCATGCAGTTATGGGTGAACGGATCATGACCCGCCTGGAGAAGGAGGGGTTGCTGGAAAAGCTGATCGCAAAGACCGCCGGGAATGCCGAGCTTGATGCGGCGCGGGAGATTGTCCTTGCCGGATGCGAGGCGGTGGCCGACGTTGTGGTGGCCCTATCCAATAACTCAACGAGTCACACCAGGTTCCGCGCCTTGGCAAACGCTGCCGGTTGCCGCTTTGCAAGTTTGCCCCATTTCGATCCGGATATGTTCTTCGGCGCAATGCTGGCCGATTGGGACGTCCTGAAGGCGCGCACCGACCGGCTGGCTGCTGCGCTTGCAGGGGCAGCGGAGATAAGGCTTGCCACTCCGAACGGCACGCGTATGACCTTTGGCTGTATCGGCAGGACGGCTGCCGGCGATGATGGCATCCTCACGGCGCCGGGGAGCTTTGGCAACCTGCCGGCCGGAGAGGTCTATCTTGCCCCTGTGGAAGGGACCAGCAGCGGGGAGATGGTGCTGGAATACACCCCGTCCCGAAAGCTGGACTCTCCGGTGCGGCTGTTGGTCCGGGATGGCGTTGCCGTGAGCGTGGAGGGGGACGATCCCTTTACTGCGGAGTTGCGGGAGGCGTTTGCCGCCAACCCGCTGGTCCGAAACATTGCCGAGCTCGGCATCGGCACCAATGATCGGGCAACCAGGCCGGACAATATCCTTGAAGCCGAAAAGATCCTTGGCACCGTTCATATTGCGCTCGGAGACAATTCCGGATTCGGCGGCAAGGTCCAGGTGCCTTTCCACGAAGATTACGTCTTTTTCCAGCCGACCCTGGTTGCCGTATTTCCCGATGGCAGGGAAGTCGCGTTGCTTCGGGACGGGGAACTGATAATATGATGAATATGCGCTAAAGATGGCCGTCCAGGGGTCGATATTTTAATTATAAGGCTTCTGGACTGTATCCCTTTGATCATTTCAAACCGGAGCCGGGCAAACAGGGGGGTGAGCGGGATATGGGAGAGGAAAATCTGCAGGGGCGCGGCTTAAGGTTTCACCTGAGCGAGGATCACAATCGGCTTCAGGCTGAATATCTTCCTGAAGGACCGACAATCCCGATCGACTTTGCCTGGTTGAAGCATGCCCTCGACGCCCAGCGCGCCGAAACCGGCTTTTTCATCTTCGAACACGCTTCCGGGGATCTCAAGAAACGTTACAATGCCGCAACCGGACCGTTTGTCCTGGATATAGGCGAGAGAAGAGACGGTGATTTCTCTGTTTCGCTTTCTCCTGACCGGATGTTCGCTACTCTGAAGCTTTCTCCTGCTTACGGCGGCACGCCGGTTCCCATCGAAACAATCCTTGATACCTTGACTGCCATGCATATCGTCAGTGGCGTTAAACTGGACCGGATCGAAACGGCAATTTCTTCTGGCCGGGAAACGGACAATCTTGTCATTGCCGAGGGCCGCCCCCCGGTCAACGGCGAAAACGCCCAGTTGCTGAGTCTGATTCCCGAGGCGGGTGAAAGGGGTTCAGAAGAATCAGACGACGAGACGGTTGATTACCGCAACATCAGCGAGATCATCAGCGTCAAGGCAGGCACTCCGGTGATGCGCCGGATCCCACTGACTTGCGGGGTTCCGGGCGAGGATGTCACCGGAGAGCCGCTTATCGCTGAAGACGGGCTTGATCTGGTCTTTGCAACCGATCTTTCCGGGGTTAACTCCGACCCGGCCGACCCTGACCTTCTGATCGCCGCAATCGGGGGCATGCCGGTGCTTGTCAAAGACGGCGTAATGATTGAACCGGTAATCAAGGTCAAGAATGTCGATCTTTCCACCGGAAACCTTCGTTTTGACGGATCGGTGGAGGTTGCGGGCGATGTCAAGGAGGGGATGGAATTAAATGTTGCCGGTGATGTCGTCGTCAAGGGTGTGGTGGAGGCCGCAACCATCAAATGCGAGGGGAATGTCACAGTCCAGGGCGGGGTGATCGGGCATGGTTTTGAGGTGACGAGCTCCGAACATCCGGCAGAACATGCAATAATTAGGGCTCATGGGAATGTCTCGGCCCTGTTTGTCGAAAATGCGATTGTGGAGTCCAGCGCAGATATCGAGATCAAGGAATTGGCCATGAAGAGCGAACTCATCGCATCCGGCCAGATCTCACTCGGCGAAAAAGGGTCGAACAAGGGACACCTGATCGGCGGGAGCTGCCGGGCGGGGAAAAAGGTGCAGGCGATTGTTGCCGGGTCGCGGGCAAGTGTTGCGACCCGGATCGAGGCCGGAATCGAGCCGCTGGTAAGCGAACGGCTCAGCGAGGTGCAGCACCTGATAGACGCCAAGGAAAAAGAGCTGGAAGAGACGGAAAAAGACCTGGGTTACTGCCGGGAGCATCCGGAGCGGTTCAATGCCGAACGGAGCCGGCAACTGGAGCAGGACTACCAGGAGTTGCAGTCAGGCCTGGCGGAACTGTTCGGCCAGAAAAAGCGTCTGCAGAAAAAGCTTACCCCTGATCCGGATGCGAGCATCGATGTGGAACGAAATATATTCTATGGCGTGACCGTCAAGATTGGCGACCGGCAATTGATCGTCGAGGATGACCAGTTTGGTGGTTCTTTCCGGATTGTGGACGAGGAGCTGGTGTTCATCTCTGCCACATGACAAAAGGCTTTGCCCCATTCCATCCTTAGCTGTTCAGATAACCACAGTGCTTTATTTCGGGCGTCTTGCCTTGGCCCGGTACCCTCCTTAGCCTCAGCTGCCAGATTGCTTTTCGTAAACCGGAGTCCGGAAATATTTGACCTGTTTGGCTGTTGAGGCAACTGCATCCGGTTGACACGGGCCGTGTGGTGTGGAAATATCTCATCGGGGGATGCATGAGGATTATTGGTCTCACAGGTGGTATTGCGTCGGGAAAGAGCAGCGTGGCCGGGCTGCTTGAAGCCCTGGGCGCGCCGGTCGTAGATGCGGACCAGTTGTCACGGGAAGCCGTAAAACCCGGCACTGCCGCTTATGCCGCCATTCTGGATCTGTTCGGCCCCGATCTGATCTCTGCCGACGGTTCGCTTGATCGGGAACGGCTCGGGAACATCGTTTTCAGCGATCCCGAGGCGCGGAAGCGTCTTGAGTCAATCGTGCATCCGGCCATAAAGCTGCTTGCGGAAGAACGCCTGGCAGAGCTTCGCCACGGGGAGGGCAAGGTGGCCTTCTATATGGCCCCTCTGTTGATTGAGGCCGGCGCTGTTGATCGGGTGGATGAGGTCTGGGTAGTATATCTGGACGCAGAGACCCAGTTGAAAAGGCTGATGCAGAGAGACCGGCTCTCCAGGGAAGATGCGTTGCGCCGTATCGAGAGTCAGATGCCGATGGTGGTGAAAAAGAGTTACGCTAAAGTGGTTATCGACAATAGCGGCCCATGGGAAGAAACCGCGCAACAGGTAAGGTCGGTCTGGGAACGGGAGATCGTTAAACCGGAGGGGCGCGGATAGGACTGGTTTCCGGTGTCGTTTCCATACGCCGAAAACCAATCCTCTGTTTTATTCTATTTGTGGTATCCGAGTTTGGTCGAGATCTCTTCTCCGGCTTTTCTGACCAACGGGATAAGCTCTTTTTCGATCCTCTCGTCAGTGAAACGCATGGAGGGACCCGAGATGCTGACCGCGCCGATGATGCGGCGGGTATAGTCACGGATCGGGGCGCCCACACAGCGGACTCCGATATCGAGCTCTTCGTTGTCAACCGCATACCCCTGGTCGGCAACCATGGCAAGATGCTTTTTGAACTCTTCCCGGTCTATGATGGTGTTCGGGGTGTATCGCTTGAGCTCTTTACCGGGGATGTAGTTGTCGAGCTCCTCGTCGGTCATGTAGGCCAGCTGAACCTTGCCCGCGGCGGTGCAGTAAGCCGGCAGGCGCGAACCGACCCGGGGAACCACCCTTACGGTAAGGTCGGTCTCGACGGTATCCAGGTAGACTATGTGGAAATCCTTGAGAATGGCGACATAGGTGGTTTCGTTACATTCCTTTACCAACGCCTCAAGCACGGGCCTGGATTGACGGAGCAGCCCCATCTGTTTGATAAAGGTCTGGCCGAGTTCCAAGGTCTTGAGTCCGAGACGGTAGTTCTCGGTGACCCTGTTCTGCTCGATGTAATTTCTGGATTCGAGGGTGGCCAGCAAACGGAAAACATTGTTCTTGTGGAGCTTGAGCCGCTTGCTGAGTTCGGTCACTCCCAGCTCGTCAATGTCGTCGTGAAACTGCTCAAGAAGGTCGAGCGCATGGTCGACGGCCTGGATAATATATTCGGATTTTTCTTTCTTAGCCATATTTTCACCTGTGGACGGATTCAAAAACCTTTAATTTATAAGCGGATGGTTCCCGGATGTCAAGACAAATTCGGGTGGATTGTTGGTCCCGGATTGTTTTATTAAGTGCCGGGTTAGCCTGATCGGCTGCAAAATTATAACACGACTGTTGTACGGAACCCCTCATTTTATTGATAGTAAATCTTACTTGAAAATGTAGAATAATGTTTTATAATTGTCAAGAGCAAATGCCTTTCTTTTTTTGCACACGACTGCCGAGTTATATAAGTTGCTCAGACTGACTGGAGTTATGGATGCTTAATCTGCCAAAAAAAATTCTTGTTGCGATCGATGGGACGCCAATCTCGGACAAGGCTGCTGAAGAGGCGGTGAGAATGGCTGCCTCGAATCAAGGCCCTTACAGGAGCAGCATAATTGCGCTGCTGGTCTTGCCGAATGCGCCGCGAAACACCTTTACCGACTTTGTCCCTGCGCCCCCGGTAACTCAGACGGATCAGTGGGAGGATCTCCGCAACCGCATATTCTATGTAATCCAGAAAAATGCCGGAGAGGCTGGGGTTCCTCTGGATATCCGGGTTGCTTACGGAGAGCCGGCTGATGAAATGCTCGCCATTGCCGATCATGAGAAGGTCGATGTAATTGTGATCGGAAGTTCCGGCAAGGGGTTCATCAAGCGGAAGGTGTTGGGGAGCGTCTCCAACCGGGTGGTGCAGAACGCAAAGTGCTCGGTATATGTCGTACGGGGATGAAATGCCGTTGCGCCGGTATTCCTGGCGCGAAACCGGGCGCGAAGATCAAGGGGCGAATTTTTCCGTTTCGCTGCGTAGATAGAGGAGGATTTCCCGCAGGCTCGCGATGATTATCGCTTCGTCCTGGGGGAATTCGTGGGGAGAGAGCTCCAGGGTCAGGGTATAGTCGTACTCGGTGTTGCGGAGGTGGTTCAGGAATCGGGTCAGAGGGAGTACGCCGTGCCCCGGGATGAGATGTTCCCTGCCATGGCCGTAATCGGAAAAGTGAATGTTCTTTATCCGGCCGGTATTGTAACACTGGTAGAAATCGTTGATGAAATTGGTCTTGCCCGACCCCATGTGCGTACAGTCGAAGGTAAGGTCCAGGTTCCGCTCCTGAAGGAACTCAATCATCGCCCCGGTATTTGACAGGATGTACGGATTGATCTTGAACCGGCCGACCCACGGCATATTTTCGATAGTAACCGTGACCCCCGTGCTCCCCACCTCCTGCTGGTAGTCCCTGATCCGGTACATCCATTTCCAGAACCCCGCTTCAAACCCCATCCACGAGGCCGGATGGAAATTAACCAGCGGCACTCCGCAGTCCGCGGCGATCTCGACGCACAATCTGATGGCGTTCACCGGACCGCCCCAGCCGTCCAGCGGCATGAACGGCGCATGGATGGAGTGGATCGGCAGAATGGCCGCCAGATCGGAGACCACCTTCCGGCAGTTTACCTTTTGGAAATCCTGATTGATAATCAACTCCACGCCGTCAAAACCGATTTCTGCAGCAATTTCAAAAATCCGTCTGAGGGGAACGTAAACAGGGTTCCGGAGGAGATGGATATAAGCATTTACCAATATTCTCCCGGCTGGCGAATAATCATGCCTCGACGTTCTGGTATACGATCCGCTGGAGATTGAAAAGGGCATCAAGCCCCTGTTTCAGGCAGATCTCGTCTTCGTGGGGAATCTCCTCCCTTTCGAGGAAAAAGCCGTCCCGTTCGCTTCCCTTGCCTGCTGCTTCAGCAGCCAGTTTGATCCTGAAGAAGTCGTGATATGCCTGCAAAAGCTTGGCGGCAAGGTCGACGCCGAGTACGCCGGCCTGCTGGAGTTTCCTGATCCGGTCCGGAGTGGCGGTTTCCATGAGATTGTTCTGGATTGCCAGCATCCGTACGGTAACCACCATCGGCATCAGCGCAAACTGCATCAGGTTGAATTCGCCTCGATGGCTGCCGCTCTTCTCCACTTTCAGCTTGCCGAAGAAGTTAAAGCCGACCGGCAGGATGGCTGCGCTCCGCAAAGCCGACAGCAGTGTCAGCGGGTCGTTGTTGAGCGATTGCCGGGCAAGCGAGCGTAGCGCCACTGCCAGTTCATTGTTCCCGAAAACAGGCCGGAGATCGCAGAGAGCAACCGTCTCGCTGGCCGGGTCCGGGGTGCCGGCCTGGGAGGCGATGCGGCTCTTCCACAGGTCCAGATCGCCGCGCCATTCCGGGTCATCAACTCTCATGAAACCGGCATAGAGATCCAACTGGTTCAGAACTGCCGAGAGTTCCGCGGCAAACCTGGTGAACCAGGTTTCACCCGCCGGATCGGTATTGCCATAGATCATCAGCAGATCGCACGGAGAGGTAAAGGTCGCTTCTTCCCGGCCATAATTCCCCAGGCCGCAGATGGCATATGGAGCCGGACTCGCTCCGATGGCTGCTGTTATGGAACCGGCGGCCCAGCGGATGATCGTATCGCGGCTGCGGCAACAGAATTCGTGCATGGAAAGCACCGATGACCGGCGATTGAAATAAGATCGCGCCTGATCGAGAAAAAAGATGTAGCCCTGTTTCAGGGCGGAGATGCCAACGCTGCTTTCCAGGCCGGACAGGGTTTCGTTGAGCTTCAGGGCGGCCTGCTCTTCCCAGTCCCGCTCATCCAGGAGGTTTTGGGAAATCCCGTTAATCAGGGAACGGTGCTGGTCCGGCATCAGGTAGGCGGCCTGTTCCGCAACGATCCGGTCGAGTTCGGCTACCAGTTCCTGCATTATCTTGCTGTTGACTATATCCCCATCCCTGCTGCCAAGAATCAATGCCATGCGATTACTCCGTAGCCCTTAAGCGGCGCAAACTGCCGAGTCCATCAATTATTCCTCCAGGTGCCCGTGCACCTCTCTGGCCAGGAACTGACGCATCGCCTCCGGGGGCGGGGGGGTGAGAACGGAAACGATGATAATAATAAGGATTACGATCGGCGCACCGCAAAATGCCGAAGAGGTCAGCGGGAAGATGGTGGCGACCAGAGGGATAAATCGGCCGAAAACCGGCTCGGCAAAAGTGATGACCATGCCGGTCAGCATTCCGGCTACAACCCCGTAGCCGTTGGCCCTTCCCCACCAGATACCGAGCAGGAATGCGGGGAAGATGGTGTTCCCGGCAAGTGCGAAAGCGGTTGCCGTTATCTCGGCAATCATTCCCGGCGGTTTCATGGCGCAAAAAACCGCAATCGCAGCCAGGACCAGCGTAGCGCCCTTGGCAACCGCCATTTTGGTGCTTTCGGAGGCACGGGGATTGAGAATCCGGTAAAATATGTCGTGGGAAAAGGATGACGCCCCGGTGATCAATAGGCCGGCGCTGGTAAAGAACGCGGCGCAGGTGGCCCCAGCGGCAAGGATTCCGACAATCCAGGCAGGGACCTGTCCCATGACTGCGGATTTAATGACGATTATATCGGCCATGTCCCGTGCGGCCCCTGATGGCAGAGGCATTCCGGCGCTTGCTTCCATCAGCCGCGCGAATACCGCGTAGGCAGGAGCGGACCAGTAGATCAGCGCAATGAAAAAGAGCCCCCAGGCCACGCTCCAGCGGGCATCGCGGACGTTGGGGACTATGTAGAACCGGGACAGCACGTGCGGCAGCCCGGCAGTGCCGACCATGAGCGTGAAGCAGAGAGAGACCCACTCAAACGGAGTACCATTGGCAAACGGAGAACTGAAATTAATCTGGAATTCGCGGGCCAGATCCTGTATCGCCACCCCGTAGCCGAACTGGGGGAGCAGCCAGAAATACCCCAGGCTGTGGGCCAGGTACATGAGCGGCACGATAAAAGAAACGATCAGGACAAAGTATTGGAGCTGCTGGTTGCGGGCCACTCCAAGCATACCGGCTACAATTACGTAGGAGACAAGCGCCGCGGCCCCGAGCAGCAGTCCGCGGGAGTAATCAAGCCCGAAAAGCCAGGCGAATATCATCCCGATACCCTTGAACTGGGCGATGGTGTAGATCAGGGAAATGCCGATCGAGACCACCGCGGATACGATCCGGGCGGTTGAGGAGCCGTATCGCTCTCCCACGAAATCCGGGGCGGTGTATTTACCGAATCTGCGGATCTGGCCGGCCATCAGCACCAGCAGCAGCACATAGCCGCCGGTCCAGCCGATGACATACGCCAGGGCAAAGTATCCTTTCAGGTAGATCAGGCCGGCCATTCCGAGGAAACTGGCCGCGCTCATCCAGTTACTGGCTATTGCCGCGCCGCCGCCGATCCTGCCGATGTAGCGCCCGGCAAAAAGGTAGTCAGACCCTTCGCGGGACTTGTTTATCAGGCCGACCACGATGAATGAGGTAAGCACACCGGCAACGATGATGATGGGCCAGAGGTTGGCGCTGCCGCTATTCATAGGTCCGGTTCCTCTTTCTGTTGTGGCGTTCCGTAACCCGGTCGGTATAGAGATTGAAAATCACGCAGAGTAAAACGAACCAGAGCGGGAGAAACTGGCCGGTAAACCAGAAATGGAAGGGAAAGGATAAAAAGGTGAGGCGGGTCAGAACCCCTTCTCCGGTGGGTGTTTCCGCGAGCAGATTAAGAAGCGCCTGAAACCCGAAGTTCAGGAGCCCCCAGCCGATCAGGATGGCGACGATAACGGCCACTTCATCGACCATTGAACCGACCTTGGGTTTAAAGGGGTTCACGTCGTACATCTCTTCGTGATGTTGCATAATGCCTCCTCGATCAGCGGCGGAAAAGCATGTCTCATAATTTCAATTCCTTAATGATATCAGCAAAACACTGGTTGTCCAAATTTACCAGTCTTTCATCACTTCTCTCAGCACAGCGGTTGCGTAGGAACCTTTCGGCAGTGTGAAACCGACGATCAGGTCTGAGCACTCTTCAGAGACCGTGCTTCCGGCAAGAGGAACCCTGAGCGGCCGCCGTGCTCCGTCAAGCCTTTGCGGCCAGCCGTTGGCAGGACCTTCGGGAGTCAACCCCTCGGAGGCGAGGATCTGCTCTTCCCTGGCTCTCACAGCGCCGGCCGGCCAGGTCATGCTTGCCCCGAAGAGCGGGCCGCTGGGGGAGATTTCAAAGTCTGCGGCGCGCGGCGCTTCCAGCACGGCATCCTCCACCAGAAAACAGGCCCCGTTGACGTGCTTCCAGGCCAGATCCCCCGGTTCCAGCAGGTCCAGCCGGCCGATCCGCTGCCAGACGATCCGGTCGAACAGCGCCGATTGCCAGGCCGAAAGGTACAGGGATTTCAGTCTGGGATTTACGGCGTGCAGCGCTTTGTCCGGTTTGTCCGGACGGTCGGCCAGTCTCTGCAGGATATCACGTTCGGTCCGGCAACTCCCCGGGAAGAGCCGAAGGCTTTCCTCCAGAGCGCCTTGCCGGTATGCCTCGATGGCCGCTTGCCACCGCTCATCCGTGACCGCTGCAGTATCCCCGATGATCGCATCGATGGCTCCCTGGTGATCGCCGCACAACAGGGCACGTCCGATCAGGTGTGAGTTCCCCTGGATTCCGTATCGCTGCGGGCCGAAGATATTGGGCACGCCCCGTTCGCCGAGGATTTTCAGGACCGATTCCGCACGTTCGGCCGCTCCAGCGGCAACTCCCCTGATAACCAGCTGGAACCGGTTAGCGGCCAGATGCCCGAGTTTCAGCTTGTTTTTGTGTCTGGCTGCCGCAAGAACGCGGATCCCGGGTATATCAAGGTTCCTCGCCTGCTCGGTGGGGACGCGGGGGAGGGAAAGGGTCTGCCGGGTAATCCCTTTCGCATCTTTCATCCCGGCGTAACCGATGTCCCGTTCCTGGATCTTCAGAACCCGGCCGATCCTGCGGATTGCCTCCAGGGTCGTAATTCCCCGTTTCTCGATCTCAAGGTAGAGATGTTCCCCTTCTCCGCACGGCTGGTATAACGGGATCTCCTCAACCATGAAGTCTTCGGCGCTCTCCTTCAGAATGCCGCCGATGCCCGGTATTTCCGGGGTCAGATACGGCCTGGCGGATTTATCAGTTGTCACGGCGTCCCTTTCAGATCTTGCGATAATGGATGAAGTAGATATGTTTCCCCTCGGCCATGAATTTCTTCATGTACTTGGACAGATGGTACCCCGCCAGCTCATGCCGGTACAGATCAGGATGGAGCATGTTCTCGAACCCGGCGATCCCCGGCATCATCCCGGCAACGTCGATGCCGTAGTCTTCAAAGTCCGTGGCAAAGAACAGCGCCCCGTCCTGAGCAAGATAATCGCGGATGAACTCTACGAACCAGCGGTTCACCAGCCGTCTCTTACGGTGGCGTTTCTTCGGCCATGGGTCCGGGCAATTGATGTAGACCGCCGAGAGCGAGTTCTTCGGGATATGGCTGCTTATGAACTCCCGCGCCTCCACCCGCGATACCCGCACGTTGGTCACGCCGTGGCGCTCCAGCCGGCGGCAGGTGCTGTCGCACCCCTTGTTGTAGTAATCTATGGCGATGATGTTCGTGTCCGGGCAGTCAACTGCCGTGTTGGCGATGAAATCGCCTACTCCGCACCCTATCTCCAGTGCCAGCGGCCGGTCGGCGCCGAACGCCGCGCTCCACCCTTCCGGTTCCGGCAGGTTTTCCGGAGATATGAAATAGGGCGAACTGATTTTGATCATTGTCTGCATGAAGAAAGATGCTCCTCCTGTTGTGATTGCGGCAACATAACACAGAGCGGGCCGTAACTGAAGGGGGCAATCGCAGCTTAGTCGGTTCTGGACGTCCGATGCCGTTTAGGGTAAGCTAATCACATGAGAATATCCGTCAGAATAACAGGTTGGCTGATTGCGATAGCGATCGCCATGGGCTCTACGCCGGCATTTGCCGCCGGCCGCGTACCGGAAAAGCTCGTCTACCAGCTCTCATGGGTCGGCATCCCGGTGGGGATCGCAACCCAGGAGATCATGGACGAAGGGGATATCAGGCGGATCGTCTCGACTGCCAGATCCAATGATTGGCTGTCAGCTTTTTTCCCGGTGCATGACCGGACCGACAGTTTTACTACCAGGGAGGAGCCTTTTCCCGGCAAGCCGTACTATTTCCGGATGCAGATCCGGGAAGGGCGCCGGGCGCGCGACCGGGAGATCTCCTTTGACCAGGCCGCCCGGAAAGCGGTTTATGTCGATCGGATGGGGACCGAGCGGGTCGAAGTCCCGATAGTGGAGAATACCTATGATATCTACTCCAGCTTCCTCCATGCCCGGTTTCTCGATCTCCGGGTCGGCAAGCCGGTCTACCTGCATGTGCTGGACGGCAAGGAACTGCAGCGGATCGAGATCCGGGTCCTGCGCAAGGAACGGGTCAGTACGCCGGTGGGCGAATTCGATACCATTGCCATTGAGCCGATGGTGAAGGCCGAAGGGGTATTCGAAGGGAAGAAGGGGGCGATAATCTGGCTTACCGACGACAGCCGCCGGATTCCGGTCAAGGCTCAGACCAGGGTAAAAGTCGGAAGTGTCACGGCGCTGCTGATCGGCGGGAATTATTAATCGGACGCTCTCGCTTGCCATCCCCCACCGCCTGTGGTACGGTGGTCGAGAAATTGCCAAATCTAAGGAAAATAAATGAAATTCAGTGATTTGAATCTGCCGGAACAGGTAATGAAGGGGATCGAGGATGCCGGTTTTGTCGACTGCACCCAGATCCAGGCCGAGACCCTGCCGATTGCCCTGAGCGGCAAGGATGTGGCAGGCCAGGCCCAGACCGGCACCGGCAAGACGGCAGCATTTCTCGTGACGCTCTTTACCCGGCTCCTGAGCCAGGAAAAAAAGGGTGAACAGCGCCATCCGCGGGCGCTGGTGCTGGCGCCGACGCGGGAACTGGTGGTGCAGATAGAGCAGGATGCGCAAGTGCTTGGAAAGCACTGTGGCCTCTCGATCCAGGCCATTTACGGCGGCGTGGATTACATGCTGCAGCGAAACGCCCTGCGCGAAGGGGCGGATGTCGTGATCGGCACTCCGGGACGGCTGATCGATTACCTGAAGCAGAAGGTTTACTCGCTGAGCCAGATCGAAGCGCTGGTGATCGACGAGGCGGACCGGATGTTCGACATGGGGTTTATCGCCGACCTCAGGTTTATACTCCGACGCCTGCCGCCGTTCGACAGGCGGCAGAACCTGATGTTCTCGGCCACCCTGAACCAGCGGGTCATGGAACTTGCCTATGAATTCATGAACATGCCGCAAAAGGTCCAGGTAACCCCGGAGCAGATGACCGCCGAAAAGGTGCAGCAGGTCCTCTATCACGTGGGGCGGAAGGAGAAGTTCCCGCTGTTGCTCGGGCTCTTGCGGCGCGAGGGGATGGACCGGACCATGATTTTCATCAACACCAAGCGGGAGGCGGAGTTTCTTTACGAGCGGTTGACGGCCAACGATCTCCCCTGCCGGATGATCTCCGGTGATGTCGATCAGAAGAAGCGGCTGCGGATTCTGGAGCAGTTCAAGGACGGCAAGCTGCCGATCCTGATCGCTACGGATGTTGCCTCCCGGGGGTTGCACATCGAGGGGGTATCGCATGTCATCAACTACGATCTGCCGCAGGATGCCGAGGATTACGTCCATCGCATAGGCCGGACCGCCAGGGCCGGTGCCGAGGGGAAGGCAATCTCCTTTGCCGACGAGGACGGAGCCTTTCACCTTGAGGCGATCCACGAGTATATCAAGGAGAAGATTACGGTCGAATGGGCCGAGGATGACCTCTTTGTCCACGATTACCGGAGAAGCAAGCCGAAGCTCAAGCACCACGAGGCGAAGATCCACGGCAAGAACCATCAGCACCCGCACGCCCGTCCGGGCGAGGCTACAGGGGCGGCTGAGCCGGCGAAGAAGATACGGCGACGGCCAAGGAAGAAAAAAACGGCCGGTGATGCCCAGCCGGTAGAAAGCGCTTCCAATTGAGGCGCTGGACAAATAGCTGGAAGTTGCTATTCTTAATAAATAAATTTATGCGGAGGTGCTTAATGAAAAAAGGAATTATCGCCGTTGTTGTTGCCCTGAGTTTGGCCTTTGCCGTTGCTGCATTTGCCGACAAAGATCTGCCGGTTTACAAGAAGGGTGATAAGGTCTTTGTCTGCGGCTGCGGCGCTGGGTGCGACTGCCTGACCATGTCGCGCAAGGAAGGGAAATGCAGCTGCAACAAGCCGTTGGCCACAACCGTTGTCGACAAGGTCGAAGCCGGGAAAATATTCGTCAAGGTGAACGGGAAGGAACTTACTTTCCCGGTCAAGGCAAAATATGCCTGCGCCTGCGGCGAAGGGTGCACTTGCGGCACGGTCAGCCAGAAACCTGGCAAATGCAGCTGCGGCACCGAGATGAAAAAGGTCGAATAATCCCGAAACCGGTTATGATCAGATGTCAGGCGTAAACGTACAAAAGGCCTTCTCTTCGGGGAAGGCCTTTTGCTTTTCCGTATTGCGCTGTAAATTTACCCCAGCATCCCTTTCATCCGGGAAAAAAAGTCATCGGCCATTTTTTCGGCCTCACCTTCGTTCAATGCCTGTGCCCCGGCTGCCTGCTGCAGGTTGACCAGCTGTTCCGGGATCTCCTCAAGGAAACGGGACGGCTGGCGTTCCTGCATCTTGCCGTATTGCTTGCGCTGCAGGCAGCGGGTAATGGTCAGGTGTCGCCGGGCGCGGGTAATCCCGACATACATCAACCGCCGCTCCTCGTCGATGGAGAAATCCTCGTAGATCGACTTCTTGTGCGGCAGGATCTCCTCTTCCAATCCCACCAGCCAGACCAGCGGGAACTCCAGCCCCTTGCTGGAGTGGAGCGACATCAGGGTCACCGCGTCCCGGCCGTGTTCCTTCTTGTCCTTGCCGGAAAAGCGGTCCTCGTCCATCAGTGTTACCTTTTCCAGGAAGAGCGACAGGGTGGCGTTTGCCGAGCCGTTTTCAAACCCGGCCAGCGAATTGATCACCTGCTCGATGTTTTCCACCTTTCGCCGGGCTGTGGCCGGTTCGTCGATGGTGCGGTACAGTTCCTCCTCCAGCCCGATCCGCCGGAACAGCCGGTCGGCCTTGTCCGCCAGGTGGCCGGGCCTGGAAAAGCCTTCCATCTCTTCTTGCAGCAGGTCGTGGAACCCCTTGACCTTGGCCCGGAGCGCTTCGGTTACGCCATCGATTTCATCAACCCTGGTGAGCGCCTCAAAGAGCGGTATTCCACGCTCCATTGACCACTGGTTGATCTTAAGCACCGTGCCCTCGCCGATGCCGCGCTTCGGGAAGTTGACAATCCGGAGCAGCGACTGCTCGTCCTCAGGGTTGGCAATGGCCCTGAGCCAGGCCAGGGAATCCTTTACCTCTTTTCGCTCGTAGAACTGCATTCCGCCGATCAGTATGTACGGTATGCCCGCGAAACGAAGTTGCTCCTCGAACGGCCGGCTCTGGGCGTTGGTGCGGTACAGGATGGCGCAGTCGCCGTAGTTGAGGTTGTCGCGGAAACAGGCGGTCTCGATCCGCTCGACCACGGTCGTGGCCTCCTCTTCGTCGTCCGCGGCCACGATCAGGTCGATGGGGCGCCCCGGACCGCTCTCGGTCCACAACGCCTTGACCTTGCGCTTGCTGTTGTTGCGGATGACATGATTCGCCGCATCGAGGATGGTGCCGGTGGAGCGGTAGTTCTGTTCCAGCATCACCACCCGGCAGCCTGGGTAGTCGCGCTCGAAATTGAGGATTTTCTCCACGTCGGCGCCGCGCCAGCCGTAGATCGACTGGTCGTCGTCGCCGACGACGCAGATGTTCCTGCCGGTTGCGGCGAGCATCGAGATCAGGAGATACTGGGAGGGGTTGGTGTCCTGATACTCGTCCACCAGGATGTAGCGGAACTGGTTCTGCCAGCAGCTCAGCACGTCAGGAAAGTCGCGGAGCAGCGTGACGGTCAGCATGATCAGGTCGTCGAAATCGATGGCGTTGCAGCTCTTGAGCAGCGCCTGGTAGCGTGGGTAGACCGCCGCTGCCATCAGATCGAGCTCGTCACCGTGCTGCGGTCGGTATTCTTCCGGGGTGAGCAGGGCATTCTTGGCGCCGGAGATCTTCCAGAGGATCGAGTCCGGGTCGATTTTCTTCTGACTGTCGTTCTCCTCTCGGAGCGCCTGGCGGATCAGCCCCAGCTGGTCCGAGGTGGAGTAGATCGAGAAGTTCTTCTTGTAACCGAGCTTGCGGATATCCTGGCGCAGGATCTTGACTCCGAGCGAATGGAAGGTGGAGACCGTCATCCCTTTGCCGCGGCTTCCCACCAGCTCTTTAAGCCGTTCCTGCATCTCTTTGGCCGCCTTGTTGGTAAAGGTGACCGCCAGGATGTTTTCCGGCAACACCCCCTTGTTCTCGATCAGGTGGGCGATCCGGCAGGTAATGACCTTGGTCTTACCGGAACCGGCGCCGGCCAGGACCAGGAGCGGTCCTTCGGTATGGGTGGCAGCAATGCGCTGCTGGGGGTTGAGTGCTTTCAGGTCGAGCATGCAGTATTCCTATTATGACGAAAAGAGACCCGGCAGGGAGCGAACAGCTGCCGGGTCTCGATATTGAGCAGCGATTGTAGTCTGGAAGTCTTCAGGATACAAGTCGGTTTTTCGTAGGGGCATACGACGCTAATTAAATTTATTGTGAGCATGTTCATTTTATTATTGCGTAATCTATCCGTCATTGCTATTGTGAGCGCGTTCATAATCAAGAAGGGGAAATTATGCGAATCAGCGAACAGGCCAAACAGGCAACCCGACTCCGCATACTGGACAAGGCGGCGGAGCTCTTCTGCGCCAAGGGGTTCGACGACAGCACCACGCGGGAGATTGCCCTTGCCGCCGGGGTGGCCGCCGGCACCATGTTCAACTATTTCCCGAGCAAGGAGACCATGGCCATGACCATGGTGACCGAGGCGCTTCGCCAGGGGCTCGACGAGTTCCGGCGCCGCCGCACCAACGAGGAGGATCTGACCGAGGAGCTCTTTCTATTCATCGCTTCCGGCCTGCGGCGGCTGCAGCCGCTGAGGCCCTTTCTCGGCCCGGTCCTGGAGCGCTCTTTGAGTCCGTTTCCGCGCAAGGCGGTCTGCCAGGAGGGTGAAGCGGCCCGGCTGAGTCACTTGGCGTCAGTCCAGGAGATCATCGGCCGGCACGGTTTTACCGAGGCCCCGGATTACGCGGCCATGACCATTTACTGGTCCCTCTACCTGGGGATTCTCGCCTTCTGGACCAATGATACATCCCCCAATCAGGAGGAGAGCCAGGCTTTGATCGACTATTCCCTGCGGGTCTTTGTACAGGTTATCTCCGGTACCGGGGAGGAGAGGGGAGCTGCTTATGCGTGCTGACCAAGTAACGGAAACAGACCCGGCCCGGCTGGAGATGCTGCGTCGCGCCCTGCCGAAAGAGCGCGCCATTGATCCGACCGGCCGGCAACTGGCCCAGCTGGTCACCAGGATCGCCGACCAGCGGGTGCCGGTCAACTCCTTTACCAGGCTCTGGAACCTGGGGTCGCTCCAGGCTAGGGTGACTGCCGGCTATCTGGCCTATTGGCTGCGGAGCCGCTTTACGGATGCCGATGAACGGCAGCGGCTCAAGAGCGAGGCCCACCTGAACGCAGCCGTGAAGCTCTTCGGGACCATGGGGTATCTGCGGGGAGCGGTGATGAAGCTGGGGCAGATGCTGGCCAATCTTCCGGAGGTGGTGCCCGAGGAGTTTGGCGAGGTGCTCGCCGCGCTCCATTTCGAGGCGCCGCCAATGCATTTTGCCATGGTGCGGGAGCTCTTTCTCGACGAGTTCGGCCGGGAGCCGGAAGAGCTCTTCGCCTCCTTCGACCGCAAGGCCTTTGCCGCCGCGTCGCTCGGGCAGGTACACCGGGCCAGACTGAAGAGCGGCGAGGAGGTTGCGGTCAAGATCCAGTACCCGGGCATTGCCAGGACCATCCGGGCCGATCTGCGTTCCTTGAGGCTCCTGCTCCAGCCGCTCTGCCTGACCAGCAACTGGCAGAACACCCTGGACAAACTGGACGACATCGAGCAGATGCTCCTCCAGGAGACCGATTACGAGCAGGAGGCTTGCTTCAGCCGCCAGGTGCGGGAGCTCTTCGCGCCGGACGATGGGATCGTGGTGCCGCGGGTCCACAACGCATACTCCACTAAGCGGGTGCTTACCACCGACTTTCTCCCCGGCTGTCACATGGAGCGTTTTCTCGCCAACAACCCGAGCCAGGATGAGCGGGACCACTACACAACGCTGCTCACGATCGCCACCATGCGGGCCTATTACCGGCTCCACTGGTTCATGGCCGATCCCCATCCGGGGAACTTCATCTTCATGCCGGACGGCCGATTAGGGCTGATCGATTTCGGCTGCACCCGGGCCATGACCGACGACGAATGGAGCCGGATCCAGGAGTTGGAGGGAGCCCATCACAAGGGGGACACGGAGCGCTTCAACCAGGTCATCGCCCGGGCGTCCCTTTACGAATCTGTCGAGGCGATGGGAGCGGAGCAGCTTGCGGCGGTCCGGCGCAATGTCTTATGGAACATGGAGCCGTGGCTCAAGGAAGGGCTCTTCGATTTCGGCGACCGGGAGTTCTTCATGCGGGGGATCGACAGCATCATGGATCTGACCCGTAAGGGGTACACCCGGGGGTGCCCTCTGTATCTCTGGTCCACCCGTTTTGTCCTGGGAGGACGGGCGATCTGCTACCGGATGCAAGGGCGCTGCGCATTCCGGGAAATCTTCCGGCGGGAGCATGCGGCCGCCATTGCCGCGGCGCCAAACATGGAGGCACCATGAAAGTACTACTCATCCAGCCACCCAGCTGCGACCCGATGACCGACCAGATCTTCCTATTCGAGCCGCTCGCCCTGGAATACCTGGGGGCCGGCCTGAAGGAGGACGGCCATGAGGTCGAGCTTCTCGATGCCAGGCTGGAGCCGGACGTAGAGTCTGCCTGCCGCCGGCTCCAACCCGACCTGGTTGGGCTGACCGGCTTCACCAGCCATGTCAACATCGTCAAGGGGATCGCTGCCCGTCTCAAGGCGCTCTATCCGGAATTGCACGTGGTGGTTGGCGGACACCACGCCACGGTCTGCCCCGAAGATTTCAACGACAGTAGCATCGATTTCGTGGTCATCGGCGAAGGGGTCTTTACCCTGCGGGAGCTGGTCAGGGCGCTGGAATCCGAGGGGGGGATCAGGGCGATCAAGGGGCTGGCCATACCATGTGCCGACGGGATGCTCTTCACGGAACCCCGACCCTACACCGACCTGAACCTCCTCCCCATGCCCGACCGGTCGCTTACAGCTCGCCATCGGCAGAGCTACTTCAGCGAATGGTTCAGCCCGCTTGCCTCGGTTCGCACCTCGCTCGGGTGCACTGCCCGCTGCAACTTCTGCGCGCTCTGGGGGATCACCGGCGGCAAGTACCTGCGCCGCGATCCGGAAGCGGTGGTTGAGGAGTTTAAGACCGTTGCCGAGCCGAATGTCTTCTTCTGCGACGACGAATCGATGTGTGACGTGAAAAGGATGGATCGGCTGGCCGACCTTATCGCAGCCGCCGGGATCAGGAAGAACTACTTCCTCTACGGCCGGGTGGACACCATCGTCAACCATCCGGAGCTGTTCGCCAAATGGGCCAAGATCGGTCTGGCCCAGGTGTTCGTCGGTATGGAGGACTTTTCCGACAAAAGGCTCTCGGCCATGAACAAGGGGGTGACCGTTGCCCAGCAGGAGCAGGCGGTGCGGACCCTCGATGCACTTGGTATCATGATGTACGCCTCTTACATGATCGATCCTGCCTACAGCCGCGAGGATTTCCGCGCCATGCTGGCCCACGTGCGGCGGATGAAACACAAGTACGCCACCTTCACCGTCATGACGCCGCTGCCCGGCACCGAGCTGCACGCCAAAAGGGAAAGCGAACTCCTCTCCCGCAAGCCGGAGCTGTACGACATGCTCCACGCGCTGTTCCCCACCACCCTGCCGCTGGAGGAGTTCTATAGCGAGATGATCACGCTCTGGACCAAGGCGGTACCCTTCTACAGGATCATGCCGACCCTCGCCCGCTTCGGGCCGCACGGCATGCTGAGCCGCATCCGGATGTTCGGCCGGTTCGTGGACAAGGCCCGTAAGCTGCATCTGGATTATTGAAGCGGACAAATATTGCTATGGGTGCGGGATCTGTCGTGCCGCTTGCGGGGCAGCGGCCATCCGGCTGGAGGACCGAGCTAACTCCCCGGTGGCTGCGAATCTCTGGTAAGGGTGCCGGAGAATCATTCAGTGCAAAGAGATCTTTTTTGCCATCAGCACGCCGTTGCGCATGGCACCACTTCCACCTTCACATTATTGGCAATGCCGGTCAGGGGATTTTATCTGCTGTTGATATGCTTCGGTGGGCATGGTAAAGCTGGCTCCTTGTTCTCTTTTGAGCCGCAGGTATTCCATTTTAATTTTTGCGCAATGCTGTGAGGAATCCTCCAAGGCGAGCTCGAAGATGATGCGCAAATTAGGCTCCTTGATGCAGTCAACCATTACGGAATATTTTTCCAGACAGTCAATCTCTTCCTGGAGTGAGATTTCCAGTGCCTGCTTATCACTCAACCCCTCTTGGGCTGCATCGAGCAATACTTGATATGCCTGTTCCTCCTGTTTCGGATTGCTATTCACCAGATCAAGCAGTTCGAGCTCGTCACCCGGATACCGCACAACAAACGACTTAAGGTGTTCGGCCTCTTCCTGTGCCAGTTGATCGAACAATATTTTGAGTTTGTCGTCACTGGCGATATGGGACATCCTGGAGTAAAAGTCATAACTTCTTTTTTCGGTGAGAATTGCGTAGCGAAATGCCTCTTCAATAAGATGGTTCATGTCCTTAAACCCTCCCTCGGTTTGAAATGAATTTCAATAAATGATTCCTGGACGTAAGGTTGCCAAGAATAGGACTTAAATGGTCTTTTATTGATAAGCACAAACACTGCCAACTTGACATTTGTTTTTGCTGTGCAAAATCGGATTGTTGCGACCGGTATCCTGTTTTATGGCTGCAATGATATGCATGAGTAATCTGAGAAAAATTTGTGGGATGACTTGATTGGCGGGGGAACAAAAGATCTGTTGCCGAGGCAACAAGAGTGGCATTTTGTGATGTGTGACAAGATAGTGAAACAGGGGCAACCAGGAGAAAAAACGGTTGTCCGGTCCGGGTCAGTGTGCCTGTGTCGGATATGGCACAATTGCCGGTAATTATGGTATAAAACAATTAGAGGTGTAATGACGGGTTGGGCGTGCCGAATACTGTTAACTCGCAACGTCCCAACTAAAGGAGGCATCGTATGAAGACCGAATTCAAGTACAATCGCCTCGACAAGAATGACGTCGCGGTGTTACTCGTTGACCACCAATCCGGACTGGTAAACCTGGTCCAGGATTTTTCGCCGGACGATTTCAAGAATAACGTTCTCGCCCTGGCTGACGCGGCCAAGTATTTCAAATTACCCACGATTCTTACCACCAGCTTTGAGGATGGCCCGAATGGTCCGCTTGTTCCGGAACTGAAGGCGTTGTTTCCAGACGCCCCTTATATAGCGCGTCCCGGTAATATTAACGCCTGGGATAACGAGGATTTCGTGAAAGCCGTCAAGGCAACAGGTAAAAAGCAGCTTTTGATCGCAGGCATTGTGACGGAAGTCTGCGTTGCGTTCCCCGCCTTGTCGGCGCGGGAGGAAGGGTACGAGGTATTTATCGTCACAGACGCATCAGGCACGTTCAACAAGACGACGCGGGATGCTGCCTGGGCGCGGATGACAGATGCGGGGTGTCAGCTCATGACCTGGTTTGCGGTTGCCTGCGAGTTGCATCGTGACTGGCGTAACGACATCGAAGGTCTGGGAACCTTGCTCTCAAACCATCTCCCGTCGTATCGGTGCCTCATCACCAGTTACATGGGGGGGAAGACGGCAGCTCAGAAATAATTGTCGGAAACTGTCGGGTTCGGACGGGCAAGATTGCAACTTCAGCTCAAAGGGCAGTCTTGCCCGGCTGAGCATTACCTCTTCGCACATTATGGCAAAACTACTCGCCTTGACTGGCGGTTCGGTATTTATCCATGACCGGCCACTCCCTCCTGGAAGCACCTGATGTTTGCCTTGAATAACAGCTCAAATCCTGATATTGACAGCAATCGGCCTGATGGATACCATGTACGCCGGAATTGGGGTACCCGGCCACTGAATATCGTATTGAAGGAGCAGGAATGGACCTTTTCGCCGCGCCGCAGCGGGTCGACGAACTTCGCCGCCTGATCGAGCACCATAACCGGCTGTACTACCAGGACGACCGGCCGGAGATTACCGATGCGGAGTACGATGCCCTGTTTCGCGAACTGCTGGCCCTGGAGGAGCAGTCCCCCGAGCTGGTAATCTCTGATTCGCCCACGCAGCGGGTCGGCGGCGTTGCGCTGCAGAAGTTCAGCCAGGTGATGCACCGGCTCCCCATGCTCTCTCTGGAAAATGCCATGGTCGAGGAGGATATCGTTGACTTCGACCAGCGGATCAAGCGGTTTCTCGGCCTGGTGGCCGACCCGGTGATCGAATATGTCTGCGAGCCGAAAATGGATGGGCTCGCCGTGGAACTGGTCTATGAAAACGGGGTGCTGACCGGCGGCTCGACCCGCGGCGATGGTGTTACCGGTGAGGATGTGTCCGCCAACCTCAGGACGGTTCGGGGAATCCCTTTGAAGCTGAATGCAACCGACCCGCCGGAGCTGCTGGAGGTGCGGGGGGAGGTGTTCCTGCCGCTAGAACCGTTTCGCAGGCTAAATGCCGAGCGGGAGGAGGCGGGCGAGCAGCCGTTCGCAAACCCGCGCAACGCGGCGGCCGGCTCGATCCGCCAGCTCGACCCACGGATTGCCGCCAAAAGGCCGCTGGCCTTTTTCTGCTACGCCCCTGGAGAGGTGAGCGGCCATGGTTTCCTGTCGCAGAGCCAGTTTCTGAAGGCAGTGCAGCACTGGGGGGTTCCGGTGAACCCGTTGGCTCGGAAGGTCCATGGCGTGGCCGAGGTCGTGGCCTATTACCGGGAGATGATGCGGGACCGCGAGACCCTTCCGTACGAGATCGACGGGGTGGTGGTCAAGGTCGACTCGTTTGCCATGCAGGCCGAACTGGGGGAGAAGAGCCGTTCCCCCCGCTGGGCGATCGCGTGGAAGTTTCCGCCCCGCCAGGCCGAGACCGTGGTCGAGGCGATCATCCCGTCGGTCGGCCGCACTGGCGTCATAACCCCGGTGGCGCAGCTGAGGCCGGTGGAGGTCTCCGGGGTGATGGTCTCCAGGGCGACGCTTCATAACTGGGAAGAGCTGGGAAAAAAGGATATCCGGGTCGGGGATACGGTCGTGGTCGAGCGGGCCGGGGATGTGATCCCGGCCGTGGTCCGGGTGGTAATTGAAAAGAGGACCGGCGCCGAGCAGTCGCTAGCGGTTCCAGAGAGCTGCCCGGAGTGCGGCTCCAGGGTGGTGAAGATCCCGGACGAGGTGGCGGTTCGCTGTCTCGGGCTCTCCTGCCCGGCCCAGATCAGGGAATCGATCATCCATTTTGCCTCGCGCCGCGCCATGGATATCGAGGGTCTGGGGGACAGGTACATCGAACAGCTCCTTAGCCTCGGCCTGCTGCATTCGGTGGCCGACATCTACCGGCTCACCAGGGAGGATTTCGACCGGTTCGAGCGGATGGGGGACAAGCTGGCAGCCAACCTTTTGGCCGCAATCGACCGGAGCCGGCGCTGCGACCTCGGCCGGTTCATCTTTGCCCTGGGGATTCGCCATGTCGGCGAGCATACCGCCAGCCTTCTGGCTCAGGCATTCGGCAGCATCGATCATCTTGCCGCTGCCTCGGAAGAGGAGTTGTTGGCGATCCGTGAGATCGGGCCGCAGGTGGCGCGCTCCATCACCGGTTTTTTCAGTGAACCGGCCAACCGGGAGGTGCTGGCTGCGCTGTCTGCCGCAGGCGTTACCCCGGCGGCGCGGGAAAAGAAGGTCGGCGGTCGTTTCACCGGGCTGACCTTTGTCTTTACCGGGTCGCTGTCCCGTTTCACCAGGGACGAGGCCAAGCGGATGGTGGAAGGGGAGGGTGGCCATGCGGCCGGGTCGGTCTCGAAAAAGACCAGCTATGTAGTCGCCGGGGAAGAGGCGGGGAGCAAGCTGGACAAGGCGCGGGAACTGGGGGTCCGGGTGCTGACCGAGGAAGAGTTTTTAACAATGGTTGAAGGAGAGGAACAATGATGGTACGAAGGGCGGTGGTCGTCAGCGGAAGGGTGCAGGGGGTGGCGTTTCGCAACCATACGCAGAGAACGGCGCTGGAGCTGGGGGTCAGGGGGTGGGTCCGGAATCTCCCCAACGGCGATGTTGAAGGGTGTTTTGAGGGTGAGGACGCTGCGGTGCGGCAGCTGGTTGACTGGTGCCGTAGAGGCCCGGCATCTGCAAGGGTGGACCGGCTGACCGAGCGGGAGGAACGCCACACCGGCGAGTTCGGCAGTTTCGAGATCCGGTATTGACGCAGGATTGCGGCAGGGAAATATGGGTACAAAGTTGACAACCGGCGCGGACATGCAAGAATTGCAGCTCAGAGGAGTTCGGCATTAAATGGACAAGCGGTTTCTAAACCCAGCAGAGACTGTTGCGGCAATAGTTGCAGCTGGCAGGCGGGTTCTCTCCCAGTCTCCGGGCAGGACCTTCGTGCTCAGCCTCCTGGCCGGTTTTTATATCGCATTCGGGGCCCAGCTGGCGACCGTGGTGACCCAGGACGCGACCATGCATGTCGGCCAGGGGATTTCCCGGTTTCTCGGTGGGAGCGTCTTTTCTCTCGGGCTGATGCTGGTCGTGGTCTGCGGCGCCGAACTGTTCACCGGCAACAGCCTGCTCACCAACGCCGCGCTGCATGGCGAAATTCCCTGGCTGAAGCTGGTAGAGAACTGGCTGATCGTCATTGTCGGCAACCTGCTCGGTTCGCTCTTCTTCGCCTGGTTGATGTTCGAGACCCGGCTGTGGGAAGGGAGCCCGGTTGCCGAACACGCGATCCGGATCGCTGCCGCCAAATGCCGTCTTCCGTTCATGGCGGCCCTGGTGCGGGGGATCCTCTGCAACTGGCTGGTCTGTCTCGCCGTTATGATGGCTACGGCGGCCCGAGACATCCCCGGCAAGCTGCTGGCTTGCTATGTGCCGATCATGGCATTCGTGACCAGCGGGTTCGAGCATTCCATCGCCAACATGTATTTCATCCCCACCGGGCTTTTCCTGGCCGGGGCAACCGGTAAGCTCGAAGCCGGGCTTACCTGGTCGGGGTTCTTTATCGACAATCTGGTCCCCGTGACACTGGGCAACATCCTCGGCGGGGTTGTGTTTGTGGCGTTTGCCTATTGGTTTATTCATCGCAGCTCTTTTGAGAAGGGGAATATAACATCCTGATTTGATTGCGGAGGGACAATGAGATACGGCATGGTCTGTTTTGCAGCGTTACTGGTTCTGATGGCGTCGGCGGCATCCTCGCTCGCCGCCACGGCCACCATCGGTTCCATAAAGTTCACACAAGGAGGGTCCCGCATCGAGATCCAGGGGGACCAGCCGTTGACCTACCTGTACCGCAAGATGACCGGAGGAAGCGGGATCATGCTGGATATCGCTCCGGGAAAGACCAGGGGGATCGTCGGCGAGATCCCTGGGGCCGGTCCTGTGACCGGCATCTGGGTCAAGGAGCTGCAGGTTGACGGGATTCCGGTCACCCGTCTGGTAATCGGGATGGAAAAAGAGGTGGCCGTGACGGTCAACCGGGATACCGAAGATTCCAGCCGTCTGTTGGTCATTTTCCCGTCGCTCGCCGCTCCGGGCTCTACGGTACCGGGTGATCCAGCTTTGACCGAACTGCTGGAATCACAGAAGAAACCAGTGGTAGAGAAGGCTCTGCCAAGGGAGACCAAGCCAGCTTCTGAAGTGATGGAACAACCGCCCCAAGCCACTGTTGCTGCCGAGGTCCAACCCAAGATCGAGCCCAAAAAGGCGCCGGTTCAGGTTGCTACGCCCGCGCCGCAACCGGCTAGGCCGTTGCCATTACTGTCCGCGGATTCCCCGGTAATCGGCCGGCAGCTGCAATCCGTTGTTATTGCCAGCGATGCTGTGGAAATAGTTGCCGGAGGGACTATCTCGCAGTACGACGCTTTCAAGCTCTCCGGTCCGGAGCGGCTGGTGGTCGATATCCCCGGAGCAGGGACGTTGCTGACGAGCCGGGAGCTCAAAGTCGGAAAATTCGGGGTGTCGCGGCTGAGGATCGGAGTTTATGCCGACAAGGTCAGGCTGGTGTTCGATGCGGCGAACCCCAAGGCCGGGTTGCCTCTGCATATCATCCAGAAAACGGCGCAGGGACTAAGGATCACCTTTGCGGCTGTCGGCGGGAAACGTTAGCATCCGTTCCTGTTGGGGTTGAAACAAAAAAAGGCACCACGGTATCCCCGGGTGCCTTTTTCTTTTGCACAGGTCTGTTCTATTTTCGGCCCGAGTAGGCGGGAGAATGGGCGGTTCCGAAGAGCGCGCCGCACCCTTTCAGGAAGCTGTCCAGGAAGATGCTGATCGCGATCCGTAACCGCATGGAATTGAACCGGCCATGATCTACCGGGGCCTTTCTCGCCTGCCACACGCTCCCTTTTACCCTGTTTTCCATCGTTCTCTCCTTGCGGCAATTCGTTCTGAACCAGCCGCGGCAAATCTTATATGCATAACTCCTGAGCAACATCCATACCGACATCCCGGCGAGGATCTCCCAAAGATTAATTGTAATAATATCAAATTGTTATTGTGGGTGGGGTTCCCGGTGGCCATGCTGCCTGTTTGCACCGGTGCAAAATCATCGAGACAAACTTTGCATTTTTACGAAATGCTGTTCTTTATGGCAGTGAGAGCAGATCGGCCAGGATGGCACTGTAATTCTCCGGTGCGGCCGAACGAAGCAGGGCGAGGAATCCCTGCGGTAGCGGGGCATGAATCGTGATGGCGTCACCTGATTCGGGATTGGTAAACGAGGTCCTGAAGGCATGGAGCATGAAACCGGGATATGCCGGCAGCGCCTGGCCGCCGTAACGCTTGTCCCCCAGCACCGGATGGCCGATATGGCGCAGATGCTGCCGGATCTGGTGCATCCGCCCGGTTTCCGGGCGCAGGGCTACCAGTGACATTTTGCTGCCGCTGAACAGGGTGTCGTAGCGGGTCAGCGACTCTTTCCCTTCAACCGGTTCGCTGATCTCGCCGCTAGCACTGATCTTCCCCGCTGCCAGCGCCAGGTACAGCTTGTCCAAGCCGCCGGACATGACAAGCTTGCCGAAGATCCCGGCTCCTGTGGCGGATTTGGCGAGGATCACGCCACCTGAAGTACCGCGGTCGAGCCGGTTGACCGGCCGGAGCTTGAAGGTCGGTTCTGCCGCATGGGGGTGAGCGGCCCGTTCGCGGGCATGCAGGTAGGCGGCTGCCAGGTCGGTCAGGGTGTCGCCGGCCTCGGCGGCGGCGTGCATGGACAGTCCGGCCGGTTTATTGATGGCCACGATCAGGTTGTCCTCGAACAGGATTTCAACCGCTGATGAGCCGACCCGGGAATTCAGCAAGGCTTGAATGCGGCCGCTTTCTTTCAGGGCGACACTGTCCCCGATTGCCAGGGGGCGCATCTCGGTTGCCGCTTCCCCGTTGACCGTGAGATGTCCCTTTTTCAGCAACTGGTTTAAGTATCCCCCGGTTGCCGCGGGCATCCGCAGTCTCAGCCAGCCGCCAACCGGTCGGCAATGGTCTTCTTCAGCTATCAGGTACTCCAGCATGGTTCGTAACCTTATCTCTCGTAATTTTAGTGAACTCCGGACTGGCTATTTCATCCAGCGAGCCAGATTGGCGGCAAGCTTGGCGTTATACTCCTCCAGGTACTGGTTCTGGAAGATGGCATCGTCGGCAAAAACCACGAACCTGCCGGCACCGTAACTGCCGCTGACGATCACCGCAAACGACTGCTCGGCATCGCCGCTGGAGAGTTTACGGTCGCCGTTCAGGTCGATCCAGGCCTTGTCGCCGGTTTTTGCCAGTGCCACGGTCCCTGCCCCCTCGTTCAACAGTGCCCAGCCGCCGAAAATGGCAAACTGTTCCAGGTCCGATGTCAGGGAGTCTGGTTCGAACCGGGTAACCTTGAAGTTGATGTCATCAGCCTTGATCAGGTTCTCCTGCTCGTGGAGGACGCTGCCGGAGACCACTACCCCGAGCATGTCAAGCAGCGGTACGAGCGGTGGACCGATATGGAGCATGATGGCAAGCTTCCCCCCGCGGTTGAGAAATGCGGCGACGCTATCCAACTCCGCCTGGGTAAACTGTTTGAAGGCGCCGGATATGACCAGCGCCCCGGTTCCGGCCAGGGTATCGGCGTCCAGCGCTCCGTCATGCGCCTTGACTGCGAATCCCTGGTCTGTGAAGACTCCGGCAAGACCGGATAGTTGCAGGGGGCCTTCTTTGCCGATCTGAAAGCGCTGGTTGTGACCATGGTCGAACAGGGCAACCGGCCGGTCTGCAGCCATGACCGGTACGGTCAGCATGAGTAAAAGGGTTATAGCGGTCACTGCATTCATTAAATGCGTCATTCATGGCTCCTTGCTATCGATAAGACCAATAGGATAATTTTTGTCTTTTATAGCAGCAATTCATGCAAACTGCAATCGATTTAGTTATTCGCATAATTAAGAAAGGTTGGCCCTGATGCCTCTCAACTGGCCGCTTTCCTGTTGCATTGCCCGGTGGTTTGTTATAGAAACTGAAGAAATCCGGTGCGAGTGATGATGAAATCTGCCGGCACGGAGTACTGCATGAGCGACCCGGTCCGTTGTCATTACGATGCGTTCCCGTACCCTCAGATAGGCGTTATTGCCTCGATTCGCCGGTGCGACACTTACAGCCTCAACCTGACCAGCCTGTGGGCCAGATTCAACGGTGAACTGCTTCCGCCCGATTCGCAACGGATTCTTCTCGCCGGTTGCGGCACCTTTTCTCCCTATCCCTTCAGCATTGCAAACCCAGAGTCCCAAATTACCGCACTGGACCTCTCAGAAGTTTCACTCAAGAAGGCCCGGTTGCGCCTGCTGCTCCATGGCTGCCGGAATGTGGCCACTGTTGCCGGAGATCTGCTCTCGCCCCGGATTGCTGCCGGGCAGTATCATTTTATCGATGCCTTCGGCGTCATTCACCATCTGGATAATCCGGCAGCCGGTCTTGCCGCCCTTGCCGATCGTCTCGCGGATGGGGGAATTCTCCGCCTCATGGTGTACAGCAAGGGGGCGCGCGGCGACATCGAAGCGATCCGGCGGGCATTGAGGCTGCTCGGGATAAAGGATGTGAGCACCGCCCGACGGCTGCTGGCACGGGCGCCGGCCGGTTCCAGGGCCGGCAGTTGCTTCTGCTCGCTCAGCGAGGCACGGACCGAGAACGGCTTTGCCGATGCCTTTTTGCACCCGTCAGCCAGGACATACCGGATTGATGAGTTGTTGGCAATGGCGGAAAAGGCAGGGCTGACGCCGCTTCTTTTTGCCCATCCCGGTGCGGTGAAAGATGTCGGTGCAGAGACCGAGAGGTTGCGGCAGGAAGAACGCAGCGGCGGGGTCTATTACAATTATGTCGTCTATCTTGGAAAACGCCCGCGTGGCACGGCTCCCCCGGAAAAGGAGAGCCTGCTTTTCCTTAACCCGGTCTTACGGCGTGGGATGGGGATGTTCGGCTTGCGAACGCTAAGGATCGACCCGAGGCTCGGGTGCGAAAACCCGCCGATAGCCAATGCTGCCCGGCGTTTCCTGAGAAGGTTCCGCGATCCGGTTGCCGTGGAATCACTCTCCGGAAACGATGTCGACAGGGCCATGACTTATTTCGATCCCTTGTTTATTGTCACCTTCCGCAGCAAGAAGAATGAATCTCACCGTGAACCGGATGTAATATAAGCCTTTGCTTGTGTCAGTTCAGGAGATCCGTTGTACCGTTCTGCCGCCTGTATGATGCTCAACCGTTCTGCTGGGGGGAGATCGGGGCTGACTCCGGTGATAAGTGTGCTGAAAACAGCGGCGATACGCTTGTCGGTTCTGTAGGATAGGTAGGTCCCCATCTCGCGTACCAGCGCGGCATAGGATCTCCCGTCAGCTGCAAGCCCGAAAAAGGCCACCGAGGATTTGAGCGGCGCAAAGTAGCGGATCCTGTATCGTTCAAGCAGCCCCTTGTTGCGGGGCGTATCTTTCAACATCACCATTGCGGACGGTTCCCAGTAAACCGGGACATAGCCGTCTCTGCTGAACATGTCAACCTCATCCTCACGGGCAACAATTGCATAGTTGATATCCCATTTACTACGGGTTTCAGGGTTATGAATGAAGCTGTACAGGACCTTGAAGATGGAATGTTCGTTGAAATGGAATATTTTCCGTTCCGGAAAGGCAAAGAAGGACAGATAGCCACCGTAACGGTCAGTGTTGTACATGTTTCCGGTCAGATTCACTTCCTTGATGAAACGGAGGGAGCCAACCGGGAAATTGTTTTCATTCAGGCGGATTCCAAAGGCGTAATCGTTCGCATCCTGGGAAAAACTTGCGGGCCTGTAAATCGGGGCAAACTTTACATAGGCGACCCCTGCCAGGCTTGCTACAGCCAGCGCCAGGGAAGCTCGCCACACGATTCTGTCCTTTCCTGCCGCAGTCAACTGTTGCGAGTAACGTGCGCAACTGCTGGCGACAATCGGCAGGGCGACCAGATTGAACGCCTCGATGCAGCGGCTGTAGCGTAGCGCAAGAATGGTAAAGGGGATGATAATGAAAAGATGCGTCAGGTCGAGTTTTCTGCGTGCCGTGATCAGCATGGCGATGGTCAGTGCGAAGAGCGCCCAGAACGCGTAAAACTCACTGCTAAACGTTGGGGGCATGAACTCGGCAGCGGTATTTACGTCTGATCCGCTCTTGAATACTGCCGGAATAATTTTGTAAGTAAGCACTCCGTAAGGATTCACCAGGGATACCGCCAGGGTCGCCAATGACCATCCCCAGAGCGATTTCAAACGTCCCGCCGGTAGTGCCGATAGTTCGAACCATGTCGCCACTCTTCCCGCAAAGTAAAATTTAACCGTTTCTCCGACGGTAAATGCCGCGAGCAACAGACATCCGTAGAGAGCGCCGTGTAATGTGTCCCAAAGGGCTATGATCAGCGGCAGGGGATATAGCCTGCGCCGGTAGTTATCGTCTGCCCTGAAGGTGTAGAGGATGTAACTGACGACAGCGATCCCCAGGAAAGAGAATAGTTGCGGACGTTCGACAAACCGGAGCAGTCCGGCATAGACCACTCCAAGGCAAAGCAGAGACGAGGTCAGAATTCCGGTTCCCTGAAAACGGGCGGTTCTGAACAAAACCCAGACGAGCGCAAGTGTCATCAGCAGCTTGAAGATGAGAAGCCCCGTGATTTCACCTGCGCGGTAGAAAAGGAACATGATTATCTGTGCAAGCCACTCATGGTTGTAGAAGTGCGTGCCTGCAGCTGTATATGAAAAGAGCTCTTGGTTGGCGATTCTGGAGGTCTCAACCATGATCCGGCCGTTGGCAACGTGCCAGAAGGTGTCGAAATCACGCAACGGGAAGACCACCAGCAATGCTATGGCAAGAAAAATCAATCCTGCCATGAAGAGCTCAATGACGCGTTTCACTTTGCGGCCGCCTGGCGTTCCATGGCATCGTCCATAACCTTGTATGCGCAGAACTCGCCGCACATGGTGCAGGCGCCGTGATCCGCAACCCCTGATTCGGCGCGGAGCTGGCGTGCCCGGTCCGGGTCGAGCGCCATGTTGAACTGCCCCTCCCAGTCGAGCTTTTTCCGGCATTGTGCCATCCGGATATCCTTTGCCATCGCCCCCTTGACCCCTTTGGCGATATCAGCGGCATGGGCCGCAATGCGGGAGGCGATCACCCCGTCGCGCACATCCTGTACCGACGGCAGTTTTAGATGCTCGCTCGGCGTGACATAGCAGAGGAAATCAGCCCCGGCCGCAGCGGCAATGGCGCCGCCGATGGCGCAGGTGATATGGTCGTAACCGGGCGCGATGTCGGTCACCAGGGGCCCGAGAACGTAAAACGGCGCGCCGTGGCAGAGGCGCTTCTGCAGGGTGATGTTCGCTTCGATCTGGTTCAACGGCACATGGCCCGGACCTTCGATCATCACCTGCACCCCGGCCTCCCGGGCCCTCTGGGTCAGTTCCCCCAGGATGATCAGCTCGTGGATCTGAGCACGGTCCGTGGCGTCGGCAAGACAGCCGGGCCTGAAGCCGTCACCGAGCGAAAGGGTCATGTCGTATTCCCGGACGATCTCCAGCAGTCGGTCGAAATGCTCGAACAGCGGGTTTTCCTTGTTGTTGTACGCCATCCACTCCACGGTGAACGCCCCGCCGCGCGAGACGACATCCATGATCCGCCCCTCGTTCTTCATCCTCTCGACCGTGCTCCGGGTGACGCCGCAGTGGACGGTGATGAAATCGACCCCGTCCTCGGCATGCTTGATGATGCCGGCAAAGATGTCGTCAACCGTCATGTCGACGATTGCCTTCTTCTTGGTCCTGACCGCGTCAAGGGCAGCCTGGTAGAGCGGAACCGTCCCGATGCAGGCCCGGGTCTCGGCAATGATGGCCCGCCTGATCTCATCCACAGGCCCGCCGGTGGAGAGGTCCATGATGGCGTCGGCGCCGTACTTAACGGCAACCCGTGCCTTTTCCAGCTCTTTACTGATATCCAGGTCATCGGCAGATGTACCGATGTTGGCATTGACCTTGGTCCGCAACCCCGTGCCGACCGCCAGGGGGCTCCCGGCGTTCCGTTTGACGTTGTGGCAGATAATGATGTTGCCGTCGATAATGCCGCTTTTTATGAATTCGGGGGGCACCCCTTCGGCCAGGGCGACCTCTTTCATCTTGTCGGTAATGATGCCGCTCCGGGCAAAATCCAGTTGTGTCTTCTGCATGTATTTACTCCTTTGATTATAACCGCTGTCCGATGCCTGCCTAAGGGTTGTACTCCGGCCCCCGGCTCTTGGCACTCTCGCCCCAAATCTCCTTTGCGGCCAGGAAATGGTTCACCGGGCCATGCCCTTTCCCCAGCGGCTGGGACAGGCGAATGGCGTTAGTTATGAACTCCTTGGCACGGCCGACCGCTACCTGCAGCGGTTCACCCTGCGCAAGAAATGAGGCGATTGCCGACGCCATGGTGCAGCCGGTTCCGTGGGTGTTCTTCGTCAAGACACGCTGCGCCGGATAACGGATGAAAGCGCTGCCGTCGAATAGTATGTCCACCGAGTTGCCGTCGCCGAGATGCCCCCCCTTGATCAGGACATTCCTGCTCCCGAGGCGGTGAATGGCTCGGGCGGCCTGCTGCATCCCGTCTTCATCGACTATGGTGATACCGCTCAAACGCTCGGCTTCGGGGATGTTGGGGGTGATCAGGTAGGCCAGGGGGAGCAGGCTGTGTTTCAGGCAGTTGACCGCTTCCCGGTCGATGAGGGATGTCCCGCCTTTGGCCAGCATCACCGGGTCGAGAACCAGCAAAGGGCGGCGGTTCGATTCCAGGGCCGTGGCCACGGCATCGATAATCCGGGACGAGAAGAGCATCCCTGTTTTGATGACATCAACAGGGATGTCCGAAAGAACAACGGCAAGCTGTTCGGTCACGAATTCCGGCTCTACGCCCTGAATCGCGCTGACCCCCCTGGTATTCTGCGCCGTCAGTGCCGTGATCACCGATGAACCGTACGAGCCGAGCAGGGTAATGGTCTTCAGGTCCGCCTGAATCCCGGCTCCTCCGCCAGAGTCGCTCCCGGCCACGGTCATGACCGAACCCCTGGGAAAAGGGTCTTTGCGGTTGAACAGCAGCGATAGTTCGCTGGCGGCGACAAAGGGGTCGCGGCTCTCCAGGACTGCCGATATGACCGCCAGGGAATCGGCGCCGCTGTCAATGACCTTGTGTGCGTTGTTTCTGGTTATGCCGCCGATGGCAACAATCGGGATCTGGATATGGGGCCGGACCTCCGCTAGTCCGGTCGGGCCGGGAAGGTGCTCGATCTCCTTGCTCCTGGTGGGGAACATGGCGCCGAAGCCGATGTAGTCGGCACCTGCCTGCTGGGCTGCTAACGCCTCGTCCAGGTTGTGGGCAGATATACCGAGCAGCCGGTAGGGGCCGAGCAGTTGCCTGGCTTCGGCCGGATCGCCATCGCTCTGTCCGAGATGCAGGCCGTCGGCATCGAGTTCCAGGGCCAGAGGAAGGTCGTCGTTGACGATAAAGGGAATATCGTTATCAGCTGCCAGCCGGCGCAGTTCTCCGCCCAACAATGACTTTTCGGCGCGATCAGACCCTTTGTGGCGGAACTGGAGTGCTGCGACACCACCGGGTATGGCCCTGCGCACCCGCTCGACAATGTTCGGCCCTTCGTCGGTTACCAGGTAGAGTCCTTCGATACGGCTGCTTGCGCCGCTCCGGTCAACCACCAGACGGAGATGATCGTTTTTTCTTCGGTCCATGACTTTTTCCACGGTGTGGATTCTCAGGTTTCCGGCAATAGCGGCGAGGGGGCACGGGGCGGGTAATGGAGGATTGTCGTGACACCGCTTCCCTACGCCGGTATTACCCGGATCAGGTCTTAAGGGTCTGAGACCGTCAGTCTCATCTCAGTTCTTGCGAACTCCCCCAGCAGGCATTTCCAGATTCAATGGCCGCGCAAAATCGCATCCGGCGTCCTGGCGCTGCCATCAAATTCGGAAACATCAAACTAAAATATCCTGATCGTATAGTCAATTAGATAATTGATGGCATTGAGTTATTGCAATCGAGATGACAGAGTACCCATATCCGTTAGAAATTGTCAGATAAGTCAATAGGGTATAGGTATTTCACCTTTACACCGGATGACGTCCATGTTAGAAAATGTTGTTAGTCCAATCTGAAACCCCTATACCAAGAGCCGCCGTATGGACAGTCGCCCCACAATAGCCGAGATCAACCTTAGCGCGTTGCGATACAATTTTGCCCAGGCCAGAAAGGCCGCCGGTTCAGAGGTCGGGATCCTTGCCGTAGTCAAGGCCGACGCCTATGGCCACGGTTTCATGGATGTCGCCACATTGCTCGACCGGGAAGGGGTGACCGCTTTCGGTGTCGCCTTCCTGGCCGAAGGGATCCAGCTCCGCAAGAGCGGCATCGACCGGCCGGTACTTATCCTGGGCGGGGTTTATCCGGGGCAGGAGAGGAAATGCGTCGGGTATAACCTTTCGACTGCGGTCTTTAGCATCGACCAGGCGGCCGCACTGGATGCCGTTGCCGGGCGGCTCTACCGTAAGGCCAAGATCCATGTCAAGATCGATACCGGCATGGGGCGGCTCGGCATAACACCGGCCGAGGCCCCCGGGTTTTTTCGAGCAGGTGCGCGGCATGCGCAACATCGAGCTGGAAGGCTTGATTTCCCATTTCTCCTCGGCCGACGAGCTCGACGATGACGGCAACCGTTACAGCGCCAGGCAGGCGGAGCTGTTTGAGCGGGCCATAGCCGATTGCCGGACAGCTGGGTTCGATCCGCAGTATGTGCATATCGCCAACAGTGCGGCCCTGTTTACCCGGAGCTTCCCTTTGTGCAATCTCGCCCGTCCCGGTATTGTGCTTTACGGTGCGCTCCCTTCCCCGGATTTTGCCGGGCGGCTGGACCTGAAACCGGTCATGCGCCTGGTGAGCCGGGTCGCAATGCTGAAGCAGGTCGAGCAGGGAACCAGCATCAGCTATGCCCGCAGGTACACGGCGGACCAGACTCGGCTGATTGCCAGCGTGCCGGTAGGTTATGCCGATGGCTATCCCAGGGCGCTTACCAACCGTGGCGAGGTGATCGTCAGGGGGTGTCGTGCGCCGGTGGTCGGCACTGTCTGCATGGACTGGATCATGGTTGATGTTACCGATATCCCCGCTGTTTCTGTTGGGGATGAGGTGACGCTGCTTGGTTGCGACCGGGGTGGGAACTGCATCGGCGCGGAAGAGCTGGCGGAAAAGGCCGGGACGATACCCTATGAAATTTTCTGCGGCATCAGCAAGCGGGTGCCCAGGGTTTACATAGAGGTAGATTGACAAGATGACACATTCTGCTTTTACCGATATTTCATCGATGTGCCGCAATTTTGCCCGGGTTCGGAAAGGGGTGCAGGCATGCGCCTGACCTCATCGTTGCCCATGTTTCAGCTGCTGCTCCTTTCTGTGGGGTTGCTCCTTTGCATTATCGTAGCCATGCCGCTGTTCGTGGGAAAGATCGAATTCACGGGTGACGATTATCTGCTTCTCAACGACAGCGCCAGAGGGTTGTGGGACATCTGGACAAGGCCTTCAGGCATTGATTTTGTGCCGGTAACCATAACTTCGCTTGTCCTTGATACCTGGTTTTGGGGTCAGAACCCCAAGATGTTCCACCTTACCAACCTGATCATCTATTTTTTCATAGGGGTGACAGCGTATCGTTTCGTTCAGAAGGTGGTTTCGCCTCCTGAAAAAGATCTTGAGGCAACAAGGCTTGTCAATCTGGTGACCGGCGTTGCCGTGTTTATGATGCTATTACATCCTATGAACATGGAGAGCCTTGCTTCGGTTGCCCAGCGCCGGGAACTGCTCTATGTGCTGTTCGGGCTTCTAGCTCTTTGTTGTTATGCCGATGCCGTCAGGATCGGACGGCATCCCGGGTATGCATGGCTTTTCGTGCTCCTTGCCCAACTTTCCAAAGAGACCGCGATTGTAATCCCCGCACTTTTCCTAGCTATAGAAGTCGTAGCAGGTAACCGGGCAGACCGCAGCAAAAAGAGATGGCCGGTTTTCGCAGTCGGGCTGCTCATAACCCTTGCCATTTTCATCTTTCAGGTCAAGGCTGTTGAGCATACCGGACTCATTGTCGTAGACGCTCCCTCTAACGTTGTTACCCGATTGGGAGGGGTTGTCCGTACAACGAATTTCATTCTGCTCAAGTTTCTGGCACCAGCCGGACTTACCTACGACTACGACCTCCCGCGCCCTGCGGCACTCCCTCCCGCTGGCGAGTGGCTGTTACCGATCGTTGTGCTGGCCGGGATCATCTGGGTTGCGTTACGGCGACACTGGAGAAGCCTGGCCCTTTTGTCCATGCCGGTTGTTGCCATTGCTCCGTACCTCAATATCCTGCATTTCGGGCAAAATATCCCCGGGCAGATGATTTTTTTTGACCATTACATGTTGATGCCTACCATGCTTGCTTCTGCCACCTTTGTCGCGCTGATCTTCCTGCTGTCTCAGGCTGTGCTGAAGGCGGCACTCTGTGCAATGATCGCTGTTGTCCTTGTATATCTGTTCATAGATTATTATCAGGTGCGGTTTTGGCAAAACAGGGAAACGCTTTACTCGCATCTGGTAGAGCAGTCTCCCCGGATGCCCAAAGGGTACTTTTTCCTGGGGAGGTATTATCTTGAACAGAACCGGTATCGCGAGGCCCGGCGCGTGTTCACTGACCTACTTTCTACCAAAGGATGGAATCCGACCTTTGCGGAGGTTTACCAGCATTTGGGCGATGCCTGCGCGTTTTCTGGCGATTACCCGAACGCCGAGATCAATTATCGGCGTTACCTCAACATAAAGAAGGACGATATCAAATCTCTTCAGAACCTCTCAACGCTTCTGATTGAAACCGGTAGGTGCGACGAGGCCAGGTTGGTCTTGGAACGGTTGCTGAGAGCCTATCCGGGTGATTACATCGGCACGTATAACATGAAGCGCCTGACCGGAGACGCCGGGTGCAAAAAGAGATGATTCTTCTTAACAACTCCCGCGGAGTCAAGTATGAACTGTGAAGGTAAAAAACTTATAAGCATAGTAACGCCGTGCTACAACGAAGAGGATAACGTCGCCGAACTCTACCGGCAGGTGCAGGAGGTGCTTGCCTCGTTGCCGGAGTACCGTTTTGAGCACATCTTCATCGACAATGCCTCGAAGGACCGGACCGTTGCGATCCTGAAGGAGATTGCCGCAACGGACCGGAACGTCAAGATAATTGTCAACAGCAGGAATTTCGGTCATCTCCGTTCCCCTGTCCATGGTATCCTTCAGGCGAGCGGCGATGCCGTGATTCTGCTGGTAGCGGACCTCCAGGATCCGCCGCCCATGATCAGGGCGTTTGTCCGCAAATGGGAAGAGGGGTTCAAGGTCGTGCTCGGGGTCAAGACCAACAGCGAAGAGACCCCGGCCATGTTCATGATCCGGAAGATGTACTACAACCTGATCGGCAGGCTTTCCGACATCGAACTGACCAAAAACAATACCGGCTTCGGTCTTTACGACCGTTGCATTGTCGAATCGCTTCGCCGGATCGACGACCCTTATCCCTATTTCCGCGGCATGGTCTCCGAGATCGGATTCGAAAAGGCCACCATTGAATACCTTCAGCCGGTGCGGAAGCGGGGGATCACGAAAAATAACTTCTACACCCTGTACGATACCGCCATGCTCGGCATCACCAACCATTCGCGGGTGCCGCTCCGGATGGCCACCATGATCGGTTTTGCCATGTCGGCCCTGAGCCTGCTCGTTTCCATCGGGTATCTGGCGGCCAAAATGATATTCTGGGAACGGTTCAGCGCCGGGATGGCGCCGGTTGTCATCGGGCTGTTCTTCTTTTCTTCGGTGCAACTCTTTTTCATCGGCATCCTCGGTGAATATATCGGCCTGATCTATACGCAGGTGCAAAAACGGCCGCTGGTGATTGAACAGGAACGGGTGAATTTTGACGTAAAGCAAGGTTGAAAGGGCGTGATTTTCATTAGCGGGAACGCGATCAAACTGACAAACATGGTGAAGGCGGCCGGTTGAGCCGCCAAACTGGGCCCGGCGGGTCTTGAGGAAGCCATGAGCAAGTTGCACCCTGCGACAGATTCCGCCCTGCTGGTCGGGCCCGAAACTGCCGACGATGCCGGGGTCTATCGTCTCTCCGCCGACCTTGCGCTGGTGGAGACCGTTGACATCATAACCCCGTTGGTGGACGATCCTTACACCTTTGGCCGGATTGCGGCAGCCAATGCCCTTTCGGACGTGTACGCCATGGGTGGGAAGCCGGTGACCGCCCTGAACCTGGCCTTTTTTCCTGCCTGCAGCATGCCCGCGGAGCTTCTGTCCTATATTCTGGCCGGTGGCCAGTCGATGCTCGCCGAGGCCGGTGTCTGTCTGACCGGAGGGCATACCGTCGAAGACGACGAGCTGAAATATGGACTGAGCGTTACCGGCACCATTCACCCTGACAGGATCGTCAGGAATTCAACAGCAAAAGTCGGGGATTCCCTTTATCTGACCAAACCGATCGGTTTCGGTATTATAAGTACCGCTATCAAGGCTGATATGGCGGATAAGGGGGTTATCGATGAAGCGGTACGCTGGATGACAACCCTCAATGACCGTGCGTCGCAGCTGATGATCGAGTGCGGTGCGAATGCGTGCACAGATGTCACCGGCTTCGGGCTGATCGGCCATGCTTGCGAGATGGCGCGGGGGGCAGGGGTGAGCATCCGGTTGAACATAGATGACATCCCGGTCGTCAATGGTGTTCAGGAACTGATAAGAGATGGCCTGATTCCTGCGGGGTGCTATCGGAACCGGGACTATTTCGGGAGTTCGGTGACGATCGATTCGCGCTTCACGGTGCATGACGCGCCTGTTATCCCGCTTTTCGATCCGCAGACGTCCGGAGGATTGTTGATAGCCGTCGCTTCCGAGTCCTGCGCAAGGTTCGAGCGTGAGGCCAGCCGTAGAGGTGTAGCTGCCGTATGTATTGGAGAAGTAGTCAGCAGCGACAAGGATTCAGTAATTTTGCGTTAAGATCAAATGACTGCATAGGATCACAACCTTGCTTGAGAGATCAAAATCTATTCACGTTGCCATAATCATTCTCGTCTCCCTGTTGGTCTGCTGCAACTCCCTATTCAATGGATTTGTCTGGGACGACCGGATTTACCTCCTCGGGAATAGGGCGCTTGCGGAACTGAATATCAAGTCGATCCTTTTCACCAAGGTATCCGGCATAGAATATTTTCCGGTTCGCGATCTTTCGCTTGCCCTTGACTACCGAATCTGGGGTGAAAACCCCTTTGGTTTTCACCTGACCTCGGTGGTGATTTTTGCTCTCTGCGGCATTGCGGTCTACCTGCTTGCACACTCTCTGCACCGGCTCGAATCCTCGGCGGCAACAGGGTCTGAAAATCACAGCAGTCTGGCACCATTGGCGGTAGCGCTTTTTTTCGCCGTTCACCCTATCCATGCCGAAACTTTCAACTGGATCACCTGCAGGGGCGCATTGCTCTCCGGTCTTTTCTCTTTTTCCGCCTGCCACCTGTTTCTCCGTTACCTGGACGACTCCGGAGGACGGCGCTATCTCGTTTTCTCTCTGGCCTGCTATGCTGCCGCCCTGCTCTCCAAGGCATACTGTCTCACCCTGCCGCTGATCCTGCCGCTTTTCGTCCTGATCCGATCGGGCTGGAAACCTGACCGGCGGCTGCTTTCGGTACTGCCGTTCCTGATGCTTGCCGTGCTTGCCTTTTTCGGCTTCTCGGCAGTCGGCACGAGCAGCAGGGTCATAACCGAGACATCCGCAGCTGCGGCAACAGTCGGCAACAAGGTTGCACTGGCGGTTCAGATACCGTATTTCTATATCGCAAAATTCATTCTGCCGCTTGACCTGTGCGCTGAATACCAGTCGTCATTCGCCACCGGCATGACCGATATCGGAAGCATTGCCGCGGTTGCCGGGATCTTGCTCCTTCTGGCAGGTCTGGTGGTTGCGTGGCAGCGTCGGGCGACTCTGCCGGTAATTGCCCTGGTGTGGTTTCTGGTCACCATGCTGCCGCTACTCAATATTTTCTCAACCCATCCGGTTGTTGCCGATCGTTACGCCTATCTGCCCTCATTCGCTTTTTGTCTGGTTGCCGGGCGGCTTGCCGCTCGTAGCAGGGGAGCATGTGTAGCGGCTGTTCTCATCCTGACGGTCTGGAGCGGTCTGACCATTGCCCAGAACAGGACCTGGCTATCGGACAAGACTCTCTGGGAGCAGGCAATCAGGGTGAAACCAAGCGCCTATGCCTATGTCAATCTTGGAGATTATCACTTCTGGCGTGGCGAATATGTTCAGGCATTTGCGGCATTCAACAAGGCGAAGGAGTTAGCGCCTGGCAATACCAAAATCCATCTCTATAAAGGGTATCTCCTGTATCAGCAGAAAGATTTCAGTGGCGCAATAACGGAATTTGAAAAGCTCCTCGCTGCAAACGACTCGATCATGGCGCGGTATTTTCTTGGCATGGCCCAAGAGGGCAATGGCAACAGGGAGGCTGCAGTCAAGGCATTTCGCGATGTGCTTGTCTCCGGAGATATGGATCCACAAGGATATTATCGCCGCTCTGCCAGAGAGAATCTGCAGAAGCTCGGAGTTGCAGGGATGGGACGATGAACTCTCTCCTTGCCGTAGACTTGGGCACCACCACCATTGTCGCCTCCCTGCTTGACGAGGCTACCGGAGAGCGGCTGGCATCAGGAATGGCGCTCAACCCCCAGCGGCAGTTCGGGTCCGATGTCGTCACCAGGATTTCAACAGCTGTTGCGTCGGAAGCCGACCGGCATGAAATGTCCCGTCTCGTCATTGAAACTCTCCGGTCATTGGCGCTTCGCCTGCTCTCCGAATCCGGCCGCAGGCTTGAATCGCTGACAATGGCGGCTATAGCCGGGAATCCGGCCATGGAGCATCTTTTACTTGATCTGCCGTTGGAGTCTCTTGCCAGGGTTCCGTTCCGGCCACTTTTCCATGAGGGAAAATCACTGTTGACAGGAGATCCCGGATTTGGCATTGACGTTCCGTTATATCTCTTTCCTCTCCCCGGAGGTTTTGTCGGCGGAGACCTTGTCGCTTTTCTCTACGGCCAACTCGAAGATTTATCACCCCTTGCGTCCATCTCCCGTCTCTTCCTCGATATCGGCACAAATGCCGAAATTGCCCTTGTTGCGAGGGATAAAATCTTTGCTACATCTGCTGCTGCCGGCCCTGCCCTTGAGGGCGGGAGTCTTGCCTGCGGGATGCCGGCATTGTCCGGAGCTGTCTCTTTGGTCACGATCAGTGGCGAAAAGGTGGCATTGAAGACCGTTGGCGATGCGCCACCAAAAGGTGTTTGCGGTACCGGCGCCCTGTCTGCCGTTGTATCGCTGCTGGCTGCCGGCATCATAACCGGAGAAGGCAGGTTGCTGTCTCCGCAGGAGATCCCATCCAATCTCGCCAACCGGGTTGTCGAAAAAGATGGTGAACCGGCTTTCCAGCTCTACAGGGGGGCAGGGTGCGACCTGTTCCTGTCCCAGAGCGACATCCGGGGAATCCAGTTGGCAAAGGGGGCGATCAGGGGGGGAGTGGAGCTCTTGCTCGACCGTGCCGGCATTGCCTGGAACGAACTCGCTACGGTAACGGTTTCCGGTTCCTTCGGTTTTTCAATCGCTTCTGAATGCCTGGAGGGGCTGGGGATTATTGCTCCGGAAGCTGTCTGCCGGGTCAGGACCGTCCCGGACGGTGCACTTGCCGGAGTAGAGCGGTTCCTGCGCAGGGGGAGCCCTGCCGGCAATATTGACGCAATGGCAGCGGGGATAAAAATGCTGCCGCTTTCAGGTTCACCGCTGTTTGAAAAGATGTTTTTCCAGCATATGAATTTTCCGATTCCAGAGGGGACTGAACCATGACGCAGGCTAGCGAAAGATTTTTTTCAGTGACAAGCCGGCGTCAGCACCTGTTTATTATTGCCGTCGTTTCTCTGGCCACCTTTTTCAGTGTGGTCAATAACGGCTTTGTCTGGGATGATGCCGGTTATTTGTTGTCGCGCAGCGCATTGCGTAATTTCGATCTGGTCACAATATTCACATCAGCAGCCAACAGCATCGAATACCTTCCGGTCCGCGATCTTACCAGCGCCATTGATTTTCTGGTCTGGGGCGAATCCCCGTGGGGGCACCACCTTACCAGTCTCGTGATACATGTTATTTCCGGCCTCCTGGCATACCTGCTTGCCGAAGAGGTAGTGGCCGTTGGGGATGGCGAAACATTTCACTGGCAACAGGCTTTTGTCCCGCTGGCAACGGGATTGCTGGTTGCCCTGCACCCTTTACAGGCGCAGGCAGTGAGCTGGGTGGGGTGTCGTAACGTCATTCTGGCCGGTATGTTCTCCTTTCTTGCGACTCTCTTGTATCTGAAATTCCTCTCTTCCGGCAGCAGAAAGCTTTATCTCTGGGGCGTGGTCATATTTGTATGCGCCATGCTTTCCAAGGCCACCGCCATAATCCTGGTGCTACTGCTGACTCTGGCGTCGCTCTACCGCCCTGCCGGCAAAAAGATAACAGAGCACTTGTTGTACCTTGCCCCATTCTGGGTTTTGACGGCAGTGTTCTATTTCGTGCATACGGGCGTTGCCTTCAACAACAGGGTTTTAAGCCAGTCCACACCGGAAACGCTCTTGTCAAGGGTTGCGGTTTCGGTTCAGATACCATGGTTTTATATCGCCAAATTCATTTTCCCCGCAAATCTTTCCCCAGAATACGACATTGCCTTTCCTCAGCGGTTCTCTTCTCCAATCGTAATTGCAGCTGTAGCCGGGCTGCTTGCACTGACAACAGTAGTCGTCGTGTACCGTAGAAAGGAGCCATTGCTCTTTTTCGGAATGGCGTGGTTCTTTCTCTCGCTTATCCCGGTACTGAAAATTTTTGTCGCCTCAACAATCGTTGCCGACCGTTACTGCTACATCCCGATCTTCGGCCTCTCTCTGGCCTTGTCTTCGGTTGTCGGCAAGCTTGCCGGAGAAAGGGGGAGAGCGGCTGTTTCCGCCGGTCTGTTGCTTTTGGTCTCGCTGTTCGCCGTTCTCTCTTTCAGGGAGAGTCTTGTCTGGAGTTCCGATGAGACTCTTTTCCGGAGGGGGATAGAGGCCTCCCCGACCAACGGCAAACATTACTCGAATCTCGGATTATACTATTTCCGCCGGAAGATGTACGATAAGGCCTTTCCCTTGCTTGACAAGGCGCGGATGACCACATATTCACGGGATTACTACAGTTACTGCAAGGCCGAACTCCATATCGAGCGCAAGGAGTATCCTGAGGCGATAGCCGCACTTGAAAAGGCGCTCTGGAGAAATGACAAGTTCGACCTCGCCTTAATGAAGCTCGGGGAGACTTACGAGGCAGTCGGAGATTTCGAATCGGCCTTTGCGCAGTATTCTAAGCTGCTGACCCTTGACTGGTTTGTCCCTTGGGAAGTGAGGGAGCGGGCTGAGAAACTCCGTAACCGGCTGGCTGGTAAAATCAACGGTGAGCTTGACCTGATGAGGGGAGAGGTTGCTGCGGCACCTGAAAATTTGCGGTTGCGGGGCGAACTGGCACTCAAACTCGATCGTCTCATGTTATACGAGGAGGCGTTGAAGGAGTATAAAGCCCTTGAGTCCCACGGGATGAAAGGCTGGGAGCTGCACTACAACATCGGCAATGTGCTGATGAAACTGAAGCGTTTCGGTGAAGCTGCCCGGTCATTCCAGGCATGCATTGCATATAATCGGAACAACAAGGATGCATATAACAACTTAGGGATTGCTTTTAAGGAGCTGAAAGATTATCAACGCGCCAGAGATGCCTTCGAGCAGGTTTTGTCCCTGGACCCGCACTTCGCGATGGCGCAATTCAATTTGGCGAACGTTTATTATCTCATGGGTAGGCATGAAGACGCGAAGCGGCTTGCCACGAAGCTGTTCTCCGAATCTCCGGAGATGAAGGCAAAGGTCGGATCATTCCTCGTTCAGTGACCTAAAGGGTTGGACGGTAATTGGACGGCGATGAAAAAAATCTTTGCAACCGAAATACTATGCTGGTATTTGTGACCAGGATATCGATTGATTCAACCCTGGATACTAACAACAAGGAGCGCTGAACCAATGGCAAAAATTACTAGAGCACTCATCAGTCTGTCGGACAAGGCAGGTATCGTTGAATTCGCTCAGGAACTCTCCAAATACGGCGTGGAGATTCTGTCCACAGGCGGTACCGCGAAACTGCTTCGCGATGCGGGTCTGGCGGTCAAGGATGTCTCCGAATTCACCGGCTTCCCCGAGATGCTTGACGGCCGGGTCAAGACGCTGCATCCCAAGGTTCACGGCGGACTGCTGGGGATGCGCAGCAATCCGGAGCATGTTGCTACCATGAAGCAGCACGGCATCGAGCCGATCGACATGGTGGTGGTGAACCTCTACCCATTCGAGGCCACGGTTGCCAAGCCCGGCTGCGCTCTCGAAGACGCCATTGAGAATATCGACATCGGCGGACCCACCATGCTCCGGTCTGCGGCTAAGAACAATGCCGATGTGACGGTGATTGTCGATCCGGCCGATTACGCCAAGGTCCTGGATGAGATGAAGGCCGGCAACGGCACGGTGTCAAAGGAGACCAATTTCCGGCTGGCGGTGAAGGTCTATCAGCACACCGCCGCCTACGACGGGGCAATTTCCAACTGGCTCGGCAGCCGCACCGGCGACACGGTTGAGAAGTATCCCGAAACCCTTACCTTCCAGTATCGCAAGGCCCAGGGGATGCGTTATGGTGAAAACCCTCACCAGTCGGCGGCCTTCTATGTCGAGAACAAGGTCAGTGAGGCGTCCATCTCCACTGCCCGCCAGCTTCAGGGGAAAGAGCTGTCCTACAACAATATCGGCGATACCGACGCGGCCCTGGAGTGCGTCAAGCAGTTCACGGAAGGGCCGGCCTGCGTCATCGTCAAGCATGCCAATCCCTGCGGAGTTGCCATAGGCGACACCCTTCTAGATGCCTACGACCGGGCGTACAAGACCGATCCGGAATCGGCCTTCGGCGGGATCATCGCCTTCAACCGGGAGCTGAACGGTGAAACCGCACAGGCGATCTGTGACCGCCAGTTCGTCGAGGTGATCATTGCACCGAGGGTTTCGGCCGAGGCGAGTGCAATAGTGGCATCGAAGAAAAACGTCCGGCTCCTCGAATGCGGGGAATGGTCGCCGGTTTCCGCTGCCCGGCTCGATTTCAAGCGGGTCAATGGCGGAATTCTGGTGCAGGACACCGATCTGGAGCTCCATGGAGATCTGAAGGTTGCCACCACCCGTCAGCCTACGGAAAAGGAGATGATCGATCTCCTTTTCACCTGGCGGGTCTGCAAGTTTGTCAAGTCCAACGCCATTGTTTACGGCAGATCCGGAATGACCATCGGCGTCGGCGCCGGCCAGATGAGCCGGGTGAACTCCGCCCGGATAGCTGCCATCAAAGCCGAGCATGCCGGGTTGGAAGTCAAGGGGGCAGTCATGGCTTCCGATGCGTTCTTCCCGTTCCGTGACGGGATCGACAATGCGGCCGCGGCCGGGATAACCGCGGTCATCCAGCCCGGGGGGAGCATGCGCGATGAAGAGGTAATCGCTGCCGCCAACGAGCACGGCATGGCGATGGTGTTTACCGGGATGCGTCATTTTCGGCATTAAAACTCTGGCAGCCGGTCACGCTCGGATAGCTAAAATGCACATATATAGTCTCCTTCGCCCTATTAGGATGAGTAGCTGCGTGTGGGCTATGCTTTGGCTATTGGATATAGCATAGTACATTTGCGAGCTCTGCAGCTTATAAAGACCTTGAAAAATACCTTGGCAAAATTTGATTGGGCAGCGTGAACCGCACTGTGCAAACAGAAAACCCTATGAACGGTTGTTTCCCAATGTGGAAGATCTATCTCACACTGTTTGTGCTGGTAGCAGTCTGTTTCTCTGTTTACAGCCAGACTCTTAACATGGGGTTTGTGTGGGACGATACCGATATGATTGTCGGGAATCGCTATGTTGTTGAGAAAGTCGATATATCAAAGATATTTACGACAGAGCTTTGGGCCGGCACCAGCTCTTTCAACGAAACGTCGAGTTACTATCGTCCCCTGGCAGTCATGCTTTTAAAAGCGGACTACGTTCTTTCAGGGAAAAGCCCAGCCGGGTATCATCTTACAAACCTGCTACTGCATTGTTTGGTGACAACTGCTGTATTTCTGTTAACGTTCAACCTCCTGGCGGGAATTAAACCTGCATTTATTGCCGGAATATTGTTTGCGGTTCACCCTGTTCATGCGGAAGCAGTCTCCTGGATTGGCGCTCGTACCGACTTGTTGCCGGCCCTGTTCCTTTTCTGGAGTTTGTATTTTCACACGCTGTATCGCAAAAGGGGATCGATATATTGGGTGTTGCTGGTATTCATTACAGGAGCAGGAGCACTTCTTTCAAAAGAGATGGCGATTACCCTGCCTGCGTTGATATTTATTGTTGACTGGTATCTCGGGGTTGCTCTCAAATTACGCTTGAAGATGTTCTTTGTGTATTTAGCCGGGTTGGTTGCTCCTTATATGATTGTCAGGTCAATGATCATCGGCTCGCTTGATCTCTCCGGACAGCCTTTTTTGTGGAGAATTTACTCAGCTATCTATTTTTATGCAAAGTATCTGGTGAACCTGTTTTTCCCGTTCGATCTCAAAGTCGTTTACGACCTGTCGGGCCAAAATCGGTTCTTCTCCTCTTCGGTATTGTTGTCACTGTTACTGCTTGTGTCTGTTCTCTGCATGGTTTTCAACTCCAGAAACAGGGGAAAAGGGGTATCATTCGGCATATTGTTCATTCTAATCTCACTTCTCCCCGTTTCCGGGCTTCCGATGATCATTAAGCCGTTCCCGGTTGCGGACAGATACCTGTACATACCATCTTACGGTTTTTCATTCTTGGCTGCGGTTGCATACATCTGGGTATCCCGGCACCCGGGTTTGGAAGCCGCTGGTCATATGCGTCTGGTAAGCGCTTTCAAGAGACCAATCTATTTCGTAGATATGGTTGTGGTTGCAATCGTCGTCTGCTTTGCGGCATTGTCTGTTGCTAGAGCAAAAAACTGGTCTGATGATCAAACATTTTATTATAAAGTCATGCGTGATGTCCCGGGTAATTCCCTCGGTTATCTCAACCTGTCGAAAATTTTATATGAAAAGAAAAATTTCGCGCAATCTGAAACACTTTTGTTGAACGCACTCAACAACACCCGCAGAAATGATGAAGAAATGATCAGGAATAACCTTGGGAAAACATACGAAGCGATGGGAAATTACAGCGCTGCCTTGATTGAATATCGTAAAGCGATTGATGTATCGCCGAGTTATCAGTTAGCAATAAACAATCTCGGCAAACTGTACCGGAATCTGGGGGAGTTCGAAAAGTCAGAAGCGGAATTTGTAAAACTCGCTGCATTGATGCCAGGCAGTGCAATCCCTTATCAGGAACTTGGCCAGCTTTATCTTAAGCAGAACCGTCTGGGGGCAGCGTACGATCAGTTTGCGCAGGCTTTGCGTATAGATCCTCGCTCTGCTCCAGCGCAAAATAACATCGGTCTCCTGTATGTTCGTAAGGGAGATTTTGAATCAGCTATAAAGCACTTTCGGGAATCAGTGAGACTCCGTCCGGAAGAGCCTGTTTATAGAAACAACCTTCAAGCTGCAATGAACGAATCAAAAAAATGAACTCAAGACGGTTCCACAAATCTAATAAATTGATGGGGGCGCAATGAACGTTTTGGTTATAGGTAGCGGCGGGCGGGAGCATGCCCTGGTCTGGAAGATCACCCAGTCGCCGCTGGTGAAAAAGGTATACTGTGCTCCAGGTAATCCCGGCATCGGCCAGATTGCCGAAAATGTGCCGATAAAGGTGGACGACCTCCCCGGCCTGCTGGCATTTGCCCAGAAAGAGGATATCGGGCTCACGGTCGTGGGGCCGGAACTCCCCCTGTCCCTGGGGATCGTCGATCTTTTTGAAGAGTATGGCCTGAGGATATTCGGTGCGCGCCGCAACGCCGCGCTCATTGAGGCCAGCAAGGCGTTTTCCAAGGATATCATGAAAAAATACCGAGTGCCGACAGCCTTTTATGAGGTGTTCAGCGAGGTGGAGCCGGCAATTGCCTACATCGAAAAGCATGGCGCCCCGATAGTGGTCAAGGCGGACGGTCTTGCTGCCGGCAAAGGTGTTATCGTCGCACAGACCAAGGATGAGGCGATCGCTGCCGTCAGGGAGATGTTGTCCGGAAATGCCTTTGGTGATGCCGGTTCCAGGGTGGTGATCGAAGAGTTTCTCAGGGGGGAGGAAGCGTCTTTCCTGGCGATCACCGATGGCAAGAACATCATCCCTTTGGCCAGTGCGCAGGACCACAAGGCGGTCTTCGATGGCGACAAGGGGCCGAACACCGGAGGCATGGGCGCGTATTCCCCGGCGCCGGTGGTAACCCCCGCCATACATGAAAAAGCGATGACGGAGGTCATGCGCCGCACCATAGACGGAATGGCTGCCGAGGGCCGGCCATATCGCGGCGTACTTTATGCCGGGCTGATGATCGACGGCGATTCCGTAAAAACACTGGAGTTCAATGCCAGGTTCGGAGACCCTGAATGCCAGCCCCTGCTGATGAGGATGAAATCTGATATTGTCCCGCTTATGCTGGCAGTTGCCGATGGGGATATCTCCGGGATGTCGCTCGAATGGCACGACCAGGCAGCGGTGTGCGTGGTGATGGCGGCAAAAGGGTATCCGGGCGATTATCCCAAGGGAGATATAATCAGCGGCCTTGATCTTGCTGCAACGATGCCGCACCTGATGGTCTTTCATGCCGGCACCGCAGCTGCCGGAACCTCGTTCGCCACCAACGGCGGCAGGGTTCTGGGCGTTACTGCTGTAGGTGATACGGTGAAAGACGCCATAGACCGCGCCTATGCCGGTGTTTCGGCCATTAGCTGGGATGGCGTTCATTTTCGCAGGGATATCGGCAGCAAGGCAATTGATAGAGCAGGGTAATGATCAACAACAAGAAACTTGTCGTCGTACTGCCGGCATACAATGCGTCAAAGACGCTCAAAAATACATATAACGAGATTCCGTTCGAATTTGTTGATGAAGTTGTGCTTGTTGACGATGCCAGCGGTGACGATACTGCCGAGGTTGCCAGAAGCCTGGGGATCAAAACCATAGTGCATGACCGGAACAAGGGGTATGGCGGCAATCAGAAAACCTGTTACCGTGCCGCCTTGGACCTTGGGGCGGATATTGTCGTAATGCTCCACCCCGACTATCAATACACACCGCGGCTGGTGACGGCAATGGCTTCGATGATCGCTTTCGGCGAGTTTGATGCGGTCCTTGGCTCAAGGATTCTCGGAATTGGTGCACTGCAAGGCGGAATGCCGCGCTATAAATATATTGCGAACCGGCTGCTTACCTTTCTGGAAAATGTTCTGCTCGGGCATAAGCTTTCAGAATATCATACCGGTTACAGAGCATTTTCACGTGAGCTGTTGGAGCAACTGCCGCTGGACCTGAACTCTGATAATTTCCTCTTTGATAATCAGGTGATCGCCCAGATAATCTGGTACGGGTTCAGGGTTGGTGAAGTAAGTTGCCCTACAAAGTATTTTCCGGAAGCGTCGTCAATCAATTTTCGGAATAGCGTTGTTTACGGTGTTGGTGTCATGGTGACTGCGCTACAATTCAGGCTGTCCAGAATGGGCCTCATGCATGCCCGTATTTTCCCCGGAGGAAATGCACAATGAAAAACCCCCAGGTTTTGGTAATAATGGGTAGCGACTCTGACCTGCCGGTAATGGAAGAGACTGCCAAGGTTCTGGACGAATTCGGGGTAACGTTTGAAATGAGAGTCTCCTCTGCCCATCGTTCTCCGCAGAGAACGGCAGAACTGGCGTCCAGCGCAGCCGCGCGCGGCGTAAAGGTCATAATTGCCGCTGCCGGAATGGCAGCACATCTTGCCGGTGTGATAGCTGCAGAGACGACCTTGCCGGTGATCGGAGTCCCTATTGGCGGCAGTCCGTTAAATGGTGTGGATGCCCTTTATGCCATGGTGCAGATGCCGGGGGGGATTCCGGTGGCTACCATGGCTATCGGGAAATCTGGCGCAAAAAATGCCGGCATATTGGCGGTGCAGATGCTTGCCATCTGCAATCCAGAGTTGTCGGAACGCCTGGTTGCTTATAAATTCAGGCTCTCGGAAGAGGTTGCGGCAAAGGATACTGCGCTGCAGGAACAACTCGTGTTGAAAAACCGCAGCTAGCGTTACATCTTTCCAAGTTGTTTTCCCTTGACAACATCAGGTCGCTGTATTAGTTTCCCTTCAAAATTCTCATCTCAGGGAAAAGGGGGAAGATTCAATGAAGACCTTAGTTGCTTTGTTCGCAGTAGTTGCTTTTGCCGGGACCGCCTTTGGCGCAGACGTTATTGAAATGAAGAAAGGTGTTAAATTCAATCACAAGGCTCACCAGGCCTCTGTCGGCGACTGCAAGAAGTGCCACGAAAAAGGACCGGGCAAGATAGCCGGCTTTGGCAAGGAAATCGCCCATGGCAAGGGGTGCAAAGGTTGCCATGCCGACTTGAAGAAAGGCCCCACAAGCTGCAAGGATTGCCACAAGTAATCTGACTTTGACAGGTTCTGAATAAAGGGATAACGACTAGTTCGTTGTCCCTTTTATTTTATGAGTATGGCCAGGCTGATGTCCGGAAAATTGATTGTATTTGTTGGAATGATTCCTGTATAATCAACCGCTGGTTGGCGGTATGAACACAAATGGCGACTAAGGAGTAAATCTTGACAACGAATAACAAAGGCTTCATCCAGGGGCTCTGGGACTTCTTCTGTTCTCTAAAGCTGGCTATTTCCCTTCTCATCGGTTTGGCTGTAACATCGATAATCGGCACCGTCATTCCACAGGTTCCGAACATACCCGAAGAATATATCAGTTCTTTGAGCCAGACAAAGCTCCAGATTTACGACAAGATCGGGTTCTTTGATATGTACCACTCCTGGTGGTATATCCTGCTTCTATATCTTTTCACCGTAAACTTGGTGGCGTGCTCCATGAAGAGGCTCCCAAGGGTATGGAAAATAGTCACAGAACCAAACCTGGTGCTGGATGAGGGATTGGAGAAATCACTCTCTCTCACTCGGGACCTGAAGCTGAAGGGGGGGCTTGCTGCCCTGAAGGACGGGTTCACCGGATTTCTTGCCAAGGAGTTTGCCGCACCGGTCGTAACTGAGAAAGATGGCGAGGTTCATCTGTATGCCCAGAAAAACCCCTGGTGCCGCCTTGGGGTTTATGTCGTTCACCTCAGCATCGTTATCATCTTCATCGGGGCAATTATCGGTTCACTGTTCGGTTACAAGGGCTGGGTTCAGATAACGGAAGGTACGAGTGAATCAAAGGTCCTCGGCCGCAACAACAAACCGATTGACCTTGGTTTTGCAGTAAAATTGGAAAAGTTTTCCGTTGCGTTTTATGAGACCGGAGCCCCTAAGGAGTTTAAGAGCATCCTCACTGTTGTCGAGAATGGTAAACCTGTTCCCGGGTATGTCAACATCCCTATAGTGGTAAACGATCCCCTTTCCTACAAGGGCATCACCTTCTACCAGTCAAGTTACGGCCCTGCAGGAGAGGGTGGGACATTCTACTTTACCGTCAGGGAGAAGAAGGGCGGCGCACCGATAAAGATCACCGCTCGCCAGGGGGAGTCGGTCCAGCTCCCCGGCGGGCGGACCATGCATGTTACGGAATCTACTCAGGACGTTCGGCAATTTATCCCGCAGATGTCGGGCCCTGCTGCTCGTATCGAGGTCCATTCACCTGGGAAGCAGCCGGACAGTTTCATCGTGTTCCGCAACTTCCCGAAATTGGATGAGGAACGGGGCGGAGACCTGGTATTTTCCTATGATGGATCCGATGAAAAATTCTATACCGGTCTCCAGGTTGCCAAAGATCCCGGCGTATGGATAGTCTGGTTTGGCTGTACGCTCATGGTTGTCGGGATAATAATGGCCTTTTTCATGTCGCATAAACGGATTTGGGTCAGAATTTCGTCCAGCGGCCGCGTGGTGGTTGCCGGTAGTGCCAGCAAGAATCAGCCCGCTTTTCAAGGTGCTTTTGATGAGTTGACAGGAAAGATGGAAAAACTGTAATGCTATAGATCTGTAAAACCAGGCAGCCTGTAGCCACTTAACAATATCAACGATTTACGATTACCGGAGGATACAATCGATGTCCAGTTCTATGCTGTTCAATGTCACAACAATAGTTTACATGGTATCCATGATCGTCTTTTTTGCTTTTCTCGCCACTAAAAACAAGCAGATAGGATTGGTCGGCAGCTGGGCGGCCTATGCCGGCTGGATTATTCAAACAATAGCCATAATTCTACGCTGGAAAGAGTCTTACGACATGGGCGTTGGCCATGCCCCGCTCTCCAATTTATATGAATCGGTTGTTTTTTTCTCGTGGACCATCATCCTCATCTACGGGATCATCGAGTTGAAGTACAAATACCGGGTTGTCGGCGCGTTTGTTGTGCCATTTGCCCTTCTTGGCATGGCCTGGGCGCAACTCGGTCTCCATAGCGGGATAGAGCCGCTGGTCCCGGCATTGCAGAGTAACTGGCTCCTTTATCATGTCATCACCTGCTTTCTTGGTTACGCGGCGTTTGCCGTTGCCTGTGGCATTTCAATCATGTATCTGATCAAGGAACGCCAGGAAAAGGCCGATGGCGACTCCCCTGCCGGAGGTATCTTTTCCATGTTTCCTGCCATCAGGATTCTTGATGACCTCAATTACAAGGCGATCATGATCGGGTTTCCTCTCCTGACCTTGGGAATAGTTACCGGTGCGGCATGGGCAAACTATGCCTGGGGTACCTATTGGAGCTGGGACCCAAAAGAGACCTGGTCACTTATTGTCTGGTTCGTCTATGCGGCGTTCCTCCATGCACGAATCACTCGCGGCTGGGTGGGGAGGAGAGCGGCGATTCTTTCTATCGTAGGTTTCGCGGCCACCATTTTCTGCTATCTTGGGGTGAACCTGTTCCTTTCGGGGTTACACAGTTATGGGAAATAATGATATTGCTCATGTTTTCAGGCGCGGTGATTACACCGCGCCTTTTTTTCTGGCATTAGGGATTCTTCATTTCGCATGATATACTCGATATCGATCCTCGACAACGGATCCAATTGGAGAGACCTGTTATGAAATGGCGCAGGGAAGGTTTCTTGGCTGTACTGATGCTTCTGCTGTTACCCGGGAATCTTCTTGCTGCAATGCAGCTCATCTACCCGATGGATAAAAGTTGGGTGTACCGCTCTGATTATCTTATCATTAAGACCAACGATTCTGCCATCTCAGGAATAAAGCTGACTGTCAACGGTTCCGATTCCGACATCATGCAGATTTCATCTTCAGATTACCGCAAACTCTTTCAGGATATTCTTATTGTTCAACCGGTTTGGGATAATGGGAAAAACACCCTTCTTGTGGAAGGTTACATAGCTGACAACAAGGTGCAGTCCATTGCCACGGAAATCTTCTATAATCCACTGGGTGATCGGTCTTTGGTCCCTAAGGACTTTCGTGAAACATCTCTGCACACCACTGAGAATGAGAAGGTCTGTGCCGCCTGCCATGCAATGACATCATCAAACAGCAAAAACACGGCGCAAAATCCGGCCAACAGCCCTTGCGCGACTTGCCATCAGAGACTGGTCAAGGTCAAGTATCCCCATGAGCCTGTAGCTAATTACTCCTGTGCGTATTGCCATGTAAAAACCGATAATCCGCGTCACGGGACCAGCAGGCGTGATTCGGCGCTTTGCTTCGAGTGCCATTCGGACAAGGCGGAAGAGATCAAGAAAAACAGTTTCCCTCACGGTCCGGTGACCGCCGGCTATTGCGAAATATGCCATGACCCCCATGGCAGTGAATTTACAGGATTTATGCGTCGGCCAATCAATGAGGTCTGCCTATCCTGCCATGAAAAGATCGGGAAGGAGCCCCATGTGCTCAGAAACACGTCGCAAAAAGGGCACCCCCTCTCGGGGAAAAAAGACATCTCTCCTAAGCGGAAAGGCAAGGAACTTTCCTGCGTATCGTGTCACGATCCGCACGGAGGGGTGGTGAGATATTTTCTCCAGAGCCGCAAGGAAGAGCGGATGGCGCTTTGTCAGTTCTGTCACAACAAGTGATTTGCCGGAGTTTTAACCTTAAAGGAGGAGTCTAAGATGCGTTTGATCGGAATAATCTGTTTGTACATTGCCTGTTTTGCCGGGAATATTGTGCTGGGGGGGTGTGCTGCTCCCACCCAGACTGGCCCGGTGAAAGTTGAACGATATTTTTGGCCGCCGCTCCCGGATACTCCTAGGATCGAATTCATCGGTGCCTATACAGGAGCCGCTTCACTGAAAGAAAAGGAAACCGGTCTCTTTGCCACTTTATTGGGTGATGAAGAGGCCCCCCCTTTACTTTCCGCTCCCATAAACGTTACAGCGGACGGCATGGGCAAGGTTTTTTTGGTTGATAACAAGTCGTCGGCAGTTGTTACTTTCGACCTCAAAGCCCGCACTGCCGGTGTCTTTGGCACTGGAGATACCCAGAAAATGTTTTCCAGGGGGTCTGGGATCGGAATAGACGCCGATGGTAATGTATATACCGGGGATGCCTTACGAAAGAAGATATTTGTGCTGGACAAGACCGGGAAGATGACGGCAGTCTATGACGTTTCTTCATACATAGATACGATTGGCGGGCTGGCAATAGACAAGACAAGAAAACGCATTGTGGTGCCTGACATTAAAGGGCATAAAATTGTTCTGCTGGGGCTTGACGGCTCATACATCGCATCGGTTGGCAAACGAGGTCCCGGTGATGCTGATTTCAACTATCCCACCGGTGTTGCCATTGATAAGGAAGGCAATATTATAGTCGCGGATTCAATGAATGCTCGGGTGCAGAGACTGACCCCGGATCTTAAATTCATCAACAAGTTCGGCAAGCGTGGTGATGGAACCGGGGAAATGGCAGTGATCAAGGGCGTTGCGGTTGATTCAGAAGGTCACATTTATGTTACCGACGGTAAAATGAATAAAGTGATGATATTTAATGATCGCGGAGAAATCCTGCTGCAGTTCGGAGGCACTTATAATGCCCTCCCCGGTTTGCCTATCGGGCCGGGTGGGTTCTCGGTGCCCATGGGGATATATATTGACCAGAACGACACAATATATGTGGCAGACCAGCATAATGGACGGTTTCACGTCTATCAGTATATGAACGAAAAGTATACCCGGGAAAATCCATATTAACCGGGCATTATTCGGTTAAATAGCTGGTGATATGCCGGTGGTAATCGTTAATTCACTTTAAATAGCTCTAACGCTGGGAGTGCTGCGAATGTAAAGCGTAATAATGACAGTATGTTATGTCTGGTAAGGGTTTTGGCATGAGGTGTGCTATAAACTAGACAAATAGCTGGCGATTCGTCTGGGTCTGTTATGGACATTTTACTCGCCGAAAATGGAAGTTTTTTACAGCTGCGCTTGACGCAGAAAAAAAAGAAAGGAAGGAATGAACATGAAAAAGCAACTCGCATTACTCGCAGCAGCAGCACTGGTAGCATCCGCAACTGGGGCAATCGCAGGTATCGTTGGTACGCCGCACGATCTGTCCGGTACTTACGGGAATACTGAGCTTGGTGGAGATCAGATCTGCGTTTTCTGCCACACTCCTCACAACCCGGTATCCGCAGTTCCCCTCTGGAACAGGCATAACCCGTCAGCAGCTGACTTCTCACTCTACAAGACCAGCGCAACCCTGACTGCTGCAACCAAGGCCTCTGCATTCAACAGCGGCAGCGTTTCCCTCTTCTGCATGAGCTGCCATGACGGCCAGACCGCCCTCGGCGACATCAAGAACCCGGGCGTTGATTCAGCCAACGTTGCTATCGTAATGGATACATCGACAGTAATCAGAAGCACATATGGCGATAACCTCACAAGGGATCTCACCAATTCTCACCCGGTAGGGTTCAACTACGCCAGCGCTGCTTCCCAGGACGCTACTCTTGCTACCAAGGCTACAGTTGAGTCCAAGCTTAAGACTGCCAACGTAGGCGGCGTTATATTCTTCAACGACAACAACAACACCACCGGTGACATGATGGAATGCGCCAGCTGCCACAAGGTTCATGACAACGAGTACACCAAGTTCCTCCGTATCTCCAATTCGGGCAGCAACCTCTGCCTTGCTTGCCACGTTAAGTAATTCAAGTACCTGTCGTAACCTGAGGGGAGTGGGAAACCACTCCCCTCTTTTTTGTTCAAAAAGTTGACTCCCCCTCTCTAGTTCTTACAAGCTAAATATTTCAAAAGATGCTAATAGCAAGCGGCAAGCTGACTATCGTTAAGTTTTGACAACAAGGATAGTTGGGCGAGCAGATTATCTGTGTTGACATTCATTGTTCTTGCTGCTAATAGCTTTAGCCGCGTTATGGCAGGAAGCAGTCAAATCGCTTTGCCGAATCACTGGTGAGGGGCAGATTTTATTCTCAACCCAAGATTTACGGAATTGTTGGAAAAACTCTAATGCAAATTCAGATGGTTGGAGCTGGTGGGAAGAGTCGGAAAATTGACATGAAACGGTATGGCTGTTGCAAGCTTAATTAAAGTAGTTGTTGGACCTAGCTCCATTGACCATGGTAAAGTCAGGTATCTGCATATAAATATGACGAGTATGAGAGTTTCGGGCATAGCGCTTTTGCGTATCATTATCTGCTACGGGTTCCTCGCCATGGCATCTGAGGCGACGGCAAGGATTTCCGGCGAGCTCATGGTGGGATACGATTCTTACGACTCGCAAGCTGATGATGTCAAGTCTTCTACCAGCTCGTTTTACCACAAGTATTCGTTGATTTACGACAAGCGTGGCAGTTTGGGGAAGTACGGTACTTACGGTTTCGGACTCGGCTATGAATGGGCTGCTATTAATCTTTCGGGTAGTGAAATCGCCAGGATTTCGGGTAATGACGTCAACCGCGGAAATAATTCCAGCATTACAGCCGGTCATCTGATCTATAGTGTGGAATATCAGTACAAAAGCAGATCCCTGCCCCTGAACCTTTCTTTCTTCAGTCGTGACATAAACCGGATGGATTTTGCGGGGTCAGCCGATCCTCTGGCGTTTGAGAACGGCAATGCCCTTGTTCCAACAGGGGTTACTAATGAAATATTTAATACTGGCACGAATATTGCCACGGGGCTGACCTTTGCTTTTGGTGAGACCAGCAGCAATTCACTTGCATCCCGATTCCCTAACTTGGTTCAATTGCCTGGGATATTGGTGGATTACCGTGAAGATTATAGAAGCAATCTGAATAGCGCGAGCCCGGAACATAACAGCAGGCGCTTTTTAAAGGCAGCCATGGTCAAGGACTCTCTCTGGTTGATATACAGGAAGGATGAACAGAAAGATTATCTAAGCAGATCAGGAGGAGGGGGCGGGGGTACAGACTTCGAAGAGCAAACTTTTCGTATCGGCACGGTCAATTCCAATGATGAGAGGATTTGGCTTGACCTGACAAACTGGATCAAATTTTCTGCTGACGGGGTCATGTTAAAGCGGTTCGAGCCTCAGAGTTCGGCTCGCTCGTATTCCGAATACGACATAAATTTATTTGCTGTCGCCCAACGCCCGAATTGGCAGACACGTATATTCAATACCTATTCGCGGAAAATAACTCAGGCGCTTCAGGTCGACGAAGAGTTGAAAGTTCCTGTTTATGTGAACGGTACTTGGGGGGCTGATACGAATTGGCAGGTCAGGTTTGAACAGAGAGACAATCGGAGCAGCAACCCGCAGGGGCAGTTGAAGGATATTTCGTCTCTTGCATCGGTTCGTCTGGAAACCTTTCGGCGATCTGCGTTCACACTTACCCCAATGTTAACTGTGGAAAGGGTAGATTCACTTAACGGCAACAAAATTGCGCTTGAGGGGCGGGTAGACACGGCCAGCACGCGGAGATTTTCCGACAAACTCGATATTCACGCATCGTACGATGCCAAGTATATGAACGAAGAAACGGCCTGGTCGAATGAAAAACAGACCACTCAGACAGTGACAGGAACGGTATTTTACAGGGTTAGCAACCGGCTGGTTGCGAGCGCCGACCAACAATTGACCTTCAACCTGGGAAACACCGGAACTACGGTTGGTTCCATTGTTACAACTGAAAAATCTACCAGTGCCGGTTCTTCTATTGCGGCACGTGCTTCGGGGTATTCCGGAGATTATCTCAAGTCGGTCACAACCGGCAAGGTAGCGTGGACCCAATCTGCTCGCCTGAGGGCCAATGCCCAGGTTTCCATCGACCTTCTTGATCAAAAGGGGTACGATTTAGACACGATTATGAATTTCAGCGGTGGTCTTGATTATTCCCTGCCCCAGTTTAACATGTCTGCTAATACGCGTTACAGTAAACGAACAGTTGGCAGCTCCATGTCTGATGAAATTGCGGTAACAGGTTTTGCGAGCTACGCACCCACACCGAATACCGTGAATTCAGTGCATGGGACGTTTTCCCGGGCCAATGACTATGGCACAATCAAGAGCTACACTGAAATTAGGCAGAATTTTACTTATTCTAAGCCGAGCTCGGTTTTCCAGGGCAAGCTTTTTGAATTGAAAGAGCAGACTTTGTTGTTAAAGAGCAATGATACTGTTGTATATGGCAGTTTGTACAACGAACTCCGCCAGTTTTCTCTACAGGGTAAATATTTTCTTACGCGCAATCTTTATGCTGCCGCTCTTGCCAGGTATTCACTCCTCAGTCCGGGCAATGTTTCCGAATGGATGGGCGGAGCTTCGCTCGGAGTTCAGTACAGGCTTTTGCAGGGGAATATTGAATACTATCAGGGCAAGCGAACCGGCAACGACAATCGTTTGGAGCGGCGCTTTTCTGCAAACCTGAAAAAGCAGTTCTAGCAGGTTCGTTGTGCTGGTTGAAGGCCGGGTGATCCCCGGGTTTTTTTATGCCCGATCGCGGAGAATTTGGGTGTACCCTTCATGGACTATAATTATCCCGGTTAAGCCCGGTGGCGACGTGCGAGCCATCGAGTCTCTCAGGGAAATGGATTACCCTCGCAACCTTGTCGAGATAATTGTCAGTGAGGGGTGTCGCCCCAGCAGCCAGAGAAATCGAGCTGTGGCTGCTGCTGCCGGTGAACTCCTTTACTTCCTTGATGATGATTCCCAGGTTAAGCCCGACTTTTTGCAGAAGGCCGCATCGCATTACGTGGATCCTCATGTGGCTGTCGTTGGCGGACCCTCTTTGACTCCACGGAGTGATACCGTTCTACAACAGGCCTTTGGGGCAGCGCTCAGTTCTTTGATCGGGGGGGGAAGTGTAAGAAACAGATACCGGCTGGCAGGGTCGACCCGGTCTACGGCTGAGAACGAGCTGATTCTGTGCAACCTGAGTTTTCGCCGGGAGATTTACCTCGCCTGCGGCGGACTGGATGAACGTCTTTACCCCAATGAAGAGAACGAACTGATGGACCGGATTCTGCACAATGGCTGGGAGTTGATCCACGATCCGGATCTTGCTGTAATGAGAAGCCAGCGGAGAAGATACCAGGACTTTGTCCGGCAACTCTTTACCTACGGTCGCGGCAGGGGCGAGCAGACGCATGTCAGCCGGAAGATCAACTTGGCAAGCCTTGTGCCGTCGCTATTTCTTCTCTATCTGATGATGGCCCCGTTTCTGGATAACCCTGTTTACACCCTCCCCCTTTTATGCTATGCAGGAGCTGTTGCCATTACCGCCTTGTGGGAGGCGTTGCAACGGCAGATGGCACTGCTGTTTCCGCTGTTGCTGATATCGATCCCTACGCTTCACCTGGCATACGGCGCCGGCATGTTGGTTGGGCTTGCCCGGCCACGTTTCCGCGATAGCGGCAAATCGCCGGCAGAGGTGCAATTGCGCCGCGTTGAGCTCTGAACATGAATTTTACTCCAGCCGTTTATTAGGATAACGGACATTTTATGGATTTGAGCATAGTTGTCCCGATCTATAACGAAGTAGAAAACCTCCCGCTTCTGCATGAACGGGTTGTCAAAGCCCTTGAAGGGCATGGGCTTGCCTGGGAACTTATTCTGGTGGATGACGGTTCTACGGATGGGTCCTGGGAATTGATGAAGCAGATAGCTAGCAGCGACCAGTCCTGCAAGGTCATCAGGTTCCGGCGCAACTTCGGGCAGACTCCGGCGATGGCCGCAGGGTTTGATGTGGCAGCCGGGCGCGTGGTAGTTCCGATGGATGGCGACCTGCAGAACGATCCTGCTGATATCCCGTTGCTGCTCGAAAAGATCGATGAAGGATATGACGTGGTGTCCGGATGGCGGAAGGATCGCCAGGATACTTTCATCAGCCGTCGCCTGCCGTCAGTAATTGCCAACGGGATGATATCCCGGATGACCGGCGTCCATCTCCATGACTATGGTTGTACTTTGAAGGCGTATCGCCGGGAGGTGCTCGACGGGATAAATCTTTACGGAGAGATGCACCGGTTTGTGCCGGCGCTGGCATCACAGATCGGCGCCCGGGTAGCGGAAATCCCGGTCCGCCATCATCCCCGAATGCACGGAGCCAGTAAATACGGGATTTCCCGGACCATGAGGGTCGTCCTGGATCTCATGACAGTGATGTTTCTGCTCAGTTATTCAACCAAGCCGATCCAGCTTTTCGGCAAATGGGGGATCTATTCGTTTGCAGCCGGTTCCGTGACCGGCTTCATAACCATCTACATGAAGATTTTCGAGCATACGAGCATGAATCGGAATCCGCTGCTGATTATGACCGCCTTTCTGCTCTTCATGGGAGTACAGTTTATTGCCCTGGGACTGTTGGGTGAACTCAATGCCCGGACCTATTATGAGGCGCAGGGAAAACCGATTTATGCCGTAAGAGAGCGAATCAACCTAAATGACTGATTCGCCCGGCCGTTTGAAAGTAGCCGTGATTGCTCCCTGCCCGTTCTATATCGACCGGGGGACCCCTCTGCGGATCCGGCGGCTGGCAACGGCCATGTCCACTGAGTTCGATATTCGGGTCATATCGTTCTTCCAAGGCGAAACAGCGGATTTCCCCTTCCGGATTCACAGAACAGGCCCACTTCCCCTGACCATCAAGCGCACCGGCGCCAACATGGCAAAGTTGCTGTATGATATTCTGCTGCTCGGGACTGTATTGAGAGTGGTCAGGGAAGAGCGGATCAGGGTAATAGACGGGCATCTGCACGAAGGGGCTTTCATCGGGATAATCGTCAGGCTCTTTACGGGTGCGAGAGTGATCTACAACGCCCATGGCACCTTTGTCCCGGAGTTGATCGCCACTGGGGCCATTCCGGAAACATCACCACTGATCAAACCTCTGACTAAATTCGAGCGCTGGATCGAACGGAGGGTGGACCGGATCGTGGCGCAATCAAGTCTCCGGCGTGACGAGTTTATCGCCGCCGGCCAGGACCCTGATAAGATTGTCCTGGTGGAGGATGTGCCGGAACTCGATTCTTTCCATCTGCCGGATGAGCAGATTGACCGGGAACTGGAGCGGCGCCTGCGCCCCAATAACGAAAAACTCCTAATCTATTCCGGGGGGATGGAAGAGTACCAGGGGGTTGATTTTCTGCTGGAGGCATTCCGTCTTATTTCCGCCAGACGCGACGATGTGCGTCTGGTGCTGTTCGGCAGGCCATTACCCCCATACCGGGCCATTGCCGCGGAGATGGGCATAGCGCAGAGGATATGGTTTATCGATGATGAGCCGTTCGAACGGCTGCCCCAGTATCTGAAAATCTGCGACATCGGATTTTGCCTGAGGCTATATGGCGACAATGTCCCCGGCAAGCTGCCGGTTTACCTTGCCAGCGGGATTGCCATAGTCGGCACGGATATAAAGGGGGTCAACACCGTGGTGACTAATAATCGGAACGGCCTGCTTGTCCCTCCGGGAGATGTTGGCGCGCTTGTTGCGACCATTGACAGGCTTGTCGATTCTCCGGCGGAAACCAAGCGCCTCGGAGAGTCGGGCCGGGCGGAGGCGGTCAGGCGCTACGATCCGGCAGTTGCATATGCCGAGCTGGCAAAGGTATACAGGGATCTGCTCCAATGAACAATAACTCAATAATCGTACCCGGTTCTCTGATCTTAATCACCGGCGGTGCCGGTTTTATCGGTTCCCATACCTGCGACGCCCTGCTTGAACGTGGCTATCGCGTGCGGATCATGGATTTGCTCGATCCTCAGGTCCATGGGCCGGGAAGAAAACTCCCCGCCTGGATCGACCGCCGGGTCGAGTTCATGCGCGGCGATGTTCGCAATCGCGATGACCTGTCCCGGGCCATTGCCGGAGTGGATGCGATCTATCATTTTGCGGCCCAGACCGGGGTTGGCCAGTCGATGTACGAGATTCACGGGTACTGCGATGTCAATGTCGGCGGTACGGCAATGCTTCTGGATGTCCTGGCCAACAGCGACCACCGGGTCGCTAAAATAGTTCTCTCCTCTTCACGGGCGGTATATGGCGAAGGCGCCTATTCATGCCCTGCCTGCGGGCCGGTGTTCCCCCCCCTGAGGGGCAGGGAGGCGCTTGAAAAGTCGGAATGGCGGATATTTTGCCCCTCCTGCGGTGCGCCGCTTGAATCGCTCCCTACTGCCGAGGGGAAGCCGCTGGCGCCCATTTCAGTCTATGCGGAAACCAAAAGGGTGCAGGAAGAGCTGCTCAGGATCTTTTCCGCCACCTACGGCATCCCCGGCGTCGTGCTCAGATATTTCAATGTTTACGGGACCCGTCAGGCGCTCGGGAACCCGTATACCGGCATTGGGGCCATTTTTGTCACGCGCCGGCTCTCCGGCAGTCCGATATCGATCTACGAAGATGGTCTGCAGGGGCGTGACTTCGTCAATGTGCGCGATGTCGTCCGGGCCAACCTGCTGGCGCTGACTCACGAAACTTCCGGTAGCGAAACCTTCAATGTCGGAAGCGGGGAGCGGCTGACGGTCCTTGACCTGGCCCGCCACGTCTGCCGGGAACTTGGAGCAACGGAGGAGTTTCTCTATCAGGGGCAGTTTCGGGTGGGTGATATCCGGGACTGTTTTGCCGACCTGGGGAAGAGCCGCTCTGGATTGGGTTATGAACCGGCGGTGCCATTTGCTGCCGGCGTGGCCGAGCTGGTGTCATGGGCTCGTGGAGAGCAGCGGGACGACCGGCTGGAAGAGGCGGAATCAGCTCTCAGGCTGCATAATCTCATGTAGATTTTTGGTGACCGGAGGGGGCATGACTACCCAGAGGGACCGCTTCTCAAGCGATCTCACGATGGTTTTTTTAATAGCAGCTGTTGGCGTTGCCCTTTACTGCAGAACCCTTGGTGTTCCGTGGCTCTTCGATGACCCGCAGAACATTATGGACAATCCTGTTGTGCATGATATCTCTAAGGCGTTCAAAAGTCTGCTCGCTGTCAGGGGTTTTGCTTACCTGACCTTTGCCGTCAATTACCGATTCGGCGGCCTTGATGTCACCGGCTATCATCTGGTTAACATCGGTATTCACCTTTGCGCTTCCTGGTTTGTCTGGCTGCTCGCGAAACGGGTTTTTGCCGAGCCCGATTACCGGCCGCGGGCCGTTCTTCCTGCCGTTCCCGATGCCGTCCTGCTGTCGGCGGCGGCATCTTTTCTTTTCCTGGTGCATCCCATCCAGACGCAGTCCGTCAACTATATCGTTCAGAGGATGACAACCCTTTCCGCGCTTCTTGCCCTTGTTGCCATCTATGCTTACTGCCGTGCCCGCGAGTCTGTTGCCGCCGGTTCCGGTTTGAGCACTCCAGCCCATGTCATCTGGTATCTCGTGTCGCTTCTCACCATGGCTCTTGCCTGCATGACCAAACAGAATGCAGTCCTGATCCCGGCGGAAATTCTTCTGTTCGACTGGCTGATCCTGAACCGGGGCGCCTTGCCGTCGCATTATGGCAGACGTTTGGCCTATCTTGTGCCGTTTCTGCTGGTTTCCGCGTTGTTCATCTATCTGCATGTGGGCAAAGACGAACTGGTACTCAAGGAGGCGGGTCGAGCCGATTACTGGGTGCGGGCGGAAGCTGCCTCTGCCGGCAAGAAGCCGGCGCCCGGCCAGCCGGCGCTAAACGTGGCCGACCTCTCCAAGCCAAGGCGGGCCGATGCCCCGCCGGAGAATCTGCAGGCGCTTTATCTCGCCACTGAAATGACCGTTCTATGGAAGTACATACGGTTACTCGTTTTGCCGTACAATCAGGTTTTCGACTATGGCTATCCGCTGGTTTCCAAGGTGGTTACCTTGCCGAACCTGGCGGCCGCTGCCGGGCACCTGTTGTTTGCGGGCCTGGCCTTGGTGCTGGCTCGGCGGAGACCGCTGTTGTCTTTCGGCATATTGTGGTTTTATATTTCGCTGTCGGTCGAGTCTTCGATAATTCCCCTCGATGCGATGGTGGAACACCGGCTTTACCTGCCGATGTTCGGTTTTGCCGTGGCGGCAGTAGACCTTGGCGGCAGGTTCAGCAACAAAAGGATCGCCCTGGCAACACTCGGGCTCGTGATTGCCGGTTATGCCGGCGCTGCAATGCAGCGCAATCTTCTCTGGTCGAACCCGATCGCCTTTGCTCTGGACGGCAGGGACAAGGCGCCCCACAATCAGCGCAATCATATTACCCTTGCCAACGCCTATGCCGATGCCGGGAGATGGGCCGACGCCGAAGCTGCCCTGCGCAAGGCGATCCCCGTGCGTCCGTACCACAACGTCCCGTATGACAACCTGGGTGTGGCGCTGATCAAACAGGGGAAATTCAGCGAAGCCAGAACCTGGTTCAGTCTCGCGACCATATTAAATCCCGAGTATCCGAATGCCATATATAATTACGGCTATGCCTCGCTGCGTCTCGGGGACACCCCTGCGGCCGTCCGTTCACTACAGCGGTTGAGAGAATTACGGTCGCCTTTGGCCATGCAGCTTGGTGCGCAGTTCATGAACAACTGATGGCCATGAATGTGCGTTGCCTGCCTGCTCTTTGCGGTTGATTTCACGTCACTCCGCATGTTAAAGTGAGTCCGCTTGGCGCCAAAGCGATTTGCCGGGTGGGTGAAATTGGTTTTATTTTTGCATAATACTGAGAAATCGGATCGATCATCGTCGTAACTGCACAGGAGGAAAAAATGTACTTCAGGGTAATGCTCAGTGTCTTCAGTATGCTATTGTATGCGGGAATCGTTAATGCCGCTCCCTTCGCATACATAGCAAACAATGCCGATAACACGGTATCGGTTCTGGATACTGCCTCCAATCAAGTCACTGCGGTACTGCCTGTGGGTCAGAGCCCCTCTGGAGTGGCTGTCAACAGGATGGGAAGCCGGGTTTACGTCTCCAATCAGGGCGATAATACGATATCGGTAATCGATACCCTGGACAACTCAGTTACCTCAATCCCCTTGGCTATCCAGCCCGGTGCTTTGGCGGTCAATACCGCGGGAACACGGCTCTTCGTCGCCAACCCGGTAGACAATTCCGTATCGATATTTAATGCTGTTGATAAGTCCCTGCTCACCACCGTGGCGATACCTCAATCAGGAGGAATAAATTGCCAGCCGCAGGGGATTGCCATTGGCCCCGGGGCCAGTTACAAAGCCTATGTCACCTGCTCGGGTACTACGGAAATTGCGGTGATCAACGCCAGCGATCCCAGTAGCTACAGTTTGTCTACAAGGGTAAGCGTTCCTTACGACGGTCCCCGGGGGATCGCCATATCAGCGGACGGCAAGAAGGTCTTCGTTGCCAGTATCATGAATTCCACACTAACAGTTTTTGATACTCAGAATCTCTCCACTGCCAACTCGTTAAGCGTCACAGTCGGACTCACCCCATGGGGCGTTGCCATAGACCCTACCGTTGCCGATTCGGCCAATACGACCAGGCTGTATGTCACCGACATGACCAATAGTCAGGTTTCAACAGTTGACGCATCAGGCAGCGGCGTCGGTACCATGACAGTAGTTGCCCCTGCCATCAACGTGGGGACCATGCCGTCTGGGATTGCTTTCACTGCCGACGGCCTCAAGGCGATCACTGCCAATTACAATCAAAACCAGCTTGGCACCGCATCCATCATTCTCAAGGCAAATAACACCGTAACCACGGTTGACGGCAATTCCGCTGCCGGAAGGATCGGTGCCGGTCCCTACTCGTTCGGTAATTTCGCCGGCCCGGCTTTCGTGGCCATCAATACTGGCGTAGACAATTACTTCTGCGGCTCTGTAACCACCTCTGAGCTTATAACCCCGAGTTCGAACGTCAACATCAACAACGGGAATCCGGTTTATCAGGTTGCCAAAGGTCAGAACGTCACGTTCAACGTCAATGCGCTCGCCAACTGCGCCATTTCCACGGTGACTGTGGACGGCAGCACCGTCACCGCTCCGTATACCTTTATCGCCCCAACAGCAGATCATAACATCTATGCAACTTTTACCCGCTCGGCATACATCATTGAGGTGACCAAGTCGGGTACTGGTACCGGTACGGTTGTCAGTACCATTTACAGTGGCGGTTCCTATGTCTCTGGCGGGGGGATAAACTGCGGGACCTCCTGCTCCGCTTCCAACAGCACGGGCGCCAGAATTCGTCTGACTCCTACCGCGACTTCCGGCAGCACCTTTGATGGCTGGCTCGGAGCGTGCAGCACTGCCGGCCCGGTTTGCGATTTGACCTTGGATCAGGCCACTGCCGGGCAAAAAGGGGCGGAAAACGGCACCTTTGCTGTCGGAGCCAAATTCCGCACGAACGGGAGCGGCCCGGTTAGAACCAACCGCGGTGGTACCATTCAGTACAAGCAGACACTGTCGGATGCATATACGGCGATTTCCGGGGCAACAGCTGCCAACCCGATCGACCTTGACACCTCCAAGGAATACTTCCCCGGCACTAACTGTACGTTTGGATCAAACACCGCTATTACAGTCGTCGGCGGCTGGACCGAGTACACCACAGGTGGGGTCGGGACTGTACCGGCTGGAAGCGCATCAATCATCAATCCAGCATTGTGCACAACAAACATCGGGACTGTTATTGTTGCGAACGGCAGCGTGACGATCGGCTCCTACAACAACAACGGTGCCATCGTTATCAAGTAACACTGAATTACACTGAGATACAATAGAAACGGCGGTCACGTTATGGTGGCCGCCGTTTTTGCATCCGGAGATTTAATATGACAGGAAGTTTCATTTGGCAATGGCGTACGGCTTGCGGTAGGATAGCACCATGAACTATTTCAGTATTTTCAGGGCCTTTATGGCCGAACTTCTTTCCCGCCGCCAGCTGATTATGGAGATGACCCGCCGCGACTTCAGCGCCAAGTACCTGGGGTCTTATCTCGGCATGCTCTGGGCGTTTGTGCACCCCACGGTCTATATCGCCATTCTCTGTTTCGTTTTCGGATATGTCTTCAAGAGCCAGCCGGTCAGCGGCGTGCCCTACATCATCTGGCTCTCTGCCGGTATCATCCCCTGGTTCTTTTTTTCCGACGCCCTCACCTCTGCCACCGGCTCGATCCTGGAGAACTCCTTTCTGGTGAAGAAGGTTGCTTTCAGCATCGGGATCCTCCCCTTGGTGAAACTCTTCTCGACCCTTGTGATCCATATATTTTTCCTGGCGCTGATCCTTGTGTTGTGCATTTTTTACTCTTCACCATTCACCATTCACCTGTTACAGCTCCCTTACTACCTATTTGCCACGCTCGTCCTGCTCACCGGCCTGTCCTGGCTCTTTTCTAGCCTGATCATCTTCCTGCGCGATGTGGGACAACTGGTGTCCATGGCGCTTCAGTTCCTGTTCTGGGGCACCCCGATCTTCTGGTCGGTCAAGCTGCTGCCACAGAAATACCAGCCGATCATCAAGCTCAATCCGGTGGTCTATATCGTCGAGGGGTATCGGGACTCCCTGATCAACCGGGTCTGGTTCTGGGAGCACTGGCTGCAGACCGTCTACTTCTGGGGAATTTCCATGCTGATCTTCCTTCTCGGCGCCGTGGTCTTCCGCCGCCTCCGCCCGCACTTCGCCGATGTATTATAAAGGCGGTGAATGGTGAAATGTGAATGGTGAAAAAAGCCAAGAGGCGAGGCGGTGAATGGTGAAATAAACGTCAGAGGCGGAAAGTTTGGCGATGAGGGCGCATAAATAACTTGATGTCTGGAAAGAAGCGGTTTCGCTTGTGACGCTCGTTTATCGAATTACGGAAAGTTTTCCAAAATCTGAATTATATGGGATAACTTCGCAAATGCGACGAGCAGCGGTTTCAATACCGAGTAATATTGCGGAAGGTGCTGCTCGTTTCTCCGCAAAAGAGTTTCTTCAGTTCTTGAATATTGCTGGCGGTTCCTTGAGCGAACTGGATACCCAGGTAGAAATTGCCCGACAATTAGCATTCATTGGCAGTGATGATTTGGTTGTCGTTGGAAACCAGATACAGACGGTTCCAGGCTGTTGGCCGGCATGGTTGCCAATGTTAGGAGAAAATTACCACAGTGAAGGTGCTAAATGAAGTAATAGATTCTATTGCTTTCACTATTCACTATTCACCCTTCACAATTCACAGGTTGTGATTTTGGCCTCTGAATTGCATTATTTAAATTTGTTCAGAAAGTAATTAACCAAAGCATAAGATTTTTTGTTGCAGTTCTTTAATATTTGATTTATTGTTGCTCTGCAAACAGGCCTAAACGCTCGGTGGCTTTACAACACTGCAGATTTAGGTACACTCAAGGTGCCCGGTTTAATGGCGAAAGTCATTACGCTAAAACGAGAAGCAGGCAGTTAAATAACAGGGATAACGATCATAGATTTCAGACAGGAAAGTAAAGGGTTAAGATGTTTATTCACTTTCGCCCTTCACTCTTCACGGATTAAAAAAAACAAGGAGGCATTTACAATGCGGAAAATGATGAAGGCTATAGCAGCAGTACTTGCAGTGTCGGCTCTGACGGCCGGGTCGGCGTTTGCGGCGGAGAAATTAGCAGTAAAGGCTACAGATGGGACGACAACAGTCTTTTCGGTAAGCGAGACAGGCAAAACCATTGTTAGTGGAACTCAAGTCAGCACAGGTTCGAATGCGGTAGGAGCTGAAATCACTCCGACATTGGTTGCTGGTCAGAATAGTGATTTCCTTTATGGTCTCAAACTTGCTCCTATCATAAATACTAACGGGTTTACCGGTCCGCTTTTGTACTCGTTGTCTATACCGGGGAGTACTGACGGGATAATCCGGATGAAATTTGACAACACCAATGCTGGTACAGGTGCACAGGCCGGCATTGAGATGAACAATAATGCAGGTCAGGCGCTTATCACCTTTTATGGAAGTAATTACTCTTCAACAAGCCTTCGTAATGCCATCTATTACAAGAACGCAGTTGGCGGCATGAAGTTCCTCGGCTTTACCGGTTCAACGATTGGGTTTGGTATTGGAACAGCAGCGGCTGACGCTAATGCATTAACTATTGATGCATTAAAAAGAATCAATCTTGGTAATGTTCCTGGACCATACGCTGATAACGCTGCTGCGACTGCAGCATTATTGCCAGTTGGTACACTATACAGAACAAGCACTGGCGCTGTGATGGTTGTATATTGATAACAGTCATTTGATTAGTTACTCAAAAAGCGGCCACCTTCGGGTGGGCCGCTTTTTTGTTTATGGTTCAGGAAATGATTTTCTAACTCACTATTATTATGGTATAAATATAAATTATATGTCTTACGATATAGCCATAAAGGCAGAAAATCTATCCAAGGTTTACAAACTCTACAATTCACCCGTAGATCGCCTGAAGGAATCTTTGCACCCTCTTCGAAAGCAGTATCATTATGATTTTTATGCCCTTAATGATGTGAGCTTTGAGATCAAAAAAGGCGAGACAGTCGGTATCATCGGGAAAAACGGCGCCGGCAAATCGACACTTTTAAAGATCCTCACCGGTGTACTTACCCCCACCAGCGGTAAAGTCAGGGTTATCGGCAGGGTGTCGGCCCTGTTGGAGCTGGGGGCAGGGTTCAACCCGGAATTGAGTGGCATTGAGAACATCTATTTCAACGGTATGTTGATGGGATACACTCGAGAGGAGATGGAGGAGCGCTTGGATGATATCCTCTCCTTTGCCGATATCGGGGGATTTGTTCAGCAACCGGTGAAGACTTACAGCAGCGGGATGTTTGTAAGGCTGGCGTTTGCTGTGTCTATAAATGTAGCTCCAGACATCCTTATCGTGGACGAGGCGCTATCCGTCGGTGACATGTTTTTCCAGGCAAAGTGCATGACAAAGATGAAACAATTGGTAGACTCCGGGATTTCTTTGTTCTTTGTCAGTCATAGTTCATCATCAATAAAGAGCTTGTGCAGCAAAGCTATTCTGCTTGAGCATGGTAGTGTGAAGGCAGCCGGAGATTCAAGTAAAGTTGTTGAAAAATACTTTGCCATGGTGGTTCAGAGCGAACAGATAATTAAGAGCACTGGAAGTGAACTCCCCATAGGAGGTTTTGGAGCAGACAGTGTATTTAATCAGACTGCAAACTTCATCAAAAGAAGTGCTTTTCAGAGGATTCAAAACGGAAAAGCAACCTTTGCAAATGTCCTGTTGCTTGACTGTGATGGCCAAGAAGTGAATGTCGCTGAATACAATCAAATGGTAACTTTGAGGATGGCTATTGTAATACTTGAAGACATACACGAATTGTCATACGCCTATCATATACGGGACAAAAACGGTGTTGACATAGTTTATTCCAGCGCCGGTATTGAAAATAGTCGTCTGTCGTTTCCGAAGAAAGGTGAACGGTATGTTATCGATTGGCAATTTGAATTATCACTGATGGAAAATGAATACACAATTTCTTGCGTATTATCGATACCTGTCTATGATGAACTCGGAAAGGTTGAAATCTGTGACTTTATTCCAATTGCCACTCAATTCGCTGTTGCTCCCCGTAGGCCAATGAAACTTTATGGTCTAGTTCACTGGCCCAACGAAGTAATGGTTACAAAACTCTAGGGACTACATCCATGACACCAATAAATGTCCTTGTTTTTCCATGTGGATCAGAAATCGGGCTAGAAATATACAACTCGCTGAAGTATTCGATTCACGTGTCATTGTATGGAGCCTCGAGCGTTGCTTCAAATCACGGGAAGTATGTTTATGACAATTACTGCGATGGCCTCCCCTACGTCGATTCCCCCGAATTCATAGACAGTATCAATGCCTTGATAGCTGAAAATAACATTGATTATGTATTCCCCGCGCATGATAGTGTCCTGCTTAAGCTATCTGACGAAAGGGAAAAGCTCCACGCAGGGCTTATCACTTCTTCTCGCGAAACTTGTGCCGTCTGCCGCTCAAAAAAGGCCACCTATGAGAAGTTCAAAGGAATTGTGCCTGTACCGAAAATTTCTACGCTGCACTCTGTTGATATTGAATTCCCTGTATTTATGAAACCAGACATAGGCCAGGGTTCAAAAGGAACGCACCTTGCTTCATCGAGATGTGAGGCGGAATTCTATTTTTGGAAAGACCCCTCCCTGCTCATGCTGGAGTATCTGCCGGGAAAGGAATATACCGTTGATTGCTTCAGCGACAGGAATCGGAAGCTACGTTTTGCTGGCGCAAGAGAACGGGTACGGATAATGAACGGTATCAGTGTCGACACAAGGCCGGTTGTCAACGACACATTCACGAGACTTGCCTGCGTCATAAACGAAAATCTCTGCCTCCGAGGGGCCTGGTTTTTCCAAGTTAAAGAGAGCAGTCACGGCGAATTCACTCTGATGGAGATTGCTCCGCGGATCGCCGGTTCTATGGGGCTTTACCGGTCTTTGGGTGTGAATTTTGCCTTGCTCAGTATATATGACGCTCAAGGGTTAGATGTGGAAATCGTTACAAACAATCATGCCATTGAAATGGACAGGGCATTGACCAATCGGTATCAGACTAATCTGAAGTATGAGCATGTATATATTGACCTTGATGATTGTATAATTAAGTGTGAAAGGGTCAATCCGCTGGTTATTGCTTTTCTTTATCAATGTATGGCTGACTCGATTAAGCTGCATTTGATCACAAGGCATAACGGCGAACTCAAAGACACGCTTGCACGTTACCGGATAGCTTCTTTGTTTGACACAATCACACACCTCTGCAAGGACGATTTGAAGTCCAGATATATCAAGGAGAGTAACGCCATCTTTATTGATGACTCTTTCTCAGAACGGCTCGAAATCAAGCAGGCTCTGAGGATTCCTGTCTTTGCACCTGATGCTTTGGAATGCTTGATGAATTGGTAGAAATTTATATGAAAAAGGATGGAAGGGGATAGGTCCAATGAATGTCTGGCATGTGTACGCACGGTATTATAATTTTGGGGATTATGCTCTTGGCGTAGGGGTGCGTAACCTTTTTTTGAAATATTATAACTCAGAAATACTCTTTAAATTGAAAGATGTTCACTCCCTTGTCTTTGATGAAAACACTGTCGATCAATTAAACAGCTCCGCTGACATGCTTCTTGTTGGAGGAGGAGGACTGATACACGGGTTTGCCGGGGATAAATGGATGTTGAAAATTCCGGACAGATTGATTCCCAAGATCAGGGTGCCCCTCATAATCTACGGTGTCGGGTACAATCAATTTCGGGGGGAGGGTGATATTCATCCTCGGATCGTGGAAAATATAAGACGTTTACAGGAACATTGTCTCTCCTTTTCCGTCCGCAACGACGGTTCCCGTGAAGAGTTGCTGAAGCTTGGTGTGGATCTTCCTGAAGTGCCGGATCCAGGTTTTTTTGTTGATGGCGACTACGCCCGTCCCCCAATAGAAGGGGACTTTGTGATCATTCAACTTGCTAACGACATGAAGCACGCCAGAGGTTTTGACGACGAGTCTCTCCTCTCCCATCTTTCTGATATCTGCAGGTATCTTTTGGGAAAGGGTTATAAGATAGTCCTTTGTCCTCATGTAAGAACTGATGACATTCTAGGACGCCAACTGATTGCGAATATGGGAAACCCCGAAGGCCTCACTTCTTGGGAGTGGTTTGACATTATTCGTGACGAATGCACTCTCAAAGGATTATCATATTACAAGCATGCAAAAATGGTGATCGGCATGCGCGGGCACGCGCAGATATGCCCGGCCGGGATGCTTACCCCGGTAATTACACTGGGAAATCACCGAAAACACCTTGATTTAATAAAGAAGCAGAATTTGCCTGATCATTATGTCGAGGTGGGTGATCCCCAATTGTCAGACAAAGTTATCATGATGTTTAACGATATCCTGGCAAATTATCAATCGATCAAGGACAGTTATGGAAATTCGCTTGCACATTTGCTAGAGACGTCATCCCTTTTTATCCGCAACCTTGCAGAAATCTCGGGAAAGAACAACCTCCCATGACCAATAACAGTTCACCGAATCCCTTCCCCACGCCGCTTTACGTAACCAGACCCCTTCTGCCGGACCTTGCCCTGATACAAGCAAAACTGCAAGAGATCTGGGACTCTAAATGGCTTACTAACAATGGGCCACAGCACGATTTGCTGGAGAAGGAACTTACCGGAACTCTTAAAGTCCCCTATCTTTCCTTGTTCAATAACGGGACAATAGCTCTCATCGTCGCATGCCAGAGTCTTAGGTTATCGGGTGAAGTTATTACGACTCCATTTACCTTTCCTGCTACTCCTCATGTATTGACCTGGAACAACGTTAAACCGATTTTTTGTGACATTGATCCGGCAACAATGAATATTGATGCCAACAGGATTGAATCACTTATCACTCCTCAGACAACGGGAATTCTGGCGGTGCATGTATTCGGCACCCCGTGCGACACTGCCAAAATACAGGAGGTGGCAGACCGCTATGGCCTTCGTGTTGTCTATGACGCAGCACATGCATTCGGTGTTGAAATTGATGACAAAGGGATTGGCACTTTTGGTGACATTTCCATGTTTAGCTTCCATGCGACCAAGTTATTTCATACTGCAGAAGGGGGAGCCCTGACATTTAACAGTAAAGAGCTTAAATCTCGTGTTGACCTGTTGAAAAACTTTGGCATCAAGAACGAAGAGGAAGTAGTGATGCCTGGAATAAATGGCAAAATGAATGAGTTGCAGGCTGCAGTTGGTCTTATAGTCTTGCAATATATAGAGGAGGAAAGGCAGAAGAGAAGAGTTCTTTCCGATAAATATAAGGAGTGTTTGAAAAATGTAGAAGGCATTACCTGTTTGGAAAATGAAAAACCAGGTATTAAAAACAGTTATCAATATTTTGTTATCAGAATAAATGAGAAAGTTTTCGGACGATCACGAGATTACGTTTATGATGAATTTAAGAAATACAATATATTTGCTCGTAAATACTTTTACCCGCTCTGTAGTGATTACACCTGTTATAGATATTTACCGTCGTCAGAGGCAGGTAACTTACAAGTTGCAAATAAAGTCTCTAGCGAAGTATTGTCATTACCATTTTTTGGAGGCCTTTCAGGAGATGATGTCGAAAGGATCTGTCGGATTTTGATGTATATTCAAAAATCTGATTAATTCCTGTTGCCGCAAAAATATCTAAAATATAATGTAAATTCTAAGCAGTGACATCAGGACAGTTATTTTAAGACAACGTCTTGTTGCTTCCTAATTACTTGTAAGTAACAAGCAAGATGAATTTGTTAGAAACTTAATATGCGCTTGTTTCTGATTATTTTCATTGCTTAAAGTTGCTTTAAGTTTAATGTGATTATCTAAAATAGCTTAATGCTCTGGTAAAATTTAATAATGGACATTTTACGCTTCATCGTAACCTGATCTTAATCCATTCGTGAAGTTTTCAAGAATAAACAAAATTGTCGATTATTGTCTCTGCCCCAAAGAAATATATTGCGCCAATGTATTTTTAATATTTTAGGATATTAGTGAGGAAAAGAACAGTTTTGTTTTAAAGTGTAAAAATCATTCGTTGGGATGAGGATGTGCCACTTATGGGGTTTAATAACTATGTAAGCCTGTCAGCAATAATATACAGTATAGCTGAAGCAAACTCGACCATGATTTCTTTGTATTGGGTTTTAGATATCTTGGCATATGGATTATTTGTTTGGTTTGCACTAAAAAACAATCGTAACGGTAGCTATACATCAACTATGGTTATCGTATGTATTTCGGTCGTAGTAGTAGTATTCAGGTGGCCGTATTTGATGCGTGGTCAGCAAAATCCAGATGAAGCGCAAGAAATCGCCTCTGCAATTACACTGTTAACCGATCCGATTTACTGGAAATCTGTAGCAAATCCGACGCGGGGGCCTTTTGTAACCCTCCCCTTGTTATTCCCCTATGTTTTAGGGTTTAAAATTGATTTTGGATCAGCAAAGGCTATGGTAATTATCCTTTTAACAGCAAGCATGAGCCTTACCTACCTGTTCCTTAAGGACCTAACTACTGAACGTTATGCCCGAATATCCATGATACCGATGATAACGTTTGTATGTTTCATGAACCATGAAGATTTTGAGGCATATAACGGTGAATATCCATTGGTATTTATGACGGCATTGGCTTGTTATTTTATAGGGAGGGCATCTCGATCTTCGTTACAACGACAGTTCTACTACCTTTTTGGGGCTAGTTTTGTACTAGGTTGCATGCCATATGCAAAATTGCAATCAGTGCCAGTAGTTGCAACTGTTATACTAGGTATTTTGTTAATGGTTATCTGCATCCCCTGCAATAACCGCAATAAAATGTTTATAATTGCATGCTGCGGATTAGGGGTAAGCCGTTTTTTCTATTTTGCATCTTATATACCTATATAAATTTAATCTGATAACTGATTTTTATGTGAGATATGTGAAGGCAGCCTTTGATTATGTAGGTTCTGGCGGTAAGCTTGCTCCCTTTCTAAAGGGGTTGCGCTTGGTAAACGAAGTAACCGGCTGGTTCTTCAATATTATGTATTCCATTATTGTAATAACTATTGGGTGCGTAGTTCTAATGCTATGTAAAATTAGTTTGCTGAAACATGCCGCTGTCAAAATCAAACATTCACCTGACGAACTGAGCGAAAGCAGTAACATATTATTACAACCTCACTGGGCTATCCTGTTTTCAGTACTTCTTTTATTTGGAAGTAGTGCGGCAGTATTCACGCCAGGTAAGGGGTATGTCCACTATTTTATTTTTCTGATTATTCCATTATGCTCTGCAGTGAGTATTTGCCTTTATCAATACTATCATATAAACGGCAGTATTATTAATATGAAACATTATGCCATCTTTATGCTAATTCTGGCGGCTAGCCAAATATCTCACAATCATAAGTATTTTTTTGGACAAGAACTTGTTAATAAGTTCAAGCAAGAATATACAGCATTCAACAATGATGAGGTTGTGTCTGTAATAAGCTCATATACTTCCCCGGGAGATAAAATGTCAATATGGGGTTGGTCCTTTTCCTATTATGTGAAATCAAATCTAGTAATGGCTACACGGACCCCGATGGATGTTTTTAATAGTGGACATTTCAAAAGCCTGCAGAGTTATTTTTCCGCCAGTTATGCTCGGGAATTGGAGCAATCAAAACCTAAAATTATACTAGACACGGTTACTCCCGGACAATTTCCTTTTATAGACAGGGCGAAAAAAAGAGGTATGCACAACTTTCCAGAAATATCAAGAATTGTGGCTCGTGATTACTTTATGGTTCAAACAATTAAAGGGATAAATGTTTACGTACTGAAAGACAAGACTCAAAATAACCATAAAATAACGCTTGGGATTTGATTTTGTGGATTTAAATAATTTAAATTACATAGTTATTGGAGCCGGATTTTTCGGCGCTGTAATAGCTGAACGTATTGCTAGTAAACTGCGTGAAAGAGTCTTGGTTGTCGACCGAAAATCTCACATCGGTGGAAACAGTTGGTCTATTGCCGATCCGGCTACTGGCATAGAGTGTCATTGCTACGGTTCTCACATCTTTCATACTTCTGACCCGCAAGTGTGGAATTACATAAACAGTTTTACTGAATTCAACAGTTACCGACATCGCGTTTTGACAAATTACAGGGGTAGAATCTATCAGATGCCTGTGAATCTTGCCACCATCTGTGACTTCTACGGCCGAACAATGACTCCATTTGAAGCAGCAATGCTTTTGTCCGATGAGGCTAAAAGCTCAGGGATTATTGATGCCAAAAACCTCGAAGAAAAGGCAATTTATCAGATTGGTCGTCCGCTGTATGATGCTTTTATTAGGGATTACACTCTCAAACAGTGGAAGACGGACCCCAAACAACTGCCGGCTGACATTATTACACGTCTGCCCGTAAGATATTCTTATAAAAGTGACTACTTTGATGACCCTTGGCAAGGAATCCCTCTTAACGGATATCACCACCTTTTTGAACGGATTCTTGATCATCCTGATGTCGAAGTAATGCTGGGTCTTGACTTCTTCGAGATACGAGAACAGATACCTCCTGAATGTACGGTCATTTATACTGGTCCAATAGATCGTTTTTTCGGCTATAAGTATGGACGTCTAGGATGGAGAACTTTGGATTTTGAAAAAGAAGTGTGTAATGTTAGGGATTATCAAGGGACAGCGGTCATGAACTATGCTGATGATACGGTTCCTTTTACCCGGGTTCACGAATTTAGGCATTTTCATGATGAGCGCCCTTACCCAGAGGATCGAACTGTTATTTCCCGCGAGTACTCTCGCACTTGCAATTTGAATGATGAGCCTTATTACCCGGTTAACGCAATTCAGGACAGAGAAATTCTTGCTCTCTACCGTGCTGATGCTGATATGGCAACAAATGTTATTTTTGGCGGGAGACTGGGAAGTTACCGCTATCTTGATATGGATAAATCCATAGCCTCAGCGCTCGAAATTTTTAACACCAGAATAAGGAAAGAGTCGTGATAATGAAAAATTGTGAGTTAGCTCTTGTTATGCCGGTTTATAATGAGGAGGCATGTATTTGTCAGGTAGTTGATGCTTGGAATGATGAGTTGACTAGGCTTGGCATTAATTTTCAAATGATTGTACTCAACGATGGTTCCACGGATGAAACAGCAAATAAACTAGAGTATTACTCTAATAATCCACGCATTGATTTTATTAATAAGGCAAATAGCGGGCATGGCCCGACAATTCTTGAAGGTTATAGCATTGCAGTGCAGCACGCTGAATGGATCTTTCAGGTTGACAGTGATAACGAAATGAGCCATTCAAATTTTAATAGTCTATGGCAACAGAGAGAAGGATACGTAGCATTATTTGGCTGCCGCATAGGGCGTCAGCAGAATATTGGCAGAAAGTATATCAGTTCTGTATCACGAATGACAGTAAAGCTTCTTTTTGGGCAAGGAGTTGTAGATGTTAATACTCCTTATCGGTTGATTCGCAGCTCTATCCTAACTGAAATCATAAAACAAATTCCTCTGAACACCTTTGCTCCTAATATCCTAATATCTGGAGTGATAGCAGCATCAGGACATAAATTTATTAACTTGCCAGTACCCCATGAAGGAAGGAAAACAGGGGTAATTTCAATAGTAAAGTGGCGATTATGGAAAGCTGCAATTCTGTCACTTTTTCAGACAATTAGTTTTAGAGTAAAGCAACCAAAGCAAAGAGTGGCATCGTGTTGTATTTGAAACTAATTTATAATAAAATAAATTTGCATGTACTTCCCAGTTCTCATTGTCTTGATTTCTGGCGTCTCATAAACCCATAGCCGGTTTCTTAAATGAAATCGGTTTTTTTTAGTGAGCCCGGTAGGGCGCGTGGAGCCAGCCACATCGAATCAGCCATGGTTTATGTATTTTAGATAGCCATTTGCACGCATAAATTTACAATAAATAGTTATTTTAACATTACGATAACTGCCATCTTGGAATGCATCATAATAATTGGTGAAATGTGGATTTAATTACCTTGAAGGAAATGAATGAACTTAAGATATAAAAAGCGTATTGACTATCTGCTTGGTGGGGCACTGATTGCGTTATTTAAGTTGCCGACCATGTTCCTGGGGGCAATATTACGTCGAGATCATGCGCCAGTCCTTCATAAAGATGTTTGTTTCATAAAGATGCAAGGGGGAGGGAGCCTGGTGATTGCATTTCCTGCGCTGCTAGGTTTGCGACGCAGGTATCCTGAGTGTAGATTCCGTTTGGTGTGCACTAGCTCAGTGCGCCCCTTCGCTGCCTGTTTGGGGATTTTTGATGAAATATTAACTGTTGATGATCGTTCTCCTTTCCATTTATTTACCTCTGGTGTCTCAACTTTGGTTAAAAATTTCAAGGTAGATACAGTCATAGATCTTGAGGTTTACAGTCGCCTAACGACCGTTTTCGGCCTTCTTACCTGCGCCCGGAACCGGATAGGGTTTTACCTGGAAAACACTTTTTGGCGGCAGCATATTTGTTCACATCTGATTTTTTTCAACAGATATTCAGGCTCTTTTTATTTCTATGAAGCGATTGCCCATCTGCTTGACGCACCCATTGCTGAATGGGCTGAGTGCGGTGATTTGATAAGAAGAAATTTGCCCAATTCTGAAGCGGAAGAAAAAAAACGGGTATCGCATTGCGATTGGCCATGCCTGTTCAGAGTTGGGGCGTGAGCGGATGCTGAAAAAGGAACAATGGGGAATTGCACTCAATAACTACTTTAATCGGACCGGAAACATTGAGATAATATTCTTGGGGAGCGAATCTGATTTTGAGACAGCAGAAGATATTATTCAGTATTGCAGAACATTATCGGACAGACCAACCTATATTAATCACTGTGGTAAATTAACTTTTAATCAATCTATTGCATTTTTGGCAACAAGCGATGAGTTTATAGGGATAGATTCCGGTCTGCTCCATTTCGCTCGAATTCTTGGGGTCCAGTGTACCTCTTTCTGGGGGCCCACCGATCCTGCAACGAGATTGAAACCGTTTCCAGGGTTGATCGAGAGCATATATTACAGGAAAGTCCCGTGTTCTCCTTGCGTTCATGTATCAGAAGTCCCCCCTTGCAACGGGGAGAACATCTGTATTTCTTGCTTGTATGACAACCCAAATACATGTTTTAGTAGCTTAGAAGTAACTGCTGTCATTAATGGTAACAAGGAGTCCTACCTTAAGTTAGGTAAATCAAGATGAAGTGTTCACATAAAGATTTATATAAATTCCTGATATTCATATCCGTGCTAATTGGCATTGTCGCGACAACTGAATTAAAGTTGTTGAAAGCAGTAGGGGATAATTTGTGTCAAACTGCGGATCCATTTTCTGAAGCCAATTCAATTCGGGGTTCAGAGTATTTATTTGAAAAAGGGTTTTTCCGCACCTACGGGCTTGCTGATATTGCATATGGAAACAAGTTCCCTGATAACGGCGTAAAGAAAAACCCTGACAGACCTTCTATATATACCCATTATCCACCAGGGCCGGAATGGTTAGGGTATCTCAATTTCAAACTTCTAGGGCATGGCAGCATCCATAAACTAAGGTATACGCCAATGCTTCTATCGCTGCTAGCGCTCGCAATCTTCGGATATTTCATGTTTCTCACCGAAGGATTGTACGTATCTGTCGTAATGACTACCCTTGTCTGTTTGGTGCCGACATACTGGAATATGGTGCTAGGTCTGCATGCTCAGGGCAATGCACTTTCACTCCTATTGATCATGTTTGCGCTGCTGGCGTATGCCGTGAAATTCGGCAAATATGACAGGGGATATAGATACTTGTTTCTTAGTCTTGGATTCCTGCAAGGGTGGCTATCGTTTGATTACTTTTTTCTTGTGGCACTTTTACCAGTTCCTTTTTTGCTTCTATACAGGAATGTACCTCTTATTTGTCTTATCAAAAAAAACTCAGTTAGTTCTACGGTTTTTGCTCCTGGGCTTGGTTTTATGATTGCCCATGCAGCGCATTTTCTGCAAAATATTCTCTATTTCGGTGGGATTAGCGGTGCTTTTGCCGACATGTTTAAGGCAGCTCACAAAAGGAGCATTGGAGAAACATTGGACTCTGGAATGGCCTTTTCTCGCATAAAGGTCATAGCTCATTACTTTGTTGATCTGCCTTACCGCAGAGCATTTTTTGGATATTATCTCCTCGGTGTGTTGCTGGTTTTTTTTCTTTGCATCATTACCGTTGTTATGATTAATAAAATGTATTTTAAACAGAGTGTAATTAAGTTAGAAAACGAAGTTATCGCAGTAGCTGCAAGTTTTATAATCTCAAACGCATGGATAATCGCTATGATTCAACATGCAGGTGTTCATCAACATTATGTACCTAGACATTACTACCTCTTTTATCTGATAGTAATATTTGCTTGCTGCCTAACTATTAAGCAAATGCTTAATATAATTCAACAAACGCTGTCGCAACGTCATCAATAATGTCATTGGGACAATTGAACATATATCAGTAGTATTGATTAAAAGAGACATGCTATGAAAGTAAGTGTTTGTGTTACTACATATAATAATGATAAATATATAGCTCAAGCTGTAGAAAGTATCTTGGATCAGAAAACAACCTTTGATTTTGAAATAATTATTGGAGAAGATGATTCCAGCGACAATACCAGGGAAATAGTAAAACAATATCAGTCAAAATACCCTGGTATAATTCGTGTCTTATTGAATGACAGGTCTAATGTCATATATATTGATGGAAAGCCTACTGGCATATGGAATCTAATTAATGTAATAAGTCAAGCACAAGGGGAGTATATTTCATTACTTGATGGAGACGACTATTGGCTGGGAAGTGATAAGCTGCAAAAGCAGGTTGATTTCCTGGACGAACACAAGGAATGTTCGATATGCTTTAATAATGCCATAGAGTATAGAGAAGAAGAGGATGTTTCACGGGTTTTCTTGCCGGATGACTTTCCTCAAATAACATCATTGGAGAAATTGCTGGAGTACAACTATATCGCAACATGTACTGTTATGTACCGCAGATCCGCAATGCCAAAATTGCCTCCGTGGTTTACTCAACTAAGAATGTCAGATTGGCCTCTGCATATTTTGACAGCCCAGAATGGCAATATTGGTTATATAAATGAAGTCATGGGGTGCTATCGCATGCATAGTCAAGGAAGCTGGTATGCAATTACTCTATTGAATAAATATCTCTATATTTTAAAAGCATATGAAATTCTTCAGCAGCATTTTTGTGAAAACATCAGCTATTCTAAAAAAATAAAGAAGATACGGAGCAAGTACTATTTATTGATCGCTGAAGAATATAAAAAAACAAGAAGTTATTTTAAAGTCTTTAAATACAGAGTATTAGGGTGTATCAATTATTATTTTTGAACCCGCCCACTCTTTAGCTTTGTAAATGCGATGCGATGGTCGCTGTGCTAGTTTTGCTATCACTTTAACATGGGTAATTAATTTAGTTAGTTAAACAAAATAATTTATTGCGGAAACTTTTTCTGTATTAGTCCTTGATTTCAGGGCATTTGTAGCAGAATTTAAAGCAAATATTGAGTCTATTGCAAGCCCTCGCCTTATACGAACCATCTCGCCGACATAGGAGGAGAGAATGATTAAACTTTCAGCCATCACACCTAAAGATTTAGGTGGAGGCATTAACCTTATCGATCTTGGTGCAAGCGGCGAAGTGCCTAACTACTGGAAACCACTTGCACATCTGACCAACCTGATAGGCTTCGACCCTAATGAAGAAGAATGCTCAAAATTAGAAAATAAGGACAGCGGATTTTTATCTCAAAAATTTCTGCCTTACGCAATGGCTGGAGAGAATAGAGATTTCACACTTTATAAAACCAACAGTATTTATTGTTGGTCCCTCCTTCAGCCAAACCTTCCTTGGTTGAGGAGATTCGATTACTCAGATCTCTTTGAAGTAAAAGGAACTGAAGTGATTTCTGCAGTTAAACTTGAGGATGTGGAGGAACTTAAAAATTTCAACGGGATAGATGCAATTAAATTGGACACCCAAGGTTTAGAGCTGCCGATACTTAAAGCATCAGAGAAAATAATACGGGAATGTATTATTATTGAAACAGAAACTGGTTTCACTGAAAACTATATAGGTGAAACAACATTTGATCAAATTGCAAATTATATGCGTTCTATGGGGTTTGGCCTTTTCGATATTAATCCCAATCACAGGGTATCAAGGAAGAATAGTCTTTCAGGAACTACAAGTAATGAAGAAATGTTGTGGTGCGAAGCAGTTTGGCTGCGCGATTATTGCAGGACGGAATTATATGAATTGACAGAGATTACAAGAGAAAAAGCGTTAAAGGCGCTCTGCATATATGCTAATCATGGTTGTTATTCTTTCGGGGTAGAAGCAGCTAGACGGTTTACTGAATTAGGGGTTTTGTCTACTGAGGAATATACTGAGTTAACCAGTAGTGAGTTGCCATGGATCTTACATAGAAATAACGACACGGGCACCGCTATAAAGAGCGGTATGCTCACGTCAATGATAAACTTAATCCCCCGACGTTATTTCAGTACAATTTTTGCTCATTTAAAGGATCTCCAAGATACTCAACACCCGCTATCTTTCTTGGCTCGGAAAATGGGTTAACGAGTTGAAGTTGTTGTAATTGAAGTTGATTTTAAGGGCTGAGAAGTCGGAAACAAACGATCTCATGGCAGGGTAATATCTGCTGAGGGACAAAACAGAATAAGGCAACAAAATTGCGATCAGTTATTGTAAATACTTTTGACATTTCAGGCGGGGCAGCAAGGGCTGCCAACAGGTTGCACTGCGCCTTGAAGGGCAATTCTGTCGAGAGCACCATGGTTGTGATGAGTAAGAGTTCTCCTGATCCTTCTGTACATGAGACTGGCGGCTATACAGTAGATGATAAATTTGACCAGAATTACTTCATTCGAAAGCTTATTCAGCGTTTTTATATTGATGCATCAAGAACTAATCTCAGTAATACACTTTTTTCGTTTTCCTATCCAGGCATAGATATAACTTCAACCTCATTTATCCAGTCTGCAGATATAATTAATCTCCATTGGGTCGGATGGTTCCAAACCCCTGCAACTATCCATAAATTATTCAACCTAGGGAAGCCTGTTGTCTGGACTCTGCATGACATGAATCCATTAACGGGTGGATGTCATTACTCAGCCGGTTGTGACTGTTATATCAGAGAATGTCAGGACTGCCCTCAACTTTCCAGTGACCCACATTCCCTCCCAAATGCCATATTAAAGGACAAACTTGAACTTTTCGAAGGTTACCCTCTGACAATAGTTACGCCGAGTCATTGGCTTGCTAATTGTGCACGTAAGAGCTCACTTTTCAAGAGCTGTCGTATTGAGGTGATCCCAAACTGCATAGAGACCGACATCTTTGCAGCGACATCAAAGGATGAGGCGAAGACAGCTTTAGGTATTGATCCACAAAATATTGTCCTGATGTTTGGCGCCGATACCAGTAACGAGAAACGCAAAGGCTTTGCTGAACTTGAAGCTGCAATCGCAATGATGAGGGATTCTCCTCCTATTGAAGATATGATAAGTCACAATAGGATTACTATTCTTACACTTGGCCCGTTGACAGCAGATATCTCAAAACTTGGTTTGCACAACAAGGCGATGGGAACTGTGAACGACGATGCCCTCATTGCTCGAGCGTATTCGGCCGCGGATATCTTTGTTCTGCCTTCTCTTGAGGACAACCTTCCGAACATGATGCTAGAATCAATGGCATGCGGCACGCCGGTGCTGGCTTTTGATACCGGCGGCATTCACGATGTAGTGGTAGACGGGATGAATGGTAGGCTAGTTCCGACTGGAGATGTTGTCGCTATGGCGCATGGGTTGATTGAGCTTGTAATGGATCGAAGTTTGCGAGAGCGTTTGGGCGCTGCATCCACAGCCTTAGTTCATGGAGAGTATAGTCCCAAAATTCAGGCCGGTCGTTACATCGCTTTATTTGAAGATCTGCTCAACACCTCTGCACGTGCGCCTCGGACAATGAATAATACAGGAAGTTTCGGTAAAGAGTTCGATCAGGTTAAAATGGAATGTGGACCTGTGTTTGATACGATTCGGCACAAGGTTATGTTTCATGCGTTTCTAAGAGCGATGCCTGAGATTTACCAGAGCGTTATCGAAAAAAGAGATAGTACGAAAGAGGAAATGATTCATAAACTGGTGGGAGAAGTTGACTCGTTACGAAACTCGTTCTCATGGCGATTAACCGCTCCGCTGAGAAAACTCCAGGACCTGTTTAGAAAGGCGTAGGATAATAACCGATGATGTCACGTTGTGTAGTCGCCACCAGCATCGCCCCACGCAATATTGAACTCCAACAGTCTTCAATTTCCAACTGGCAGTCATTGGGTTTCGAGGTAATTTCGATAAATTCTGCTTCAGAAATCGAGGTGGTTCAATCGAGTTTTTCCACGGTCAAATTTGTTACTGCCGACAGAACTGCCGAAGCTGCGACCGGCAAGCCGTATATCTATTTCGACGATGTTTGCATGGCGCTTGCTGAAACAGGAGCAGATATCTGTGGAATAATCAATTCCGACATTCAACTGGTTCAGTGTACGGATTTTAAGGATGTTGTTACGAGGGAAGCGAAAGGTGGGTTTCTCTTTGGATCACGTATAGATGTTGGTGAGCAGAAAGATACTGATGGGGAAATCTATTTTGTTGGTTTTGATTTCTTTTTCCTTGACCGATCTGTACTTTCTTGTTATCCGCCATCTGAATTCTGTCTTGGTGCACCATGGTGGGATTACTGGGCGCCTGTTGTCCCTTTGGTAAAGGGGATTCCTTGTAAAGAGCTGATTTCGCCTGTTGCATTTCATCTGAAACATGAAACCAAGTGGGCACCTGACCTGTTTTACCGCTTTGGCCACATTATTGCCGAAGAGCTCAAAGCCTTATCAGATTCGGTACCCTTGGCCCAAGCGCTGAATGGCGAGATTTTAGAAGGAGATGTAAACAGGGATTTCAATATCTTCAGTTTTGTTGTGCTGCAGTTTATTCTCAATGGTGCAGAGCCGATTATTTTTGATCGTTCACAAAATGACAGTAAACTGGTTCATATAGGTACTCAGCAGTTTGGATCGATGCGGCGACAATTGATCGAGCAAAGTAGAGTTTGCTGGTGTCTTTCTCGAGAAAATGAGCGATTGAGAGTGGCCTTAGAGGCGGTGAACTTTGAAGTTGAACGAGATAAGAAACATTTTAATGATTTCCAATCCTCCCTCTCCTGGCGCATTACCGCCCCTCTGCGGAAAATCCTGGATGCGTTGAGGCGGTGAAGGGAATCGTCTCATTTGATCGCAAACTTCCAAGGCTCCAAGACATTTCCAGGCAACAACCTTAGCTCATTCTCGCATAGGTATCGTTTGAGCAAAACATTATATCTAGTAGTTCAAGTTCCCCGAGATGACGTGGATTGTGCAATTTGAATGTATAACTTGCAAATTGTGCGGTCTGGTTGTATGCTCTCAACATGATACAACGAACCATAGAACCGGTATTGATGCGCTTGGCAAGCCAGTATCCGGTCGTTACCGTTACCGGCCCACGCCAGAGCGGCAAGACAACCCTGTGCCGTGCCGTTTTCCCTGAGAAACCTTATGTCAACTTAGAGGCACCCGATGTCAGGCGGTTCGCCCTGGAAGACCCCCGCGGGTTTCTCGGTTCGTACCCTGATGGGGCCATCCTGGACGAAATACAGCGCACTCCGGACCTCCTTTCGTATATACAACCGTTGGTGGATGAGCGGCATACCCCTGGACAGTATATTCTTACCGGCAGTCAGCAGTTTGAGGTAATGGACAGTGTCAGCCAGTCTCTTGCCGGTCGGACGGCACTACTGAAACTTCTCCCCTTCAGCTTAGAGGAACTCCCCCCTGAAAGACTTCCGGCAACAATTGACCAGATTATTCTGACCGGCTTCTATCCTCGGATCCATGATCAGGGGTTGAACCCGTCTGAAGCTTTGGCAAACTATTTTGAAACGTATGTTGAGCGCGACATCAGAAGAATAATTGCGGTTCGTGACCTTTCTCAATTCGAAAAATTTGTCAGGATGTGCGCAGGACGGGTCGGCCAGTTGTTGAACCTTCAGGGGCTTGCTGCTGATGTCGGCATTTCCCATACTACTGCGCGGTCCTGGCTTTCGCTTCTTGAGGCGAGCTATCTGGTTTTTGTTCTGCAGCCGTGGTTTGTCAATACCGGCAAGCGGCTTGTTAAAACCCCCAAGCTGTACTTCTATGACGTCGGGCTGGCAGCCTGGCTGTTGGGGATTGAAACGGAGAGTCAGGCCAGTCGCGATCCGCTGCGGGGCAACCTGTTTGAAAACATGGTGGTGATGGAGGTGCTGAAGCACCGCTTCAATCGGGGACTGCGCAGCAACCTGTATTTCTACCGTGACAGCAAGGGGAATGAGGTTGATCTCCTGCTCGAATTCGGAGCCAATGTCTTCCCTTTGGAGATTAAGTCTGGTGCAACAGTAGCCCCTGACTTCTTCAAAGGGTTGAAAAATTTTTCGTCATTGGGCAGGAGCCAGCCCTGGAAGAGTGGTCTGATATATGGAGGCAGTGAACCGCAACAGCGAAGTGATGTCATGGTCTCCCCGGCCCTGGAGATGCACGGACTGCTGGACAGGATCGGCACTGAGTAAGATCATGCCGATTAAAGCGGAATTGCTCACTGGTTTCTTGCGCAGAGGTTTTGCTTTGCTGTTTGCCGGGTTTGTATTAAAAATGTTTGTTGTTTGATCTGAGCTGCAGCGCAGAAGAGGTATCATGTCCGAACGGCTTTCCATTGGCCTCCTTGACGAACTGGAGGCCGAGTCGATCCAGATAATCCGCGAAGTTGCCGCCGAAGGGGAGCGGCCGGTGATGATGTACTCCATCGGCAAGGACTCTTCAGTGATGCTGCACATAGCCCGCAAGGCGTTTTATCCCGCCCCGATACCGTTTCCCCTGCTGCATGTGGATACCGAGTTCAAGTTCCCCGAGATGATCGCATTTCGCGACCGGATGGCGCGGGAGATCGGTTTCGATCTCCGTGTCTATTCCAACCTTCAGGCAGTGGACGAAGGTGCCAACCCCCGGGAGATGGGAACGGTCCGCTGCTGCGGGTTGCTGAAGACCCGGGCGCTGCTCGATTCGCTGAAGCTCGGCGGTTACGACCTGGTCATCGGCGGCGCCCGGCGCGAGGAGGAACGGTCGCGCGCCAAGGAGCGGGTGTTTTCCTTCCGGGACAGCCATGGCCAGTGGGACCCGCGCCGCCAGCGGCCGGAGTTCTGGCAGCTCTACAACACGCGGCTGCATCCGGGGGAGAGCATGCGGGTCTTTCCGCTCTCCAACTGGACCGAGCTCGATGTCTGGCGTTACATCGCCCGCGAGGGGATCGAGGTGGTGCCGCTCTATTTTGCCGCCGAACGGGAGGTGGTGGAGCGGAACGACCAGTTGATCCCGGTGGGTGAGGGGACGCCGCTGCTGCCGGGCGAACGTTCCGAACGCCGGCTCTGCCGGTTCCGCACCCTGGGTTGCTACCCGTGCACCGGCGCTGTGGCCTCTTCGGCGGCCACCCTGGAGGAGATCATTGCCGAGCTGGAACAGGCGCGGCTTTCCGAACGGACCACCAGGGTAATTGATCATGATCAGGATGGGTCGATGGAGCGCAAGAAGCGGGAAGGGTACTTCTAATGGCGGAGCCTATAAATCCGATGGATTTATCGGTGAGAAGTCACTATAAAGTCCATCTGCTGCGTTACGCTCAATCTTCGTCATTGCGACGTAGCCTACGGCTACGACTCATTCCTCAGCTTTCGCAAGCCTTGCATATGGAGCTTTTTGCTGTGCCATGGTTGCGGGGAGACTCGCATGAGTGAACCCGATATCCTGCATTTCCTGACCGCCGGCAGCGTGGACGACGGCAAATCGACGCTCATCGGCCGGCTGCTGTACGATGCCGACGCCCTGTATGACGACCATGTTGCTGCCTTGCGCCGCACTGCCGCCACCGGCAATGCGGAAATGGATTTCTCCCTGATCACCGACGGGCTGCGGGCCGAACGGGAGCAGGGGATCACCATCGATGTTGCCTACCGGTATTTTTCCACGAGCCGTCGCCGGTTCATCATTGCCGATGCGCCGGGCCATGAGCAGTATACCCGCAACATGGCCACTGCCGCGTCCCACGCCGATCTGGCGCTGCTGCTGATCGATGCGGAACAGGGGGTATCGACCCAGTCCAAGCGGCATGCCTTCATCTGTGCCCTGCTCGGCATCCCCCGCTTTGTGGTGGCGATCAACAAGATGGACCTGGTGGGGTACAGCGAGGAGCGGTTCCGGGAGATCGAGACCGAGTACCGGGATTTTGCGGTGCGTCTGGGGCTGGCCAATCTGCAGTTTATCCCGGTCTGTGCGGTCAGCGGCGAGAATGTGGTCAGGCGCGGCACTAACATGGCATGGTATGACGGTGCGCCGCTTCTGTCATTTCTGGAAGAGGTATATGTCGCCGGTGACCGGAACCTGGTGGATTTCCGCCTGGCAGTGCAAAGGGTCATCCATCTCCCCGGTACCTTCCGCGGGTTCGGCGGGCGGGTCTCTTCAGGAGTGCTCCGCTGCGGCGACGAGGTCATGGTGCTGCCGTCCGGATTCCGGTCGCGAGTGGCATCCATTGCTGTTGGGATGAAACAGGCTAATACCGCTGCCGCAGGGGAGTCGATCACCGTTTCCCTGGCTGACGATATCGACGTGGGGAGGGGTGACCTCCTCGTTCACCCCGGAAATGTGCCGCGGGAACGGCGGGAGCTGGAAGCTATGCTGGTCTGGACTGGCGACGAGCCGCTGGTTCCCGGCGGTATTTATCAGCTGAAGCATGCCACCAGATGGTTGAAGGCCAGATGCGATACCATCAGCTACCGCGTGGACCCCAACACCTTGAGCCGCGAGACCGTGACTGCGCTCTCATTGAACGATATCGGCCGGGCGCGGTTCACCCTGTTCACCCCGGTGCTGGCCGACGAGTATCGCCGGAGCAGGGAGCTCGGCTCGTTCATCGTGGTCTCCATATCCGGCAACGACACCCTGGGTGCGGCCACGATTGTGGACCGGACCGACTATGACGCGGAGCTGAAGACCGAGCGGGCGGTCCCGGACCGCTCCAATATAGTCTGGCATCAGGGTCAGGTAACCAAGACCGATCGGTCCGCGGTGATGGGGCACCGTCCCGCTACCCTCTGGATGACCGGCCTGAGCGGCGCCGGCAAGTCAACGGTGGCTTTTGCCCTGGAGAGGAGCCTGATCGATTCGGGCCACCCCTGCTTCGTGCTTGACGGTGACAATGTCCGGCACGGCCTGAACCGCGATCTCGGGTTTTCGCCAAAGGATCGGGCCGAAAACATCAGGCGGGTCGCCGAGGTTGCCAGGCTGATGAACGAGGCCGGCCTGATCGTCATCACCTCTTTTATTTCGCCGTTCCGCGATGACCGGGAGATGGCAAGGCAGATCATCGGCAGCGACCGGTTTATCGAGGTCTACCTCTCCACCAGGATCGAGGAGTGTGAGCGCCGGGATGTGAAGGGGTTCTACAAAAAAGCGCGTGCCGGTGAGCTGCAGGGGTTTACCGGTGTTTCCGCCCCCTATGAGCCGCCGGACTCTCCGGTGGTGCTACTTGATACCGAGCTGCTGTCGATCGAGGAGTCAATAACCGTCTTGCAACGGCATCTGGAGCAATATTATGAAGCTTAAGCCGATATTTGCGATTATTATCTTTGTCATGCTGGTCTGTGCCGTCCAAGGGGCTAATGCCGCCGACAAGGTACGGATCGGGCACTTCCCCAATATGACCCATGCCCAGGCGCTTGTGGGGCGCTCGCTCGGCATATTCGAGCAGCGGCTGGGTGCCAGGATCGACTGGAAGATGTTCAATGCCGGCCCTTCGGAGATGGAGGCGTTGTTGGCCGGCCAGCTGGATATCGCCTATGTCGGGCCGAATCCCGCAGTCAACGCCTACCTCCGTTCCAAGGGTAAGGCGCTCAGGATCATTGCCGGGGCGGCCAGCGGCGGGGCTTCTCTCGTGGTGCCGGCAACTTCTTCGGCAAAGAGACCACAGGATTTCAAGGGGAAGCGGATCGCCTCGCCCGAACTCGGAAACACCCAGGATGTGGCCCTGCGGCGGTGGCTGAAAAATGTCGGGTTGACGCCGGGGCGCGATCTGCAGGTGATCCCGGTCAAGAATGCCGATATCCTGATGCTGTTCCAGCAGGGTAAACTCGACGGCGCCTGGGTGCCGGAGCCGTGGGTGACCAGGCTGGTCATGGAGGGGCGGGGGAAGATCCTCCTCGACGAGCGGACGCTCTGGAAAAATGGCAAGTTTCCGACCGCAGTGGTGGTTGCAAGGAGCGACTTTCTGGAGAAAAACCGGGCCACGGTGGAACGGTTTCTCGACGCCCATCTGGAGATGACGGAATGGATCAGGAAGAATCCGGTCGATGCCAAGAAACGGCTCAACGAGCAGCTGGCTCGGCTGGCGGGCAAGTCGCTACCCGTACGGACACTTGACGATGCCTTTTCGCGGGTGTTGATCACCAGCGACCCGCTTGCCGGGCCACTCGCGGTTTCCGCCGCCTGGGCAGGCGAGCTCGGGTATCTGCCGAAAAAGATCGACATTGCCAAAGGGTTGACCGGGATTGTTGATGTGGCCCTGCTCAACAAGGTCCTGGCCCGGCGGTCGCTGCCTCTGGTAAAGGGGAGATAACGATCGGTGGCAGTAGTAGAGCTCAAGAAGGTTGCCAAGGTTTTTGCCAGTCAGGCCGGCAGGCTGACGGTGCTGGTCGATATCGATCTGGAGGTCGCTGACGGCGAGTTCCTGTGCGTGGTCGGCCCGTCCGGTTGCGGCAAATCGACCCTGCTCAACCTGATCGCCGGGTTCGAACGCCCCTCGTCCGGGGAAATAGTCGTTAACGGTCAGCCGGTGACAGGTCCCTCGCCCAGCAGGTTTGTAATCTTTCAGGAGCCGGCGCTGTTCCCCTGGCTCAATGTCTACCAGAATGTCGTTTTCGGCCTCAGGATGGCGGGTGTCGATCCTAGCGAACAGCAGGACAAAGCGCATGCGTTGCTGAAGGCGGTGCATCTCTCAAAATTCGCCCAGGCCTGGGTTACGGAGATCTCCGGAGGGATGAAGCAGCGGGTGGCAATTGCGCGGGCGCTGGCCATGGACCCGGACATTCTGTTGATGGACGAGCCGTTTGCCGCCCTGGACGCCCAGACGCGCGACATGCTGCATGAGGTGCTGGAGGAAGTCTATCAGCAGACCAGCAAGACCATCGTGTTCGTAACCCACAATGTCCGCGAAGCGGTGCGTCTCGGTTCAAGGGTTATTCTGATGTCCGGGCAGGAGGGACGGATCATCGAACAGTTCCCGGTGCATCTGCCGCGCAACCGCTATCTTGAGGATGTCGAGGTGGTGACCATCGCTTCCCGGATCAGGGACAAGTTGCGCCAGGAAGTGCTGCGGTCGAGCGGTGAGGAGGGAGAACATGCCGGCTGAACCGGAAATCGCCGGGAAAGCCGCCGGAAAATGGCGGGGGCGGGTGGCGAGGGTGCTTTTCCTGCTGGCGCTCGGGATTCTCTGGGAATCGCTTTCCCGGGCCGGGGTATGGAACGAACTGATCTTTCCGGCGCCGGGCGCGGTAATCCGGTCCCTGGCTGACGGCATCGGCGACGGATCGCTGCCGCGGGCCGTTGGCGCCAGCATGGTACGCCTCGGAATCGGGTACTCGATCTCACTGTTGATCGGGATCCCGGCCGGTATGCTTCTCGGCAGGCTCCGTCTGCTCGACGACACGGTGGGGAGCCTGGCTGTCGGGCTGCAGGCGCTTCCCAGCATCTGTTGGCTGCCGCTGGCGGTCCTCTGGTTCGGCCTGTCGGAGAGCGCCATGCAGTTCGTGATCATCATGGGTTCACTCATGGCGATCACTCTGACGGTGCGCGACGGCGTCAAGACCATCCCGACGCTTTACCTCCGCGCTGCCCCCATTCTCGGGGCCACCGGCTGGAGGTTTTACCGGTACGTGCTGTTCCCGGCATCGTTTCCTTCGGTGATGACCGGCGCCAAGCTGGGGTGGACGTTTGCCTGGCGCTCGCTCATGGCGGCTGAACTGCTGTATGTGACTACCGGTATCGGGTCAACATTGATGATGGGACGGGAGCTGCACGACATGCCGCTGGTGATCGCAGCCATGATCGCCATCATCGTCATCGGTCTGATCACCGACCGGCTGGTCTTCAGGTTGGGCGAGGACTTTGTCCACCGCCGCTGGGGAGTGGGATAACGTCTGTGAGACGTGAGAGGTTAAATACTCGGATTGCTCAAAAATAGTCAGATCGTCGCACCCGCAGGAAGCTCCGCGGAGGCGTAGCAGCGCTACGCCGCACAAAAGAGCTTGCGAGGACGGCGGCGAGATGGCTGTTGTTCAGCAATCCGCTAAGTCAGATTCCAGATCGCCATTTCCCACACATCTTTCCAGCTCTTTGCGATCTCGCCGACTACGGTCGGTTCAAAGCCGCAGTGCATCATGCACTGGCTGCAGCGCTCGTCTTTCCCCACCCCGTAACGGTTCCAGTCGGTCTTTGCCATCATCTCGCTGAAGGTCGGGTAGTGGGTGTCGGTGATGAGGTAGCAGGGCGCCTTCCACCCCTGCGTGTTCCTGGTGGGGTTGCCCCAGGGGGTGCACTGGAGTTGCTTCTCCCCTTTGAGGAACCGGAGGTACATCGGGGTTGACCAGAAGCGGAACCGTTTGCTCATCTCGTAGACCTGGGCGAACTTCTTTTCGATCTCGCGCCGCTGCAGGAACAGGTCTTCCCCGACATCCTCGTAATCGAATCCCGGGGCGGCCAGGAGCCCGTCAACACCGAGTTCGGTGAGGTAGGAAAACAGCATCTCCATCTCTACCATATCGCTGTTCTTGAAGATGGTGGTGTTGGTGCAGACGCGGAAACCGAGCCGCTTGGCCTTCTTGATCCCTTCGATGGCGATCTTGAAGGTCCCCTTGCGTTCCAGGATCCGGTCATGGGTCTCTTCCATGCCGTCCATATGCACGTTCAGAGTGAAGTTCGGATGCGGCCGCATCCGGTCCAGGGAGTTTTCCAGCAGCAGGCCGTTGGTACAGAACTGGATATGCTTGCCCCGCTTGAGCACTCCGTCGATCAGCTCGAAGACATGCGGATACAGGAACGGTTCGCCACCCGTGATGGTCACGATCGGGGCCGGGCATTCATCCACCGATTTCAGGCACTCCTCCAGGGACATCATCGCCTGGATGGTGTCGGCATATTCCCGGATCCGGCCGCACCCGGAGCAGGCGAGGTTGCAGAGGTGCGTCGGCTCAAGCATCAGCACCAGCGGGTATTTTTCAACCTTGTTGATCTTGTTGGAAACGATGTATTTGGTCAGGTCGTAATTGAGTCGCCAGGGGAAACGCATAGGGTTTTCATGGTCCTTTCATTTTGGAAAACCTTTACACCGCAAAGACGCAAAGGGGGCAAAGAAACTTGAGCAAATACTGCTGCTAATAGGAAGTGCTTTGCGTGCTTCGTTCCTTTGCGGTTCAAAAGATGTTGTTTATTTCACTCGTGCCAGGTGGGGCACAATAGTTGGTGATTTCAGGAACGCCTGACAGGTGGCGGCGATCCCGGCGCCATCAAGGCCGAGATCGCTGCGGAGCTGCGCCTGGGGGCCCTGTTCGATGAAGCGGTCAGGGATGCCGATCCGTTTTAAGCGGATATCTTTCTCCCCTTCGTCGGCAAGAAGTTCCAGCACGGCGGTGCCGAATCCCCCCATCAGGGCGTTTTCCTCGACGGTCACAATATTGCCGGTCTTCCGGGCAACCGAAAGGATCAGGTCGCGGTCGAGCGGCTTGACAAACCGGGCGTTCACGACTGTTGCCATTATCCCCTGTTCCTTGAGGAGGTTGGAAGCCTCAAGGGCGGGATATACGGTCGATCCGATGGCCAGGATGGCGACATCGTCACCTTCGGCCAACAGCTCACCCGTGCCGATCGGGATGGCGCGGAGTTCCTCGTCCAGGGCTACACCATAGCCGTTACCGCGCGGATACCTGATTGCGCTGGGACATTTTGAGTAGATGGCGGTCTTCAGCAGATGCTGGAGCTCGTTCTCGTCCTTGGGAGCCATAACGATCAGCTCCGGCAGGTGCCGGAGATAGGAGAGGTCGAAGGCGCCGTGGTGCGTCGGACCGTCGTCGCCCACCAGACCGGCCCGGTCCAGGGCGATTGTAACCGGAAGCTTCTGGAGGCAGATGTCGTGGAATATCTGGTCATAGGCACGCTGGGTAAAGGTCGAGTATATCGCTGTCACCGGTTTCAGCCCCTCTGCTGCCAGGCCGGCTGCAAAGGTCATGGCGTGCTGTTCGGCAATCCCCACGTCGAAAAACCGGTCCGGAAACTCTTTGGCAAACGGGGAGAGCCCGGTGCCGTCGGGCATGGCCGCGGTGATGGCGACGATGTCCCGGTCTTCACGGGCCAGCTTGATCATGGTCTTGCCGAAAATCCCGGTATAGGATGGTCCGCTCGGCTTGCCCCCGGAAACCGCGCCGGTGGCAATATCGAACGGCCCGACGCCGTGAAACTGGTCCGGATTTGCTTCCGCAGGCGGATACCCTTTCCCCTTGGTGGTCATTACATGCACCAGAACCGGTCCTTCGAGCGCCTTGACGTTCTGCAAAATTTCAATCAGCTGCGGCAGGTCATGTCCCTGGATCGGCCCGATATATTCGAATCCGAGGGCCTCGAACAGCATGCCCGGGGTGAGGAACCCTTTCAGGGAATTCTCCGCTCGCCGGGCAAATTTGAGGATATTGCCGCCAAAGGCCGGGATGTTTTCCAGCAGCCCTTTCATCTCTTTTTTCAGGTCACGGAAGTAGTTGCCGGTCAGTTTGCGCGAGATGAAGCTGGAAAATGAGCCGACATTTTTCGAAATCGACATCTCGTTGTCGTTCAGGACGACAATGAGGTTCTTGTTCAGGTGTCCGGTCTGGTTCAGCGCCTCGAACGCCATCCCACCGGTCAGGGAGCCGTCTCCTATCACAGCCACGACCCTGTTGCTCTGCCCTTGCAGGCCGCCTGCCACCGTCATCCCCAGCCCTGCGGATATCGAGGTAGAGGAGTGCCCGGCCCCGAACGGATCGTGCGGTGATTCGCTCCGCTTCGGAAAGCCGCTGATCCCATGGTACTGGCGCTGCGTATGGAACTGGTCCCTTCTGCCGGTGATGATCTTGTGCGTGTAGGCCTGGTGTCCGACATCCCAGATGAAATGGTCGGTCGGCGAGTCGAAACAGTAATGGAGCGCCAGAGTCAGTTCAACGGCGCCGAGGTTGGACGCCAGATGCCCGCCTGTTTTGGCGACCGTCTCCAGCAGGAACCGGCGCACCTCTCCGGAGAGCCGAACGAGTTCTTCTGATGACAGACGCTTGAGGTCCGACGGATTGTTGATGGTTTCCAGCAATGGATACATAACGTCTCCTCCTCACGTCTGTGAGAGGTTGATAGTGTTAACATAGCCGTATTTTCTGAACCAGTCTACTGCGCGGGACAGTGCCGCCCGAGCCGGGCGTTGCGGCAGCCCTAGTTCATTGCGCGACTTTGCGGAATCGAAAAACATCATCTTTTTTGCCATCTGCACCCCGGCCAGCGGGATGAGGGGCGGCCGGCCGGTGATCTTGGCAATGGCCTCGTTGATATGCGCGGCGACCAGAATCGGCGTATACGGGAGCCGGACTCTGGGCGCGGGGAGCCCCGTGATCTCTTCCAGCAGTTCGAAAATCCGGCAGAGCGTGAGGTTCTCGTTGCCGAGGATATACTTCTGGCCGATTCTCCCTTTCATTGCCGCCAGTATATGGCCGCGGGCGCAGTCTGCTACGTCGATGATGTTGAGGCCGGTTTCCAGATATGCCGGCATCCTAGCGTTCAGGAAATCGACAATGATCTTGCCGGTCGGCGTTGGCTTTATGTCCCCGGGGCCAACCGGCGTCGAAGGGTTGACGATGACCAGCGGGAGTCCGCGTTTCAGGAACGACTCGGCCTCTCTTTCGGCCAGGAATTTGCTCTTCTTGTAATCACCGACCATATCGGCAAACGTTACGGGAGTATCTTCATTGCCCGGGGTCCCGTCGCCCCGATTCCCCAGCGTCCCGACGCTGCTGGTGTAAACGACCCGGGTGAGGCGGTTTTCGAGGGCGGCCTCCAGGATGTTCCTGGTCCCGCCAACGTTGATCTCGTACATCTCGGACGGCTTCCGGGTCCAGAGACGGTAGTCGGCAGCAGCGTGATAGAGAACGTCGCAGCCGACGAGCCCTTTCCGGAGCAGCTCCTGGTCGCGCAGGTCCCCTTCGCAGATCTCCAGGTCCAGGCCGTCAAGGTTTCTCCGGTCCGATCCTGCCCTGGCCAGCACCCTGACCGTGTGGCCATCCGCCAGCAGTTCCCTGACCAGCTGGCCCCCTATGAATCCGGTTGCACCGGTTACAAAAGCTCTCATAACTTTGTGAACGTGAATGGAGAATGGAAATTGGTGAAGGGTGAATGGTGGAATAAATACCTTTTATTCACTATTCACCCTTCACAATTCACGGATTTACTCACCCTTAACCAGTCTCCTGTAGGTGCCGAGCGCGGTAAGAGGAAAACAGTTGCGGTAGATATGGTACTTGATCATGAAGAATTTGGGGAAACCGGTACCGGTATACTGATCCTCATCCCAGGTGCCATCACTCTTCTGCGTGGAGAGGAGGTACTGAATCCCTCTGGCCGTTTCGGGAGCATTGGCCTCTCCTGCCGCCATCAGCGCCAGCAGCGCCCATCCGGTCTGTGATGCGGTGCTCGGACCGATACCCGCCAGGGTCGGATCGTAGTAGGACTCGCAGGTTTCCCCCCAGCCGCCGTCATCATTCTGCTTTGATTTGATCCACCCCACTGCCTTGCGGATGTAGGGCTGGGACAGGTCTTCTCCGATTGCCGCCAGGCCGGAAAGGACCGACCAGGTGCCGTAGATGTAATTGACCCCCCAACGTCCCCACCAGGACCCGTCTTTTTCCTGCTCGCGCTTGAGGAACTCCAGGCCGCGGGCAGCGGCGGGAAAATCTCCGGAATAACCGAAAGAGCCCATCAGTTCCATCATCCTGCCGGTAAGGTCTGCGGTAGGCGGGTCGATGAGCGCCTCAAGGTCGGCAAACGGAATCTTGTTCAGGAGGTGCTTGGTGTTGTCCTTGTCGAATGCCCCCCAGCCACCGTTCTTGCTCTGCATCCCGAGGCACCATTCAATCCCCCGTTTGATGGCGCCTTCCCGGGCCTTTTCGTTCTTGACCGCGATCTCCTTGATCGCCAGCATGACGAAACCGGAGTCATCGACATCGGGATACCAGTCGTTGAGAAATTCGAATGCCCATCCTCCCGGCTTCAGGTCAGGGCTCTTGATCTTCCAGTCCCCTTCCTTGCGCACTTCGCGGTCCAGAAGCCATTGGGCCGCCTTGACCAGCGCGGGGTGGTCGTTTGGTATGCCGGCATCCACGAGCGCTTTCAAGGCGAGCGCCGTGTCCCATACCGGAGATATGCACGACTGGAGCACCAGGCTTTCGTCATCCTCGATGCAGAAGTTGTCCAGGGCCTTCAGCCCCTTTTCCACGGCAGGGTGGTCGTTGGCATAACCGAGGCAGTGCAGTGACAGCACGGAGTTAAGCATCGCCGGCTGAATGCCGCCCCAGTCGCCGGTCGGCTCCTGGTGCTCCAGCACCCACTTTTCGGCAGCTGCCATCGCCTTCCCCTTCAAGGGGCGAATCGGATTCCCCTCATAAACCTTCATCAGGTGATCGACACCGATGAAAAAATTCTTCCAGGTGAAGATTCCGTCTTCTTTGGTGAAGGTATAGTCGATGGGGCGCGGGGGCCTGACGTACAGTTCCTGGACCCGCGCACGCGGCGGGAGTTTCCGGACCGGGCGCATGGTCATGACGATGGACAGGGGGATTATAGTTGCCCGTGACCAGCTGGAGAGCTCGTACATGTTGAAATAGGCCCAGTTCGGCAGCAGCATCAGTTCGATCGGCATGGAAGGCACGCCGAGCCACGAGAATTCGCCGAAAAGCGCCAGAAATATCTTGGTGAATACCCGGGCCTTGAGTATCCCACCTTTGGAGATGATGAATTCGCGCGCCTTCAGCATGGCCGGATGCTCGGCATCGTAGCCAGCCAGTTTCAGCGCGAAGTAGGCCTCAATGGTAGTGGACAGGTCGCCGGGACCGCCGAACCAGATGGCCCAGTAGCCTTCAGCGGTTTGCTGGCGCAGAAGATAGTTGGCCATCTTCCGTTCTTTCGCCTTGTCGACGATCCCCATGAAATGGAAAAGCATCAAGTATTCAGCGGTTATGGTTGCGTTGGATTCCAGTTCCGCCCACCAGTACCCCTGGGGAAGCTGCTCCCGGAAAAAAAAGTCGCGGGTCCGTTCAATCGCCTGATCCAGCGGGCTGTTTGCTTCGTTGGGCCGTTTTTTCCATATTGACGGGGGGAGATGGTGAATCTTTGCGCCTGTTTTGGGTGCCGGCACTGTTTCCTGTTCGGCGGTCACCCCGTTGAACGAGGTGAGAGCATGGGATATGGGGTGCTTGAAGGGGGCAATCGCCATGGTTTTGCATACCTTTCAGGATATTTTCTCTCAAAAATAAAATTAAATACCACAATATTCCGAAAAATTACACCCATTTTTCTCTAAATGCAGATAAACACAACTAGCGGGGGTGTTGATTTGCATGGGTAGCTGTGGTACATCGAACATTGAAAGGATCAACATGAAGCGAGACGGTAATATTGCCGACAACAATAGGGACGTCGTTGATCTGAGGGGGGCTGTGACGCTGGCTCACCACTTCCTCAAGGGCAGGGTAAGGCCGGGGGACCGGGTTGTTGACGCGACGTGCGGCAACGGGAATGACACCCTCTTTCTCGCGGGACTTGTCGGCGCAGAAGGGCGTGTCTGGGCGTTCGACATCCAGGAGGATGCCATCAGTAATACCGCTGCCCTCCTTGCCGGGCATGGCTGCAGTTCTCGGGTGGAGCTGGCCCCGGTCGGGCATGAAAACCTTCTCGGCCTGGTGACGGAACCGCTCAGCGCCGCGGTTTTCAATCTCGGGTTTCTCCCCGGAGGTGACCGCAAATGCATTACCCGTGCGGAGACAACTGTAGCGGCGCTGGAACAGGTCGTGTCAATGCTTGTTCCTGGCGGGATAGTGACAATTGCCCTTTATCCCGGGCATGACGGCGGGGATGAGGAAGCGGACGCCGTGGAGCGATGGGCCGCCGCTCTTCCGCCGCATGATTTCAACGTCTGGCGGCACCGGCAATTGAATCGTTCCACCGCCGCTCCTTATCTCCTGCTGGTAGAGCGCAGGCCCTCATGACCTTTTTCAGTGATATCTTCCCTTATCTGCTGGTTGCGCCATCTCTGGTCTATTCCCTGATGACGCTCTGGGCCGCTGCCGGATATTTCCGACGTCAAAAGTGTGCTGCCGCTGATATGCTGCCGGTAACCATTCTCAAGCCGGTCAAGGGGATGGATTCGGAAAGCTTTGACAATTTCGCTTCATTTTGCCGGCAGAAGTATGATCGTTTCCAGATTGTCTTTGCGGTTGCCTCTGCCGACGACGAGGCCGTGCCGGTTATCCGGAGGCTTATGGCAGAGTTTCCGGAGGTAGATGTCGAACTCGTTGTGGACGGCCGGATTTATGGGCCTAATTACAAGGTCTGCAATCTCATGAATGCCTTTCCCAAGGCAAAGTACGATATTATAATTGTCTGTGACAGCGATATCCGGGTTGGGGATCGCTACTTGGCTGAAGTCTGCTCCGCGTTCGCCGATCCTGCCGTGGGGCTGGTAACGTCACTCTACCGGACCAGCGGGGTGCAGGGGTGGCCGAGTGCCGTCGAGGCGCTGGGGTTTACGGTCGAAATGGTGCCGAACGTCATGATGGCTATGAGGCTGGAGGGGCTTACCTTTGCCTTGGGCGCTTCAATGGCTGTCCGTCGCGACGTCCTGGAGCAGATCGGCGGTTTTGCAGTGCTGGTCGACTACCTTGCCGATGACTACCAGCTCGGGAACCGGGTTTTCCTGTCCGGATACCGCCTCGAACTGTCGGATTATTTCGTGGAGAGTGTCATGAAGAGGGAGACGCTGGCAACGGTCTTCTCCCGTCAGCTTCGGTGGTGCCGGACAATGCGTGTTTCCCGGCCCGGCGGGTATTTTGCTTCCGGGATCACGCAACCGGCAGTCGCCTCGGTTGCGGCACTGATATCCGGAGGATGGCCATCCGGAGTTGCCGCCGTAATCATGCTATATGCGGTCCGGTCTCTTTCCGGGCTTATTTTCAGCAGGCGATTTATTTCTGACCGGTTGCTGCCCCGATATCTCTGGCTGCTCCCCTTTCGGGATTTGCTGGCTTCGGTGACCTGGGGATTGGCATTTCTCGGCAACATGGTTGTATGGCGCGGGCATTCTTACCGGGTGTTGCCCGGTGGCCGGATGAAAGAGGTTCAGGGGGGATGAACATGCATTTTTCAACCAGGCTGGCTTTGCTGTTAATCTCTATTCTGATTTCAGGATGTATGACAAGCGGGAGAGTGGCGCCTGAGGCGCCGTTTGAGCGGGCTGCGGACGGCCGCAGGATAGGGTTTCATGAAATGCTGACCGATCTCCGCACCTCCCGGGTGGTTTTCATCGGCGAACTTCACGACAATCCGTCTCACCACCAGCTGCAACTGGAGATCATAAAATGGCTGCATCGCTCCGGGGCCAAGATTACCGTAGCCCTGGAGATGTTTCGCGCCCAAAACCAGGGCTATCTGAACATGTGGATCAACGGGGATCTCGGTGTCCTGGAATTCATGAACCAGTACCGGAACAACTGGACACTTCCCTGGGAACTTTATGACTCGATTTTCCTGTATGCCAGAAATAGCGGCATCCCGTTGCTTGCTCTCAATGCGCCGGATAACATCATGCAAAAGGTATATAGGCAGGGGTTCAAGGCTCTCACTCAGGAAGAAAAACGATTTTTGCCTCCTGATGTCTCATGCAGCGTAGACAAGCCGTACATGAACTTTATCCGCAGAAATTTCGTGTGGCACAGCAACGATGAAGCGACATTCATTCATTTTTGCGAGGCGCAGCAGCTCCGAAACAAATTTATGGCCTATACCCTGTCGGATTATCTGGACAGAAATCCGGACCGGGTAGTGGTGGTCGTAACCGGAGTGGGGCATGCCATGCGCAGGGGGATACCTGATGAGCTCGCCTCAATAAAGCCGATGCAAGTGAAAATAGTGATGCCGTTTCTGCATGAGCTTGCTGCTGAATCTCTGCAGAAAGGGGACGCGGATTATTTGACTAGAATGTGATGGTTCAGGAAGCCATCAGCTCCTTGCGTGACAAGTAACTGTAGAACTCGTCCATGACAAGGGTCTTGTTTTCGCATCTGGAGCTGATAACGTTTTTCAGATTGAGGAACGCATCGACATCTACCTGCCTGAATTCGCAACCGATTCCATCAGGGTCTTGCCGGACTACGATGCTGTTCACGTCAATGTAATTGTCGTCGTTCATTGCCTCGCCGCTCTCCGGCAGGTAGATGGTCAGTTCGACAACGGCGTCTACATCGAATTTTTCATTGGCCTTTATGTAAATCCCGTAAAGCGAAAGGTTTTCCGACAGGCCTCGAAACCACTGCCCGTTGGCATTCATGAGGACCTCGGACTGATACGGTATTCTGGTGAATCTCCTTGCCTCGCCCATTTTTCTTCCCTCGCACCCTCTGGCATTACATAGTATTTAAGGTTTGCCGAAGTTATCGTGCTGATGACCTCAAGCAGCCGGCATTAAATGATGGATTGGTTCTAGCTCCCAGTAAGCAACCTGTTCACGGCGAACAAACATTTGGCACATATTAAATTCAATTATCAGGCTATCTAGGAACAGCAATTTTAATGCCGAGCTCAATTGCGTATCGTTTCGCAATTACCGACTACCTGATAATTGCTGTAAATATAACCATATTTTATCTTCCAGGGAACAGGAGGTGATTCGCTCGACGATAAATCCAGACCTGATTCAAAAGCGAAGTGTAAAATATCCCGACATTTAGAATCTTTGGGCAAAATGCCCATGACCTAATAAACCATATGGATGCGAGCATCGCGATTTCATCTATCTGCTCATAAAAGCCGTCTCATAGGTTCTTTGCCGATATTTCGCTCTCTGGTTCAGCGGGCTGCTGTGAATTATGCAATAGATATTAGGGTGATGCAACTGTCGGATTTTCGACATTAACAAATAGCTTCTAATAGTTCCGTTTCCCCGGGAACAATCTCCTGGCTGCCGTGTGGGAAATTGAATCGACGGGTTGTGCCTGCAGGTTTTCTTGGTAGACTTGTCTCTGTTCTGATTGAAATATATTCGGGGAGGCGGCAGAGTGTCTACTAGTGCTATTACATTTGAAGAGATAATGTTCACCATCATGTCTGCTACACAGGATACTTTTAAAAGTTATCTGGGAATGGAAATCTTTGCCGGCAAGGTAGAAAAGAAAATAGAGCCTGTGGATTCCGATGTCGTCGGCATCATCGGGGTTGCCGGAGAGCGAGTCGGGTATATCATTTTTGCGACCGCCAAGGAGACGGCGCTTCTGGTTTCCAAGGAGCTGCTGATGATGGACGATCCCGACGAAGAATCTGTCCGTGACGCAATCGGGGAGCTGACCAATAATATTGCGGGAGTATTCAAGACAAAATATCATGAATATTATGGCAGTGTGGCTCTCGGTCTGCCATTGGTCGTGTCGGGCAAGATCCGCCCTCTATCCGAACCGCCGGAGACTCCGGTCGACAAACCCAGCATGAACGTCCAGTGTAAAGGTGTTACTATTCCGTTCCGGTCCATGGACGGCAGGGCAGAGTTTCGCGTTATGGTATATATGTAAAGTTTTCTGGCGATCTGAGCAGTTACGGCCACCCGGCAATTGATCCGAGGTGGCCGTCTTAGTTTTCCCCACATAAATTTTCTTGAACATGTTGCGACTATGTGCTAATAACTCCTGTTTCGAGCAGCAATCCCGCTGCACACTCCTTGCTCCGGGTTGGACCGGGGCTGAGAAAACCGAGAGGAGAAATTATGAAAAGGATGTACGAGACGATCTATATCGTCCAGCCCGAACTGGCTGATGATGAGCTCAAGGGGCTCACTGCCAAGGTTCAGGAAATTGTCACCAGCATGAACGGTGATCTGAGGAAACTTGATGACTGGGGGCTCAGAAAGCTCTCCTATCCCATCGAAAAGTTCATCCGCGGGCGCTATTTCTATCTCCGTTTTGACGGAGATGCCCCACTGATTGCCGAACTGGAGCGGAAACTGCGTCTGGACGACAAGGTCATCCGTTACCAGAGCGTCAAACTGGAGAAGGAGGCAGCTGCGCCTGTTGCGGCACAGCCTGCACCTGCTGAGGCAGAGGCCCCTGCGGCTTCCGAGGAATAACATTAAAATCCGGGAGGAACAGATAGATGAGTGAAGAGAGACCACAGAGAAGTTCAGGTCCGAGGAAAAAGCGCCCTTTTCAGCGTCGCAAAGTATGCCGCTTCTGTGCCGACAAGCAGGTTACCATCGATTACAAAGATCCAAGGACCCTGCGTTACTTTATTACTGAGCGTGGGAAGATCATCCCCCGCCGTATCTCCGGCAACTGCTCCAAGCACCAAAGGGAAATTACCGAGGCTGTCAAACGGGCACGCAATCTTGCCCTGCTGCCGTTGGCCGGCTCTCATGTAATGCCCTAGAGGTTGATGTGAACTTCCCCTCTAAGGGAGTCCTGCCGGATATCCTCAAGGGAAGCGTTGCAACCGTTGCCCTTTTTCTGGCATATGCATCATTGCCGCTTATCGGGATGCTGGGGGGATTGCTGGCCCCACTGCCGGGAGTGTATTATTCGTTACGGGTCGGGAAGATTGCCGGCGGAGCAATTGTAATTGTCTCCGCCGCTCTTCTCGGCTTGATTTCCGACGTCAGGGTTTTGATCCTTTACCTGTTGCAGTCGGCAACCGTGTCATTGTTGCTTCCCTTGTTCCTGCAAGGGAGAAGCGTGGCGAGAGCCATCGTTCTCGCCACCGGATTAAGCCTGGCGATCATTCTGGCGGTAAGCGCCGGTTACTCGATGACCATCGGGATCAATCTCGATGCCGAGGTTCAGAAGTGGCTCAGCGCCGGAATTGCCCAGACCGCTGCCCTGTACTCCAAGAGCGGCTTAAAGGAAGAAGAGCTGCGGGCTTTGCAGGATGGCTTACGGCAGGCAGGCTCGGTAATGGTGCGGGTCTATCCGGCGATGCTGGCCATAGGCCAGGCAGTCATTGTTGTCATTACAATGCTGGCGATTGCCGGATTCGCACGCAGAGGCAAACTGCAGCTTGCAATCGGCGAATTCAGGGATTTTCGCAATATCGATCATTTGATCTGGTTACTGATCATCTCCGGTTTTGCCTTGCTGATACCGGACGACACTGTCAGCCGGGTAGCCCTTAATCTCCTGCTGGTGGTCTGCTTCGCCTACTTCTTTCAGGGGCTGGCAGTGCTGGCGCATTTTTTCACCCGGTTCGCCGTTCCAGCAATCGGGCGGTTTTTCTTTTACTTTTTTCTGATTTTGCAGCCGTACCTGCTTGCCGGGGTTGCTATCCTGGGCATTTTCGACATGTGGGGGAACTTTCGCACCCCCAAACAACAAAACCTGTGACTACAGGCTAGGAGGAAGAGCGTATGAAAGTTATTCTGAAGGAAAACGTTGAAAATCTCGGTCTTATCGGCGATATCGTGAAGGTTGCTCCCGGTTACGCGCGTAACTTCCTGTTGCCGCGCGGTTTTGCCATTGAGGCCACGGTAAAGAATGCCAAGGCTCTCGATCATGCCAAGAGGCAGATGGAATACAAGAAAAACAAGGTGCTTGAGCTTGCCAAGGGTGTGGCGGCCAAGATCGAAGCGCTCACTCTCACTCTCGTGCATCAGGCCGGAGAGGAAGGCAAGCTTTTCGGTGCCGTAACCAACATGGAGCTGGCCGATAAGCTCAAGGAGCAGGGTCTCGAAATCGACCGGAAAAAGATCATTTGCGATCCGATCAAGCAGACCGGTGAGTTTAATGCTGTGGTCAAGCTTCATCCTGAAGTTGCCGCAACGCTCAAAGTGGTGGTAAATAAAGCGGAATAGCAGGTGTCCTGCTAACCCTTCAAGGCGATCGGGCTTCAAGTCCGGTCGCCTTTTTTTTAGTAATTCTCCTTGACACTTTTGATCTAAAACGCTACTCTTTCGCGGCTAACTCATTGGTTTGAATCTCGTTTTTCAGTTTCCCCAAATGAGATTTATCATCGGTTAATTTCCCGGAATGCAGGAGGGCCATAGTGACCTTTCAGGACTTGATACTGTCGCTCCAAGGCTATTGGGCCGGACAGGGATGCGTAATCCAGCAGCCTTATGATACGGAAAAGGGAGCTGGTACTTTCAACCCGGCCACTTTTCTGCGAGTCCTCGGTCCGGAACCTTGGAATGTTGCCTATGTGGAGCCTTCCCGGAGACCAACGGACGGCCGTTACGGCGAGAACCCCAACCGGCTGCAGCATTATTACCAGTTTCAGGTAATCATGAAGCCGTCGCCGCTCAACATCCTCGATCTCTATCTTGATTCTCTGCGGGCGTTCGGCATCAATCCGAACCAGCATGATATCCGCTTTGTGGAGGATGACTGGGAATCCCCGACCCTGGGGGCGTGGGGGCTCGGCTGGGAGGTCTGGCTCGATGGAATGGAAATCACCCAGTTTACCTACTTCCAGCAGGCCGGCGGCATTGACCTGAAGCCGGTTGCCGGCGAAATTACCTACGGCTGCGAGCGAATCGCCATGTATCTCCAGGGAGTGGACAACGTCTATGACCTGGAGTGGACCAAAGGGGTCAAATACGGCGACATTCACCATATCACCGAGGTGGAGTTTTCGACCTACAACTTTGAAGAGGCCAATGTGCCTCTGTTGCTGGAATCGTTTACCAACTTCGAGAAAGAGTGTATCCGGCTCGTGGAGAAGGATCTGGTCTTCCCGGCATACGATTTTGTCATGAAATGTTCCCACACCTTCAACCTGCTGGATGCCCGCGGTGCGATCTCGGTAACCGAGCGGGCATCGTACATCGGGCGGGTGCGCAATGTTGCCAAGCTCTGCGCCGAGGCTTACGTCCGTCAGCGCGAGCGGTTGGGATATCCGCTCCTGAAAGGGGGGCGTTGATCATGCCCAGAGAGCTTTTTATAGAAATAGGGACCGAAGAGATTCCGGCCGGCTTTCTTCCGAAGGCAATGGCCGATATGGATGCGCTGATCCGCAGGGAGCTGGAAAGTGCGCGGCTTGAGTTCAGCGAGGTCAGCACTCTTGCGACGCCTCGTCGTCTGGCGCTTTGCGTCAAGGGGATTCCCGCGGTGCAGCCCGATGCCGAGACTACGGCGCTGGGGCCGGCAAAGAACATCGCTTTCGGCCCTGACGGCAAGCCGAGCAAGGCTGCCGAGGGGTTTGCGCGCGGCCAGGGGGTGGATGTCGGTGCACTGCATCTGATTGTCACTGAAAAGGGCGAGTACGTTGCTGCAGTCAAAAAAGAGACCGGCCGGCCGTCTCACGAACTGATGGCGGAGATCCTGCCGCGCCTGTTGGGTGCCATATCTTTCCGGAAATCGATGCGCTGGGGAGATCTCGATGTCCGGTTTGCCCGCCCGATTCACTGGATAGTCGCCCTGTTCGACGGCATTGTGGTGCCGATGGAGTACGGCAACATCCAGAGCGGCAACATTTCGCGCGGCCACCGTTTCATGGCCAACCAGCCGTTCCCGGTCCGCGATTTCAGTCATTACCTGGAAGAGTGCGAGCGTCATTTTGTGATCCCCGATCCGGAGGCCCGCAAGGAGATCATCCGCCGTGAGACACACCGTGTGGCCAAGGCTGCCGGCGGGCATCTGCTCCCCGACGAGGGGCTGCTGGAAGAGGTGACCTATCTGGTCGAATATCCGAGCGTGGTTCACGGCACCTTTTCCCAGGATTTTCTCGCAGTGCCCAAAGAAGTCCTGGTGACCTCGATGCGGAGCCACCAGCGCTATTTTTCGATCGTTGACGATCATGGCAACCTGATGCCCGGCTTTATCACCATCAACAATACCCTGACTGAGGACCCGTCCGTGGTGGTGAAGGGGAACGAGAGGGTGCTCCGGGCAAGGCTCTCCGATGCCCGCTTCTTCTTTGAGGAAGACCGGAAGGTGAAGCTGGAGAGCCGCGTGGCAGCACTGAAGTCGGTTGTCTACCAGCAGAAGCTGGGGACGTCTTATGAAAAGATGGAGCGGTTCAGAGCCCTGGCCGAAGGCCTGGCCGACCGGTTGAACCCGGCCGTCAAGGCAAAGGTTTCCCGAGCCGCTTACCTGTGCAAGGCGGACCTGGTCTCCGGCATGGTCGGTGAATTCCCGGAAGTGCAGGGGATCATGGGGCGCGAGTATGCGCTTCACGACGGTGAGGATGCGGAAGTGGCGAGCGCCATCGCGGAGCATTACCTGCCGACCCAGGCTGGCGGAGAGCTGCCGGCAACCGATGTTGGCGCCTTTGTTTCCATTGCCGACAAGATGGACACCATCTGCGGCTGTTTCGGCGTCGGCCTGATCCCGACCGGGTCTGCAGACCCCTATGCACTGCGACGAGCAGCCCTGGGGATTATCAATATTATTCTGGACAAGGAATATCGGGAGCCTCTGAACGGCTTTATCAAGGTGGCTCTGGATCTTCTGGAGCCTAAGCTGACCCGGAAGCGGGAAGATGTGCACAGCGACGTTCTGGAATTCTTCAAGGGTCGTTTTGTGAACCTGATGGCGGACCGCTATCCCTCTGACGGTGTGGACGCCGTTGTTGCCGTAGGTTTTGACGACCTGGTTGATGCAGTTGCCCGCATCGCCGCTCTGGCCGCCTTCAAGGGGCGCGACGATTTCGAGCCGCTGGCCGTTGCCTTTAAGCGGGTCTGCAATATCGTCAAGGATGGGGTTGATGTTGCGATTGATGTCTCGCTTTTCCAGGACCCGGCGGAAACCGCCCTGAACGCGGCGTTTTCCGGGGTAAAGGCAAAGGTGGCAGCAGCGGTCGCTGAGCGGGATTATCTCTCCGCTCTGACCGAGATTGCCAGTCTGCGGCCGCCTGTCGATGCCTTTTTCGACAAGGTCATGGTAATGGCCGAAGACGAACGGATCAGGATCAACCGGCTGGCCCTGTTGACGGGGATAGCCAGATTGTTCGGCGGGATCGCCGATTTTGCCAGAATTTCCGCTTAGCCGAAAAGCCGCCCACTGGGCGGCTTTTTTGTTTACAGGCTTTATTTTTACTAAACAGTATTGATTATCATTAAAACGCTATTAATTTTTGCTAAACGGTTTTAACCGTAACTAAAAAGGGAGGTTGGGCATCATGGCAAAATTCGTTTATTTCTTCGGAAACGGCAAAGCCGACGGCAGGGCAGACATGAAAAACCTGTTGGGCGGGAAAGGGGCCAACCTGGCAGAGATGACCAGCATCGGCCTCCCCGTACCGCCGGGGTTCACCATTACCACCGAGGTCTGTACCGAATTCTACAATAACGACAAGAACTACCCTGCCGGTCTCAGGGAAGAGGTTGCGGCAAACCTGAAAGAGGTGGAGCAACTTATGGGGCGGACTTTTGGCGATGCCAAGAACCCGCTGCTGGTTTCGGTTCGTTCCGGGGCGCGCGCGTCGATGCCGGGGATGATGGATACGGTGCTCAACCTCGGGCTCAACGATACCACGGTTCAGGGGATCATCGCCCAGAGCGGCGATGAGCGTTTTGCCTATGATGCCTACCGCCGTTTTGTCCAGATGTATTCGGACGTGGTCATGGGGATGGATAAGGAGGCGCTGGAGCACCTGCTTGAGCAGAAGAAGGAAGAGAAGGGCGTGCACCTGGACACCGAGCTGACCGCAGCCGACTGGAAGGATCTTGTTGCCGCGTTCAAGGCAAAGATCAGGGAGGTTCTGGAACAGGATTTCCCCGAGGACCCGCAGGAACAGTTGTGGGGGGCAATCGGCGCAGTTTTCGGCTCCTGGATGAACCAGCGCGCTATCACCTACCGCAAGCTGAATAACATCCCTGCGGAATGGGGTACAGCCGTAAACGTCCAATCAATGGTCTTCGGCAACATGGGGGATGACTGCGCAACCGGCGTGGCGTTCACTCGCGACCCCTCAACCGGCGACAACTACTTTTATGGCGAGTACCTGGTGAATGCCCAGGGTGAGGATGTCGTGGCCGGGATCAGAACGCCGCAGCCGATCAATCTGCATCAGAAAAAGGACGGCGATTTGCCGGCAATGGAAGAGGTGCTGCCGGAATGCTATCAGCAGCTTGCCGGTATCCGCCAGATTCTGGAGAAGCACTATAAGGACATGCAGGACATCGAGTTTACCATTGAAAAAGGTAAGCTCTACATGCTGCAGACCCGGAACGGCAAGCGTACTGCCTGTGCTGCCATCAAGGTTGCCGTCGACATGGTCAAAGAGGGGCTTATTGACGAAAAGGCCGCAATATTGAGGGTTCAGCCGTCGCAGCTTGACCAGCTCCTGCACCCGTCACTGGATCCGAAGGCCGCCAAAAAGGTCATTGCCAAGGGTCTCCCCGCCTCTCCCGGCGCTGCTTCGGGTACTGCGGTGTTTACTGCGGACGAGGCAGAATTGCTTGCCCGCAACGGCCAGAAAGTCATTCTTGTCCGGGTTGAGACCAGCCCTGAGGATATTCACGGTATGCATGCCGCCCAGGGGATTCTGACTGCGAGAGGGGGGATGACCTCGCATGCGGCGGTTGTGGCCCGCGGCATGGGTAAATGTTGCGTTGCCGGGTGCGGCGACCTCAAGGTTGATTATAGCAGCCAGTCTTTCACTGCCCGTCATGGCGTAGTGATCAAGAAAGGGGATCTCATTACCTTGGACGGTTCCACCGGAGAGGTGATCCAAGGGGCGGTGGCAACAGTGCCGCCTCAGCTCACCGGAGATTTTGCCACGCTGATGAGCTGGGTTGACAAGCATCGCCGGCTCAAGGTCCGGACCAATGCGGACACCCCCAACGATTCCAGGGTTGCCAGAGAGTTCGGGGCCGAAGGGATCGGGCTTTGCCGCACGGAGCATATGTTCTTTGAAGCCGACCGGATCATGGCGGTACGGGAGATGATCCTTGCCGAAGACCTGGAAGGGCGGCAGAAGGCGCTGGCCAAGATTCTGCCGATGCAGAAAGGGGACTTTGTCGGCATCTTCAGGGAAATGAAAGGTCTGCCGGTAACCATTCGCCTGCTTGACCCGCCGCTGCACGAATTCCTTCCCAGTGAAGAGAAGGACATTGAAACGCTGGCCAATACCTTGAACGTCACCACCCAGCAGTTGAAGCACAAGGTCGAGTTCCTGCATGAATTCAACCCGATGCTCGGCCATCGCGGTTGCCGTCTCGGTCTTACCTATCCTGAGATCTACGACATGCAGGTGCAGGCAATTATGGAGGCTGCCTGCGAACTGGTCAAAAATGAAGGGTTCAGTATCGTACCCGAGATCATGATCCCGCTGATCGCAACGGTTTCCGAACTGACAGTGTTGCGGGCTAATGCCGTAGCCATCTGTGAAGAGGTGATGGCAAGCTACGGTGTGAAGCTGGAATACCTGATCGGCACCATGATCGAGCTGCCGCGCGCTGCCCTTACCGCTGATGAGATCGCAACTGAAGCGGAATTCTTCTCCTTTGGAACCAACGACCTTACGCAGACAACCTTCGGTCTTTCCCGCGACGACGCCGGCAAATTCTTGCCGTTCTATGTGGAAACCAACCTGCTCCCGGAAGACCCGTTTGTGTCTCTTGACCAGAACGGTGTCGGCAAGCTGGTGAAAATGGCCTGTGAACTGGGGCGGTCCACGCGGCCGGGAATCAAGCTCGGTATTTGTGGTGAGCACGGCGGCGATCCGGCATCGGTAATCTTCTGCCACAACGTTGGGCTGGATTACGTGTCATGTTCGCCGTTTAGGGTGCCCATTGCCCGTCTGGCAGCTGCCCATGCGGTATTGGCTTCAGCATGAAAATCCGCTTGACACCGTATTAACTCCGGTGTAAATAGTCTCTAATCTGCGGACACAGGTGCGCCCGATTTCTTGCAGTTGCTAAGGTCAGAAGGAGGCAGTAATGGCAAACGGCGTGGTTAAGTGGTTTAATGACAGCAAGGGGTTTGGTTTCATAGAACAGGAGAATGGCGAGGATGTTTTCGTGCACTTTTCCTCAATACAGGGGGATGGTTTCAAGAGCCTGGCCGAAGGTCAGAAGGTTACTTTCGACATTGTGCAGGGGGCCAAAGGGCTTCAGGCCGCCAATGTGACCAAGGCCTAGCCGGAATACTCTATGCCGTCGACAGAGGCCACGGGAAACCGTGGCCTTTTCTTATAATATGGGTAAGGAGATCGCTATGTTGGTGAGATTGGCACTTTTAGTTATGCTTGCTTTTTCCACACTGGCCGGATGCGCCGGCGAAAAGGGGAAGGAGCTGTTCGATACGGCGCAGTTCGAGGAAAAGCAGGGGAACCGGGAACATGCGGCAAAGCTTTATCAGGAGATAATTCAGAAGCATGCGGGGAGTGAACTGGCAAAGAAAGCCGAGGCACGCCTGGCTGAACTCGGAAAGGCCAGATAGCGGTTCTTAAGCCACCGACACTTCGATTCTTGCCACACCCGGTATTTCTGCCAGCAACCTGTCGCCTGAGACTATCCGTCCTACACCTGCAGGGGTGCCGCTAAGGATGACATCCCCGGGTTCCAGGGTAAAGATGGTCGAGAGGTGAGAGATGATGTTGGCGACCGGGTTGATCATCAAAGCTGTCGGCCCGTTCTGGCGGATCTCCCCGTTGACCGAGAGCCGGACCTGCAGCAGCTGTGGGTCCGGCACCAACTCGGCAGGGGCGAAATCCGACAGGGGGCAGGCAGTGTCAAACCCCTTGGCAATGTCCCACGGAAGTCCCTTTTTCTTCAGCTCGGCCTGCACATCCCGCAGGGTCAGGTCAATTGCCGCTCCGTAGCCGGCAACATGATCCAGCGCCTTATCCAGCGGGATATCCTTCCCGGTTTTGCCGATCAGAACCGCCAGTTCCCCTTCGTGATGACAATCGTTGGAGTAAGAAGGTATGACAATCCGCTCCCCTTCGGATATGACCGAACTGGCCGGTTTCATGAAGATCACCGGTGCCGTGGGGACCTCGTTGCCGAGTTCGTGGATATGATCGACATAGTTCCGGCCGATGCAGAGGATCTTGCCGACTGTGAACTCTTGACCGGATGAGATGCGAGCGGTTTTCATGGTAATTGCTCCTTTGTCCCGAGGCTGTGAACCGGCTGCCGTGCGTGCCGTATCGCCCCTAGAATGGTTGTTGTTGCCTGTTGCGGCTGGTCAGCGGCAATTATGGCGGATATCAGCGCGATGCCACTGGCTCCGGCATCCAGTACCTGCCGGATGTTGCCTTCGGTAATGCCGCCGAGTCCGAACACCGGTATATTGAGCCCAGCTGCTGCAGCAAGTTTTTCCGGGCCGAGCGGATCGCCGTAGATCGCTTTTGATCGGGTGAAAAATACCGGACCGAAGGTTATGAAGTCAGCTCCGGCAGCTTCTGCCGACCTTGCTCCTGCAAGAGAGTGGCACGAGACGCCTATCAGTTTTGCCTGGCCCAGAATCCCCCGAGCGGCCTGAACCGGAATGCTCTTTTCCCCCAGATGGACCCCGTCGGCACCAACCGTAACCGCAATATCCACCCGGTCATTGATGAACAGACGGGCCTGGAAACGGCCGGTCAACTGACGCAGAGCCTCTGCCAATTCATACAGTTCAGCAGGGGGCAGATCTTTTTCTCTGAGCTGGACCGCCCTGACCCCGCCTTGAAGGGCTGCTTCCACCGTCTCAAGCAGGTTGGCGCTCTTGGCCTGGTGGCGGTCGGTTATCAGGTAAAGATCGAAATCAACCGGCATGATGCCGTGGTCAGAGTGCCGCGTCAGAGGTGGCATATGGCGTTGCTCGATCCAGGAAAGCCCGGTCCCAATCCTTCCAGACCGCTTCATACCCCTTGCTCCGTATCATCTCCTCGACCTCGGCAGCACTCCGGTCGTCATCGATATTGAACTGACGGGTGCTCTCTTCGGGGCCGGCGTAGCCGCCGGGAGAGGTGCAGGAACCGGCGCTCATCTGGGTTATCCCGAGCGGCAGCAGGTTGTCGCGGAGGGTTGCGCTCTCGCGGGTGGACATGACCAGGCCGGCATCGGGGAGCAACAGGCGGAGGGCACAGATCAGCTGGACGAACTCCCGGTCCGAGACCGGGTGCAGAGGGGCGAATCCCCCTTCTGCGGGCCGCATCCGTGGAAACGAAACGCTCAGGTGGCTGCGCCAATAGTGCCTGGACAGGTACAGGGCATGCAACCCGGTGTAAAAACTCTCCACCCGGAAATGCCCCAGGCCGAGAAGGGCGCCAATACCTATCCGGCGCAGGCCCGCAGCGCCACCCCTTTCCGGGGCGAGCAGCCGGAACGAATAATCCCGCTTCCTGCCGAACGGGTGCATATCGGCGTACAGTGTCCGGTCATAGGTTTCCTGGTAGATTGTCAGGCCATCGACCCCGGCTTCTACCATCTGCCGGTAGCCGGATTCCTCCATCGGATAGACCTCTATGGCGATCGAGCTGAACAGGTGCCTGATCCGTTGCGCCGCTTCCGCGAGGTAGTCATTGTTCACCGCATGGGGGGCTTCGCCGGTTACCAGCAGGATGTGGCGGAAGCCGCGGTCATAGAGCACCTGCGCCTCTCTCTCGATCTCGTCGAATGCAAGAGTCTGTCTCGGCACCTTGTTGGTGGCATTGAAGCCGCAGTAGAGGCAGCCGTTGGTGCAGAGGTTGGATAGGTAAAGCGGGGCGTACATGAGGATATTGTTCCCGAACCTCTGTCTGGTGAGCCTGTGGGCCTTCCCGGCCATTGTTTCGAGGTAAGGTGCGGCGGCAGGGGACAAGAGCGCCATGAAATCGTCCACGCGGAGCCGTTCCAAACCGAGCGCCTGTTCGACATCGGCACCGGATTTGGCCTCAATGCGGGATAACACCTCGTCTGTCGGGTATTTCAGGATTTCGTCAAGAAAACTCATGTCAATATCCTTATTTGGCTTAATATGGCACAGCAAAAAGCTCCAGCTGCAAGGCTTGCGAAAACCTGAGGAATGAGTCGTAGCCGGAGGCTACGTCGCAGTGACGAAGGTTGAGCGTAACGCAGCAGATGGACTTTTGGCGAAGCCATCACCCCAGAAATCCGGTTAACGGACTCGATGCCTCGGCCTTCTGGCGCTGCTCCCCGAGACCGGCGAGAAAGGCCTCGCGGCCGGCTTCCACGCCTTTGCGGAAGGCTGCGGCCATGAGTCCGGGATTAGGAGTGACTGCTAGAGCGGTATTCACGAGGACTGCATCTGCTCCCATCTCCATTGCCTCGGCAGCATGGGAGGGGGCGCCGAGACCTGCGTCCACCACAACCGGCACAATAGCCTGCTCAATGATGATTGCAATCTGGTCCCTGGTCCTGATCCCCCGATTGGTCCCGATTGGTGCGCCCAGCGGCATGACGGTCGCCGTGCCGGCTTCCTGCAGTCGCTTGGCCAGCACCGGGTCGGCGTTGATGTAAGGGAGCACGGTAAAACCCTCTTTGACAAGGATTTCAGCGGCCTTGAGCGTTTCGATCGGGTCGGGAAGCAGGTAATAAGGGTCAGGAGTTACCTCCAATTTCACCCAGGGATCACAACCGGCAGCGCGTGACAACCGGGCAAGCCTGACCGCCTCCTCTGCGTCGCGGGCGCCGCTGGTGTTGGGCAGAAGCAGATATTTGTTCCGGTCGATATGCGACAGGATGCTGTCGTCCGGGTTGCCGATATCAACCCTCCGGAGGGCGACCGTAACAATCTCGCTGCCGGAATATTGCATTGCCTCAACCATTGCGGCATTGGACGAAAATTTCCCGGTTCCGACCAGCAGACGGGAATTGAAGGAGCGTCCGGCGATGACCAGCGCATCATTGAGGGGATTCATGTTCAGCCTCCACCGACGAAATGGACGATTTCAATCCGGTCGCCGTCATTCAGGGTCATGGTTTCGTACTGCTGTTTCGGGATAATCGCCAGGTTTAGCTCCACGGCAACATGCCCCGGCTCGATCTGCAGGCTCTGCAGGAGTTCGCTGACCGTGCTGCAACCGGTTTCCTTTACTTCCCCGTTAACACTCAGCCGCATTTTCGATCTCCAACGAAAAAAGGCCGCAAAGCGGCCGGTAATAGATATATCCCGTTGTTCCGCTTCCCTACACCGGCATTACCCGGATCAGGTTCAAAGGGTTTGAGACCTGTGGTCTCATCTCAGTTCGTCTGAACTCCCCTAGCGTGCATGGTCCTGCAGTTGTATTAGCGACTGTAACCTAGCAGGAGGAATGTACGGTGTCAATGCATTTCTCGCCGGGAATTCCGCGAGATCTAGAAATTGAAACCGGATTTCTCTTTACGGTCAAGCTGCTCAATGTAAGCCTTTTCCTTGCGGATCTCGTAGCCGCAGAGGGTCCAGAGGTGATAGCTTTCGAGCATCATGACGGTCATGCCAGCGGCAAAAACCGCCCAGAAGTTGTCGTGAAGCGCGTTGGAAAAATGATAAAACATGTAGAAGGCGGAGAGGTATCCGACATGGGCAATCCCGCCGTATTTTTCCGAGCTGCTCACCATTCTGGTCAACACGAGAATTATGGCCGAAAAGCTGTAAAGCACCAGTGCGGCGCTGATCATATTAGGGGAGGGGGGACGCCCCAGCATGTCTCTGACTTCGTCCGGAAGAGAAGGGATTACGGAAAAATCCTGTTGGGCAACGATGCTGATCGCCAAAAAAAGGGCAAGGCATAAGGGACCGTTCCCTGATTTTCGCTGTAGACGACTAATCCGGGCAAGGCTTTCCCGCCGCAGCCGGTCGAAGTCATTTGCGGCCTGAGTCCCTCTTTCATCGTTTACGGCAGGTTCATTGATCATTTTGAAGGGTTGTCTGGGTTCGGTTCGCTTTCGCTTCGGTGCACGATGATTCGGATATTTTCAGCCAATGCTGCAAGCTCAGGACCGCAGTGGGGCAGTTCCGGAGGGACCTCTCCCTTGGCGGACCGTTCCACATATTCGCCAAGCAGACGTACCGGCAGGAATACATTGCGCCAGAGCAGCGCAGCAACGCCACCTACGCTAAGGATCAGCACCAGCAGGCTGAAAACCACCATCCTCCCGCGCATTACCGGCAGATTCTTGAGGAGGATCGGCACCGACAGCCCGATGTCGAGAGTGCCGAGCACCTTCTGCTCCTGAGGGTGGACATGGCAGGGCGCATTATAGCATTCTGGTTCATTGTAAATCGGGGCGGTTATGGCGAGGACCTCGACACCGCGTTCATCCACAAACCGGCGTGCCTTCTGCATATCGCCCAAAGTTGCCTTGGGCACCGGACCGTCATGGCACTCCACGCAACCGGCAGTCTTCTTGTCCACCAGGTGGCCGACCTCATTATTATTGCCAGAAAAGATTATCGATCCTTTCTTGTTGAATATCCTGGTGTGTTCCAACCCTTTCTGTTCGCTTACATTGGTTATTATCCGGCTTACGGTCTCGCGATCCTCTTTCAGCATGGCGTAGCGGGTCGATTTGACGATAGTGTCGGCCAACCCGTTGGAATATGTGACCGCATCGTTGACCAGATCCGATTTCATAACCGAGTATAGGAGGATACAGCAGATGACGACAAAGCCGGTAATCGCGATGGTCACCGGAATGATCGCTTGAGCGGCGAGAGTTTTGAACATGGCTGAGTCCTGTTGACGCGGTTATTTTGACCCAAGTCTACATCTTGTGGCATTCTGCACAGTTGGCCGTCACAGGGAACGCCTTCTTGCCGTTATGACAGGCGCCGCACGATTTACCCTGTTCCATGTCGGACATGGTAGCCGGCTTCTTGTTTCTGTTGGTCCCGAAAATCTTTGTATGGCAATCATTGCAGCTGTTTCTAGCGGTGTGCGACTTGTGGCTGAACTGAACGTTACCCGCCCCTTTTACCACGAGGGTCACTTCCTTTGCCTTATGGCAGCGGACGCATTCCCTGACATGGAAAGCCTTGGCTCCGTCATGGCATGCACCGCAGGATTTCCCCTTTTCCATCTCGGCCATGGTCGAGTGGGAGCGCTTTTTCATGTCGAAGATCGCACTGTGGCAGGCCTTGCAGTTATTATTGATAGCGGCCTGCTTCAGGTGATAACCATGATCGAACACGACTGTTCCGGCAGATTTGGTCGTATAAGTTATATTCTTGATGGTAATAGCCTGCGCGGTTGCAGTAAGGCAACACAGGGCCAGGCAGCAGAGTATGGTTCTCGAGAGCATCGTCTCCTCCTTGACGCAAATCTGTATTTTAACCCGCAGATTATAGGAGGAGTGATTAGGTTAGTCAAATTTTATCTGAAAATCTGTTTTCACCCAGCGGTTTTCCTGAATGTGTGTTGCGAGGAGTAATTGAATGATTCGGCCGGGAAGATTGTCCCCGGAGATCAGCTCCCATTCCCGAGGTCCTTCTTTCCGGGCCGTCATAAAATCTACCGGTCTTTCTGATCCGGTCTTTTCCGATTATGACCCACGCATCGAGCCGGCGAAAAGCGGCAATGGCTTTGTGTTCTATCAGCCGGTCAAGGGTATCCTGAGCGACCACCCCAATTTTCTTATCGGCATATACTACCTGTATCAGCATGGTTCCTCCTGCTAATATGTAAACGATAAGTGGTGTTATGAAAAAAATGCGGGCCGGGACCAGTTTGCCTCAGAGGTAAACAGATCGCGGCCCGCGCCATTACATTCGCTGCCTGCAAAATGTTTGGATAATTATGAGCTCTTGTGGCATGTCGCGCAATCGGATGTTACGTTAAATGCCTTTTTGCCGTTATGGCAGGCGCCGCAGGATTTCCCCTTTTCCATTTCGGTCATGGAGACTTTCGGATTCCCTTTCCCCGGCTTGTAAACCGTGTCATGGCAATCCTGGCAGGAAAAGGACATATCCAGATGGGCCTTGTGGCTGAAAACTACGTTGCCCGCGTCCTTGACCTTGTAGGATTTGTCACGATAAGGGTGGCATTTCTGGCAATCGCTCAGGGGGAATGCCTGTTTGCCGGTGTGGCATGCCCCGCAGGATTCACCTTTTCCCATTGCCGCCATGGTTACGTGTGGATTCTTCCCGGTCTTGAACAGTGCGTTGTGACACTTTGCGCAATCCTGGTATTTTTTCAGATGTTTCTGGTGGCTGAAAACAACAGGTCCGGTCTGCTTCACATTGATACTGACCTCGCGTACCTTGTGGCAGCGGGTGCAGGACGCAAGGGCAAACGCACCGCGTCCGTTGTGACAGGCGCCGCAGGATTTCCCCTTTTCCATCCCGGCCATGTTGGCTTTTTCAGGGGCTTTTTTCCCGTTTTCGTGGCACGCCTTGCATTGTAGCGGGTCTCGACGCGGCTTCTTTTCCAGATGCTTCTTGTGGCTGAAGACCACTTTGCCCGCATTTTCGGTATTGTAGGTAATATCCTTAAGCTCTAACGCCCCTGCCGACGTTGCTCCAAAGACCAGCATGGCAAGAACGGTTGCTATCCGGCATGATTTCATCGGTCTTCTCCTGTGTACGTTCTTGGCTGTCCGGAATCCTACAGCCGGTTGCTGTTCTCAGTTGGCGGTCTCAATTCCTGATAGCCGGCGTCCCGACAAGGAGATCGACTCCTTGGCGCAGGCCGCATCAGGGAGATCGTTTTCTTCGATCAGAGAGACGGTCTCTCTCACGCCCGCTGTTGCTTCAACCGGGACTTCAACGGTCTTGAACTTGTAGAAGATCGGCAGCCTGTAAAGGATGAAGCGGTAGGTAACAATGTAGACGGAGTACAGGGTGATCGCGATGATTGCTTCCCGCCAGTGCGGAATCTCCCGTTCGGGAAGTCTCCAGTTGAAGGTGATCATGGCAGTATTCAGTCGGTTCAGGACAACGCCCAGGACCGTGAGCCAGGCGCCGAAACGGATCAGGCCAACCTTGCCGTTCTTGATGGAATAGGTGAAAATCGCCAGCGGGGCAATGACGCCGAACATGATCTCTGCCACATACCATGCGCCCCAGCCGGTGGCGATGTATTCCCACTTGTTGTCATGGGCGACGCCGATCAGCTTGATGGTCAGGTAGGTTGCCAGACCCATGGTGGCACCTTTTGCCAGGGAGATCGTCAGTTTGTCGAGATTGGTCTTGAAGCGGTCGTCAAAGCGCCACGACATGGTCTTGGCAGCAATGGTGCTGACAACTATAACCATGCAGAGTCCGCCGGGGATCGAGGAGACGAAGAAGTGCAGCCATTGGAACGATGCCGAGTACCAGAGCGGATGGACCTTGCCCGGCGCATAGGTGAAGAGAGCGCCCAAGGCCCCCTGATGGAGTGTCGAGAGGATGATGCCGGAGACCGTGAGACCGAGCGTGATCTTGCGGACTGCCTTCTTGCCGGCCGGCCACCCCATCCACTCGAAGAAGCCTTGTGAAACTTCGGCGATCTGGACCGAGAGGTAGGTGGCAACGTGCCAGGCGACGAGGAAGAGGACTGCTGCCGGGCCAAAGGCGACGATCATCGGGTAGGGGAGGCGCCAGGGTTGACCGAGGTCGAAGAGGAGGAACATGACGGCGAAGAAGTAGCCGAGCAGACCATTAAGGAGCGCCAGCCGCTCTATCGGCTCCAGATCGTGGCGACCGAAGACCTCGCAGGCGGTGCCAAGCTGGAACCCTGACGAAGAAAGTGGAACCATGGCGAACAGGCCGAATCCGAGGAACAGCCCCCAGGGGTAGTCACAGGAGCTGTGGGTTACCCAAGAGAGGCCGAATATGAAACGGCCGATCATTATCGGTATGCCGATGGCGAAAATGACGGCAAGTATCCAGTTGAACGGGTTCTTCAATGCCTGTTGCAGGTATTCTTTGGGAGTCAGCCCCAAAAGGAGCTTTTCCATGAAGGTCCATTTGCGCCCGTCAGAGTTGCGATGGAGCGCATCGACATGTTCTACGCTGTTTCCTTTTGCTTTGAGATATTGTTTCATGGCCTAGTGCCCCCCTGTCCCATTATGAGAATCATCATGATCGTCATGGCCGTCCTTGTTCTTGGTCGAAAGCAGATGGACGCCGGTGAAGAGGGCCGGCCAGATGGCCAGGACCATCGGCACCATGCCCAGGAAGTCCTTCACGTTCGATATGATCGGTTCGTTCTGCAGGGTCGTGTCAAAGCCTACCTTGTCGAACGGAACGCTGGAAAGGTAGAGCCAGCCGGTTCCGCCAACTTCCTTTTCTCCGTATATCTTGTCGTAGTAACGTGTCGGGGTCTCACGTATACGCTCATGGCCCAATTTGATGAGGTCTGCGCGTTTGCCGAACGTCAAGACTTCCTGCGGGCAGGCTTCGACGCATGCCGGAGGCCTTCCGTTCTTTAGTCTTGTGTCGTGGCAGAAGATGCATTTTTTTACTACGGGGTTGAAGGCGCTGGAGTAACTGTAGCCGGGGACGTTGAATGGGCAGGCGATCATGCAGTTACGGCATCCGACGCAGATCTTCGGATTGTAGATAACCGCTCCCTCTTTCGTCTTGGTATAGGCGTTTACGAAACACGAAGTCAGGCAGGCCGGCTCATTACAGTGATTGCACTGTATCTTGCGATAGACGGGTTCGCCTTGTCCGGTTTCATATTTGTTGACAACTGTGTATGCCCGTTCGGTCGGGCGGCGCTTTTCTTCAAAGACGGAAGTGTCATCGAACGGCACGTCCGGTTCCGGGAGCCTCTGCTCCTTGTTGCATGCTGCTTCGCAGCTTCTGCATCCTACGCAACGGGTCAGGTCAACCAGGACTCCCATTGCATCAGGGTATCCTTCAAATGATCCGGCTGCCTGGGCCTTACTGCCTGTTCCTACCGCTGCTGCAGCGCTGCACATCAAGCATCCTTTGAGGAAATCTCTCCGTTTCATATGTCCTGTTCTCCTTGTTTGAGATTTGGATTCAATCGATGCTCCGGCGTTCTAGTGGCCGCCATGCCCTTTACCTGCCGGTTTCTTGGGTGCGAATTCGCCGGCATTGAACATGGCGTCACCTTCTGGCTTGCGCTTGTGGCAGTCCTGGCAGCCTGTCGGCCCGTTCATCTTTTTGTGACATCCGAGACAACTCTGATGATATGCCCCTTTTAGCCCCGGGATGTCGTTGTGATAGCGGTTCGGGTTCAACTTCTCGTTCATAACGTCAGCAGAAAATGGGTCTTTCCTGTGGCAGTTCCGGCATGCTACATCTTTGGTCGGATTGCTGGTCTTGTGGCAGCGGACGCAGTTCGGGTCCGTTACCAGTGCTCCTGTCGTGTGGTGATGGCAGACGGCACAGTCGTAAATGGTCTTGATATGGGCGGCGTGGTCAAAATTTACTTTTTTGTACAGAGCTTCAAGGGAACCGATATCAATCTTGTCCGGAATTGCCGCAGCTTTCTGCGGCAGCGAAAGGGTTATCGTTACAGTTGCTATCGCTAGCATTATCCATGTGCAGGCAGTGCGCATAGTATTCTCCTTGGCATTAAAATGGCTGTTCTCTTTGAATCAGCTCTCCGTCGTTAGCCCATTCGTCAGGAGCTATTTGTCCTTCTGGCTGTGAATGTGCCGGTACAGAAGCGGGAACCCTACGAAAAAGGCTACGCAAATAAGGTATTCCACTCCTTTGATGTACTGATAGAAATCAACCAATGTGTAGACCGATTTTACTTCTCCGATTTGTTGGAAAAACTCTAGCATGACACGCCCCCCTTTCTTGAAAGATCTATTCCTTGACTTCGGCCTTGGTGGCTTTTGAGTTTTCAGCCGCGCCTTTCAGCATCCCCCACAGGGTCATGATTGCCGGGATCAGCTGAACGACGACGACCAACGCGCAAAATGCCAGAAAACCGAGAACAAAGATTCCGCTGCTGTAAACCCTGGTGGTCGTTACTGCAAAGGCATCACCGAACATTGCCAGCCATAGCAGCACTGTTGTTGTCGCAAGACGTGTCGTTTTCATGGTGTATCTCCTTTCTTGTTACTATGATGTTGGCTGCGGATAGTTTCGAAGGCACATTCCACGGCCTGTTTCAACTCCTGCTGGTCCGTCGGCTCCAATGGCGGCAGTGCATGGTAGAAAATCCCCTCATTCCTCAGTTTGCGGATGAGAGAGAGCGATGCATCGCTGGATACGAAAATGATGGTCAATTCCCTGTTGCACTTCTTCAGTATGGGGATAAGGTCGGCTGCGGCCACTTCGTCGAATTCATTGCCGATCAGTACCACCTGGGCCGATTTTTTCAGAATGCCGTGCAGCACGGTCGCGGCTGAATTGGTGACGGTGACGTCATACCCAGCTTCGATGAAAAGATCGGCCATCAGTTTGCGTGAATCGAGGTTGTCATCTGCGATCAGCACACCTTGCATGGTCGTTCTCCTCTCTTTAGTCGGTAATGATTCAATTTCCTGCCCCGGTTAATGCTTTTTTCCTTCTTTTGCTACTGCCGGCTCCTTTGCGCCGGATGAGAACAGCCCTTTAGCCATGCCGAAAAACATCATGATCCCCGGCAGAAACTGAAAGGCGATGATCATTGCTGCGAACCCGATGAACAGCCAGAAGAAGAGTCCGGTTTCGTCGCTCTCGGCACCGCTTGCTGCAAATGCCGAGGTGGCGCTGCAGAGGGACATTGCTAAGGTTTTTTTGATCGCGGGTTTCATGGCCTCCTCCTTTGTTATTGCAGCGTTTGTACTTTGTGTCTGATGTCACTTGTTTTGCAGTATGCGTACCAATATTAATCACGATTAATTCATTGTCTTTAACTGGCTGTTCTGTGGGCATATTTTAATTTAAGCGTTTAAATGTCACCTTCTTTCCCGGGCGCGAGTGTATCTAAATTGTATACGCCTATTCATTGCCACGGTTTTCCGGTGGGAGGGTGATCGGTTTCTAACTTGCTAAAATATAAGGGAAAAACAATTGGGTGTTTTGGGTGTATAATTAATTTGTACATAGCAGTCAAATTTATAATTGCCTGAATACATTGGATAAAAATGCTTTTACCCTTGGGCTGGACGTGTTTTTGACAAATGAAGTCTTATTTTATGTTGACACCGGGAAGAAGCGGAAATAACATAAACATTGATTAATTATTTGCTTTGAATAAACTGCTGTCCCTGGAATACGAGAATCACTACGAATCGCTGAGGTGGGGTTTCATGACTGATGTCAAAAAAGTCCTGGTAGTGGATGATGAGGCGGTAATCAGGGAAGGGATGAAACGTATACTTGATGGCGCCGGGTATGCGGTGGAGACCTTTGCTTCCGGATACTCGGCGATCGAACGGATGCAGGAGCATGAATTCGATCTGGTCATCACCGATCTAAAGATGCCGGGGATGAACGGCATAGAAGTCCTGAAGTCCATTAAGATCCTTCAGCCGGAGGTCCCGGTCATCCTGATTACCGGGTACGCGGCAATCGACAACGCCATTGAGTCCATGAAAAGCGGCGCGGCAGATTATATCCCCAAGCCGTTCACTCCTGATGAGATCCTTGCCAAAGCCAGCAAGGCGATCGAAGAACGGGTTGTGCTTATCGACGATATGTATCTGCGCAAAGAATTGCGTGATACCAGCGGGTTCGACTGTTTTATCGGCAAGAGCAAAGAGATGCAGAAGGTCTATCGACGCATAATGCAGGTTGCGCCGACCGACAGTACGGTTTTGGTGAGCGGCGAAAGCGGCACCGGCAAGGAGTTGGTAGCGCGCTCGATTCACAGCAACAGTCCGCGCCGGGAGCAGGCGTTTGTGGCAATAGACTGCACGACCTTGGCTGAAAACCTGCTCGAAAGCGAACTGTTTGGCCATGTGAAAGGGTCTTTTACCGGGGCGGTTCAGACCAAAACCGGGCTCTTTAAGGTCGCTGACGGCGGCACCCTGTTTCTGGACGAGATTTCCAATATCAGCCTCACCACGCAGGCCAAGCTGTTGCGAGTCCTGCAGGAGAGGGAAGTTACGCCGATAGGGGGGACGCAACCGATTCCGATCGATATCCGGCTGGTTGCCGCAACAAACAAGAATCTCCGGACCATGATTACCGATGGCAGCTTCCGTGAAGACCTGTTTTTCCGGCTCAATATCATCCCGATCGATCTCCCGCCGTTACGGGAGCGAAAAGGAGATGTGCCGCTTCTCATCAGCCATTTCGTAAAGCAGTTTGCCGGAGAACTTGGCAAGGAGATTCGCGGTGTTACCCCTGACGTCATATCCTTTCTCGAAGAATACCCGTTTCCCGGCAATGTCAGAGAGCTGGAAAATATTATCGAGCGTGCCGTGGTGTTGACTGCCACCCCGCTTATCGAGCGGGATGACCTGGAACTTTCACCTCAAAACGAAATGCACCATGCCGCAGTTGACGATGATCATGTCCCTCAGAACCTCGAGGAACTGAAGGAGACAAAGAGGCAGATCCGGGAAAAGGCCATTGAGCCGGTTGAGAAGGCCTTTGTGATCAACGCGCTTAAACGGAACAATTGGAATGTCACGCGTGCAGCCGAAGAAACCGGGATGTTGCGACCGAATTTTCAGGCCTTGCTGAAAAAACTGGGGGTGTCAATTAGGAATCAGATGTGATTTGGATGCGTTAGTATTGCTTGCGTTGTATGGTTCCCAGGGTTTAGTTTGCTGGCTTGATCTCCTGATCGACCGGAAGCATGATTGTGAATGTAGTTCCTTTTCCCACCTCACTCGAAACTTCTATCATCCCGCCGTGACTCTCGATAATGCCGTATGAAACCGAAAGGCCGAGACCGGTGCCCTTGTTCTCCTTGGTAGTGAAAAACGGATCAAAGATCTTCTTGAGATTTGCTTCGGGTATGCCGCATCCGGTGTCGGAGATCTCCACAAGGATATATTTGCCGTCTTCAGTGGTTCCGATCCGAAGTCCCAGTTTACCGCCATCATGCATCGACTGGCCGGCATTCAGAACCATATTGACGAATACCTGTTCGATAAGGTTCGGATCGACGGCAATATCGGGTAAGTCCGGTGCAAATTCGGTTTGAATATTGATATTGAGAAAGATGGACTGGCTCCTAACCAGTCCAAGCGTTGCCTCCATTATTGCCGGGATAGAGCACAGCTTTTTCTTGGGGGTCTTTTCCCTGGAGAAATCCAGCAATCCGCTTACGATCCGGGCACAGCGCTCGGTTTCCCTTACTATTATCGCAATATCGCTTTTCAGTGCCGGATTCAGTTTTTCATCATGCAGCACCAGAGAGGCATACATCAGGATGCCGGTCAGCGGGTTATTGATCTCGTGCGCAATCCCGGCAACCAGCTCACCGAGAGAGGCGAGTTTTTCCGATCGCACCAGCTGGTTCTGCACCTTTTTCAGCTCGTTGGTCCTGTCTTCAACGCGCAGTTCCAGAGTGTGTGCCCAGTCTTCGAGTTCACTGCGCGCCTTTCTCAGGTTCTGGGTCATCCGGTTGAATGAATCCGAGAGTACGGCAAGTTCGTAACTGGAAAAGGTTGGGACCGTGCCACCCAGTTCGCCTCGCGACATCATTCTGATCTGGTACAGGAGCTGCTTAATCGGCCGGTTGACAAAGATCATCAGAAAAAACGTGATGCTTGCCCAGAGGGCGCCTATTATCAGAACCGTCACCGCGCCGAGCTTGTAACGGTATGATGCCATCAGTTCACGCATCGGCTCCAGAGAAGTGATGACATCCAGGACTCCCAGGATCTTGAATGATTCGGGATGGAAGTGGCAGGCCGCGGTGTAGCATTTTTCGGAGTTGTAGATCGCCTTGGCCAGTCCCATGACTTCCTGACCGTTTGAATCGATAAAAAACTCTGCTTCTGTTCATCCTGGGCAGGTCCACTTGGGGGGTCTCGGTTTCGTGGCACATGTTGCAGGCTTCGGTTCTCTTGTCGAGCAGTTGTCCGATTTCGTTCTCATCGGTGGAATAGATAATTCTGCCGGTCTTGCTGATCAGCCTTATATGGATAACACCCTTCTGCTTCCCGATCTCCCGGATCATCTGGAAGACCCCGAACAGGTTGTTCTCCAACATCTGGTTATGGGTGCTGCTGATGATGGTTTCCGAAAGGCGGTCGCTGTCCGCTACCGCCTCTTCGATAATGAGCTTCTTGAGGTTGTTGAAGTTCAGCTGAGTAAATACGACCATGCAGACAAGCAGGACGATGCTTGTGGCAATGGCGATTTTTGTAATGAGGCTGAAATACACCAGCGCTCCTTGAAGAGTGATAAATTTTGATTAATGTTATACAGAATTGAATCCCGGTCAACTCCTTTCTGCGCTTGCTACGGGACAGCCGGCGTAATGGTTGTTGGAGAATCGATATGTTCGGCAGGATCAGGATTTTTCACCCCCCTGGTTTCGCATAGGTTTATATGCAGTCCTTGACTTTTCAGTCCGTGAATTGGTATGTTTCAACGATTAATGAACAAGATTCCGATTGCTGATGCGCCGGTTTTCAACGCCATCACCGTTGATGTCGAAGAATGGTTCCATGTTTGCGGCGTTGACGGGATTGAACCCCTTTCTTGCGCAAGACGGGTACGGGGTAATGTTGAAAGACTGCTTGCGGTCCTTGACGCCGGTAAGCTCAAGGCAACCTTTTTTGTCCTTGGTTCACTGGCAGCTGATGAGCCCGGTGTTGTCGCCGAAATTGCTGCCCGGGGGCATGAGATAGCATCCCATGGCTACTCCCATTCACTGGTGGGCAGCCTGGATCCGGCGGCATTCCGGGATGAACTGCGCAGGACTGCCGATATCCTCGAGCATCTCACCGGCCGCCGGCCGGAAGGTTTTCGCGCTCCCCAATGGTCGCTTTCGCATGCGAGGATGCCATGGGCATTTGATATTCTCATCGAAGAGGGGTATCGTTACGATTCCAGCTGCAACCCGTTACCGTTTGTGGGGGACAGGGCCGGGTCACGCACTCCCTGGAGAATAAGGCGCGATCGAGGGGATATATGGGAGATCCCGCCACTGGTGACTCCGTCGTTGCTGGGTAATTTGCCCACCGGCGGGGGGTGGGGATTCCGGTTCTTCCCGTTCCGGATGATCGAGAACACGGTTTGCAGCCTCAACTCGGGCGGGGCTCCGGCAGTGTTTTTTCTCCACCCCCGCGAGCTGGATCCGGCCGGGCCGAGATTGCCGATGTCCCGCTTTCGGGAGTTCGTTGTCTACGGCCCCAGAAAAGACGCCATGGAGCGGTTATCACGGCTGCTGAGCCGGTTCAGGTTCATAACCCTCGGCGAGATGGTGGCTAATTGGGGATCTGCGTAGTAATACCCGCATACAATTCGGAAAAAACCATTGAGGCGGTTGTCCGGGAGACGCTGCAGCAGGGGTTCCCGCTCCTGGTGGTGGACGACGGTTCAACCGACGGAACAGCCCAAAGGATTGCCGGTCTGCCGGTAAACCTCATCAGGCATGACCGGAATCAGGGGAAGGGGATGGCCCTTCGTACCGCGTTTGATTGGGCGCTTGCCCATGGGTTTGAATATGTTGTAACCCTGGATTCCGATGGCCAGCACGACCCGACCGCGATTCGACCAATGATCGAAATCGCCAGTGGAAACGGGCTCGACCTGCTGCTGGCGTCGCGCTACTCCCAATTCCGGGAGATGGCGGGCTTGAGGCGCCACTGGAACCGGTTCGGGGCCTGGTGCATGAGAAAACGGACCGGATTCGAGATCGACGACAGCCAGTCCGGATTCCGCGTCTACTCGGCCCGGATGTTGCGCGCAGTGACTCTCGCGAGCAAAGGTTATGAATTGGAGATGGAAGTTTTGGTCAAGGCCTGGAAGGCCGGTTTTTCGATCGGTTCCGTTCCGGTGGCGGCCAGGGTTGCCGATGGCCGGTCAACAAGCCATTTTCGCCCGGTAAGAGACACCTGGCGAATATGCATGACATTTTTAAAATACAGCATACCCCAGTGAGAACACCATGCTGCAGAGCCTGAAAAACTATACGACCGAGAAGATCGTCTCCCTCCTCCTCTCCATGGCCACCAGTTCCTCGAACGAGAACCTGGCGCGGATGACGCACCTGATGGAGATGATTCCCAAGAAAGATTACTACAAGGAGCGGATCCGCTGGATTCGGCAGCTCGTCCGGGACGGGCATCCGAGCATCGAATTCCCCCGCCGGATATTGCGGGATATTCACCCCAACCAGCGGAGCAAATGGATCACCAACCTGGCGGTTAATCACCTGCTCTCCGGCACCAACAAGCGGAAAGAATGGGCCGACCGGCATGGTTTCTATCCGCCGTCGACCGTGGTCATCAGCCTGACCATGAAGTGCAACCTCTCTTGTTACGGCTGTTATGCCGGCGACTACTCCAAGACCCTGGAACTGAGCAACGATGAGGTCGATTCGGTCCTGACCCAGATGAAGGAGATGGGGGTCTATTTTGCCGTCATTTCCGGAGGCGAACCGTTCTTCAAGAAAGATATCTTTGATCTGTTCAGGAAGCACTCGGACATGGCTTTCCTGGTCTTCACCCATGGCGGCCTGATCGACGAGGCGATGGTGGAGAAACTGATCGAAGTGGGCAATGTCATGCCCGCCTTCTCCCTGGAGGGGTATGAGGCGGAAACCGATGCCCGCCGGGGCGCCGGTCATTTCCAGAAGGTCATGCACGCCATGGATCTGCTCAAAGGGGCGGGACTTTCGTTCTGCGGCTCCTTTACCCAGACCAGCCGGAACACCGACATCATCACCGACGCGAAATACATCGACATGCTGCTGGACAAGGGGGTCTATGCCCTCTGGCTCTTCACCTATGTCCCGGTGGGGCGGGAGCCGAGCCTGGAGCTGATGGCCACCCCCGAGCAGCGGGACCTTTTGCGGACCAGGGTCGCGGAATTCCGCGACACCAAGCCGATGCTGTTCGTCGATTTCTGGAACGACGGGCCGATCATCAGCGGCTGCATCGCCGGCGGCCGCAAGTATTTTCACATCAACGCCAACGGCGATATCGAGCCGTGCGTCTTTTGTCACTTTGCCGTGGACAACATCCGCCGCACCACCATTGCCGAGGCGCTCGGCTCAAAGCTGTTCCGGGCCATCCGGGAGCGGCAGGCAGAGCACGAGAACCTGCTGCGCCCCTGCATGCTCATCGACCATCCTGATGCGGGACGGGAGCTGTTCGGTACTGCCGGAGCGTACCCGACCCATGACGGTGCCGCGAAAATCTTCACCGACCTGGCGACGCAGATGGACGAATATTCGGCCTCTTATGCCGGGATTGCCGACCCTGCATGGGAGCGGGAGTTTTCCGGAACGGAACGGCATTCCCGGAAACGCTGCCAGCGCTGACGGCATGAGGTAAGACGTTGGCGCTTTATAGCAGCATCAACCTGTTCTTTATCAACCTGTTCACAATCATGGTGCCGCGCTGGCTGACGCCGCCGTTCGCCTATCTGACCGCCATGATCTTTTACTGCTTTACCGGCGAGCAGCGCCGCGGCATCCGTGCCAACCTGCGGGTGGTGCTGGGGCGGCGGGACGTGGAATCGGTTGTTCTTTCCTCCTATTGCCACTATAGCCGCAACTGGACCGATATCATGAGGATGATCCGGCTCCGGGGCGAGCGGTTGCAGGCGATGATCGGCAGGCGGAGCGATCCGCGCCCCATGGAGGATGCCCTGGCCAAAGGCACCGGCGCCATCCTAGTTTCGCCGCATTTCGGCAACTGGGAGCTTGGCGGCCTGGGGCTTGCTGACCTCGGTTACCGGATAACGGTTCTTACTTTCCGGGAGCCGGATGAAAAGGTTACTGACCAGCGGCGACTGGTACGAGAAGAACGCGGGATCGGCGTGATCTACGTCGATCGGGACGACCCGTCGCCGCTGGCGATCGTGGAAGCGGTCAATGCCCTGCGGAGGAACGAGGTCCTGTGCCTCATCGGCGACCGGGACGGTTCGTCCAACAGCATTACGGTAGACTTTTTCGGCCTGCCGACCGATCTCCCGGCAGGCGCCGCCTATCTGGCGCTGGCGACCGGTGCGCCGATCATCCCGGTTTTCGTCCCCCTTGAAGGGGGGCGCTATGCCACGCTGATGGACGAGCCGATCTATGTGACTCCGCGGCCGGGCGACAACCGTGCGGCGGTCAGGGAGGCGATCCAGCAGCTGGCTTCAGTTTTCGAGCGGTATATCAGGAGCTACCCGGACCAGTGGTATACCTATTTCGATTATTGGCAGAACGAAACAACCTGAACGCAAAGGAAGAGCAATGTCCGAAGAACTGATCGCGCCGGTAAAACAGCTGATAATAGATGCCCTGAGAATCGAGGGAATGTCCCCCGCTGACATCGACACCGATGCCCCCTTGTTCGGAGATGGGCTGGGGCTCGACTCCATCGATGCCCTGCAACTGGTAGTGGCCATGGAGAAGGAATACGGCGTCGTGGTCCCTGATGCAGCCACCGGTACCAAGGTGTTCCAGTCGGTGCGCGCCATGGCTGCCTATATCGCGGAAAACCGTAAATGAAAGTGCTCTTCGTCTCACCCGGGTGGCCGAAGGGCCGCCTGTGGGGCGAACTCGCTTTCAAGTTCCCCTCTCTTTCCCTTGCCGCCCTTGCCGCTGTCACCCCGGCGGAATGGGCGGTCACCCTCTGGGACGAGAACATCGATCCTCAGCTCCCGGCCACCGATGCCGATCTGGTGGCGATCACCGCCATGACCCCCCAGGCGCCGCGTGCCTACCATCTGGCGGCCCGGTTCAGGGCTTCCGGCAAGACCGTGGTCATGGGCGGCTTTCACGCCAGCAACCTCCCCGAAGAAGCATTACAGCATCTGGACAGTGTGGTCGTCGGCGAAGGTGAGCTGATCTGGCCCCAGCTTTTGGCAGATTTCCAGAGCGGCAACCTGCAACGGCTCTACCGCTCCGCCGGTCTGATCGAGATGACCGCCATCCCCACCCCCCGCCGGGAGATCTTCGGCGCCAAGAAATATCTGTTCACCAACACCCTCCAGACCACCCGCGGCTGCCCGTTCGACTGCGAGTTCTGCTCCGTGACCGCTTTTTACGGCCGCAAATACCGCAAGCGGCCGGTGGCAACCGTGCTGGACGAACTGACCGGGCTGCGCAAGAAAAACTCCTTTGCCTTTTTCGTGGACGACAACCTGGTGGCGGACCGGAAATACGCCATGGAGCTTTTCAGCGGCATGAAAGGGATGGGGTTCAAGTGGCTCTCGCATGCGCCGATAGACTTTGCAGATGACCGGGAGTTCATCCGCGCCGCCGGCGAGGCCGGCTGCGTCGGTCTCTTCATCGGGTTCGAGTCGCTCAACCAGGAGGCGCTTAAGGCGATGGGGAAGGTGACCAACACCGCCGACTCCTACCTTGAGGACGCCAAGGTGTTCCGCGATTGCGGCATCGGCATCCTCGGTTCCTTTGTCCTGGGGAATGACGGCGATACCCCCGACGTTTTCGAGCGGACGCTCCGTTTCTGCGAGGAGGCGCGGCTGGAGGCCGCCATCTTCCCGATTCTGACCCCATATCCCGGCACCGAGGTGCGCCGCCGCCTTGAAGCGGAGGGGCGGATCCTCTCCAACGTCTGGGAGGACTACGACATGGAGCATGTCACCTTCCAGCCGAGGGGGATGACCGTTAGCGAGCTGCAAACCGGCTACGACCAGCTCTGCCGATCCTTCTACTCCTTCGGCTCCATGTACCGGCGGATCTGGAAGTTACACCGTTCGGTGCAGGTCTTTGGGCCGATGAATATCGGTTTCCGGGCGGCAATAAAAAGAAAAAAGGGTTAACCAGATGATCTGCTTCATGTTCCCCGGCCAACCGTTGGCAAAGGTGCCAACCCTGCCGGATGATGCCGAATTCGCCGAAATTGCCGCTATCGCCTGTGATCGGACCGGCCTCGACCTGGAGAGTTTCGCCTGGCGCGGCGAACCGGCTACCGACCAGGTGGCGCTGCAGATCTATGGTGCTGCTATGGGCCTCTACCGCAACCGGGTCTTGCGGCGAGCAGGGTTCAATCCTGCCATGGCTGCCGAGCACAGCATGGGGATCTATGCGGCCCTGGCCGCTGTCGATGCCCTGCCCGAGGGTGAAGCGCTCGAACTGACCTCACGCATCGGCCGCACCCTTGCCGGAATGGGAAAGAGCGGCAGTTATGCCCTGGGGTGCGTTACCGGGTTATCCGCAGCCCCGGTGCTGGCTTTGGCAGAAAACAACGGCGTTTATCCGGCCAATTACAACACATCGCGGCATTTCCTGCTGGCCGGGGAGCAGCACGGCATTGAAGCTGCCATGGCCGAAGCGCTGGAGGCGGGCGCGTTCAGCGTCAGCTCGTTCCCTGCCGACGCGCCATTGCATACGCCGCTTATCGAGGCTATTGCGCCGGAGCTGCACAATGTCGTCGCTGACTATCGCTTTAGCGAGCCTCAGGTGCCGCTCATGGAGCATATCGAACAGGATTTCCTTACGGCTGCCGATATCCCCGGTTTTCTGGTACGCGAACTCTGCCTGCCGGTCCGGTGGGAGGCTACCTTTCTGGCGATCCGCCGGGCGGGTGTCACCTCGTTATTAGAAGCAGGCGTCGGTGAATCCCTGAAGAAATACAACCGTTGGATTGCCATGGAGCATGGCTGAGATGCGTTACCACGAAACAGTTGTCACGGTCCGGTTCAACGAGATTGACGCCTATCAGGTCGCCTGGCACGGCCATTACGTGGCCTGGATGGAAATTGGCCGCAACGAGCTGGCGCGCCTTTTCGGAATGGCTGCCGATCAGCTGGCCGAAGCCGGGTTCCTCGGCCCGGTCGTGGCTCTGGAGCTGAAATACCTCAGACCGGCGCGGTTCAACGACCAGCTTACGGTCAAGACCACGGTCAAGCGCAACGAAACCCCCACAATCGAGTTCCGCACTGTTATCATCGGCCAGGATGGCGCCCCTTGCGCCCGGGGAGTGACAGTCCATGCCCTGACCGACATGCAGGGTGTTACCCAGTACCGCTTGCCCGCAACCGTCGCGGAACGGGTCGAAAAGATGCTCGCCTGGGCCGAGGGGGGCGAATGAAGCTGCTCCTCATCTCTGCCAACCGCGAGCGCTCGCCGTATCCGGTCTTTCCGATCGGCTTGGCCTGTCTGGTGCCGGCACTGCAGCATGCGGGGCATGAACTCCGCGGTCTGGATCTCTGCTTCAGCGAGACGCCTACTACTGCTGTAAGCGAGGCGCTAATCGATTTTGCCGCCGATGCGGCGATCATCTCCATCCGCAACATCGACAATGTTACCTGGCCCGGCGTCCGCTCGTACATTGCCGGGGTCAGAGAGGTCGTGGCTGCCTGCCGGGGGCGCGCCGTGACCATTGTCGGCGGTTCCGGGTTTTCCCTCATGCCGGTGGAACTGCTCGCCTTTCTGGCCGCCGATTACGGTGTCGCCGGGGAGGGGGAAGAGGCGCTGCCGCAACTGCTGGCCGCCATTGAGACCAATGGCGATCCAGCCGCCATCCCGGGTGTGGTGCTGCCCGGCAAGCCGGACTTTCTCCCGCCAATTCCGGTATCGGCCATTGCCACCCCGGACCGGGCACTGTTCGATGTCGCCTCGTATCACAAGCTGGGAGGGATGGCGAATCTGCAGACCAAGAGGGGCTGCCCGTTTACCTGTTCCTACTGCACCTACCCGCTGCTGGAGGGTGCGCGGGTCAGGACCAGGCCGGTGGCCGATATCATCGCGGAGATCCGGACCCTGACGGAATTGTATGGGGTTAATTACATCTATTTTGTCGACGACATCTTCAACTACCCGCCGGATTTCGCCGAAGGGCTGTGCAGGGCAATGATTGCCGCGCAGCTGAAGGTGAACTGGTCGGCCTTCATCAATCCGGATTTCCTTCCGCCGCGGCTTCTGGACGCCATGCTGGCCGCAGGGTGCGATGCCCTGGAGTTCGGCACCGACAGCGGCGCTCCCGCCATGCTGGCCTCTTTGCGCAAGTCGTTCGATGTCGGCGCCATCAGGGAGTCATCGCGCCTTTGCCGTGAGATGGGGGTGGATTTTGCCCACTACATCCTGTTCGGCGGCCCGGGAGAAACCGAGGCAACTGTTCGGGAGACCTTTACCCTGATGGACGAACTGCAGCCAACGGCAGTGATCGGCATGACCGGCATCAGGATCTTCCCGGGCACAGAACTCCATCGCCGCTCGATTGCCGAAGGGGTTGTCACTGCGACGGATCCTCTTCTGGAGCCAACCTTTTACATCTCGACCCAGGTGGCCGACTCGCTCTGCGACCTGGTGACCGCCGAGGCGTTGCAGCGCACCAACTGGGTAGTACCGGGGCTGGAGATCAATATCAGCGATGCCATGCTTGAGATGCTGCGCCATTTCCCGGTGCGCGGCCCGCTCTGGAAACTGATGAAACGGCTGGGCCGGAGCAGGATCCGACCGGTTTGATCCCTCTCGTGCTGGACTTTTTCCTTGTTTACCGCTAAAATCCCCCTACTCAATTCCTGGAGACGCTGATGAATTTTTCCGGCAAAACCGTCGTAGTAACGGGCGGCACCCGCGGGATCGGCAGGGCAGTTTCGCTTGCCTTTGCCTTTGCCGGAGCAGCAGTTTTTGCCGCCTACCTGCAGGACGATGCGGCCGCGGATCGATTGAATGAAGAGGCGATCGGCGGCAGCGGCACAATAACGACCGTCAAGGCCGATGTCAGCAGTCAGGCTGGGGCAACGCTGCTGATCGACACCGCTGCGGCAGCTACCGGCGCTATCGACGTGCTGGTGAACAATGCCGGCATCATCCGCGACGGTTACCTGGCGATGATGGCCGATAGCGATTGGGAGGCGGTGCTGCACACCAACCTCTCCCCCCTGTTCCACTGCTGCAAGTGGGGTATCCGCAAGATGATGGCCAAGCGGAGCGGGGTAATCGTGAATATCTCTTCCATTGCCGGGATCAGCGGCACTGCCGGCCAGACCAACTACAGCGCCACCAAGGGGGCGATCATCAGCTTTTCCAAGTCACTGGCCCGGGAAATCGGTCCGATGGGGATCAGGGTCAATGTGGTCGCCCCCGGAATGATCGCCACGGACATGACCGCCGGCCTCAGGCAGGAACTGGTGTCAAAGGTGGTTCAGGGATCGGCCCTGGGGCGGATCGGCCAGCCGGAAGAGGTTGCCGCAGCGGTGCTGTTTCTCGCCTCGGATCAGGCGGCATACATTACCGGACAGACACTTGTCGTCGATGGCGGCATCGTATGATGATGGCTTCCCAAAAAGTCCATCTGCGGCGTTACGCTCAATCTTCGTCACTGCGACGTAGCCTACGGCTACGACTCATTCCTCAGCTTTCGCAAGCCTTGCAGCTGGAGCTTTTTGCTTTGCCATTGGGTTTACAATATCATGGGAGTTCCTTTTATCATGCGTGAACGGGTGGTCATTACCGGTCTCGGCGTCTTCTGCGGCGCCGGTCAGGATATCCCACGGTTTCGGACCGCCATCATCGAAGGGAAAAGCGGCGTTGGGCCGGTGGACCTGTTCGATGTGGCCAGGTTTCCGTCACGAATCGCGGTGCAGGTCAAAGGGTTCGACCCTGCGGCGCGGTTCGGCAGCCGCAAAGCCGCAAAGCTTTCCAGGGCCGACCAGTTCGGGCTGATTGCAGCCGGCGAGGCCCTAAACGACAGCGGAATTTCCGAGAACTACGATCCGTACTCTGTGGGGGTGATTGTCGGCGCCGGAGCTGCCGGGATGTTCCAGTCGGAACAGTGGCTCGATGCCGCCCTGCATGACCGGGCCGCCTCGCCGAGCCTGCTGCGGGGGATATTGCCGGACAAGACCGCCACTGTAATTGCTTCGGAATTCGGGTTCGCCGGTTACCAGGGGACTATCACCACCGCCTGCTCCTCCTCTGCCACCGCCATCGGCTGGGGTGCGGATCTGGTTGCGAGCGGTAGGCTCGACGCCGTGGTCTGCGGCGGCTCAGATACCCTCTCCATGCTCACCTTTGCCGGGTTCAATTCGCTCAAGGTCGTCGATCCCGAGCCGTGCGCACCGTTCAGCCTCGGGCGCCAGGGGATCACCCTCGGCGAAGGGGCCGCATTCATAGTCCTGGAGCGGGAGAGCGCGGCGCGTCTTCGTGGAGCAAGGATATACGGTTCTGTGCTGGGGTATGCCATGGCCGGCGAGGCTCACCACATGACCGCGCCAGATCCGACTGGCCAGGTGGCAGCCCGGCTGATGCACGCTGCCATGGCTGCCGCCGGCGTTGCTAAGGAGGAGATCGGCTGGGTCAATGCCCATGGCACCGGGACCCCGCTCAACGACGTGGTCGAGTCCAATGTCATAAAGCTGGTCTTCGGCGAGCAGGCGGCAGGGGTGCCGCTGGTCTCCACCAAGCCGGTGACCGGCCATTGCTTGGGGGCGGCAGGGGCGATCGAAGCGGTGGCCACAGTGCTGGCCCTCGGGGAGCGGATGATCCCGAAGACCCTCCATTTCCGCGGGCGCGACCCGGAGTGCGACCTCGACTACTGCCATGGAGGCGCCCGTGCCACGACCGCCACAACGGCCATCTCCAACTCGTTCGCCTTTGGCGGCAACATCACTTCTCTGGTGCTGAGCCTATGATCCAGGAAACTTCGGATATTGTCATCACCGGCCTGGCAGCCATCTCTGCTGCCGGCGTCGGTGTCGAACTGCTGGTGGCAGCGGTGCGTAACAGCGAGAGCTGTCTTACCCCTGTCCCGGAGGAGATTGCCGTAAGGCCCGGGCTTAGATGGGGCAAGGCGGCACAGTTTCGCACCGCCGACTTCATGCCGCCGCTCAAGGCGCGCAAGTTCGATCGCTGCAGCCTGCTGGCCACGGTGGCAACCGGACTGGCACTTAGCCATGCCGGGGTGACAAAGGGTTCGCTGTCTCCGGAGCGGATCGGCATCACCATGGGATCGGGGTTTGGCGGCATAGCCAATTCCGAGGAGTTTCTGACCGGATACTTCCAGACCGGGGTCGATGGCCTGGCGCCGATGCTGTTTCCAAATACCGTTGCCAATGCCGCGGCCAGCAACGCCTCCATCGAGCACGGCCTGCAGGGGCCGAACGTCACCACGGTGCAGCGGTTCTGCTCCGCCGAAAGCGCCTTCCAGCTCGCCTGCCGTTTCATTGCCGAGGGGCGGGCCGACGTCATGGTGACCGGCGGAGTCGATGAGCTTACCCCGCGGATGCTGCAGGGGTTCCATGCCCTGCACCAGGACCGACACTATGCCGCTGACTATGCCGAAGGGTGCGGGCTGCTGGTGCTGGAGCGAAGAGCCCATGCCGAGGCGCGTAGGGCTGAAATCCTGGGTACGGTAACCGCGGTCCGGACGCTCGGTTTGCTGCTGGCGGGTCGCGAGTCCGAAGCGGTCGGGAAACTGCTCCCGCCTGGGCAACCGGAACTGCTCTCGTTGTCCGGAACAGCCGACCTGATGCCGTTGTTTGCCGATCTGCTGCCCCGTACGCCGCGGGTCGCACTGCCGCCGGTCACCGGCCGGTCGATTGCCATGGGGGGCTTGGCCATGGCGGCGCTGGTGGCGACCCTTGCCGATGGAGAAACCGGTCTGCATCTCGCCGCCTCTCCGGAGGGGCCGTACTTTGCCATTTCGTTTACCGGAGGAGCGCCTGTTTAACCCCGACCCTACGGCATATCTCCCCCACCGATACCCGTTTCTGTTTCTTGACCGGATCACCGCCCGCGAACCGGGTGTTGCCGCTGCCGCGATCCGCCGGGTGAGCGCCGACGACCATTGCTTCACCAGCTTCCTGATGGTGGAGGGGCTGGCCCAGCTGGCCGGGGTGGCGACGGTCCAGGAAGAAGGAGAAGGCGGCTTCCTGGCCACCATCGATCATGCCGAGTTCCTGGCCCCTTTTTGCCCCGGCGATACCCTCGCGTTTAGCGTCCGGGTCGTGAAATCGTTTGGCCGGCTGTTCATGATCGACGGGGAGGTGTCCTCTGGCGGCACGATCCTGACCCGGGCCAGCCTGACCCTCGGGGTGGGGAAACTATGACCATGAGAGGCCGGATGATGAGGCTATTGGCAGTTTTTATTATGGTGACCCTGCCGCTGGCTGCAAACGCGGCTCCGATACCACCTCTGCAGGCGCTGGAAAACCTGCGCCAGGGGTTTGCGGAGATGCGTGATTTCACCGCGGAGATCACCCAGGAGAAGCAGCTGGCAGTGATGAAGCGGAAGCTGGTTTCCTCCGGTTCGGTACGCTTTCGCAAACCAGATCTCTTTTTCATGGAGCTGAAACCCCCTTATGCGAGCCGGATGGTCCTGCGCGACCGTGCCATCGAACTGTATTTCCCGAAGGAGAAGAACCGCCAGCAGATCGCGCTCCCGGCGGAAGAAGGGCTCAGTCGCTGGCTCGATCTGCTCGCCAAGCCGCTGACCGCAGTTCCGGAAGGGGTTGAAGCCAAGGCAGACCTGACCGGAGAAACCCAAACCCTCACCCTCTCGCCCAGGAAAACCGGCCAGGTTCGCGCCATAACCCTTACCAGCGGCAGCGACGGCAGGTTGCGCAAACTGGTGATCGAAGAGCGGAACGGCAACCGGACCGCCATCACCTTTCACAGGCTGAAGGCCAATGTGGGGTTAGGGGAAAAGGACTTCAGACTGGAATGATCAATTACCGGTTTTTTTCTGACAGCCCTGCTGTCACTGACATTGTTCGCCGGCTGCGCCTCCGCGCCGGTAGCCGTATCCCCGCCCATGAACCCTGCGGCCACCATCGACACCCTGACCAGTAGCGTGACAATATCGGTAAAGGCCGGTGAAAAAGGGCTTTCCGGGCGGGGTTACATGATCATGCGCTCGCCGGACCAGTTCCGACTTGTGATCCTGTCCCCGTTCGGCACCACCGTTGCGGAGATGTTCATGAGCGGCGATCACCTGCTCTACGTCGCTTCTTCCCAGAACCTTGCCTATCAGGGGGTGCTGTCAGAGCTTCCCGATGCCCCGGCACTGCAGGGGTGGCGGCTTCTGCGCTGGACCACCGAACGGGTCGTCCCGGAAAAGGCAGGCCAGGAGCATATGAGCCGGAGGCGGGCCGATGGCGAACGCGAGACCGTCGATTTCGACGCACAGGGGCTGGTCCTGAAGAAACGTGTCGATGGCGACGAGGTGCGGTATGAGGGTTACCAGTCAGTCAACGGCGTACCGGTACCCACTACCATCGAGATCACGGACCGGATCGGCATCGCGGTGCGGATCACCCTGGATGAGCCGGAAGTCAACATGCCCCTTGATGAAAAGGCCTTTGTCCCAGCTCTGGACGGGGTGACAGTGTTGCCGCTGTCCCAGTTCCCGACCTCCTGATTATGTCACTTACCTCAGCCGTCAACGGCCTTATTCATCGCCACTTGGCCTGGCTGCACCGTATTGCCACCAACCGCCCCGGCGCCACCCTGGCGGTTTCGCTGTTGCTGCTCCTCCTTTCACTGGCATCAATCGCCACCACCCGCTTCGAATCCGATGTCTTTCAGCTCTTCCCGGCCCGTTCCGGCGCGCTGAAGCTCTTGCTCGATACCCTGCGCTGGACCGGCAGCGCCAACGAGGCGTATTTCCTGATCGAAGGTGAACCGGCCATCCTGGCTGCGGAGAGCGAACGGTTCGCCGGTCGGCTCCGGCAGCTGGCAATAGACGGCCGGCCGGCCTTTAAACGGGTTACCTATCGGCTCTATGAGGAGAAAGATGTCGTTCCCTTTGCCGCATTTGTCGGTCGGGCCGTGATCATGCCTCAGCTCTTCCTGTCGCCGGAGCAGGTGCCGGCCTATCTTGAGCGCCTGACCCCGGCTGGACAACGGGCAGCCCTGGACGGCACGGTGACGGCACTGGCCAGCCAGGCCGGGATGGGGATGGCAGAGCTAATGACCGCCGACCCGTTGAACCTGCGGGACCTGGTGCTGCCGCGGCTCAAGAAGGGTGGGCAGGCCCTCGACCTTGACCCGGCATCGCCGTATTTTCTCTCCCGCGACCAGCAGGTGCTGATCATGATCGCCGAACCGGACCGGCCGGTGCAGGACATGGCCTTTGCCCGCCGCTTGGCCTCCGCCATCGATACGGCCCGCCAGGGGGCCAAGGTCAGGATCTCCTGCGCCGGCGCCCATGTTTCCGCGGCCATTGACGAAGCGACCATGAAACGGGAGATTCTCCTCTGCATCGGTTCGTCGCTGCTGGTGGTACTGGCGCTGTTTTTTGCCACCTACCGCCGTTGGCTGCCGACTCTGTTGCTGCCGCTGATCATTGCCTGGGGAGTGGCCCTGGCCCTGGGGGTGGCAGGTGCCGTGCTGACATCGGTCCATATCATTGCCTTTGCCTTCATGGCGCTGATCATCGGCCTTGGCACCGACTACTCTATCCATCTCTACGACCGGTTCCATATGGAGCGGAGCCGAGGCCTGGACCGTGATGCCGCCCTGGAGCTGGCGTGCCTCGATACCGGTCACGGCATTTTCACCGCCGCCACCACTACCGCTCTGCCGTTTCTCTGTATGGTTATAGCCGATGTCCGCGCACTTTCCGAGCTGGGACTGCTGGTGGGGCTGGGGGTGATTGCCACCATGTATGCCACCTTTCTGTTCCTGCCGCCGCTGCTGCTCTTCATGGAGCGCCGCTCGCCCGCTGCCCGGTACGCTCCGCTTCCGGGCTTCGGTCTGGCTTCGGTCTGGCGGCTGGCTCAGCGCTTTCCCCTGCCATTTCGCGCAACAGCCGTCATTGTCGTGGTGGTTGCCGCGGTTTCAGCCACCGGAATCACCTTTGAGGGGGAGCTGAAGAACCTGCAGCCGCGTAACTCGGAGGCGTTCCTGACCCAGGAGAAGATCGAACGCCACCTGGCTATCAGTCCTAAGCAGCTGCTGGTGGCAATTGACGGCACTGACCGCGATTCGGTCCTCAAGCAGGGGGGATTGGTGGACAGCCTGGTTTCCGGTTACCTGCAGGACGGCAGACTGACCGATTATTCCAGCATCGGTATGCTGGTGAACGATGCCGATACCCAGCGCCGGATCAGCGAGGGGTTGCGGAGCGAGCTTGCCGGCCGCAACCCGGCTGCCGAGGTTCGACAGAACCTTGAACTGGCCGGCTTCAGCCTTGAACCGTTCGGGTCGTTTCTGACCGGTATGGCTGGGCTGGCCAGCGCAACCGAGCAGCCGGTGGCTGCAGGTATCGACCTGCTGACAGCATCACCACTCAGGGGGGTGGTAAACCGTCACCTGCACCGCGATGAGGCGGGATATCACTTAATATCCTATCTCCACTACCGGGGCGACGAATTCCCGGTCGACAGTTTTCTAAATGATCTGCAGAGGCAGGTGCCTGGGGCCAGAGCCACCAGCATCGACCTGGTGAGCCGGCAGCTGGCCGAACTGGTGCGCCGGAATTTCCTCTGGAGCGCCCTGCTTGGCGGCGTGGTGGTGCTGTTTCTGCTGCTGGCCCATTTCCGGGATACGCAAGGGGTATTCTTCTCTCTCTTTCCGGTGCTTGCCGGGGTTGCTGCCATGCTTGGGCTAATGGCAGCCATCGGCATGGGGATCAATTTCATGAACGCCATGGTGCTGGTGACAATACTGGGGATGGGGAATGATTACGGGATGCACATCGCCCACCGGGTCGGTTCGGCCAGATGCGGGGAGAATATGGCGGATTCGTTTGTACAGGCTGGGCGGGCGGTGCTCCTCTCCGCGCTAACCACCATTGCCGGCTTTGGCTCGCTGGCCTTCACCGATTACGGCGCCCTCTCTTCAGTCGGCTGGGCCACCAATTTCGGCATCGGTGCCACCGCCCTGTTTTCGCTGGTGGCACTCCCCGCCTTTTTCCGTCGTAGCGGAGGTGTATTATGAGCCGTCCCCGCCTGCTGCTGGTTTATCCTGCCACCCATAAACTGGGGTGGGTGAAGCGGTTCCAGCTCCCTTCTCTGGCCTTGAAACAGGTAGCGGCAGCCACTCCGGAAGAGTGGGAGATTGTCCTGGCCGACGAGGTGCATGAGGATGTGCCGTTTGACGGCAACTTCGACCTGGTAGGGATCACCGCCATGACCCACCAGGCGGTGCATGCTTACGAGATCGCCGATCGGTTCCGGCAACGGGGAGTTGCAGTAGTGCTTGGGGGTATTCACCCGACGGTGCTCCCGGACGAAGCGGGCCGGCACGCCGATAGCGTGGTGATCGGCGAGGCGGAGCCGGTCTGGGCCCAACTGCTGGCCGATTCCCTGGCAGGCAGGCTGCAACCGGTCTACCGGGCCGCCATCCCCGAGGGGGGAACTCTTTCGATCCCCTGGGGCCGGAGGGAGATCTTCGACGGGAAGCAGTACCTGACCACCCAGACCCTGCAGGCGAGCCGCGGCTGTCCCTACGACTGCCCCTTCTGCATCACCACCAACTATTTCGGCAAGAGTTTCCGCTACCGCGATCCGGATGATATCCTGGCCGAACTGCGCAGTTTCAGCGGGAAGCTGACGGTCTTTCTCGACGACAACATCCTGGGGGATGCGGCCCGGGCCAAGCCGATCCTGGCCGGGATGCGGGGGATGGGGCTGAAGTGGGGCGGCCAGGCAAACCTGCGCTTTGCCGAGGACCCTGAGGCGGTGCGGCTTCTGGCCGATTCCGGCTGCATCGGGATCTTTGTCGGTATCGAGTCGATGGCCGGCGAGTACGCCAATCATCCGAAGACCGGCAGCAGGTATTCCCAGGCCGATCTGATCAAGCGGATCCGTGACACCGGCGTGGTGGTGGAGGCGTCGATGATCTTCGGCTTCGACGACCACGACGAAGGGGTCTTCGAGCGAACGGTCCGCTTTCTGGAGGAGTGCCGGCCGAGTCTGCCGACCTTTCACATTCTCACCCCGTATCCGGGCACGGCGCTGTTTGATCAGTTCGACGTCGAAGGGCGGCTGCTGCACAAGGACTGGAGCCGTTACGACCATGGCCAGGTGGTGTTCCGCCCCAAACTGATGACCCCTGAACAGCTCTACAAGGGGTGGCAGCAGGCACGCTGGGAGGCCTACCGCTGGCCGAAGATCGCCGGCCGGGTCATGCAGGGTCCGGGCAAGCCGGTTCATCTGCTGTATAATTTACTCAGACGGGGCGGCATTAATAAACCCGATGCAATACCGGAACACGACAGATGAAAATTCTTCTCCTGCGTCCCGATCCGGGGCATGAAAAATTCGGACTCGGCCCGTTTTTCCGGGTCGAGCCGCTAGGGCTGGAATACATCGGCGCCGCCCTGCTGGCTGCAGGTTATCAGGTGACGGTGGCCGATCTCCGTTTCCGCCCCGGCGCCACTGCCTGGGTTCGCCGTACCGCGCCGCGGATTGTCGGCATTTCCTGCCTTCATGCCCTGGAGTACGACCGGATCATTGCCACTGCCGCCGAAGTGCGGCGGTTGGCACCGGATGCCTTCATCATCGTCGGCGGCCATGCTGCCGCTGCCTATCCGGCGCCGCTGGAGCATGACCTGATCGATGCCGTCTGTCTGGACGACGGCGAAGAGGTGCTGCCGGCCCTGGCCAAAGCCATTGACAAGGGGATGCCTCTGACCGAAGTCCCGGCGTTGCGGCTCAAGACCGGGAATGGCTGGGTCACCACGCAGCCTCTGCCGGAGCGGACCAGCCTCGACCTGATCCGGCTCCCGGCCCGCCACCTGGTGGAGCGGCATCGTAGCGGCTATCATTGCCTGCTGTTCAAGCCGGTCTGGCTCGTTGAGACCGCCCGCGGATGCCCGCACCGCTGCTCGTTCTGCTCGGTCTGGCAGTTCTATGGCCGCACCTGCCGGGAGCGGAGCCTGGCTGCCGTTGTAGAGGACTTTGCCGCTACTGGGGACTCGATCTTTGTTGCCGACGACCTCTTTTGGTACGATCCGGAACGGAGCCTGGAGCTGGCGCAAGCCCTGAAAAAACGCGGGGTGTACAAGCGCTGGATACTGGTGCAGACCCGCACCGACCTGATCACCAAACGGGCCGAGGTGATGGCTGCCTGGCGGCCGCTGGCCAGGGACTTCGACATTTTCCTCGGCCTGGAGGCGGCCAGCGATTCCGGGCTGGAAGGGATTGCCAAGGATTCGGAGGTTACTGACAGCGTCGAGGCGGTACGGATGGCGCGGGAACTCAGATACGGCATCAACGGCAACTTCCTGGTGAGTCATGACTGGGACGAAGAACAGTTCTCGGAACTGTGGGAATTCGTTGCCCACTACGGCTTGCAGCGGGCCGGTTTTACGGTGCTGACCCCGTTGCCTGGCACCGAGTTCTACGAGGAGATCAAGGCAAAGATACCGGACCAGCCCTGGAGCAATTTCGACATGCACCATCTGCTCTGGGAGCCGAAACTGGGGACGCAGCGGTTCTTCGAGCTTTATGCCGAGACCTGGAAACGCTCCATCCTTAACACATCCGGGGAAAAGAGCCTGCTGGACTGGGTCAGACAGGTAAAGCCGTCTCAATGGCCGTACATCGTCCGGGTGCTCTGGCAGACCCAGCGGATGATGAAACCGGAGGCGTATCTGACTGAGCATGCGCTAAGCCGCGCGCCACTTAGCGAACCTGCGGCCCGCCGGCCGAGTGTGATCGCAAGAAATGAAGGAGGTCAGCAATGATATTGAGAGTAACAACCATATTTCTCGTTTGTACCCTTTTTGTTGCCGACGGTTTTGCTGAGGATCTGAAGGAAGACCTGAAGAAGTCGGGCCAGGAGACCAAGGAGGCGCTCAAGTCCGAAGGGAAGAAGATAAAGGAGACGCTCAAGAAAGAGGGGCACGAGATCAAGGAAGGGCTGAAAAAAGCGGGCAAAGAGATCGGTCCGGAGCTGAAGAAGGCGGTAGAAGAGACCAAAGAAGGGGCGAAAAAGCTCGGCCACGAGCTGAAGGATGCGGTGAAGGGGGATAAATAAAAAGGGGAGCGGTGAGGCTCCCCGGGAAACATTGGGGTCAGAAAATATCTTTGATGAACTCTGCAAGCTCTTCGCCTTCATCCTGAGCCTGCACAATGAAGGCTTTGGTCATATTGCCGCTTCCCAGGGTGTTTCCTTCACCACCGGAACGGATATCCTTGATTTTGACCAGCGCTTTGCCGGAAGCAGCGTCCACCAGTTCGGCTTCAATAGAGATGTTGGTCTTGGTGCTCTTCGGCGCCATGAACCCCAGGAACCACTTGGCAGCGCCGACCCCGCCGTTGAACTTGGTAATTTTGCCCTGCAGGATAACCGCCTTGGTCTTGGCCGATCCGTTGCTTTCCACCTTCTTGAAGATGCCTTTTTCCTTCAGATGCTTTACCGTGCTTTCGGTCAGCGCCTTGACAATATCTTTCTCCGCTGCTTCCAGCATCTTCTTCTCTTCATCGTCGATATTGGTAATCTCGGCACCTTTGACCGAGTAATCCTTGACAATGATCGTGTCGTATTTACTGCCGAGCCGGTCGCTGGTCAGGATCTCTTCCTCGTCGAATTTGCCGGGTTTGGAGATGCCGTCTGCCGCCAGGACCGATAGCGGGGTTGTTGAAAGGGCCAGAACCAGTATCAAAAGGGTGAACGCTCTTTTCATTCGATAAACCTCCGGTGTGATGGTGAAATACCCTACATAATTACCACAGTCAGGGGATTTGGCAATATTGACAACTAATGAAAAGGCCGCTTCCATGAGGAAGCGGCCTTTGTGCCTTCAGTGCCGGTCTTGATCAGAACTTGAATCTGACTCCGGCAGTTACGTTGTGGCTTTCGTATTTCAGGTCCGTACTCTGAAACCAGTCTTCGTTGAAGGTTGCCCTGGCGGTTCCAAAGTAGCGATAGCCGAGATCCAGGGAAATTCTGCGGTTCAGGGCGACCTCCATTCCCGCGCCGACCTGGTAGGCAAAGACCGAGTCATTGTCCTTCAGGTAGAGCGTCTGCCTGGTACCGGAATTATCGATGCCGGTTGTGTCGCTCAGGTAGAGGGTGGCGACCCCGATGCCGCCGCCAAAATAAGGAGTGATCGGCGTATCGTTATGCAGATCGATGAAGCCGTTCGCCATGAACGCGAAGACTCCGAGATTGCCGTCGACACTCCGATAGCGAACGCCGGTATCGCGGTCGGTGATGTTCTTCATCTCCGAATGCTTGTAGGAAAGCTCGCCTTCCAGTCGCAGGTAACCGAAGTCGTAGCCGCCGGTGCCACCCAGGAATACGCCCGGATCGAATTCGACCCGGTCGCGGAACGAGGGGGGAGAAGCGAATACGTCGGTGTTGACATCGGTGTCCTGGGCCATGGTCACACCCAGGAACGCGGATGCATATGCGCCGGGTTTGGGCGGGGCGGCGCCGGAGATGGCCGGAACGGCCAGGGTTGCGATTGCCGCAACGACGATAATGGATTTTTTCATTGAATTCCTCCTTTGCTGAACCGTTTCTGCATGATCAAAGTAAAACTAATTGTAATTAGTATAACGCCGGATTTTGCGATTGGTTGACCGTGACGGAAAAAATCAGAAAAATCTGGTCAGACCGACGAGGATCTTGCTGGAGTTGAGCGGCTCGTTCGGTTCGGCGGTGCCGGCGTTGGAGACGTGATGGTAGCGGTATTCGCCGATCAGCGCCAGGTCTTTGCGGAAAAGGTATTGCAGCCCCACCCCACCCTGGTAGGAATAGTTGATCCTGGTTCCCTGGGTGGCAAGCCCCAGATCGTTGTATAGCGGGCCACCGCCGGCAAAGGCGTACGGGTAAAGCTTTTGTTCGCTGAGACCGGTGAATTTCCAGCTGCCGAGCAGGTACAGGCCGGTCATGATCCGGGTGCGCGGATCGACGGTCAGGTGCAGCGGTATTTCCACCAACAGTTCGTGACGCCCCTGGAACAGGCTCCCCTGTGCATGCTCGCCGGAAAGAAACCAGCCGATGCGAGCGATGGCATCGACGGTCTGCACCTGAGTAACGGTAGCGCCGAATCCGCGATGGGTGATGCCGTAGCCGCCGAGAATGCCATATTCTCCGGCAGGCTGCGCATCATCGCCCAAAGATGGCTGTGCTGCGCTAAAGAGCAGAATAATGCCGAAAAAGGCGCAGTGACGGAGCCTCACCATTTCTTTTCGCGCTCCAGTTTTATGATAGCCGGCAGGTTTTTCAGGAATGAAACGATGCTGTGGGGCGATTTCCAGAGCATGCTTGTATATCCCCAGTGGATGCGGTGGCGGCGGTAGAAGCGGCGGATAAACTCGTCGTATAGCCTCTGCAGCTGCTCTTTGGTCATGCCGTGCGGTATGAAGACCGGGTTGACGCAGTTCATCAACGGCCACTCCTCGTTGAACTCGCCATGCTCGCGTATGGTTGCATAGACCGGCGCGCCGGGGAACGGGGTAAACATGGTGACGTTGATCTCGTCCAGCGGCAGTGCCAGGGCATAGTCGATGGTACGGCGGATCGTCTCCTCTGTTTCGCCGGGCAGCCCGACCATGAACAGACCCTTGACCCGCATCCCCGTATCCTTAACCAATTGCAGTTTTTGCTGCACCTCATCCAGGCCGTAAAATTTGCGGTGCTTCTTGATCACCTCCGGATCGCCGGACTCGATGCCGAAATTCACCTGCCAGCAGCCGGAGCGTTTCAGCAGTTGCAGCAGCTCGGCATCCACATGCTCCAGACGGGCGATGCAGTTGTAGCCGACCTGCAGCCCTTGTTTCTCTTTCAGGGCACAGAACTCCGCCACCCGTTTCCGGTCGGTGGTGAACAGGTCGTCGTAGAAAAAGACATGGCGGATGCCATAGTTGCGGTGCAAGTGGGCCATGTGTTCGACGATGTATTCCGGAGAGTTGAAGCGGAAGCCGCGGTTGAAGACCGAGCGGTCGCAGTAGGAGCACTGGTAGGGGCAGCCGCGGCTGGAGATGATGCTGGTGTTGGGCGCTTTGGGGTAGCTGAAGAGCGGCAGGAAGTAGCGGCGAGGGAATTCCGGGAGCAGGTGGTAGGCCGGGAACGGGAGGGTATCGAGATCCGGGATCAGCTCCCGTTCAGAAGACAGCACCCCTTTGCCGTTGACGCGGCTTGCAACGCCCGGGATGGCAGCGATATCGCGGCCTTCGGCGGTCACCAGTTCGTAAAAGGTCTGCTCACCTTCGCCGATCACCAGGCAGTCGATGGCCGGAAAGCCGTCGAGCAGGCTTGCCCCGGCGGAACAGGCGTGGGCGCCGCCGAACACGGTCATGATCTGCGGGGCCAGCTCCTTTAGCCGGCTGGCGATATCGTACCCTTCGAGAAATGAGGAGGTGGTGCAGGAAAATCCGACCAGATCCGGGCCGTGGCGGACGATCTCCTTGACCAGTTCGCTTTGCGGCAGCGGCGTTGCGTAACAGTCGATGATCTCCGCAGCTACGCCGCGCTGCTCCAGATAGGCGGCGATACTCATGATCCCCAGGGGAGGCATGACATTGAAGATGGTGGTGATGTCCGGACCTGACCCAAGCCAGTTGCTGCCGTGGGGGTGGACAAAGAGGACCTTCACGGAAAAACCTCGTCAAAGGGGTTGTGGAAAGCCCTCATGCTAATCGGTTTTAGCGGAGAAAGCAAAAAATATTACACCGCCGTGTGCCGGATATCTTTCCCCTTGACCATGAAGATCACCATTTCGGCCACGTTGGTGGCGTGGTCGGCGATCCGCTCCACGCACTTGGCCACATGGTTGATCTTCATTGCCCTGGCAATTGTGGCCGGATCGGCCATCATGAAGGTCAGAAGTTCCCGCTGGATCTGCTCGTTCAGGTCATCGACAAACTGGTCGTCGCGGCAGACCTTGAGCGCCAGCTGGTCATCGCCGGCAACAAAGGCGTTCAGCGCCTCCTTAACCATGACGCTGGCGTGGAGCGCCATGCGGGGCAGGTCGATGTACGGCTTGAGCGGTGGCAGCTCGTTCAGCTCGATGGCACGCTTGCCGATGTTCCGGCACTGGTCTCCCATCCGCTCCAGGTCGGTCACGATCTTCAATGCCAAGGTGATGAACCGAAGGTCGCGGGCCGCAGGCTGACGCCTGGCCAGCACCTCCAGGCAGCGCTCGTCGATATCCATCTCCAAGCGGTTTATCTTGTGGTCAAAGGCGATGACCTTTTCGGCCAGGACCGAATCCCGGTCCACAAGGGCCTTCAGGGCGTCGTTGATCATGAACTCGACCTTGCCCCCCATTTCCAGGAGCTTTTCGCGGATCTCGTTAAGTTCGGTGTCGAATTGTTTACTGTAATGTTCCCGTTCCATTTGAAAACCTCGTAAAAGGTGAATTGTGAATGGTGAAAAAAATGTGAATGGTGAAAAGTTAAAGGTAAAGTATTTATTCACTATTCACCGTTTATTACCCGAATCTGCCGGTAATGTAGTCCTCGGTCTGCCGCTTCTCCGGCGTGGTGAAGATCTTCTTGGTCAGCCCGAATTCGATCAGCTCCCCCATGTAGAAAAAGGCGGTGCTGTCCGATACCCTGGCGGCCTGCTGCATGTTGTGGGTGACGATGATGACGGTGTACTGCTCTTTCAGCTCCTCGATCAACTCCTCGATCTTGAGGGTGGCGATCGGGTCGAGGGCCGAGCAGGGCTCGTCCATCAGGATCACTTCCGGCTGCACCGCTATGGTCCTGGCGATGCAGAGCCGCTGCTGCTGCCCCCCGGAGAGGTCCATGGCGCTGGTCTTCAACCGGTCCTTGACCTCATCCCAGAGAGCCACCCGCTTCAGGCACGATTCAACGATATCTTCCGCATCTGATCTTTTCAGGCTTCCTGTCAGCTTGTACCCGGCGACAACATTGTCGTGGATTGACATTGCCGGGAACGGGTTCGGTTTCTGAAAGACCATGCCGATTCTTCTTCTGACCGCGACAGGATCAACGGCGCGGTCGTAGATGTCGGTATTGTCGAGCATGATCCGGCCGGTCACCCGGGCCGAGGGGACCAGGTCGTGCATCCGGTTGAGGCTGCGGAGCACGGTGGACTTGCCGCATCCTGACGGGCCGATGATGGCGGTCACGCTGTTTTCCGGAAAGTCCAGCGAGACATCCTTGACGGCGTGATTGCTGCCGAAGTGGACGTTCAGGTTTTCAAGGGTTACTTTTGTTTGCATATATCAATGATCCTGTAGGGGCAACCCTATGTGGTTGCCCATGTATTAGGCGGCCACACAGGGCCGCCCCTACGAATACCTTTTCTGCCTGCCGAAATAGCGGGCCGCCAGGCTTAAGGAGAACATTATCACCACCAGCACCAGTGCTCCGGCCCAGGCGAGTTTGTGCCAGTCTTCATAAGGTGCTATGGCGAAATTGAAGATCTGCAGCGGTATTGCGGCCATCGGTTCGGTCAGTTTCCTGCTCCAGAACTGGTTGCCGAGCGCTGTAAACAGGAGCGGCGCCGTCTCGCCGGCGATCCGGGCAATGGCGAGGAGGATGCCGGTGATGATTCCGGTCCGGGCGCTGGCCAGCGTCACCTGAAGGGTGGTGCGCCAGAGCGGCACCCCCAGGGCCAGCGACGCCTCGCGCAGGGTTCCCGGCACCAGCTTGAGCTGCTCTTCGGTGGTCCTGAGCACAATCGGGATCATGATCAGCGCCAGGGCCACGGCGCCTGCCAGGGCGGAGAATCCCTTCATCGGCACCACCAGCAGTGTGTAGGCGACCATGCCGGTGATTATCGACGGGACGCCGGCGAGCACGTCCGCCGAGAAGCGTATGGCATCGGCAAACCGGTTGTGACCGTATTCGGTCAGGTATACAGCACCGAGAATCCCTACCGGCAGGCCGATCAGTGACGACATGGCGATCATGATCGTTGACCCGGCCAGGCCATTGGCCATGCCGCCGCCGGTCTCGCCGGTCGGCTTGGGGATCTGGGTGAAGAAGTCGAGCGATATGGAAGAAGCCCCCATCTTCAGGATATGGACGAAGATGATCCCGAGCGGGGCCAGAACAGCTAACGTAGCAGCAACCATCAGCAGTGTCATCAGGCCGTTCTTGATCAGGCGGATCGAAGGGGTCCGTTTCATGCGCTCCTCCCGGAATTGCCGCGGGTGACGCTCCAGATCAGCAGCCTGGCCATGATGTTGATGATCAGGGTCACGACCAGGAGAATCAGGCCGATCTCCATCAGCACCGAGGCGTGGAGCTTTGAGGTGGTCTCGGCAAACTCGTTGGCAATTACGCTCGGCATGGTGTAGCCGGGGGCGAGAAGCGACAGCGCTATCTGCGGGGTGTTGCCGATTACCATGGTAACGGCCATGGTCTCGCCGATGGCCCGCCCGAGGCCGAGAATCACCGCACCAAGGATGCCGGAACGTGCGTACGGCAGCAGGGCCACTCGCAGCATCTCCCACCTGGTGGCACCCAGTGCGTAGGCGGCCTCTTTCTGGGCCGTGGGTACGGCAGTAAGCACCTCTTTGGTGATCGAGGTGATGATCGGCACGATCATGATCATCAGGATGAAGATCGCGGCCAGCATGCTGACCCCGTATGGCGCCCCTTGGAACAGCGGGATGAAGCCGAAATGGTCGATCAGGAACGGCTGCACCGTCTTCTGCAGCCATGGCGCCATCACCAGCACCCCCCAGAGACCGTAGATGACACTGGGGATTGCCGCCAGCAGTTCAACCAGGGAGGAGACCGCTCCGCCGAGCTTCTTGGGGGCGATATCGGTGATAAACAGCGCGGTGCCGACGGAGAGCGGGGTTGCCATGAGTATGGCCAGGATGGAGGAGACCACCGAGCCGTACAGAAACGGGAGCGCGCCGAACTGCTCCTGGACCGGGTCCCAATCTTTGCCGATCGTGAACCCCCAACCGAACTTTCGTATCGCCGGCAGGCTCTCCTTGATCATTTCAAAGGCCATGATCAGCAGAATCAGCAGGATGCTGGCGCTGAAGCCGAGGGTCAGCCAGCGGAACAGTCGGTCTCCCCAGGCTTTATTGCCTGAGATAAAGGCTGTTTTGGCTGCTGCTGTTTCTCTGTCCATGGCGGAGGTCATAGTTTTCGTAATCTCCATCAGTTCGTAGCCTCGTTGAAACAATTATACCGGCAAAAAATACGGGGGCACTATTCATGCCCCCGCTGAGCCTTCAGTACTTGATGCCTTTAATGGTCTTATCCACCATCTTGGCAACGTTTGCCGGGAGCGGCGCATAGAGGAGCGGGCCAGCCAGTTTCTGCCCCTTGTACAGGCTCCAGTTGAGGAACTCGACCAGTTTCTGCCCCTTGACCTTGTCCTTCTGCTGCTCGTACACCAGCAGCCAGGTGAAGCCGACCACCGGGTAGGTGTCCTTGCCGGGCTGGTTGACCAGCGAGATCCGGTAGTCGGCCGGCATACGCTTCGCCGCACCGCTAGCCGCGGCGCTGATCGACTTGATGGTCGGCTCTACGAACTTTCCGTCCTTGTTCTTGAGGAAGGCGTACGGGAGCTTGTTTTCCACGGCATAGGCCAGTTCCACGTAGCCGATGGAGAACTGGGTGTTTTTCACTTGGCCCGCGACACCTTCGTTACCCTTGCCACCCAGGCCGACCGGCCATTTTACCGATGGTCCCTTGCCGACCTTCTTGGCCCATTCCTGGTTTACGCTGGTCAGGTAGTCGGTGAAGATGCTGGTGGTGCCGCTGCCATCCGAGCGGTGTACGACCACGATCGGTTTGTTCGGGATCTTCACGCCGGGGTTGTCGTTGGCGATCTTCGGATCGTTCCACTTGGTGATCCTGCCGAGGAAGATGTCGGCTACGTCTTCGGATGAGAGCTTGAGGCCGGATGGCACTCCGGGGAGGTTGTAGGTGACGACCACGGCGCCCATGACCGTCGGGATGTGAAGCAGTTTTCCCGGAGCTCCTTGCAGTTCGCTGTCGGAGAGGAACTTGTCGCTGGCGCCGAAGTCCACGGTCTGGGCCGTTATCTGCTTGATGCCACCGCCGGAGCCGATGGACTGGTAGTTGAATTTGACGCTCTTGTCGATCTTGGCGTACTCGCTGAACCACTTGGAGTAGAGCGGGTAGGGAAAGGTCGCGCCGGCGCCGTTGATCAGGGTTTCGGCAGAGGCGAGGCTTGCCAGCGACAACAGCCCGGCAGCAGCAATGGCGGCAATCTTTTTGAACATATATTGCTCCTTTTTCGTTATGATTTCGTCTCTTTTCGTTGATCATATCGTAATCGGGTTTTGTTGCAGTTGTGTTACAGCCGGGAAAAGATCCGGTGAAACATCAAAATCTCCTTGCGAGGCGAACTTTCTCACCATGACCTGCAGTAGCGATTTTTCATTGCGGAGCAAAATATATTCAAGTCCAGCCTGCCGACACCCGATGAGTTCCATTGATATATCTGTATACCGCTGTTGGTTCGCGCCGGTTTGTATTCTTGGCCACCATCGTCTCCCAGAAGTTGCATGAATATAAACCAATGTTTGGCCGGGAAGAAGCTGCGTCATAATCCTCTACCGGGATGGAACCTGACTGAAAAGGCGTTTGCGAGTTTCATTTTAAACATACCGAATAAATGGATCAGGAAAGCGATTGATGCCGGAACCCCAAATTCAGAATCTCAAAGGGAAAATTTTTGCCGGTGTTACCACAATTCTCTTTGCTGTGGCAGCAATTTCCGCCTGGAATTTTACTGCCGAATACCGGCAGACCATGGAAACGGCCCGGCGCACTACGGCTGCCTACGCCAAGGCATTGGCGGAGCATGCGGAAAGCTCACTGGCAGAGTCGGACCTGGTTTTGAAGGGGATCATTCGCGAGATTGGCAATGATGCTTCGCTTGCCGTCATGGATCAGAAGCAGCTGTTCGATATCATCACGCAATATTCCCTGGGTGCGCCGCAGATTGGCATGGTGTTTCTCGTCAACAAGGACGGCCAGTTGTTCATAAACAGCAATTATTTTCCGCCGAAACAGGTGAGTGTGGCGGATCGGGAATATTTCCGGCAGTTTCTGCAACACCCGGAGACGGAACTCTACATATCAGACCCTCTCTTCAGCAGACTGACCGCGCAATGGCGCTTCAACCTGATGCGCCCCATCCGGAATAAGGACAACGGCATCGAGTATCTGATCGCGATCGCTTTCAATACGGAGTATTTTAAGAACTTTTTCCCCCAGGAAAGCATGGGTAAAAAGGGGAAGATCCGGCTGATAAAAGAAAATGGCGCACCGATTGTGAATGAGCCTGGCGGGAAGACGGAATATGAATTCAACTTCACGGGAACGCAGCTGTTTACCCGGTATCTGCCGCAAAGCCCGGTCGGAACCTTTGCCAAGGTATCCGATATCAGCGCCGAGCCACGTATCATTTCATACCACAGGCTCAGCCGGTTTCCGGTAGTTGCGGTCGTATCACTGGACAAGGGTGAGGTGCTGTCCGCCTGGTACCGGCGTACCGTGCTCACCGTGTTCCTGCTCGCCGCGTTAAGCGCCGCCGCCATCATCCTGGTCCGGATGCTGTTCAAGCATCTGGATCATCTGCACCTCTCCCGGGAGACGATTTCCGATCAGCAGCAGCAGCTGAAGACACGGCTTAACCTCCTGGAACGTATTGCCACCGGCGCTGAACTTACCACCATACTGGACCAGATCGTTCTGATGGTGGAAGCGGAATGTCCCGGAGCGCTCTGCTCCATACTGCTGGCCGACGAGGCTGGCGAAAGGTTGTGGCATGGTTCCGCCCTAAACCTCCCAGATTCCTACAACAAGGCGGTTAACGGCATTCCCATCGCTCCCCGCATCGGCTCCTGCGGCACGGCGGCCTATACCAGAAAAAGGGTGGTAGTGGAAAAAATTGAGGGGCATCCGTTCTGGAAAAATTTCGCCCCGGCCAGCGAAGCCGGCCTGAAAGCCTGCTGGTCCGAGCCGATCATCTCTTCAGACCAGGAACTGTTGGGCACTTTTGCCATTTATCACAAGATAGAAAAGTCTCCCGATGCCGAGGATCTTTACCTGATTGAAGCTGCTGCTCACCTGGCTGCCATCGCCATTGGCCGGGTCCGTCAGGAAGAGGCGCGGCAAAAGCTGGAGGCGAAACTGCTGCACATGCAGAAGATCGAGGCAGTCGGGCAGTTGGCAGGCGGAGTGGCCCATGATTTCAACAATCTTCTGACCCCCATAATCGCCTATGCCGACATGCTGTTCCATAACCTGGAAAAGGATGAGGGGAACCAACGGAAGGCTGAAAGCATCCTTTCGGCCGGGCACAAGGCAAAGGATCTGACCCAGAAACTCCTCTCCTTCGGCCGCAAGCAGACCCTGGTCATGGCGCCCCAGGACCTGAATGAAATCATCCGATCGTTCCAGGACATCATGCGCCGGACCATCCGGGAAAATATCGCCATCTCCTTAAGCCTTGCCGAGCCCCATGCCATGGTCTCCGTTGATCGCGGCCAGATCGAGCAGGTCCTCCTGAACCTGGTGATAAACGCCCAGGACGCCATTGAAGGCAAAGGCGACATCAGGATCGAAACCGGCCATGTATTGCTGGACGATGAATACACAAGGCTTCATCCCGGTATGCACAGCGGCCGTCATATTCTCTTTGCCTTCTCCGATACCGGGTGCGGCATGTCCGATGAACTGATCAAACATGTGTTCGAACCGTTTTTCACAACAAAGTCTCTCGGCCACGGCACCGGGCTCGGTCTGGCAACGGTGTACGGCATCATCAAGCAGCATAACGGCTATATAAAGGTATCCAGCAAAGAGGGAGACGGTTCGGCATTCATAATCTACCTGCCGGAATTCACTGGTGAAGTTTCCGGCGTCACTCCGCTTCCCCCTGCATCAGCCCATCCCCCGGAATCATTGCTGTCCGGGCGCAAAACAATCCTTCTGGTGGAAGATAACGTAGTTGTGCGTAAAATGATGGGGGAGATACTGGAAAACAACGGCTTTCTGGTGCTGGAGGCAGAGTCACCCGCAGATGCCGTCAGCTTGGCTGCCATACCGGAAAACCAGATCGATCTCCTGGTGTCGGATGTAATCATGCCGGAGATGAACGGCAGGGAGCTGTATGAAATAATCAGCCGGGCCCATGTTGAACTCCCGGTTCTGTTCGTATCCGGCTACACCAGCGATATTCTCGATCAGGGCAAACCTTTGGGGAATGAAATCAATTTCCTGTCAAAACCGTTTACAGTGGAACAATTTCTTAAGCGGGTAACCACAATGCTGCAGAATCGGTCATGGGCAACTGCAAATGAAACGGTCACTGTCAATTAAAGTTCCGCTGCTCCTATTGACTGCCATCATGGGCGGTATTGTCGCGCTGTTGGTAGCCACTACCCATTTCATCGGCGAAAGCCACTGGCTTATCGCCATTGTTTGCGGGCTGGTGCTCTCTTTCATCGCTCTTATTACCATAATGCTCCATTACCAGGCGGAACTGGCAATGGCGAAGAAAAATCTGGATGATGCCCAACGGCTTGCCGAGATCGGGAGCTGGGAGCGTGACATCCGGACCGGCAAAGGATACTGGTCCGAACACCGATACCGGATGTTCGGCTTGACCCCTCGTGCAACGGCGCCTGGCCTGGACGAGTTCTACCGGCTTGTTCATCCCGATGATGTTGAAACGGTGAAATATGCCATGTTCCGGGCAATCAACGAGCTGCACCCCTATGAGGTGCATTATCGCCTGGCCAATGATTCCGAGCAGAGAATTTTCTGCAGCAGAGGCACGGTGATTGCCGATCAGGCAGGAAAACCATTGACCATTGTCGGCACAACCCAGAACGTGAGCGAAAAGTTGAAAGCGCAGCAGGCGGTTGAAGAGCTCCTGAAGCAGAAGGACCTGTTCATCCGCCGTTTGGGGCATGACCTGAAAACACCCCTGACGCCGCTCGTCGGGCTTCTTCCCCTGGCACTTGCACGGGCGGTTGATGAAAAACAGCGGCAGTGGCTGGAGACCTGCATCGCCAATGTGCAGCATATCCGTGAACTGGTTGCCAACTCCATGCAGCTGGCCAAAAGGTTCAAGCCGACCAGTTTCAAGTTGAATCTTTCCGATTTCCAACTGGCTTCCGCAGTGGATGACTTTTTCTCCTTAATGGACGAGCCGGTGCATCAGCATGAGCTGAAGGTGATAAACCGCATACCGCGGGATATAACCGTGCATTCGGACCGCTCGGAGATCCAGGAAGTCTTCTCTTTGCTGGTGCAGAATGTGATGCAGTTCGCTCCCAAAGGGTCAAGCCTGACCATTGCCGCAGAAGCGGAAGGCCCTCTGGTCTGTGTGTCCGTGCAGGACGAAGGCATGGGGCTCAACGATGAAGAGCGCCTGCAGATATTCGACGAATTTTACAAGGGCGATCCTTCGCGTCACGAACTGCGTTCATCCGGGCTTGGCCTGGCCATCTGCCGCCAGATCGTCATCAATCATGGGGGGCGTATCTGGGCTGAGAGCCCGGGTAAGGGTATGGGCGCCACTATTAAGTTTACGCTCAGTTCAGGGGGGAATAATGGAATTACACAGCTTTCCGGAAAAAGTGATGATAGTGGACGACGAGCCTTACATACGCAAAACAGTACGGGAACTTCTCGACATCCAAGGGATCGCCCTTCTATCCGCCGCAAGCGGCGATGAATGCCTGCAGTTTCTGCGGCAGGGTTTCCGGGGGGTCATCCTCATGGATGTTATGATGCCGGGTAAAAATGGCTGGGAAACCATTCGGGAGATGAAAAGCGAAGGGCTCCTTGCCGGCAACATCATTTCCATGCTGACTGCCTTGGATACCCCTGACGAACAGATGGATGGGCTCCAGGAGCTGGTAATCGACTACATCACCAAACCGTTCGAGCCATATGAATTCATTGCTTCAATACGCTCTTATCTCGATTGCTTTGAGCAGATGGGGAGTGAGGGCCAATAGATGTCACACCTCAATCTTCTCATGATAGGCTCGTCCACCGGCGGTCTCAAGGTTCTGGAAGTGCTCTTCCCCAGGCTCCCGGTCCTGAACGCCGCGGTTGTTATTGTGCAGCATATAACGCCACTGGTTGACAAATCGTTTGTAACCTCGTTGCAAAGGGTTTCGGTCATGCCGGTCAGCCTGGCACAAGAAGGGGACTCGCTCCAGCATGGCAAGGTGTTGCTGGCGCCCGGAGGGGTGCATCTTTATCTAGTCAACAACCAGAAAATCCACCTGGCGGCAGGGGAACGGGTCAATTCCGTATGCCCGTCCATCGATGTGAGCATGCTCAGTGTCACCCCCGGAAGAGGGGGCAAAATGGTTGGGGTAATACTTACCGGGATGGGGCGTGACGGTGCTGACGGCATTGTGCACATGAAAAAATGCGGCAGCGTCACCATTGCCCAAGACCAGAAAACCAGCGTTATTTACGGCATGCCGAAGGCCGCGGCGGAAACCGGAAGCATCGATTTTGTCCTGCCGATAGAGCGGATTGCGGCCAAGCTGAGGGAGATGTTCGGGTAGCGTCTCGAATACATGAATCAAGAGAAGGAGGGGATCATGGGGTTCACGAGGTTCAGGAACTGGCGGATTCAGTACAAGATCATGACGATTTCGGTCATCAGCGTCATCATGATGATGATAGGCCTGTTCGCCTATCTGCTGCCGTTGATCGAAAAACGTATCAACAGGGAAAAACAGGACGCCACCCGCCACATTGTCGAGATGGCTGTCGGTATTGTCGAGTTCTACGATGCCAAGGTCAAGGCGGGCGCACTTCCGCTTGAGCAGGCGCAGAAGGAGGCTGCCGAACAGATATCGAAGCTGCGCTATGAAAAGAAGGAGTATGTCTGGATCAACGATCTCGGCAAACCGGTGCCCAAGATGATCATGCATCCGACGATTCCGGCGCTGAACGGCAAGGTGCTTGATGACGCCAAATTCAACAAGGCCACGAAATCGATCGACGGTCTGGCCGGGGAAACCAGAAAACTGGATAACAAGAACCTCTTTGTCTCCTTCAACGAGGTGGTGGATCGCGCGGATCACGGGTTTGTGAACTACGAATGGCCCAAGCCCAAGGAGGGCGGGGGCACGACCGCTGAACTGTATACCAAGCTCTCCTATGTTCAGAAATACGCCCCCTGGGGATGGGTGCTCGGCAGCGGCATCTATATTGACGATGTCAAGCGGGATGTCAATACCGTCAAGTGGCTGCTGGTAGGTCTTAACATCTCTTTTGCCATGTTCATGCTTCTGCTTTGCTACTTCATAAGCCGGGGCATAACCCGTACCCTGGGTTATGTTGACAAGAGTCTGGAAGAGATGGCGAGCGGCGGTGGCGATCTGACCCGCAGGCTTCAGGTGGAGCGTGACGACGAAACCGGCTCCCTGGCCAATTCCTTCAACAATTTCCTCGACAACCTCAAGGAGATTGTTGTGCGCATCAACCAGAACTCGGTGGAGGTCGCCTCATCCGCCGACCGTCTCAACAGTAATTCGGAAACCATTGCCCTTGGCACGGAGAAGGCTGCCACCCAGGCGACCTCCATTGCCATTGCCTGCGAGGAGATGGCCGCCACCTCGGCGGAAATCGCCCAGAACTGCATCCGCACCGTTGAAATATCCAACCGTGCCACCGACACCGCCCGCAGCGGTTCCGAAGTGGTCAGCCATGCCGTGCAGAGCATTCAGCGGATCGCCGACAAGGTCCAGCAGAGCGCCAAGACCGTGGAATCGCTCGGCACCCGTTCGGAACAGATCGGCAATATCGTCGGCACAATCGAAGATATCGCCGATCAGACCAACCTGCTGGCGCTGAACGCAGCGATCGAGGCTGCCCGCGCCGGTGAGCAGGGTCGCGGTTTTGCCGTAGTCGCCGACGAGGTGCGTGCGCTCGCCGAACGTACCACCAAGGCGACCCGCGAGATCGGCGAGATGATCAAGACCATCCAGGTGGAAACCAGGTCAGCAGTGGGGGCCATGGAGGAGGGGGTCAAGGAGGTCGAACGGGGAACAGAGGACGCCTCCCGTTCAGGTATCGCGTTGCAGGAGATCCTTGCGCAGATAGCCGACGTGACCAGCCAGATCAACCAGATCGCAACCGCTGCCGAAGAGCAGAGCGCAACCACCAATGAGATCAGCAAGAGCATGCATGAAATAACCGACGCTGTCAGCAGCGCGTCGCACAATGCCAACGACACGGCCGGAGCCGCAGGCCAGCTTGCCGGTATGGCAGAGGAGTTGAAGCGGATCGTCGCCCAGTTCAGGATGTAATCGATTCAGTATGTGCGGATCAAGCCCCCTGTCGCCTCAATACCGGCGGCAGGGGGCTTTTGTTACATGCAGTAAGCTGATGGGATTCCGCTATGTTGCGATTTGACACTGGCTAGGTTGCAACTAATGAGCTTACCTGTTACTCTCCGCCTCATGGAATCAAGTCAGGCACTTTCTCCACCGGTTGCAGTCCCCGATCAAAACGACAAAGCTTTGCCCATCCTCTTTCAGGACGATTACCTGGTTGCGGTGAACAAGCCGTCCGGTCTGCTGGTGCACCGGAGCCCGATCGACCGGCATGAAACCCGGTTCGCACTGCAGACGGTCCGCAATCAGACCGGGCGCAGGGTCTACCCGATCCACCGGCTCGACAAGCCGACCTCCGGCGTCCTTTTGTTCGCCTTTTCCCCTGAAATCGCTCGAACTCTCGTGGAAAGTTTTACTGCCGGAGCGGTGCAGAAGTCATACCTGGCAGTGGTGCGCGGCTATGCGCCGGATGATGGGACCATCGATTATCCGCTGGTTGAGGATCAGGACAAGCATGACCATATCTATACCGGGATTGAGAAGGAAGGGCAGGCGGCAGTGACCGATTTCAGAACCCTGGCCCGGATCGAACTCCAGTCGGCGGTCGGCCGCTATGACACCTCACGCTACTCGCTGGTCGCGCTGTCGCCCCGTACCGGGCGCCGCCACCAGCTGCGGCGGCACTTCAAGCATATCTTTCACCCGATCATCGGCGACACCCGCTACGGCGAGGGGCGGCACAACCGGTTCTTCAGGGAGGAGTTCGGCATGCACCGGCTCCTGCTTCATGCCGCTGAACTGACATTTCCGCATCCGGTCACCGGCGTTCCGGTCGAGTTGACCGCACCGCTTGATCGTGAATTAATGGCGCTGCTGGCAAGGCTTGGCTGGCTGAATGCCGTGCCGCCGGGGTGGAGGTAACGGGAAGTTACGGTTTTTTCAACGTGACCCTGAAGATCGCCCCTTTTCCAGGCGGGCTGTCCACGCTGATGCTGCCGCCGTGAAGCTGCACGATATGCTTGACTATCGCCAGACCGAGGCCGGTGCCGCCCAGTTCGCGGCTGCGGGCAGTATCCACCCGGTAGAACCGCTCGAAGATCCGGGGCAGGCTCTGGAGAGGGATCCCCGGCCCGGTATCGCTGATGGAAATTGTGACGTCGGCGCCGCTGCTGGCGACGCCGATGTTCACCTCGCCCCCTGCCGGGGTGTATTTGATGCCGTTGTCGAGCAGGTTGAAAAACACCTGCTCGATCCGTCTCTGATCGGCAAGCACGGTTGTTCGCTCCGGGATCTCCCCCAATTTCAAGGCAACCCCTTTTTCATTGCTGCCCATTTCCAGGAGTTCGGCGGCATGCCGGATTGTTGTCACTAGGGCCACCGGCCCGAGTTTCAGGTTGAAATTGCCCGATTCCATCTCCGACAGGCTGAGCAGGTCGGAGATCAGGGCGGTAAGCCGTTCGGAGTGGTTCAGGATGACCGACAGGAACTGCTGCGAGCGTTCCGGGTCTTCGGCCAGCAGCCCGCCGAGCAGGGTCTCGGCATAACCCCTGATCACGGTTACCGGCGTACGTAGTTCATGGGAGACATTGGCGACAAAGTCCTTCCTGATCTTTTCCAGCCGTTTCAGCTCGGTAATATCGTGAAAGACCGCGACCACGCCGCTGACCCTGTCGCCATCGAGCAGTGGCACCCAGTGGGTGAGGACGATTTTTTCCGCCGGAATCTCGATGGTTATCTCCTGGATATGCTCGCTTTTCTTCTGCAGGCATGCCCGGAACGAGTCGTGCAGGCCGGGGTGACGCGATATTTCCATGAGCGGCCGGCCCGGGATCTCCTCCTGCACGTCAAACAGGGCGCAGAAGGCAGGGTTGGCCAGGGTCATGATCCCTTCGTTGTCAGTGACCATCACCCCTTCCCCCATGCAGCGGAGGATGGCATCGAGTCGGTTCCGCTCGGTGGCGAGGCTGTGAATCTGCTCCTGCAGCCGTTCCGCCATGTCGTTCATGACCCTGGCCAAACCTCCGAATTCGTCGTCCCGCCTTATCTGGATCCGTCGCGACAGGTTGCCCGAACCGATCTCAGCGGCAAGTTGGGATATCTGGCGCATGGGGCGGTAGACGAGCTGGGAGAGGATGGAACTCAGGGCCAGAGCGATCAGGGCGGCGATCAGGATCGCCACGGCAAGGGTGGAGTGGAGCTTGAGCTTCAGCTGGTCGACCGAGTTGAGCGGCAGCGCCAGCCTGATGGTCCCGGTTCCTGTTCCCCCGAGGTTGATCGGTGCCGCGACATAGAGCATTTCCGAGCGGAGGGTGGTCGAGTAGCGTATTGAACTCCCCCGCCCTTGCTGTAATGCCTGGATGACCTCGGGCCGGTCTTTATGATTCTCCAGATCCGCGAGTTTTTCGGGCGGGACTTCGGAATCCCCGGCAACCCTGCCGTCAGGCGCAATGATCGTAACCCTTGCCTTGCTTTGCCTGCCGATTTCGGCAGCGAGCCGTGGGGCATACCGGTTCAGCTCCCCGGACTCCCGGTTTACGGCCAGGGCAGCAATCCCTGCCTGGCTGAACAGATGCTCCGACAGGTCTACAACCAGGTGGCGTTCCAGGATCGGCACCAGGTAGGCATACAGCACGCCTCCCATTGCCGCGGTCAGCAGGATGAATGCAGCGAAGATCTTCCAGCGGATAGAGAATTTCATTCAACCTCCATCCGGTAGCCGAATCCGCGGATGGTCTTGATCAGGTCGCCGGCCGTGCCGAGTTTGCTGCGCAGGCGGGTTATGTGGGTATCTACGGTCCTGGTGTCGGCGTCACTGCTGTATCCCCAGACAGTGCTCAAGAGCTGTTCGCGGCTCTGCATCCTGCCGATCCTCTCCATCAGCGTCAGCAGCAGTTTGAATTCGGTGATGGTCAGCGTTATCTCCCGGCCGCCGGACATTACCTTGTGCGATTCGGTGTCGATTGAAACCGGTCCGGCCCGGAATACCTTTGCTTCGGGTTTTTCATTGCTGCTTCTCCTGAGGATCGCCTTGACCCTGAGAAGCAGTTCCCGGGTCGAAAACGGCTTGACCAGATAATCGTCGGCGCCGACCTCGAAGCCGACCACCTTGTCGATCTCTTCCCCTTTGGCAGTGACCATCAGGACCGGAATGGTTGCGCAGCGCTCATTTCTGCGGATTGCCCTGCAGATCTCGATGCCGCTGATTTCCGGCAACATGAGATCGAGTATGACCAGGTCCGGCTTTTCGCTGAAGACCCGATCAAGGCCGCTTCTGCCGTCAGTCGCCACAGCCGTCCGATACCCTTCCTTTTCCAGGTTGAAGGCAATCAGCCCGGCCAGGTCGCGTTCGTCTTCGATTATGAGAATTTTCATCTGTTCCGGCACCTCTGGAGAAATGGTAACAGATTATCAGCAGATTGTTACAGGCGTGTGTCCGGTTTGCTGAGAATTTGTGAAACAAGAAAAGGTTGTGAATGCCCGTAACTGTGGCATAATCCAGTAATAGCCTGCAAATGCCGCGAATCAGCGCAATCATTCCAGAGGACCCAGATGCCCCCAGATAATAGCCGGACCAAATACTTTCCCTTTGAAATCCAGGTAAACAGCGCTTCCTGGCTCACCATGGGTCTGGCGGAGGTGTCGGAAAAAATCCGCCTCGGCCAGTTGCCGCTGGTGATGTTTTTCCGGGAGCTCGCCCTGCGTGTCTCGGTAAGGCCGGGACGACAGAAGCCGCCGGTCCAGGCCGGTATGCTGAACCTCTATGCCCTGTTGACCAGGATCTACCGGATTCTGTGCGACCGTTATTTTTGCGAGCAGGAGCCGGGGGTGCTGGCGGCAGTGCTCGAACGGAGCGGCTTTCCGTTCGGATCACCCGAATTTGCAGCGCTTGCGGAACGTTTCGGCGCGGTATTCCCGCCTGGCGCCGTTCTTTCCGGCGACACCCCGGATTTCAAGGCATGGATCGGGGTTGACGAGCTAGGTCTGCGCCGGTATGAGCTGTTCCGGGAGCTGCTGCTGATCCGTCTGGCGGCCGATAACCGGGCTCTGGACAGCTTCCGGGAGATCCTGGACGACACCGAACTGGCGGCTACCAGCCGTTACCGGCAGGCCTGCGCCGGCATTGAGCGGGAACTCGAAAAATCACCGGCCGTGGCGCCGTTTGATATCTCTCTGGCGGAACTGCTGCGGCTGCCGCTCAGGGAGGCGCCTGACTCCTTGTATGATCAGCTGGAGTTCATCCGCAGAGAGTGGCGGGCCGTACTCCCGGAGGATATCCTGCTTGAGATCCAGACCGCCTTTGCGGTCGTGGAGCAGGAGAGCCGCGTTTTCGCCCCCCGTGGCGAGCCGGGCGGGATCGATGTCCTGGAGTTCGGCAAGGGGAGCGGTGTTAACGATTATTACCCGGAGCCGGAGCGGTTTTCCGCCGACACCGACTGGATGCCGAACGTGGTGCTGCTGGCCAAGATGGTCTATGTCTGGCTGGGGCAGCTCTCGCGGCAGTACGGCGAAGAGATCAGGACACTCGACCGGATACCGGACGCAGAACTTGACCGCCTGGCCCGTTGGGGAGTCACCGGGCTCTGGCTGATCGGGATCTGGGAGCGGTCGCCCGCTTCCCAGCGGATCAAGCAGCTCTGCGGCAATCCGGATGCCATCTCCTCGGCCTATTCGCTCTTCGACTACACCATTGCCCTTGATCTCGGCGGCGAGCCGGCGCTCTGGAACCTGAAGGAGCGGGCGCTGAAACGGGGGATCAGGCTTGCCAGCGACATGGTTCCGAACCACACCGGCATTTACTCCAAATGGACCATCGAGCACCCGGACTGGTTCGTGCAGCTCGATTACCCGCCGTATCCGGGCTATTCCTTCACCGGTCCTGACCTCTCCTCGTCGCCCGAGATCAGCCTGCATATCGAGGACGGCTACTGGGAAAGGCGCGATGCCGCCGTGGTCTTCAAGTATTACGACCATCGGGACGGCCGGACACGTTACATATATCACGGCAACGACGGCACCAGCACCCCCTGGAACGACACGGCCCAGCTCAATTACCTGAATCCCGAGGTGCGCGAGGCCGCTGCCGGGACCATCCTCCATGTGGCGCGGATGTTCCCGATCATCCGTTTCGACGCGGCCATGACCCTGTCCAAGAAGCATTACCAACGGCTCTGGTTCCCGCAACCGGGGCACGGCGGCGTGGCGTCGCGGTCCGAGCACGGCATGAGCAGGGAGCAGTTCGATAGCGCCATGCCCGAGGAGTTCTGGCGCCAGGTGGTGGACCGCGTGGCGGTCGAGGCGTCCGACACGCTGCTCCTGGCAGAGGCGTTCTGGCTCATGGAGGGGTACTTCGTCCGGACCTTGGGTATGCACCGGGTCTACAACAGCGCCTTCATGAACATGCTGAAGATGGAGGAGAACGCCAAGTACCGCCAGACCGTGAAGAACGTGCTCGAGTTCAATCCCCAGGTTCTGCAGCGCTTCGTGAACTTCATGAACAACCCGGACGAAAAGACGGCAGTGGAGCAGTTCGGCAAGGAGAACAAGTATTTCGGCGCCTGCGTCCTGCTGGTTACCATGCCGGGCCTGCCGATGCTGGGGCACGGCCAGGTGGAAGGGTTCCACGAGAAATACGGGATGGAATACAAGCGGGCCTACTGGGACGAGCCGGTGGATGAGCACCTGGTGCGGGAGCACGAACGGCGGATCTTCCCGCTCATGTGCCGCCGCTGGCTGTTCTCCGGCGCCGACAATTTCGTGTTCTACGATTTCTGGGTTGGCGATCAGGTCAACGAGGATGTCTTCGCCTACTCCAACCGGGCCGGCGGCCATCGGGCGATCATTGTCTATCAGAACCGGTTTGCCTCGACATCCGGGTGGCTCCGGAGTTCCACCTCTTTTGCGGTCAGGACCGGCAACGGCGAGGAGATGGCTCTCCGCCAGACCTTGCTCGGCGACTCGCTCGGGTTCAAGGGGGATGGCCGGCATTATTACATCTTCAAAGACTATGCTTCCGGTCTCGAATATATCCGCAACGGCCGTGAACTCTGCAATGAGGGGCTGTTCGTGGAGATGGAGGCGTACGAATACCACGCGTTCATGGATTTCCGGGAGATATGGGACGACGAATACGGCACCTGGGGCACTCTCTGCCACCAGCTGCAGGGGCGGCCGGTTGAGAGCATTGACGAAGAGGTGAAGCTGGTCAGGTTTGCCCCGTTGCTTGACACCCTGGAAGACATCCTCGACCGGCATGCCGGTCTGCTCTCCGGAGATTTCCGTGAGCTGGACGCAAAAAGCCTGGAAAAGATCCGGGACGCATTTGGTGACGATCTTGCCCGGTTCCTCGGCGAGCTGGCCGCTTTGGCCGGGCTGACCGGCGCTCCGGAGCCGATTGTCACGGCCGTTTCCAAAGAGCTTCTGTACCTGGAAAGCCTTAGCGGGGAAAAAACAGCGACGCATCCTGTTAACGGGTATACGGCGCGACTGCTGGCCTTTGCCTGGCTCTGCCTGCACCGCACCGGCGAGCTGGAGCAGGGGGATGAGCCGGCAGCCGTGACCACCGAACTGGTGGAGCGGTTCGGGCTGGTCCGGCCGATCCGCGATGAGCTCTATGCCGAGGGTGGCGGTGTGGATGACCCGCTGGCAACCTTGGATGTGGTGAGCATCATCCGCCTGTTCAAAGCCATGCTTCACTGGCAGGAGCTGCTGGCTCTGCCTCTGAAGGAGCAGGAGGAGTGGCTGTTAGACCTCCTCGTTGACCGGAATGTCGCACCCTTTATCGGCCGCCATAGCAGCGGGCCGCATGAATGGTTCGTGAAGGAACGGTGGGAACTTCTGGTCGCCTGGCTTGAACTGGCCACGCTCGTCAACGAGGCCGGCCTTGCCAGGAGCGGCAAGGTCTCCGCGGCAAGAGAAAAAGCGGTGCACAAGGGCGCCGCAGCGCTGGTGAAACGGGCCGAGAACGCAGGATACCGGGTAGACCTGTTTCTGAAGCCGTAGGGGCGGTTCGCGAACCGCCTCTAAATACAATGAAAATTTGAAAGAGCCTCCGTGAAATCCGACACCTCTGCAAATCCGACCAAAGATGCCCTCTGCGCCCAGTTCATGGGGCGCGAGGAACGGATGCTGGCCTTGGTCCGCCGATATTTCTCCGTTGAAGAGCTGCAGTCGATCAGACGCCGCCTGATCGGCAGCGGCTTCATCGGCGGCAAGGCGGTTGGCATGCTGCTGGCGCGCGCCATCCTCAAGGCCGACCGGGACGGCGGCTGGGAACAGATGCTGGAGCCGCATGACTCCTTTTTCGTCGGGACCTCGGTCTTTGACGCCTTTGTCGAGCACAACGGCTGGCTCGATATCATGCGCGAGCAGCGGAGTGAAGAGGGGTATCTGAGCAGCGCCTCCCGGCTGCGCGAGCTGTTCCCTGAAGGGGAGTTCCCGCCGGCGATCCGCGCTGAATTCCGCAAGATGCTGGATCATTACGGCCAGTTCCCGATCATTGCCCGTTCATCAAGCCTTATGGAAGACGGCTTCGGCAACGCCTTTGCCGGCAAGTATGACAGTTTTTTCTGCGTCAACCAGGGGCCGCTGGAACAGCGGTTGCGGCAGTTCGAGGCAGCCGTGCGGAGGATCTACCTCAGCACCGTGAGCGATGAGGCGCTGCAGTACCGCTTGCGTCGCGGCCTGGCCAGCCGGGAAGAGCGGATGGCGATCCTGGTGCAGCGGGTGTCCGGAAGGCGGCAGGGGGACTATTTTTTCCCGGCCTTTGCCGGGGTCGGCATCTCTTACAACACCTTTGTCTGGAACCCATCGATCGACCCGACCGCCGGGATGCTCCGGATGGTCGTCGGGCTCGGCACCAGGGCCGTAGACCGCGTCGAGGGGGATTATCCGCGGATCGTCTCCCTTGACCAGCCGATGCTGCTGCCGATGGGGGACCAGGAAGACTTGCGGCGGTTTACCCAGCGGGACGTCGATCTCCTGGATATTGCTGCCAACGATATCCGCACCATCTCCCTGCGGGAACTCCTTGGCCAGGAGCACCGTTTGCCGCTGGAGTTGTTCGGCAACCGGGACGTCTCAGGCCTGATCGTGACGTTTGAGCGGCTCCTCACCAGGACCGGTTTCAGCGAGACCATGCGCCGGCTGCTGGCAACCCTGGAAAATGCCTACGGCTACCCGGTGGATGTCGAATTTACCGGCAACTTCATCGATGAGCGCAACCTGGAGATCAATATCGTCCAGTGCCGCCCCCTCCAGACCCGCGGCGTGCAGTCGATGCGGGTGGAGATACCGCCCCGGCCCGATGAGGAGTCGCTGTTCCGGTCACGGGGAAGCTTCATGGGAGGGAGTATCGTGCAGCCGCTGCAGCGGGTGATCTCGGTCGATCCCGAACGGTACACCAGCCTGACCCTTTCCGACAAGTATGAGCTGGCACGGATCATCGGCCGCCTCAACCGGATGATCCCGTCGCGCGAAGAGCTGCCGACCCTGCTGATGGGGCCGGGGCGATGGGGGACCACAACCCCGTCGCTCGGTGTTCCGGTAAGGTTTGCCGAGTTCAATAGCGTGAGCGTGCTGGCTGAAGTCGCTTTTTCGGCCGGTGGCCTGATGCCCGAGCTTTCGTTCGGTTCCCATTTCTTCCAGGACCTGGTGGAGTCGGGGATCTTCTATGTTGCCCTGCACCCGGAACGCAGAGGTTGCTTCCTGAACGACAGGCTGCTGGCAGCGCTGCCGAACCGGCTGGAAGAACTGCTGCCGGACGATGCCCGGTTTGCGGGGGTGATCCGGATTGTGGATCTGCCGGAACGGTTTACCCTGCTGGCCGACATCGTCAGCCAGGAGCTGGCCTGTTACCGCGCGGAACCGCGTGAGCCGGAACCGGTCATTCCCGGACTGAACCTGGAGCAGCCCGCCGGGTTCGTCACGAGCGGCTTACCCGGTCTGGATTCGGTGCTTGGCGGGCTGCGGCTCGGGGACAATGTTGTCTGGCGCGTCGACAGGATTGAAGATTTTCACGACTATGCCCGGCCGTTTGTCTCCTCAGCCCTTGCTTCCGGCCGGCGGGTCGTTTATATCCGCTTTGCCGGCCACGAACCGCTGGTTGAAGACCCGGCAATGGTCAAGGTTCACAACCTTGACGCCCTGCGCGGATTCGAGTCGTTTACCGTCAAGCTTCATGAAATCATCGGCCAGGAGGGGCGGGAGGTCTTTTACCTCTTCGACTGCCTGTCGAGCCTGCTCGATGCCTGGGCCACCGATGCCATGATCGGCAATTTCTTTTCCGTCACCTGCCCCTACCTGTTTGAGCTGGACACTGTCGCATATTTCCCCCTGATCCGGGGGACCCATCCTTTTACGACCATTGCCCGGATCCGCTCCACCACCCAGCTGCTGCTCGATCTGCATCGGTTCGAGGGGAAGTCGATCCTGCACCCGCTCAAGGTCTGGCGGCGTTTTTCCCCGACCATGTTCCTGCCGCATCGCCACCAGGGCGACCGCTTCGAGCCGGTCAAGGCGAGCTGCGACGCTTCCAACCTGTTCATCGGGCTGCACGGCACCAGGGCGGAAAAGGCGGTGCCGCATATCGACCATTGGGAATGGCTGTTCATGAAGGCCAGGAAGCTGGCGCGCGGCAAGGGGAGCGACCGGAGCCGACAGGTGATGGTGGACAACCTGTGCCGGTTGCTGTTCGGCTCGGATAAGCGGATGCTGGCGCTGGCGCGGCGCCATGTCACCCTGGAGGATTTCCTCTGGATCAAGGAACGGATGATCGGCACCGGGTACATCGGCGGCAAGGCCGCAGGGATGGTGGTTGCCAGGGCCATCCTGGAGCGGGACCAGGAGTTCGACTGGACCGGCGTGCTGGAACCCCATGATTCGTTTTTCATCGGCTCGGACCTGTTCCACACTTATCTGGTCCATAACGGCTGGTGGAAGGTGTTCATGGAGCACAAGAGCCCGGAGGGGTACCTGGAAGGGGCGGCCAAGCTGCGCAAGCTCCTGCTGCTCGGTTCATTCCCGACTGGAATCTGCGAGGAGTTCCAGAAACTGCTGGAATATTTCGGCCAGTACCCGATCATCGTGCGGCTCAGCAGCCTGCAGGAGGACGGTTTCGGCAATGCCTTTGCCGGCAAGTACGGCAGCTTCTTCTGCGTAAACCAGGGGACGCCGGAAGAGCGTTACTGCCAGTTCGAAGAGGCAGTACGGCTGGCCTATGCCAGCACCATGAGCGAAGATGCCCTGCAGTACCGGCTGCAGCGGGGACTGGACCAACAGGAGGAGCAAATGGCGCTCCTGGTGCAGCGGGTTGCCGGGGCCTACCATGGCCGGTACTTCTTCCCGGAGATCGCCGGAGTCGGCCTGTCGTACAATACCTTTGTCTGGGACGAGTCCGTGGACCCGCACGCCGGGATGCTGCGGCTGGTGTTTGGCCTGGGAACCCGTGCCACTGCGCGGGTAGCGGGCGATTATACCCGGATCGTATCGCTGGATCATCCGGCCATGGTGCCGTTCGGCACCCCGGAGAGCTGCCAGCGGTTCAGCCAGCGCCAGATCGACCTGCTGGACATCGAGGAGAACGAGTGCCGGACCATGCCGATCGCCACCCTGCTGGCGGAAGGGGTGCCGCTGCCTGAGGTGTACCGGTCGTACGGCACCACGCTGCCGCGGCGTGGCGGGAGCGGGGTCGAAAAAGGACTGACCTTTGATCGGCTCCTTAGCGGGCAGGATTTCCCGGAAATCATGGGGCGGCTCCTGGCCACCCTGGAACGGGCCTATGATTACCCGGTGGACGTGGAGTTCACTGCGACCTCGTCCTGGAGCGGCGGGCTGCGGATCAACCTGGTCCAGTGCCGGCCGCTGCAGACCAGGGGCGTTCAGGTGCGAAGGGTCGAGATCCCTGGCGACCTGCCTGAAGATGCGGTGCTTTTCCGGTCCCATGGGCATTTCCTGGGTGGCAGCATCCATATGCCGATTCGCAGGGTCATTCATATCCCGAGCGGTGCATTCCTGGCCTTGCCGCTAAATGAGCGTTATGAGATCGCCCGGATCGTCGGCCGTCTCAACCGGTTGGCCCCGTCGCGCGAGGAGCTGCCGACGCTGTTGATGGCCCCCGGACGGCTCGGGACCACGACGCCGGAGATGGGTGTCCCGGTCCGGTTTGCCGAGATCGACCGGATGGCGGCCCTTGCCGAGCTGTCATTCTCTGCCGGGAGCCTTGCCCCGGAACTCTCGTTCGGGTCGCACTTCTTCCAGGATCTGGTCGAATCGGGGATTTTCTACGTCGCCGTGTATCCCGAGGAGAAGGGGTGCATGACCAACGAACAGCTGCTGGCAAAGCTTCCCAACCGCCTGGCCGATCTGCTCCCCGATGATGCCGGGTTTGCCGAGTACGTGCGGGTTGTCGACCTGGCAGGGGAGTTCCGGTTGATGGCAGATATTGTCAGCCAAGGTGTGATCTGCTGTAAATGAGCGGATTTGTTACTGGAGCAATTTTATGGGCGAATACCACGGAGGGGTCATGTCATCTAATTGGGAGCGATATCAGAAATATCTGTGCGATTGCCCTAAAGCCGGACTGTTGATCGATATCAGCGGGATGGGGTTTGGCGACGGTTTCTTTGCCGCAATGGAGCCTGCCGCGCAGGCCGCATTCAGCGCGATGGCAGCGCTGGAAGGCGGCGCAATAGCAAACCCCGATGAGAACAGGATGGTCGGACATTACTGGCTCAGGAACCCGGCACTGGCACCGGATAGCGGTATTAGCGCCGAGATCGAGTTCAGCGTCCGGGCGATCAAGGAATTTAGCGCTGCTATTCATAGCGGCGAAATTGCCCCGCCGGCGAGACGCGTGTTCACCAGGGTTCTGGTGATCGGGATCGGCGGTTCCGCCCTGGGGCCGCAGTTCGTTGCCGATGCCCTGGGAGGGTCATCCGACCGGTTGAAGCCTTATTTCTTCGACAATACCGATCCGGACGGGATTGACAAGGTGCTGGCCGAGATCGGTCCTGGGCTTGCAGAAACCCTGGTGGTGGTCATATCCAAGAGCGGCGGCACCAAGGAGACCAGAAACGGCATGCTGGAAGCCCAGGCAGCGTTCAAGGCCGCGGGGCTGGATTTTCCGAAACAGGCGGTTGCCGTGACCGGGGCCGGGAGCGAACTCGACAAGGCCGCTGTCGCAGGCGGCTGGCTGGCGCGCTTTCCGATGTGGGACTGGGTCGGCGGCCGCACCTCGGTTACCTCCGCGGTTGGACTGCTGCCGGCAGCCCTGCAGGGTATCGATATCGATGCGCTGCTCAAAGGTGCACAGGTCTGCGACGAGCTGACCCGGCGCGGAGAAACCCGGAACAACCCGGCGGCGCTGCTGGCGCTGATGTGGCATTATGCCACCAACGGCCGGGGCGAAAAGGATATGGTGGTGCTCCCGTACAAGGACCGGCTGCTACTCTTCTCCCGCTATCTGCAGCAGCTGATCATGGAGTCGATCGGCAAGGAGCTCGATCTTAATGGCAGTGTGGTGAATCAAGGGATCTCGGTCTACGGTAACAAGGGGTCGACCGACCAGCACGCCTATGTGCAGCAGCTTCGCGAAGGGGTGAACAACTTCTTCGTCACCTTTATCGAAGTGTTGCGGGACCGCGAAGGAAAGTCGCTGGAGGTCGAGCCCGGCGTTACCAGCGGCGATTATCTTGCCGGCTTCCTGCAGGGGACGCGCAAGGCCCTGGCAGGAAATGGGCGCGAATCGTTGACCATTACCATCGAACGGCTCGATGCTGCCGGCGTCGGCACGCTGATCGCGCTATACGAACGGGCCGTAGGCCTTTACGCCTTTATTGTGGGGATCAACGCCTACCACCAGCCCGGGGTGGAGGCCGGCAAAAAGGCGGCCACCGCAGTGCTCGCCCTGCAGGAACGGGTGATGACAGCTCTTCATTCCCAGCCCGGTGTCCACCATACCGCGCAAGAGATTGCCGAAGCTGCAGGTGAGCCAGGTGAGACCGAAACCGTTTTCCGGATACTTTTCCGTCTGGCAATGAACCCGGATCGCGGGGTGCAGATGGAGCGGGGGGCGAACATATCGCTGAGCCGTTTTAAGTGCACTTAATTTTTTCCCGCTGAGACCGAACAGATTACAAGGTGACGATAACAAACAGAAGGTGATGGTATGGCAGTGCTTTTCAATGTCGATCTGAATTTTATGCCGATTCCGGATGTGCTGCAGTGGATCGACATGAACCGCCTCTCCTGCGTGGTGAACGTCAACCTTGAAAACGACAACGACATAACTCTCTGCATGGAAAACGGCAAGATCGTGTTCGTATCGTCGCAGAAAAAGGGGTACCGGCTGGGGGAATACCTGGTGAAGAGCGGCGCCCTGAGTGAAATGAAGGTGTTTCAGGCCCTGACCGCAAGCAAGAATTCGGGTCTCTCCTTTACCCGGTTCCTGGTGGAAAACGGACTGATCTCTGCGATTGAACTGTCCGAACACCTCGGGCAGCTGGTGGAGAAGATCCTGATCGAGGTGTTCGTCAGCAAGAACGGTTCGGTTTCCGTTACCTCGCCGCTCCCGGATATCGTGGCCAACGGACCGGTCAGGCTTGAGACCGGCCGGATTATCTTCGATGCGGTGCGGATCTTCGACGAGATGAACCGGGACTCCCGGCAGCGGGATGCGGCGATCGAAACGATCAACCAGAGGTTGTACCGGGAGGAGTTCCAGCTGCCGGTGCTTCCCGGCATGCTGATGCAGCTGATCTCGCTCATGGAGGACGAGAAGACCACCTTTCAGGATATGGCGAAGTTGATCATGACCGACCAGGTCCTGATCTCGCGCATCCTCAAAATCGCCAACTCCGCTCTGTATGCCGCTTCCGGCCAGGTGGACTCGATCCATTACGCCATCGTACGGCTCGGCATGCGCGAGATCATGAATATCGTCACTGGAATTCAGATCAACTCCCTGCAGAACAAGGATATCCCCCAGGAAAAGCTGCAACAGATACTGGACGATGCCCTGAAAACCGCTTTCGTGGCCAGTGGCCTGGCCCGCCACTGCCGGCTCGATCCCGAGGAGGCCTTCCTGGGGGGATTGCTGCTGGATCTCGGCAAGACCGTGATCCTGAGCGTGGCCAAGGACTTCGAGATCGAACAGGCATTGCTGGAGGATCTGCTCAACACGCGGCATGCGGAGATCGGGTCGCTTATTGCCCGGAAATGGAACTATCCGGAGGCGATCCAGAATCTGATCAGGTATCACCATAACCGGAACTTCGGCGGCATCGTGAACTCGATGATCGCGCTGATACAGGTCGCGGACCAGGTCGTGCAGGCCGGTTCCGAAGCCGGGCTCGACCCGGAACTGCTCAGGACGATAGGTCTTGACGAAGAAACCATCCAGGAAGTCTATTCCCGATCGATAAATTCCTTCAACCAGATAAAGGCGATGTGATGGGGCCTATCTCTGCCGAACAACACCTTAACCGCGGTATAGTGAAACTGGGGCAGGGGGATAGCCTCAGCGCCCTGGTGCATTTCGAAAAGGCGGTGGATGCGGGCGGGACGCCCGAATGCCTGTCTTATCTCGGCTATTGTATCGCCAAGGAGCGGGGGCAGATCTCCAGGGGGAGAATCCTCTGCCGCGAGGCGCTGGACGAGGAGCCGGAGAACCAGATTCACTACCTGAACCTGGCGAAGATCTGTCTGCTGGGGCGGGACAAGGATGGAGCCCTGGAGTCGTTGCGTCAGGGCGCCGCGTTCGGGAATAACGAAGAATTGGCCGCCATGCTTGAGGAGGTCGGCACCCGGAAACCGCCGGTATTCTCTTTCCTGCATAGGGACCATCTGCTCAATCTGTATGCCGGGATCGTTCTCGGCCGTCTGGGATTGCGCTAACCTCTACAGCTTTTCCAACCCCTTCATCACCTTGCGGATCACCACCAGCGAGATCAGCGCTGCCGACCAGTTTATCACGACTATCCCGCCCCAGATCCCGTTCAATCCCCACCCCAGATGATTCGCGAGCAGCCAGAAGATCGGCAGCGGCGCGACGAATTGGCGGTAAACGCCAATTGCCAGCGACAGCTGGGGTTTTCTGATTCCCTGCAGGGCGAAGGAGTTTATGTAGAGCACCACATAGGCGGGAAAGGCAAAGGCGGCAAACCTAAGATAGACTGCGCCAGTCCCGGTTACTACCGGGTCTTTGGAAAAGAGGGTCATCAGTGCCCCTGCGGCTATGAATACGGCTGCGGAGCCGAGAGATACCAGCATCAGCCCGCGGCTCAAGGCGAATTTCACGGTTTCCCTGACCCGGTCGAACCGGAGCGCGCCCCTGTTCTGCGAAATCAGCGCCAGGGTGGCGACGTTCAACCCCATGACCGGCAGGAGGAGCACCTGCTCGATCCGGGTGGCGATACCGTAAGCGGCCACGGCCTCGGAGCCGTACTTGCCGACGAACCAGGTGATCACGAAAACGCCGATGGCCACGGTGAGCATGGTGAGGCTCGCCGGGAAACCGAGGAATGCCAGGTTGCGGAACGGCCCGGCAGAGGGTAACGCCAGACGCCGGGAGCGCCATGAGATCAGGCCGGTAGCGAGCACCTTGCGCAACATGTACAGGGTGCCTAATCCCTGGATGCAGACAGTGGCCCAGGCTATTCCCGAGATCCCTAGCGGTGGCAGTCCGAGGCCGCCATATATGAACCAGGGGTCATAGACCAGGTTTAACAGAAACGACGTAATCAGGAAGTTGCGGAAGCTCCTGGTATCGCCGCTAGCGCTCAGGATGCCGTTCTGGGCCTGGTTGAGAATGAAAAAGGCAGCCCCGGTGTAGATGGCGCCGATGTATGAGAGCGCGTCCTTGAGATACTCCCCTTGAGCGCCGAGCATCCCCAGGAGTGCAGGAGCGGCAGCGAGGCCGGCAATCGACAGCAGTATGCCGTGGAGGATGGCGAACGAGAGAGTTTGCGCCGCATACAATTCGGCTTCCCTTCTGTTGCCCGCTCCCAGGGCATGGCCAACGAGCGAGGTCGAGGCAGTGGATATGCCGCTACCAACGGCAATCATCAGGAAAAACAGCGGGAACGACAGGGAAATGGCCGCCTGGGCCTGGGTGGAGATCAGTCCGGCGTAAAAGGTATCCACCACATTGAACATTGTGTTGAAGAAGAACCCGACGCCGACAGGAAACGCAAGCCGAAACAACAGCTTAGGGATCGGGTCTTGCAAAAGTTCGTGCTGTTTTCCGGAAGCCTGCGCCATCTCATCCTCATACCTGCTGATAGTCAGGGTGTCAACTGCAAACCGCCCGGACCAGCCATCCACTGAAGAATTGGATTGATTATTTCTCTCATTTGTGCTTAGTAATGACCCCGTATACAGCTGCTTATGTTGCCATATGCATTGTTTGGCTTACTAAATTCTAAGGAGGAAGGCGATGAAAGGAGTACGTACACATCTCATTCTGGCGGTCATGGCTATTGTCTGCACCGTTGCCGGGGGGCGTTTGCCGCGTCCGGCGAGGGTAAACTGAAGGTCAAGATCACCAAGGCCCCCGAGCTTTACAAGGCCGACCTGCAGCCGCTTACCGTCAGCCAGTGCGGCCAGTGTCACCCCGGATATTTCAACGACATCAAGCAGGACGGCGCCAAGCATACGTTCGACTGCCAGAAGTGCCATGCAGTTTTCCACGCCTATAACCCCAAGAAGGCCAATTACGATAGCCTGATGCCCAAGTGCGCAACCTGCCACAATGAGCCGCACGGAGCGAAGATCACCGATTGCGCCAACTGCCACTCCAATCCGCACACTCCCAAGAAGATGGTTGCCAATGCCAGGCTTGCCGGCGCCTGCGGCCAGTGCCACACCGGACCCCAGGAGCAGCTCACCAAGAACCTGAGCAAGCACAGCAAGGTTGCCTGCAGCAAGTGCCACACCTCGCACGGCTATATCCCGGCATGCTCCATGTGCCACAAGCCGCACCACGCTGGCCAGGAGTTCTCGACCTGTCTGAAGTGCCACCCGGTCCATAATCCGAAACTGATCACCTATCCCAAGGATTCTCCGGCCGTCACCTGCGGTGCGTGCCATAAGAAGATTTTTGAAAAGTGGCAGAAGACCCCGAGCAAGCATGCCAAGGTCAACTGCGCCCAGTGCCACCACACCAAGCACAAGTACATTCCCAAGTGCACCGAGTGTCATGCCGCACCGCACAACAAGGCGTTCCTGTCACGGTTCCCGAAATGCCTCGATTGCCACCTCGACGTTCATGACCTGCCGGCGAGCGGCAAGAAGAAGTAGCGGCTGAAGGAAAAGTCGGCAACAGGAAAAGGCCTCCGGATCGGGGGCCTTTTCTTATTTTATTGAGCTGAAATTCCCTTTGTGGTACTTATACCTGTTTCCAAATTTGCAAAATCAGGGAGAGCCTGTCGATGTTCGGTGCAATTATAAAGAAGTTGGTCGGGAGCAAGAACGATCGAGAACTGAAGCGGATGTGGCCTGTTGTCGAGAAGATCAATGCCTTGGAGTCGCAGCTTGCAAGCCTCTCCGACGATCAGCTGCAAAACAAGACTGTCGAGTTCAGGGAGCGCCTTGGTCGTGGTGAGTCGCTGGATTCGATTCTTCCCGAGGCCTTTGCCGTCTGCCGCGAGGCCGGCAAGCGGGTGCTCGGGATGCGCCACTTTGACGTCCAGCTGATCGGCGGCATGGTTCTGAACCAGGGCCGGATCGCCGAGATGAAGACCGGCGAGGGTAAAACCCTGGTGGCCACGCTTCCGGCATACCTGAACGGCCTGACCGGCCGCGGGGTGCATGTAGTCACGGTCAACGATTACCTGGCAAAGCGCGACGCGGAATGGATGGGACGGATCTACCGCTTCCTCGGTCTCACCGTCGGCATCATCGTCCATGGCCTCGATGACGAAGAACGCCGTGAATCGTACGCAGCCGACATTACCTACGGCACCAACAATGAGTTCGGCTTCGACTATCTGCGCGACAACATGAAGTTCGACCTGGATGATTACGTGCAGCGCCCCTTCAATTATGCGATCGTCGACGAGGTCGACTCCATCCTGATCGACGAGGCGCGAACCCCGCTGATCATCTCCGGTCCGACCGAGGAGTCGACCGATAAGTACTACATCATCGACCAGATCATCCCGAAGCTCGTCAAGGGAGAGGTCAAGGAGGTCGAGGCCAACACCCTTTCCGGCAAGAGAAAGACATATACCGGCGATTTTACAGTGGACGAGAAAGCGAAATCGGCATCCCTTACGGAAGAAGGGGTGCTGAAGGTCGAGAAGCTGCTGAAGATCGATAACCTGTACGATCCACGCAACATCGAAATCCTGCACCATGTCAACCAGTCGCTCCGCGCCCATGCCCTTTTCAAGCTGGACGTGGATTACGTGGTGAAGGACGGCGAAGTCATGATCGTCGACGAGTTCACCGGACGGCTGATGCCGGGCCGTCGTTGGTCCGACGGCCTTCACCAGGCGATCGAGGCCAAGGAGGGGGTCAAGATCGAGAACGAAAACCAGACCCTGGCCACTATCACCTTTCAGAACTATTTCCGTATGTACGAGAAACTCTCCGGCATGACCGGCACAGCCGATACCGAGGCCGAGGAGTTCCACAAGATCTACAACCTCGACGTTACGGTTATTCCGACCAACCGGCCCCTGCTTCGTCCCGACTTCCCGGATGTGGTCTACAAGACCGAGCGCGAGAAGTTCTCTGCCGTTATCGAGGAGATCAAGGAGCTGCATGCCAAGGGGCAGCCGGTCCTGGTCGGCACCATCTCCATCGAGAAGTCCGAGGTTCTTGCCGAACTCCTGAAACGGCAGGGTATCCCCCATAATGTGCTCAACGCCAAACAGCATGAGCGCGAGGCCGAGATCGTGGCCCAGGCGGGCCGCAAGGGGATGGTGACGATCGCCACCAACATGGCCGGCCGCGGTACTGACATCGTGCTCGGCGGCAACCCAGATGGACTGGCAAAGAACTGGCGGCGTGAAAACCCGGATGCAACCGATGAGCAGTACGAGCAGATGCTGCAAAAAGCCAGAGAGGTCTGCAAGGCTGAGCATGACGAGGTTGTCTCTCTCGGCGGTCTCCATATCCTCGGCACGGAGAGGCATGAATCGCGCCGGATCGATAATCAGCTCCGGGGGCGTTCCGGACGCCAGGGTGACCCTGGTTCGTCACGATTCTATCTCTCGCTTGAGGACGACCTGCTCAGGATTTTCGGTTCCGACCGGGTGGCAAAGATCATGGATCTGCTGAAGATCGAAGAAGGTGAAGCGATCACCCACGGCATGATTTCGAAGGCGATAGAAAACGCCCAGAAAAAGGTCGAAGCGCACAACTTCGAGATCCGGAAGCATCTCATAGACTATGACGACGTCATGAACAAGCAGCGCGAGGTGATCTACACCCAGCGCAAGGAGATCCTGGCCGGCGAGGATATCCGCAATATCTTCCTGGAGATGCTGGACGAGAGTATCGGCGACATCGTTACCGAATTCGCCATCGATAAGGTACCGGGCCAGGAGTGGGACTGGGAGAGCATTGTCGAAACGCTGTACAAGACTTTCGGACTTGAGCTGGACCTGCAGGAAGATACCATCCGGCGGCTCACGCCGGACAACTTCCGCAAGCTGCTGAAGGAAGAGGTCATGGTGATCTTCGACAAAAAGCTGGGGCATTTTGGCGAAGAGAACATGGATTACCTGATCAAGTGGATCATGCTTTCAACCATTGACCAGCAATGGAAAGACCACCTCCTGAACATCGACCACCTGAAGGAGGGGATCGGGCTCCGCGGCTACGGTCAGAAGGACCCGAAGAACGAGTACAAGAAAGAGGCGTTCAACCTCTTCATGGCCATGATCGTGCGGATTCGGGCCGAGGTGGTGGAGAAGATATTCTGGGTGCAGCTGGCCAAGGAAGAGGACCTGGAGGAAGAGGTCGAGCGGCTGGAGGAAGAGCATAAGAAACGACGAAAGATCCAGTACAACATGGGCGGGGAAGAGGCTGCCCATCAGAACCCGGCCAAGAGCGACAAGGCCGCCGGCAGGAACGAGCAGTGTCCGTGCGGGAGTGGTAAGAAGTACAAACGCTGCTGCGGCAAGTAGGTTCGCGATGATAAACGCCCATCTGCGGTGTTGCCTCGTCGCTCCTCACTGCGGCGTACTGATGTATGCCTCGCTCGTCACTTCTCGGCGCCTAGCATCTGGGCATTTCTGATCGCGAACAAATAGTGTTAACAAGGCCTCCGGTGAATGCTACTGGAGGCTTTTTTCATCCCCTTTTCCGGAGGGCCTCGATCCGCTTCTGCAGGATGAACGCGCCCCGGTTTTCCGGTGCCATCATCTCCAGCTGCAGTGGCGGTATGCCAAGTTCTTCAGTGGACATTCGTGCCGCTTTGAGTGCTGTTTCCCATCCCGGCATTGCTGCTGGCCGCGGCCTGTCCGCCGCGGAGACCAGCGCCAGGATCTCCGAAATCCCCCCTTTTATCGCCTGTTCCGCCATCCTGATCCGGGTGCTGTCCCGCAACTCCTCCCATTTGTTGGCGTTGTTGTGCAGCCGGTTGGTCCAGGCAAGGGCTTTCTTCCATGACCCCGGCAGTTTCAGCCGGTCGCAGAAGAGGGCAGCCATGTCGAACCCTGCTTCGTCGTGGCCGTGGTGCTTGGGGTATAATGCCGGGGCGGTGGCAAGCTTGCCGAGATCGTGGAAAAAGGCGCAGAAACGCGCGATGGGGTCGTCGGTTCTGCAGGCGACCCGTTCGAGGACCTGGCAGGAGTGGCTGAACAGGTCTCCCTCGGGGTGATGCTCAAGCGGTCCTGCCGGTATCTTCGGCATGTTGAACAGCTCCGGCAGGTAACATGCCCCGATTCCAGCTTCCAGCATCATGCTGAAGAACCGGACCGGGTTGTATCCTGCGAGCGCTTTCTCCATCTCGCGAGTGAACCGTTCGATCGGAATCAACGCCAGGCGTTCCTCCCAACCCGCCCCGTCAATCAGCAGCCTGGTCTCGCGTGACATGTTCCAGCCATCCGTTGCAAAACGAAATGCCCGGAAGATCCGGATCGGATCGACAACGAACGCCTCTGACGAGCAGGCTTTCAGCCGGCGGTGCAGAAGTTCTTTTTTTACCTTGAATCGGGTCGATCAGCTCCCCCTCAAGGGTCATGGCAATGGCATTACAGGTAAAATCACGGGATGCCAGGTCAATGGCGAGGGCTTCCCTGTCCGCAATAACCGTCACCTCGATCTTGCCGAACTCCTGATCGTAACGGAACATGATCGGTGCCGTGGTTTTGCCTGCAACCGGGCGAAAGCCGCTGAGCTGCAGGTCCTCTTCGGAAACAGCAGCAACAAGGTCAATGTCATGACTGTTTCTGCCGGTCAGGATGTCGCGGACTATCCCGCCGACCAGAAAGACCTGATTGTGGAGACGGGACGGAAAAACAGTGCCTATGAATGCCGTTGTCCTGGCCAGGGTCTCTTTGCCTGAGCGATGGGCGATTATCGCCAACAGGCGCTCCAGGAATGCCACGGATTTGCCGTAGATCCCGGGCCGCTTGCTCTCTCTCGGCCCGGCAATGTTTAGGATTGCTACCCTGTGTGCGCTGAGCCAGTCTGCGGTATCCGCAGCTGAATGACTTTTCCGGTCGAGCTGCACGATCTGGCACGGCTTGTTTCGCTTTGCGGCATATTCTGCCGTCAACCTGGTTCCCCCGTCCAGTTCCCCGAGGTTCAGGATGAGGGTAGCATCCGCTTCCCGCACGTTCATGCGGGTACGGACCGCATAGTCGGGAGAAGAGGTCTCCGTAAGGGGATAGCATTCCGGTATGGTGCCGTCTTCCGCTCTTCTACCGCGGGGACAATGCCCTCCGGCAGGGATACCGTGACGCATGGCTACATCCAGCCCGGCCCGGTCAACGCCGGTCTGGCCGCCGGAGATTAATTTTGCAATGGTTGACTGCGACATATCCAGGATATTATCAGAGGAGTGGCCATAAGGAAACCTTGGCGAAACCTCTTATTCTGTGCTAATAAAGTTTTTGAGCAGATCTTGTACAGGAGAGCGTGATGATCAAAGGATTCAGATTCTCCGCCGTTGAGGCGGCCATCAAGAAGCCGGGCCGGAAGGACCTGGCCATGATATTGTCAGAGGTGCCGGCGGCATGCGCGGCAACCTTCACCAGCAACAAGGTCAAGGCCGCGCCGGTGCTGCTTGGCCAGGAGCGTGTTGCCGGCGGCATTCTCCGGGCGGTTGTCGTGAACAGCGGCAATGCCAATGCCTGCACCGGCAACCCCGGCATGGCGGCGGCCAGGGAAACGGCTGCCTTTGTGGCTAAGGAGCTTGGTGTTGACGAGGCGCTGATTGTTCCTTCTTCAACCGGCGTCATCGGGGTCCAGTTGCCGATGGAGCGTATTAAAACCGCGATCCCAGGTCTGATAAAAGGTTTGGATGGCGGTACGCTTGACGATGTCGCAAAAGCGATCATGACCACGGACACCTTTGCTAAGATGTCCGTGAGGCAGGGTGTTGCCGACGGCAAACCGTATACTGTCGCCGGCGTGGCCAAGGGAGCCGGCATGATCAGGCCCGACATGGCCACTATGCTCTCTTTCATTGTTACCGATGCTGCAGTGGATGCCGATTTTCTCCGTCAGTCGTTCCGCGCCGCCGTTAATGCCTCTTTCAACTGCATCACGGTGGACAACGACATGTCCACAAACGACACTGCGCTTGTGATGGCAAACGGCATGGCCGGGAATGCGCCGATCTCCTCTGCTTCGCCTGATGCCGGGCAGTTTGCCGAACTTCTTTCCGGGGTGGCACTCGATCTGGCAAAGGCCATAGTAAGGGACGGCGAGGGTGCCACCAAGTTTGTGACCATCAATGTCTCCGGTGCGGTCAGTGATGCCGATGCGCGCCTGGCTGCGATGGCGGTAGCCAATTCACCGCTGGTAAAGACCGCATTCTTCGGTCAGGACGCCAACTGGGGCAGAATTCTGGCGGCGGTCGGCTATTCGGGCGCGGCAGTGGACCAAACGCAGGTTTCATTACGCTTCGATGATGTCCTGATGGTGTCGGGAGGGGTGTTTGTCGGTGGCGATGCGGAAAAAAAGGGGTCAGAGGTGTTGAAAAAGCCGGAATTCAAGGTTAATATTGACCTGGCGCTCGGAACAGGCCGGTCAACTGTTTACACCAGTGACTTTTCATATGATTATGTTAAGATAAACGCTGATTATCGGACTTGACTCTAACCAACCGAGTTAGCATGAAAAAAATTACTATACTGACATTCGTACTGATGATAGGCCTGACTCTGCTTTTTAGTTCGAGTCCTGAAGCGGCTTCCCTGAAGATAACCGAGATGGCGGTGACCACCAAGGTCGTACGGGGCAATCCGATTGATTCGGTTCACAGGATTTCGTCCTCATCGGTACGGGAACTTTACTGCTTCACCCGCCTGGTTTCCGATGAAGAAGGGGAAACCACCGTAAAGCATATCTGGTATCGAGGCAACGAGAAGATGGGGGAGTCGGAACTCCCGGTAAAAGGCAAAAAATGGCGCACTTACAGCAGCAGGGTCGTGGGAAAGGGCATGGCCGGCGACTGGAGAGTCGATGCCTTGGACAGTGAGGGAAAGCTGCTCAGGTCTGTTAAATTCAGGATGAATTGACAAGGGGGAACTACCCCCGTTTTTTTATGGCTGAATTATCCCGGCGCAGCTTTCTCAATGCGCCTTGCTCGCGGCTGATCGATTTTAAAGAATCTTATTATATGAAAAAATACTGTGCCATTCTCATACTGCTTATCATTCTGGTACCCGGAGCATGCTGCGGGAATGCCCTGACCATTCAGCCTTTTCGGTCAGAGCAGGTTGACCGGTTGATGGAAGAGGCGATCTCCGGCGGGCTGATCGCCGGCGGGGTGGTTCTGGTGGGAACTGCGAAAGGGATTGTTTTCGAAAAGCCTTACGGTCGTGTCGCTGCAGACCCCTTGTCTCGTCCGATCACCCTCGATACGGTTTTTGACATCGCCTCGCTTACCAAGGTGGTTGCCACGGCCCCTGCTATTCTCAAACTTGCCGAAGAAAGACGAATTTCTCTGGTTGATCCGGTAAAAAAATGGCTGCCGGAGTTTTCACAGCGAGACGACCTGTTGATCTGGCATCTCCTGACGCACACTTCCGGGCTCGACGATTTTACCCTGTCAGCCGCCAACCCGATGCCGAGCGCTTTGGCCGGTGCTGCGGCCCAAAAGCCCAAAGGGGTTGTGGGTAACAGATTCCGCTATGCCGATATCAACTTCATTCTTCTCGGGGAGATCGTCAGCCGGGCCGGTGCTTTGCCGCTTGACCAGTTTGCCGCTGCGAATATATTTGCTCCCAGCGATATGCGCGATACCTGTTTCAATCCCGGCAAGGAACGTGCGGAACGTTGTGCGCCGACCGCTGTCGGTGAACATGCCGTGCTTCCCGGAGAGGTTCAGGACTCTCTCGCCCGGCAGCTTGGCGGAGTTGCCGGTCATGCCGGCGTATTTTCCACTGCCGGCGACCTCGGCCGCTTTTGCATGATGATTCTGAATCGCGGCGAAGGCAGGGGGGGTAACGGTCCTTTTGCCCCGAACCATTGAACAGATGACGGCTCCGTATTATGCCCGGGGAGGTGGCGTGGTCCGCGGTCTGGGCTGGGATATTGCTTCTGCCTATTCGGCACCGCGCGGTAACGGTTTCTCGGAACTCTCCTTCGGCCATACCGGATACTCCGGCTCTTCTCTCTGGCTTGACCCAAACGCTGACGTATTTGTCGTTCTGCTGACGTCACGGCTTGATTACCGACATACCAAGGGGTTTAGCCGATTGAGAAGCAACCTTTCGACGATTGTCGCCGCGCAATTCTCTCCGCAACGTCCTCTTGCCGATCTTCTTCAGGCAGTGGCTACGGAGCGTTTATAGCAGGTAATCAACTTGACACCCTGTGCCTTGTGTGTTAGCTTTTCTCCGATTATTGCCAGTATTTACGTGCTTTAGGTTCTTTTCGGAGATGCGTTTGCAAGGATCTCACCGCAGCTGTGATGCTGCATTGTATTAACACCGGAGGGATGGATGGGCACAAAATTACTCCTCGCTGATGACAGTATTACCATACAAAAAGTGGTAGGGATCATCTTTGCCAATGAGGATTATGAGCTTACCGTGGTGGACAATGGCGTGCAGGCCCTGGAGAAGGCCCGTGAGATCATGCCTTCGGTCATGCTGGTAGATGCCCTGATGCCCGGCAGAAACGGCTATGAGGTCTGCCAGGAAGTGCGCAATGATCCAACTCTCAATACAATACCTCTATTGTTGATGACCGGCGCTTTCGAGCCGTTTGACGAGAACAAGGCCCGTCAATGCGGAGCAGACGACTTTATCTCAAAGCCTTTCGAATCACAGCAGTTAGTGGAAAAAGTGAAGATGTTGCTGGAGATCGGCAGGCAGCGCGCAGTGGCAACTCCTTCGCCTGTTGCGGCGGAACCGGTTGTTCCGGAAACGGAACAGGCTTTTGCACCGCCATTGGCAGGACCGTGGGACGAGCCGGTTCAGGATTTCGAGAGTTCATTTGAACCGATCCCGGAGATGTTCGATCTCAACCTCTCTCCCGAGCCAGCTCAGTTTGAGGAAGCAACGGTTCCCGATGAGGAGGTTCCTTCAGAACTCGCTGTCGAAATAGTCGAGGCTGCGCCGGGAGATGATCCCTGGGGTGTTTTTGACCTTGTCGACTTGGAAGCTACTGCCGCATCTCCTGTTGAGACCTTGGAACTGCCGGCAGAAGAGGTCGAGGAACCGCCAATCACTGATCCTTTTGCTGGTGAACAAGTTGCCGAAGAAGCTTCGGAGCCCGCGGTATTTCAACCTGAAGCAGAAGATGCATTTGAAGCCAAATGGGAGCCTCTGGAAGAAGAGGTATTCACCTATCAGCATGAAGAGCCGACCCCTCCGGGAGAAACTTTTGCCGTTGGCATGGGCGGGCCTCTGGCTGATCTTGCCAATATTCCTGAGCAGTTTACAGACGAAATCGTGTTTGGGACAACGGCACAGCAGGACGAGCCGGCTCCGCAGGTCATCACTTCAGAAGTTGCTCCGGAACCGGCAGTTACTCCGGCAGCGGCGCCGATCGACGAGGATCAGTTGCGGGCTATGTTAAGCCAGATCTCCCGGGAAACGATAGAAAAAATCGTGTGGGAGATTGTGCCTGACCTGGCAGAAAATCTGATCCGGGAAGAGATCAGGAAGATTAAGCAAGGGTTCGGCTCATAGACTCAAGGGCAGGGGTGGTGGCTCAGCGCCCCTGTTAACCGAAAATTTTGCTTGAACACGGGGATGCAAATCCCCTTTTTTATTATCGTGCAGCTTTACGAGGTAACGGTATGACAGAAAAAGAACTGGCGAAGATTTACGAACCCCAGGCAGTTGAGGCGAATTGGTACCGGCATTGGGAGAGGAGCGGATATTTTGCCGCTGCCGAGACTTCCGGGAAGAGGCCGTACAGCATCGTCATCCCTCCGCCCAACGTGACCGGCGCATTGCACATGGGGCATGCGTTGAATAATACACTGCAGGATATCCTCTGCCGCTGGAAGCGGATGCAGGGGTATAACGTCCTCTGGATGCCGGGTACAGACCACGCCGGGATAGCCACGCAGAACGTCGTGGAAAGGCAGCTTGCCGCCGAGGGGAAAGACCGCCACGATCTCGGGCGCGAAGAGTTCATCGAGAGGGTCTGGAAGTGGAAGGCCGAGTCGGGCGGCCAGATCATCGGCCAGCTGAAGAGGCTGGGGGCGTCATGCGACTGGGAACGCGAGCGGTTCACCATGGACGAGGGGTTGTCCAAGGCGGTACGCACCGTTTTTGTCCGCCTTTATGAAGACGGCCTGATCTATCGGGACAACCGGCTGATCAACTGGTGCCCCAGGTGTCATACCGCGCTTTCCGACATCGAGGTCGAGCATGAGGAGAAAAAGGGGCATCTCTGGCATATCCGGTACCCGGTTGCCGGGGAAACGGGGAAATATGTGGTCGTGGCTACAACCCGCCCGGAGACCATGCTCGGTGATACTGCCGTGGCCGTGCATCCCGATGACGAGCGATACCGTACGCTGATCGGGAAAAAGGTCGTACTGCCGCTGGTAAACCGGGAGATCCCGGTGATTGCGGACGACTATGTGGATCTGGAGTTCGGCACCGGAGTGGTCAAGATCACGCCGGCCCATGATTTCAACGATTTCGAAGTTGGGCTTCGCCACGGCCTGGACAAGATAAACATCTTCGATGAATCGGGGATTATCAACTCCGCCGGCAGGCAGTACGAGGGTATGGATCGGTTCGAGGCCCGCAAGCGGATCGTTGCCGAGCTGGAAGAGTCCGGTCTCCTGGAAAAGGTTGATGACCATGCCATGGCTGTTGGCGGCTGTTACCGGTGTAAAACAGTGGTAGAGCCTTATCTGTCCCTGCAGTGGTATGTAAAGGTCGGTCCGCTGGCCGAGCGTGCACACCAGGCGGTAAAGGACGGGAAGACCCGCATTGTGCCGAAGCAGTGGGAAAACACCTATTACGAATGGATGGAAAACATCCGCGACTGGTGCATCTCCCGGCAGATCTGGTGGGGGCATCGGATCCCGGCATGGTTCTGCGACCACTGCGGTGAAGTGACTGTGGCCATGGATGACCCTGCAAAGTGCTGCAAGTGCGGCAGCGATGAGATCCGCCAGGAGACGGATGTGCTCGACACCTGGTTTTCTTCCGCACTCTGGCCGTTTTCCACCATGGGATGGCCGGAAAAGACGCCGCTGCTCTCCACCTTTTACCCGACTTCCTGCTTGGTCACCGGATTCGACATCCTCTTCTTCTGGGTTGCCAGGATGATGATGATGGGGCTGCATTTCATGGACGAGGTGCCGTTCGGCGATGTCTATATCCATGCACTCGTGCGGGATGCCCAGGGGCAGAAGATGAGCAAATCCAAGGGGAATGTCATTGATCCCCTTACCATCATCGACCAGTACGGCACTGACGCCTTCCGGTTCACTCTGGCGGCCTTTGCCGCTCAGGGCCGCGATATCAAGCTGGCCGAGGAACGCATCGCCGGTTACCGCAATTTCTGCAACAAGGTCTGGAACGCGGCCCGCTTTACCCTGATGAATCTGAACGGCTTTGCCCCGGATTCCGTGGCTGTTGAAAGCCTGCACCTTTCTGAAGCGGACCAGTGGATTCTCCACCGGCTCAACGAGACGGCCAGGGACACCGGCGCTGCCCTGGCAGAGTATCGTTTCAACGAGGCAGCCATGGGGCTGTACCAGTTCACTTGGAGCGAATTCTGCGACTGGTATCTGGAGCTTTCCAAGCAGGACCTTTACGGTGAAGACTTGGAGAGAAAGGCTGTGGTTCAGTATGTGCTTTGGAGCACTCTGGAGCAGTTGCTCAGGCTGCTCCATCCGTTCATGCCCTTCATTACCGAGGAGATCTGGCAGGCGCTCCCCGGTGACAAGAGCGTTCCCAGCATCATGCTGGCCTCGTACCCGGAATATTCACCTAAGATAGATTTTTCGGCTGCTGCTGCAAATATGGAAAAGGTTATGGCCGTTATCGGCGGGATCAGGAATATCCGCGGCGAGATGGAGGTCCCACCATCCAGGGAGATTAGCGTCATTCTCTCCTGCAGCTCCGATGAATCCGTGCAGCTCATGAAGCATAACGAAGGGGCCATTGTCTCTCTTGGCCGTATTGCCGACCTGGCGATCGGCATCGATATTGAAAAACCTGAGGATGCTTCCATCCAGGTGGCCGGCGATGTCCGAATTTTCGTGCCGCTCAAGGGTTTGGTGAATGTGGAAGAAGAGGAAAAACGGCTTTTGAAGGAAATTGCCAAAGTGAGCAAAGATATCGAGGTCATTTCCGGGAAGCTTGAAAACCCGAGTTTCGTGGATCGCGCCCCTGCGGATATCGTAACCAAGGAACGCGAAAAACTGGCAGAAGTGACCGCTAAAAAAGAGGTACTGGCCGAGAGCCTGGAGAAGATCAGGCGGCTTGGGACGTAGCGTGTCGCTTTCGGTGACAACTTGATGGGAAAATATATTCTCCAGATATTCCTGGCCAATGCCACACTGGTTATTGTCGATGCCACACTCGGCTATTTCATGGCTCCGTTGCTGGTCAGAAAAATCTCGGTTGAGCAGCCGGGTTCGGATGTCTGGACAACAAACTCCATCCGTAAGCTGCTTTCAGCTGTCGTGGCATTGTACATGTTTTTCGACTGCCTGGCGTATTTCGGCGACAACAGTATGCTTTTGCTGATCGTCACCATTGTAGTAATCCTGGATATCATGCTACAGGTATTTGTCCGGTGGAAGCTGGGCCGGCTGACGTGAACCGATAGCTGCAAAATCCGGCCAAGACGTTCAATTGCTCAAAAATACAAGAGGCCGCACCTTTCCAGGTGCGGCCTCTTCATCTTTGTTTTGATCAGAATGCTTCAGGCTGCCTGCGGCAAGGTTTCCATATCTTCCTGCCGGAACATCTTGTCAAGATCAAGCAGCACGATCAGCTTTTCGTTTACCCGGCCGATACCCATCAGGCATTCGCTGTCATACCCTTTTATTACTTCCGGAGTTGAGGTGATATGGTCCGGAGAAATCTTCATGACTTGCGACACTTTGTCAACAATCAGTCCTACAAGAGTTTTGCCGAATGAGACCACCACAATCCGGCGCTCCTGTTCATTAAGCGCGGTGCCTCCCGAAAAGTGCATCTTCTTGCGGAAGTCAATTACCGGAATCACCTTGTTACGGAGGTTGATAATCCCCTCGACATATTCCGGCGCATTGGGCATATGGGTGATTTTCACCATCCTTATGATCTCCTGAACCTTGAGGATATCGACGCAGAACTCCTCGTCCCCAACGGTAAAACTTACCATTTGCAGTGTGGTCAGACCCAATTTTTGCTCTGCCGGATTTTGTACTGTTCCCGTGATTTCCATTTATCTTTCTCCTTTCAATTGCAAGGTGAATGTTCCTTTTGTCACAGGTATGCATAACAAATCTCATGCCATCTCGTAGATATCGCGATCACAGTGATATCAGATGGTTGAGTGTTTAAGCTGCAGGTTTGTAGCGGTTGGTGATGTCAGAAATGGGACATCTGTGCAAGAATTGACTAGGGCTGGGATATCAATTGGAGGAGGGACCGGGCTTCTGCATCAGGCCTAACCCCGGCATCATCGGGTTTAGGACGCTATGTCATGATTGTCACGCAAGTAAGACGGGATATGATGGAGGAGGGCGATCATTTCCTCGTCAATCGCCGAAGCCAAATCGGAAGCCGCGGCACGGTCATGGGAACTAAGCGCCTGTTCGAGCTTTTTGGCGATTTCACTCAGGCGTTGCGCTCCGATATTTGCTGCACATCCTTTTAATGTATGCGCCTGCAACGAGGCGAGGGTTTGGTTCCCATCCAGAAGAGCCTTATGAAGAATAGCCAATTGATGCGGCCCATCAAGCAGAAATGCATCGAGTATGATTCTCAGAATTCTTCTGTCGTTTTCAAAACGAGCCAGAACCTCTTGGTAGTCGATCGGGTTCCCTGGGTCTGATTCGTTAACATTAGCAGAGCCGACGCTTGTTACCAGGGAGTGCCTGTTTAGCACCGCAGCCAGATCTGCCCTGCGGATTGGTTTGATAATGAAGTCGTTCATGCCGGCAGTAAGGCAATTGACACTGTATTCCTTATAGGCATGGGCAGTCATTGCGATAATTGGAATGTTGGCCAGACCTGCTCCTAACTCCCCATTTCTGATAATTCTGGTAGTCTCAATTCCGTCGAGTTCAGGCATTTCAATATCCATCAGGATCAGATCATACATCGCATTCCGCAATGACGAGAGCACTTCCTTCCCATTGGGGGCAACAACCACTGTGTGTCCCATCTTCTCCAGCATGAGAGTCGCCACTTTTTGGTTGACGGCGTTGTCCTCAGCCAAAAGAATCCGCAAAGAGCCGGTCTCTTGAGCCCGTGGTGCGGCAATAGCTGTATTATGACTATGCAAATCAGTTTGTTCGTTGGTGGCTATTTGACCTTGATAGCGATCTGAGCTGACCCGACTCGGGGATACGTCCAATTCCTGCGAAGGATCCACACCCAACCGGGCAATTACGTTGAAGGTGCTTCCGCCACCTGGGTTGTTTTCAGCCCAGATACTGCCATCCATCATGGTGACGAGACTCCGGCAGATTGATAGCCCGAGTCCGGTACCGCCAAAGCGGCGGGTTGTCGAATCCTCAGCCTGGGTAAATGAATTGAAAATTGTGCTCAGTTTGTCTTTGGGGATACCGATTCCGGTATCAGATACCCTGATATGGAGCCCAATTAAACCTGCATTGTTTCCGGTTTCCTTCCGCGTTTCCTTTGCGATCCCCACTACCACTTCCCCTTGGGTGGTGAATTTGACAGCGTTACTGATCAGATTGCAGAGTACCTGCCTGAGACGTGTTGGGTCGCCAACCAAGATCTTCGGGACATCGGGTTCTATCTGGACGATCAACTCGATTCCTTTGTTATGAGCCAGGACCGTCAACGTATCGGCACTCTCAGAAACTATTGAGTGCAGATTAAAGCGGGTCTTTTCCAGTTCAATCTTGCCCGCCTCGATCTTCGAGATATCCAGAATATCGTTGATCAGAGCCAACAGTCCCTCGGATGAGTTGACAACCGTTTCCAGGTAGCCTCGGACATCGGTGGGAAGCGGGGTCTGGAGTGCCAGCTCTGTCATGCCTATGATGGCGTTCATCGGGGTCCGGATTTCGTGGCTCATATTGGCAAGGAACCGGCTTTTGCAGCTATTGGCCGACTCTGCTGCTTCCTTGGCCTGTTTGAGTTCGGCAACCATCTGGGTTATGACGTGGAGCAACTGGTGAGTTTCGTCGCTGCATCCCTTCAATGCGATATCAGAGTCGCCTTTTGCCGCATCGGCTGCATGGATCAGCGCCTGTTTGAGTGGTCGGTTGATCCTCCTGGCCGCGTATACCGAGAAGATCAGAATAGCCGCGAAAAGGATGGTTGCCCCGAACAGAATATTGTGTCTAAGTGTGCTCATTTCCTGGGCGACATCGTCGACGTAAACCCCGCTGCCTACAACCCATTGCCATGGCTCATAAAGGGAAATGTAAGATATCTTTGCAACCGGCTCGTTACTCCCGGGCCTTGGCCAGAAATATCCGTAGAAACTTCGGCCTTCGCTTCTCACCAGCCGGTTCATATCCATAAAGATCCGATTACCGGCAGAATCTTTAAAGTTGCTCAGGTCTTTATGCTCCAAAAGGGGCGCCATGGGATGCAATACCATGGTATTGTCGAGATTGTGGACCCAAACATAGTCGTTGTTGCCGTAGCGAATTGCGCGAATATTGGCTATTGCCTGCTGCTGGGCCGAGGCGTCGTCGAGTTTTCCCTCCTGGACCATTTCCGCGTAATATACGACTGTTGAGGTTGCTGTTTCGACGATATGTTGCAGCGCCTTTTTCCGTTCTGAAAGGAGCTTGCCTTCGATGAGAGGGAGCAGATAGATGAACAGCGTAAAGGTAACCACGCCTACACTCAACGCGGAAATACCGACAATCTTGAAGAAAACCCCCCAATTCCTCAGCAGCATGAATCTATCGATCACGATATGTCCCCACTTTTTCGATGAGTCGCCGATCTTTTATTCTGCGGCAGCGCGACGGCCCGAAGCTTTGCGTTCTTTTGGGGCTGGGCTCAATTATTTATTCGGATTAATGTTGATCAATCTTAAGGAAGAAGGGCGACTTTTCCGGCTATGTAAGTTTTTCTGAGAATTTGTTTTGATTATCCTGTAAATTCCAGAAGTGGATGCAAATGGATTTCTTAAGATTTGAAGTGATTGTGAAATTTATTAGAATCTATATATTCTAGTAGTGGACGCGAATGATTTGCAGGATTCAAGAGTCGATGCGAATAATTAACTCTAAACCGGACCTGGCAATTTCTAATGATCAATTAAGTACTGTAAGTTGACCTAATGCGTTAATCCACGGGATGCCTCCTTAGCGCGAGCACTTGCTATAAAAAACATGTCCAAAAAACAACAAAAGATGGACACGTTTCAAGAATAGGTCCATGCTGTGGACATATTCTTTTGAATTTCTGACGAGGAGGCGTAAGCTTCCCCTGAAATAGTCTGGCTTTAAAGCTCCAGAGATTCGAAGATAGCTCTATTCTTGATCTGTCTTTCCTTAGGAAAGCTTACGAACAAACCACCCCACTACTTTCTGGCAGCCGCATCCACCATGCCACCGTCAGTCTCAGGCAGGGCCGCGCTAACTAGCACAGGCACCCATCATTTCCATCCGCGTCATATCCATAAACAATGTATGTAAATGTCTTACCCCTAGCTAATCTAAATCAATTTAACAGTGATGTTTAAAAATATTCATCACTCCTCCGATTCCCCATCATTATTCAAATCCCACATTTCACGGTAAGCGTGAGCATAATAAGCGGCGGCCACTGGATTGATGTCATAATAATTGCGACACAACCTGCGGTAGTGCTCTAAGGCCGGAGCATATCCACAAAAATCCAGTAACCCATCAAGAATATGCTCTATGTGGGACACGTCCCGGCATTTGGAATTAAGAATTTGCTCGACAATCTGACCGTATTCCTTTGCTGCCCGCTGATTCAGCCTGAGCAGACTCTGTGCTAGATCATTTATAGATCCCGATGGCTGGCCTGAGTTGTTCATGTCTTGCTTCCACTCCACTAGTCAAGTAACTTCTTAGTAAATGTGACTTATCTTGGGCGGGTCAACCTTGGGGCGCCGATGGTGGGTCAGACTTGGAGTCTGATTCACAATATCGAAGATAGATCTATTGAGTTCCTGATGATTGCAAGAAAGTAACCCGCAATTTGATTAAATTTTGACACCTATGCCAGTTTCCACGGCCCTTGTGGAAAACTACGCATTACCTGTGGAAACAGCCCAAGAATGTAACGAATACAATAGGACTTTAACTCATTGCCCAGAGAATAGGCTGCACTTGTAACTACCCGTTATTGCGTGTCAATACTTAATCAGAACTGTATACAATTGCGTCAAAAAACTAACAGAATGCAACGACTGTAACATATTGAAAGAAGTGGATAACTAAAAAGTTAATCGAGATATTACCCAAAAGGCAGGTAATCCGATCTGACTTTATTATTTCAAGGAGGAAACCCGTAAGCTTCCCCAAAGACAGACAAGTTTTGACTACAGTGCTCATCTAGCTCTATTTCCAACCTGTCCCAATCGGGGAAGCTTTCGCAAACACCAATTGAAGGGACGACGCTTGTTTACGGAACATAACAATGCGGGTCGTAAGGGTTAACAAATTTTTCTTGTTGGCAATTGTTGAGACAAGAAGAGTAATATAAAAGAATAGTGAGACAGGCATGGAAGGGGAAAACCATGAATTATATCAAACCGGTAATAAATGCGGCTTGCAAACTGGCTCAATCGAAGCGATTAGACAGTCAATCCAAGACCTCCAAGATTACCTTGAAGCGGGCGATCGACCAGACAAGGTTTATTCTGGAGAATTCAGAAAGCAGCAGGACCGAAAAGCCCTTGAGTGGGCGACGCAAAACGATAAGCAAGTAATCCCTGAAACGGATTTTTTAGCACTTTGGCGACATAGTGGCAAAATCCGCGGTGGAGAAAACCTAGTCTACTTCATGCAGGATGCTGATGGTCTGACCTGGGCCATCAAGATGAATGAATTAACCTACCATCACGGCGACATGGCAGCATTAGCCGAACGCCTAATCAAATCTTCTGAATACTTTCCAGATACAACTCTCGAAATAATCGGCATGGTTGCAACGCCCCGTGGCGTAAAACCTCTTCTTCGACAGGAATTTGTTGTCACCAATCCGCGACAGAGTCCTTAAAGATGCATACGGCGCAGCACAGCCAAATATCAGCCCCAAACAGATTGAAGAGATTGAGGTTCCATATTTCTCTTTAAATGAGCAGCAACAAATCGTTGCCGAAATCGAAAAACAATTCTCCCGTTTGGATGAGGCTGTGGCCTCGCTCAAGCGGATATGGATATGTTGTCAGACAATAATGTAAAAAATTCCGACACTACACATATTCACAACTCGCAAGATAAACCCATTTCTTTAAAAATGTTATAATGTTAAATAAAATAATCCGTTATAATATCGTCGGAATACTTTACAATTCCGCTTCAAGGTAGACATTGACAGCAAAAAATGTGAGTAATTAAAGGCTGATAGCTCTTTGGAATGATATTTGCTATTTAAGTAAGAATTTTTTTTAAATAAAGGAGGTCGCTATGAAGCGGATATTATTGGGGGCAATATTACTTTTTTCTATGAACGTTTCTAGCGCCTTTGCCTTGCCTATGACACAAACATTTGCTCAACTGTCGGTTGAGCCATTCAACTTCGTTGAGGGCTTCATACTCAGCGGACAGCGGTTCTCGGCAGCATCGCCATCAGACGGCATCAACTACAGCGGAATCGGCAATTTCACTAACCCCAACTGGCATGGTGACATGCCGAACAATAGCTATGTTCGTGCCTGGGGGCCGAGTGAAAATTTCCTCTTCTGGGATGCAGTCCTTGATGGCAGTACCTACAACGGCCTTCCCATGAGCACGACAATTCTGTGGTTTTTCTATAACACCCCGACCCTTGCAGCACCACCACAGGGACAGCTTAATCTGCTGACGTTCCAGACCAACTACAACCCGTATGCACCAGAAGGATTGAAATGGACTATGGCCTCAAGCATTTATCAGAACAACTTCGGGCCGATTCCCAACATGTATTCAGATGAAATGGCTGGGTTGTCGTCAGATATTCTGGCGCCTTTACGTGGGGAATGGACCGTACCTGTCGATCCGTCGGCACCTGTGCCCGAACCGAGCACGGTTGTCTTGTTGGCTGCCGGGATCGGGCTGGTGGCTGTTATGCGGCGGCAGCGTCTTTTCTCTTAGAATTAATCGTTATTCCATAACTTCGGATATCATGAGAGCTGGCACTATGCCAGCTCTTTTTATTTCTGCGATTAGAGAAATTAAACGATAAATAGACTTTACTTTTACGGTATGTCAACCAAGCTGTTCTTTCTGGCAAAGCCGAAAGAACATATATCGCACACTATGATTTCAAGCACGCTTAGCCATATTACTTCGAGCGAAGCGAGCGGAGGGGTATATTTGGTATTCTGGTGTGGATAACTCGGGGGAATCTTATATTTTCAGTATAGCATACGACTTTATATTGTTAATGAGAACGAAATGTCCTAAGCTTCGTTAGTTTTTTTTATTATTTTTTCCAACACAAAAAGGAGGAAGGGACTATGAATAAATTAGCATCAGCATATCTATTTATATTTCTAATGGTATGTACCTCAAGCTCTTCGATTGCAGCAGCAAAAGGTGACACTCCTCCCATCGACGCCATTAATGCACACGTCTCCAAATATGCGTCAGGGCTACGAAGAGATATTAAGGTAGTCGGTCTTCACAAACAAAGAGAAGGAGCTTATTTGGTTATAACTAACTGGAGTGCAGGTGATTGGGGCGGGCCGTATGAGATATTAAAATTGGAATCTGGACAATGGGTTATTAAAACAGGTGATAAATTTGAATTTGTGAGCAAATAACCAAATTCCCCCTGAGAAAATCTAGCGAAAGAATGCCGGGGAAACCTACCTTTTAACGAGAAATAGGGGTAATTCTGTCCACAGGATTACCCCTATTTTTTCGAATAGTTGACCTTACCCCCTTTAGCCAGCCATTCTCATCCTCTTCTGAAATTTCTAATCGTCTTCTGAAACCACCACCCTCCTGCAAACTATTCGCAATGGCTTCTGGATATTCGCATCCACTTCTGGAATTTACAATTTACACGAAAAATAATTTGACATCACAGTGAATGAAATGTATTGTGAAAATCACTTTCAAAAAGGTGGCGATGTGAAACACGCAAAGAAAAACAAGTTTCGCTTGTTTATTGCCCAGAAAGGCCTGAAATCGACTCGCCAGCGGGATATTATTCTCGACTGTTTTCTCTCTTCAAGCAGGCATATCAGTATTGAAGAGCTGTATCTGAAGCTTCGCAGCAAAAATCCCAACATCGGTTATGCAACCGTTTACCGGACCCTGAAGCTTTTTGCCGAATCCGGGATTGCTCGCGAGATCCAGTTCGGCGACGGTCAGACCAGGTATGAACATGCCAATGAAGGGGAGCATCACGATCATCTGGTATGCACCCGCTGCGGCACGATCATTGAGTTCGAGAATCAGGATATCGAGCAGTTGCAGCAGGAGGTTGCCGGCGCACATGGTTTCCAGATCGAGAACCACAAGCTGGAGCTTTACGGGATTTGCGCCAAATGCAGGTGATGATTTGCTTTGTCTTATAAATGAAAGTGATTTTCAAAAGCAAAATGTTTGAGAGGAATTGCCCTGATGTCAATGTTGTCCGGTAACAATGAATCCGAAGAAGTCTCAGGAGTCAAATCATCGCGCAAGAGAGTTGCGCTTGTGGGGAATCCGAATGTCGGCAAGAGTGCCCTGTTCAATGCCCTTACCGGAGCCTATGTTACAGTATCAAATTACCCCGGGACTTCAGTGGAGGTTTCACGGGGCTCGGCGCAGATAAACGGCGCCAATTTCGAGATCATAGATACCCCCGGTATGTACGCCCTGCTGCCGATCACCGAAGAGGAGCGGGTGGCACGGGAGATCCTGCTTACGGAGCGACCCGATGTGGTGTTGCATGTCGTGGATGGCCGCAATCTGGAGCGGATGCTGCCTATGACCCTACAGCTTATCGATGCGGGATTGCCTGTGGTGTTGGTTGTGAACATAATGGATGAGGCCGAACGGCTTGGCCTGTCGATTGATTTTCATCTCCTTTCGCAAAAGCTCGGGGTGCGGGCAATCAGCGCCGCAACCGCAAGAAAGCGTGGTTTGGACGAGATCCGGAATGCGATATCCGCTGGCGGTGAGACCGGGCGCTCGGCAATAACATACAGTCAAACGCTGGAGCGGGATATGGAGCGGGTTGCGGGGATGCTTCACGGCGATTACCCCCTGTCGAAGCGATCACTGGCTTTGCTGATGCTGCAAAGGGACGATGAAGTCGCCGCTTTGGTGAGGCTAAAGGAGGGGGATGCCTATCCGGCCATCGAAGAGGTGGTCAGGGAGATCTCTTTTGCCCGTCGTGAAACCTTCAACCTGGATCTTTCCCTTGAGTGGAAAGGAATGGTGAAAGGGATTATTCACGGCGTGTTGCAACTGCCGGATAAGCGCAGGGTCACCAATGGTGAAAGGCTGTCTATGCTGGCCGTCAGACCCATAACCGGCATACCGCTGCTTCTGGTAGTTCTGTACTTCGGGCTTTACAAGTTTGTCGGTGATTTTGGTGCCGGCACGCTGGTTGATCTTCTGGAAGGGAAACTGTTCGAAGGGCTGTTCAACCCCTGGATCATTGGCGTGGTTAAGGGGCTGGTCCCATGGTGGCCGATACAGGAGCTTCTGGTGGGCGAATATGGCATTATCACCCTTGGGCTCCGGTATGCCGTTGGCATAATTTTGCCGATTGTAGCCACCTTCTTCCTGTTTTTCTCACTGCTTGAGGACAGTGGCTATTTCCCCCGCCTGGCCCTTCTGGTTGACCGAATCTTCAAGAAAATCGGGCTTACCGGCCGGGCAGTAATACCGATGGTGCTCGGTTTCGGGTGCGACACTATGGCAACGATGGTTACCCGGACTCTGGAAACAGTCAGGGAGCGGGTGATTGCCACCCTGCTGCTGGCATTGGCTATCCCGTGCTCGGCACAACTAGGGGTAATTTTGTCCATTCTGTCGAAAAACCCGGCAACCCTTCTGGTCTGGAGCGGCTGTCTGATCCTCATTTTTCTGCTGATCGGCTTCCTCGCGGCCAGGCTCATGCCTGGTGAAACCCCGATGTTCTATATGGAACTCCCGCCAATGAGGATGCCGCAGCTCTCTAACATCCTCACCAAGACCTATACTCGTATGCAGTGGTATTTTTTGGAGATTTTACCACTGTTCGTGCTGGCTTCGATCCTGCTCTGGCTCGGCAAAATCACGAATTTCTTTGCCAAGTTGGTTGACTGGCTCACTCCGCTCATGAACCAGCTCGGTTTGCCTAAGGAAGTTACGGTAGCGTTCATTTTCGGGTTCTTTCGCAGGGATTACGGCGCAGCCGGCCTTTACGACCTGCAGACCAAGGGTATACTTGATGCGAGGCAGCTTACCGTGGCGGCAGTAACACTGACGCTGTTCATCCCCTGCGTGGCGCAGTTCCTGATCATGAAGAAGGAACGCGGCTGGGCCGTTTCTCTGGGGATCGGGGCTTTTGTGACCTTCATGGCCTTTGGCTCCGGGTATCTCTTGAATCAGTTCCTTGTGGCAACGAGACTGTTATGATCCGCTGCGGATACTGCGGACATGAATTCGAGGAGTCGGAAGATATCCGGGGGTGCGGTAAATGCGGCAAACCGGGCGGATGCCGCATGGTGAGATGCCCTCGTTGTTACTACGAAAATCCTGAAGAACCCAAAATCATAAAAAAGATAAAAGGTATAATTACAGGAGCAAAGAAATGAAATTAACGGAAAAATCTGAAGAAATACTGGAATCAATGTGGATAGCCATCGAAGAGGAGGGGAAGGGGTTTGCGGAGCTGGAGTTACTGAAAGTAGCCGTTGATGATCCCGCAGTCAGGGAACTAACTTCCCTGGCACTTGTCGAGCTTAAAGAGGGGCGACTTTATTTTCGTCCTGAGGGGAAGGAAGAGGGGCGTACAACCATAAGGCGCCATCGACTGGCTGAACGATTGATGATGGACGTTCTCAATATTCGTGGTGAAAATGCGGAAGACAAGGCGTGCCAGTTCGAGCACCTGCTGAACGAAGGGGTAGACACCAAGATCTGCACCATGCTTAATCACCCCACGACCTGTCCTCATGGCAAGATGATACCGGCAGGCGACTGCTGCGAAGCAGCGCGTAACAGCGGCGATCTCGGCGTGGTACCTCTTACGGAGCTGAAATCGGGCGAGGAGGGTGAAATCGCCTATCTTCAGAGCGGTGACGACAAGAAGATGCAGAAGCTTATGGCTCTGGGGGTTTTGCCGGGAAACAGGATTACCCTGTTACAGACCTTCCCTTCATATATTTTCCGGGTAGGGTTCTCTGAATTTGCCATTGACACCGCCATGGCTCGGGAGATAATAGTGAGAAAATAAATTTGAGACATCTTGTGCCCCATTTAACTGAGTCACCGGCCGGGGGGATTTTCTAGAAAGAAATAACTGAATAGCGACGATGTGTTACTTTGGAGTGATCTTACCAATCACTCAATCGTATGGTATATTGGGAATCAAGCTGTTACAGAAACGGACGCCGGGAGACCTCCATGAAAGTTCTTGTTGTCGAAGACGAGTTCAAAACTGCTGATTTTATTAAAAAAGGATTGTTGGAAAATGGGTTTCGCGTCGACGTGGCCCACTATGGCACAGATGCTTTAAAGCTTGCTACTTCATCCGATTATGACATCATTATCCTTGATGTCATGCTTCCGGGGATGGATGGCAGAGAAGTCATAAAAATACTCCGGGAAAAGAACAACCTGACGCCAGTTATATTCCTCACGGCGCTTGACGGTCTGGACGACCGGTTGCAAGGGCTCAAATTGGGGGCCGACGATTATATCGTCAAGCCGTTCGCTTTTGCCGAGCTCTTGGCAAGAATCCATACCGTGATACGGCGTGGTCAACCAAGAGCCACGGAACTCAAATATTCCCTGGATGATCTGGAACTGGATCTTGCGGCCCACCGGGTGACTCGTCAAGGGACCCGGATCGACCTGACGCCGAAAGAATTCACTCTGTTGTCACTTCTCCTGAAGAATAAGGGGGAGGCCTTGTCCAGAACCAGGATAGCGGAGCGAATCTGGAATCTCGATGATTTCCACGAAACCAATGTGGTTGATGTGCATATGCGCCGTTTACGGGCAAAAATAGATGACCCCTTTGAAAAAAAGCTGATACATACCGTGAGAGGGGTCGGATATGTCTTGGAAGATCGTGGCTGATCCGGAGAACAATCCCTCTGCAGGAAAATCAAAATTTTCGATTGCCAACCAGCTAATAGCTCATTTTCTATTATCTGCGTTCATAATCCTTATTATCTGCATGTCGATGCTTTACTGGGGCTTAACTCAGAGTCTCAGGGGGCACACGATTGCATATATGAGGGACGAAATCGCCTTGATCGTTTTGTTGCTTAACACCGGAGATTTTGAGGGGCTCTCCAGGAAAATTGTCAGTTCAGGAGAAAAAGAATATGCCAAACTATATGTCCGGTTGTTGGATGGCAACAATGTACCGGTCATTGAAACCCCTTCGATGGGGCATCTGATTCCAGCTACGGCATTCCATCCCCCGGTTGCTTACGATTTGCCTAAATTACATGATTACGAGACGATAAAGGTCAAGGGGAAAACCTTTATTGTCGAGACCTTTGCGGTGAATCTGAAGAACGGGGAGACCAGGCACGTACAGTTTGCCCTTGATATCTCAAATCTTGAGCATATTCGGAGAGATTATGCCTTAAAGATCCTCGCGGCGCTTATGCTGGGAGTCTCTCTGGCCGGTCTGACCGGCAGGTACATTACTGTTCGAGGGTTGCGCCCGCTCGCTGCCATAGCCGACAAAACGAGGCAGATTACTGCGAACAAGCTCGGCGAACGTTTTTCTGCGCAGCTATGGCCGCTTGAATTATCGACACTTGCCAATTCTCTTGATCTGATGCTGGACAGGCTGCAGGAGTCGTTCGAGCGAATGCGGAGTTATGCGGCTAATCTTGCTCATGAAATTCGCACCCCGCTTGGCATTCTCAGGGGTGAGGCCGAGATTGCCCTCAGTAGGAAGCGGAGCAGCGAGGAGTATGAGAGAGTTATCGAGTCAAGCCTTGAAGAGTACCAACGGTTGACGAAAATTGTCGAAAGCCTGCTTTTCCTGGCAATGGCCGATTCCAGAGAGGTTGAGCTGAAATTCGAGGAGATCAGGGTAAAGGATGAAATCCACAATCTTCAGGATTATTATTCCGAATATGCCCAGGGCAAGGCTTTCATGGTGTTGTGTGACCCAGGATTGATAGTCTGGGCTGACGCAACCCTTCTTAGAAGAGCTATCAGTAATTTGATCTCAAATGCGATCAAATACGCTCCTAGTGGGGCTGTAATTACCTTGGAAGCTACAAATAGAGGGCAGTCTGTCGACATCTCGGTGTTGGATCAGGGGTATGGTATTGAAAAGGAGCACCTTGGTCGGCTTTTTGACCGGTTTTACCGGGTATTAGGCGGTGGAACTGCCAATATCAAGGGATCTGGGCTTGGGCTCTCGATTGTCAGATCAATTATGATATTGCATGGCGGGACTGTTTCAATAGAAAGCGAAGTCGGTCAGGGCACCAAGGTTACCCTTTCTTTTCCGGTACCCCTCCGGCAAGGGGTCGTGGCTTAGCGCCATGCCCCTAGTTTTTATTCGTCTGATAAAAAATGTGTTGGAGGATTATTTTATATGCGTATCTTGATCGTTGGTGCTGTGGTGTTTGTTCTGGTTGCTGCTTCGTATAACCGGGCTTCGGCAGCGGGGATTGCCCTGCCGAAGGGGTATGAAAAATGGGATAAGAGCAGAGAAAAGATTGTATCCGACAAGAGTTCCCTGTTTTACGGCATCCATCATCTCTATGTGGACAAAAAGGCGATGTCGGCTTACCGGAGTGGTGGGAAGTATCCGGAGGGGAGTCAGTTTGTCGTAGATTTCTACAATATTAAGGTCGAGGGTGGCAAACAGGTCAAGGGTAAGAAGAACATGGTGGTGCTGATGAAAAAGGACAAGAGTCAGAAGGCTACCGGCGGATGGCTCTTTGCCGGGTTCACGCCTGACGGCAAGTTGAATAAATCCCTTGATCCGGTCAAAAACTGTTTTGAATGCCATGCTAAAGATGCCGCAGCAGCTGATTATGTTATTTCAAAGTATTCGGATTTTCGATAGGATCATCCTCGGATATACTGTGAGTGAGTCGGCCTGACTTATTCGCAATAATTGTAATTTTCAGTAGTTTCAGCATATTGATAGTTTTCCCCTTTGCCGGGCGTCACGACAACGTGGCGCTTTTTTTATGTCGTGGGAGAACTTTTCTGAAGGATCTTTCATATCTGTCGATAAGAAAAATTGACGTTGAACAATGCTGACCCCAAGTATGAAGCATGGCACTAAACTCGGAAATATTAGGATTAGCTGGCATCTTGCTGCGATTGAATAGATTCCTGTATTATCGATAAGGGAAGGAAAAAGATATGATTGTTGATCCCTGTCTTTCGGATCGAGCCTCGGGGTTAACCAGCTCTGACTTCAGCAGGCTAAGCCAATTTATATATAAACAATGCGGTATAAAAATGCCCATTGCCAAAAAGACGATGCTGGAAGCGAGGCTTCAGAAACGACTCCGGATTCTTCAGATTACATCCTTTACCGAGTATTGCGATTACCTTTTCAGTAAAGCGGGTATGGAAGAAGAACTGATAAAGATGATTGATCTGGTTACTACCAACAAGACCGATTTTTTCCGGGAACCGGATCATTTCGATTATCTGGTACGGCAGGCGGTGCCAGAATTGGAAAGCAGGCAACAACTAGGTGTATCAAGACGTCTACTTGTATGGAGTGCCGGGTGTTCCACCGGAGAGGAGCCATACACCCTTTCGATGGTGTTGAGCGATTATGCGGAAGCTCACGCAGGATTCTCGTATAATATCCTCGCAACCGACATATCGACAAGGGTTTTGGACAAGGCCCGGACTGCTGTTTATGAAGAGGAAAGAATTGAACCTGTACCACTTTCCATGAAGAAGAAGTATCTGCTTAGAAGCAAGGACCGTGAAAATCCCATGGTTCGTATCACTCCCGAGTTGAGGGAAAAAGTGCATTTCAAAAGACTTAATTTCATGGATAATGATTTTGGCATAAGGGAACACGTTCAGATTATTTTTTGTCGCAATGTGATCATCTATTTTGACCGTAATACCCAAGAGTGCCTGATTAATAAGTTTTGCCGGGTGCTGGCCCCTGGCGGGTATCTCTTCATGGGGCATTCCGAGACACTGAACGGGCTCAACGTGCCTTTGACGCCCGTGTTTCCGACTGTTTACCGCAAGTTGTGAGGTCAATTAATGCGGCTCCTTGTTTATGGTTTTGGTGAAAACCTGCCAACTCTGTTAGAAAAATATTTTGGCGGTTCCGTCGAATTCTATCTGAGTCCTGACGGTTTGACGGAAGCGCTGGCTGCGTTGGAACGCTTCAGCTTTGATGGTATAGTTATCGATAACGATAATCCGGATATCGATGGGATAGATTTGGTCGCTCTGGTGCGGAATGTCAGGTTTGCCGGTACTGGTAGTAATGTCCCGGTAATTGTAGCCACCTCGGATCAGGATGAATCTGCTCTGCACGAATATCGCCAGTCCGGGGTGGACAAATTTGTTACTGCGCCTTTTGATGAAACGGCAATGACGGATATTCTAAATTATTTTCGATCCGGAAATGGGGCAGAGGCAGCTACTGTCAACAACCACCATGTTGACCCGGAAGCAGTGAAGGCAAGATTGGAATGTGATGACGACTTCCTGGTCGATCTGTGGGAAACGTTCCTGGAAGAGGCACCGCTTCTTCGTGAAGGTCTTGCCATGGCAATTGCCGTAGCGGATCAGTCCGGTGCGGAGCGCCGAGCCCATTCAATCAAAGGTATTGCCGGTAACGTCGGGGCTGATGGTCTTCGAGCTATTTCGTTCGAGATTGAAAAGTCTGCCAGAGAGGGGGATATGAAACGGGTTGCCGAGTTATTCCCGGAGTTGGAACTGTCACTGGATTATGTGATTGAAGAGATCATGGCATTGATTGCGTCCCGATGATCTTGAATTTGAACTGAAAGCATCTGCCGGAGGTGGCTGTTGATGAAGAAATTGATCAAGGTCCTGGTTGTTGATGATTCTGCGGTTGTCCGTCAGACCCTTACCGATATTTTGAACTCTGATCCGCAGATTCAGGTAATGGCAACCGCGTCCGACCCGTTTGTTGCCGCTGATCGCATTAAGGATGCTGTCCCTGATGTAATAACTCTCGACGTTGAGATGCCAAGGATGGACGGCATTACCTTTTTGCAAAAAATAATGAGTCAGCATCCGATACCGGTGGTGATGTGCTCAAGCCTCACGGAACAGGGTTCTGAGACCGCTCTCAAGGCCTTGGAGTATGGAGCGGTGGAGATCATAACCAAACCGCGGCTGGGAACCAAACAGTTTCTCGAAGAGTCGAGAATCAGAATCTGCGATGCCGTAAAGGCTGCTGCCGAGGCACGGCTTGGGAGAATCTCCACCAGGGCTCACGAGATTCAACCAAAACTTACTGCAGATGTTATCATCGAAAAGCCTACTTCCAGGGCCATGATCAAAACAACTGAAAAGGTTGTGGTAGTTGGGGCATCAACAGGTGGGACAGAGGCGCTCAAGGTTTTTCTGGAAGCCCTTCCTGCTGACGCTCCGGGAATAGTGATCGTTCAGCACATGCCGGAAGGGTTTACCCGTGCCTTTTCTCAGCGCCTGAACGGGATTTGCCGCATTACCGTTAAAGAAGCCGAAGACAATGATACCGTAGTCCGCGGTTGTGCCCTGATCGCTCCCGGTAACCGGCATATGTTGCTGAAAAGCAGTGGGGCACGGTATTATGTCGAGATCAAGGATGGCCCTCTGGTGTCGAGGCACAGGCCATCGGTAGATGTCCTGTTCCGCTCTGCGGCGCGCTATGCCGGGAAGAATGCCGTTGGCGTAATTATGACCGGCATGGGGGATGATGGTGCCAAGGGGATGCTGGAGATGAAGGAGGCTGGAGCCGTAAATATTGCCCAGGATGAAGCAACCTCTGTAGTGTTCGGCATGCCGAACGAGGCGATAAAGCTGGGGGGGGTCGATCATGTCAAACCCCTTGAGATGATTGCTCGCGAAGTGCTGAAACTTACAACGTGATTTCAGTTTGATACTAAATTCAGGGCTGGCGCATGGCAGAGGAAAAATTCTTTCTTGGGCGGCAACCGATATTGAATCGGGACCAACAGATCGTGGCCTTCGAACTGTTGTTCCGTTCAGCCGATAAACAATATGCGGATTTTACCGACCAGACTCAGGCAAGTGCCAGTGTCATCCTCAATGCCATGACCGATTTCGGGATTGACAATGTAGTGGGACGCCATCAGGCGTTTTTCAACGTCAATACCAACGTTTTGATGAGCGATACCCTGGAACTTCTGCCGAAAGACCATGTTGTTATCGAACTTCTCGAAAATATCGAAATTACCGATCAGGTCATAGAGCGGTGCGGGGAACTCAAAGAAAAGGGGTTTATCCTGGCAGCTGACGACCATACCTATTCTCCCGCATACGAGCCGCTCTACAAGATGATTGACGTGATCAAATTCGATATCCTGCTAACTCCTGTTGAGAGTTTGCCGGAGATTATCAAGCAGCTGGACCGCTGGCGGTTCAGGTTCCTTGCCGAAAAGGTGGAGACACGCGAGCAATATGACGCTTGTCATGCCCTGGGTTTCGAGCTCTTCCAGGGGTATTACTTTTCCCGGCCGATTGTACTGAAACAGAAAAGGATCGATACGGCCAGGGCGACCCTTTTGAAACTGCTCAACCAGCTTCAATTGGACTCAGATCTTGCCGAGATCGAGAACTCTTTCCGCCAGAATCCAAATCTCATATATGGTTTACTCAGGCTGGTCAATTCGGTTGCCTTTGGGCTTAGGGAAAAAGTCAGATCACTGAAGCATGCGATCATGGTGCTTGGCCGCCAGCAACTCCGGCGCTGGGTTGTGCTGGCGCTCTATGCCGGCCAGGGAGCAGGGGCCGGAACTACTGCCAGCCCTCTCCTGGAGCTGGCTTCGGTTCGCGGCCGATTGATGGAACTGCTCGCCATGCAGGTGCCAAATGTTTCCATCCAGGACAAGGAGTGGGGGGAGCGGGCATTCATGACCGGTGTCCTCTCTCTGGTTGATGTCCTGCTTTCTACAACTGTGGATGATGTTGTGGCTTCGTTGAATCTGACCGACGATATCCGGAGTGCTCTCCTCTACAGGGAAGGGCGGCTCGGGACACTGCTGCAGATAGCGGAAGAGATGGAAAAGGCCGACTTCAATGCGGCCGAGGAGCTGCTTGCTCAGGTCCAACTTACTGCGGATCAGCTTGCCTCTGCCCAGTTGGAAACAATTGCCTGGTCAAAGGGGCTCGCCGAATACTCTTAGCGGTTTTCCCTCCTTGACACTATTCCACCATTTAGTGTAGCTTAGTTTGTCCCACCCCAGGAAGGGACGGTTCCACGGAAGCATAGATATCGCTTTTGTGCAGCTATTCCACCGCAAGGCGTAGATACCCATGAAGATCACAGCGGTTATTCCCGCCAGATATGCTTCCACCAGGTTCGAAGGCAAGGCGCTTGCCGACATATGTGGCAAACCGATGGTTCAGCATGTATATGAGCAGACTGCCAAAGCGTCTCATGTTTCGGAAGTACTGGTCGCCACCGATGATGAGAGGATTGCCGCAGCGGTAAGGGCTTTCGGAGGGCGTGCCGAGATGACCTCCCGGGACCATGAAACCGGTACCGACCGTCTGGCTGAGGTTGCGGCCCGTCTGGAAAGCGACATAATCGTCAACGTCCAGGGGGATGAGCCTCTTATCGACCCTGATATGATTGACGCGGCTATCGCCCCGCTTATTGAGGACGCCTCGATTGTCATGGGTACACTTAAGACCCGGATCTGCAACCTGCACGATTTCCTCTCTCCCAACGTCGTGAAAGTTGTTACCGATGCCACAGGATTTGCCCTGTATTTTTCCCGGTCTCCCTTGCCGAACTTTCGTGACAAATGGAACGATCTCAAGGACGAAGCCTTTGTTTCGGGAAAGCTCTTATGCTACAAACATGTCGGTCTTTATGTGTACCGGCGTGATTTTCTGCTAAGGTTCGCGCAGCTCGCCCCAACCTTTCTGGAAAAAGCTGAGATGCTAGAACAGCTGCGAGCCTTGGAAAACGGATATCGGATTAAGGTGGTTGAAACTTCCCATGAGTCAATAGGGGTAGATACTCCGGCTGACCTGGAAAAGGTTCTGGCGCGCTTGAAAAAGTAATGAAATGTGAAAGGTGAGAGAGTTTCTCCGGAGTTGATATGAAAACCAAATTTATTTTTGTAACTGGAGGGGTTGTCTCCTCAATCGGTAAAGGTCTGGCGGCCGCTTCTTTGGGGGCGCTTCTGGAATCTCGCGGATTACGTGTAACCCTGCAGAAGCTCGATCCCTACATAAACGTCGATCCCGGTACAATGTCCCCTTTTCAGCACGGCGAAGTATTTGTTACTGATGACGGCGCTGAAACAGATCTGGACCTCGGCCACTATGAGCGTTATACCACGGCCAAACTGTCCAAGAAGAGCAATTTCACTACCGGTCAGGTCTACTATTCGGTGATCGAGAAGGAGCGGCGCGGAGATTATCTCGGCGGGACCGTCCAGGTAATTCCGCACATTACCGACGAGATCAAGCACAAGATCCTGGAAAATGCCAAAGGGAACGATGTGGCGATTGTGGAGGTCGGCGGCACGGTCGGCGATATCGAATCGCTCCCTTTTCTTGAGGCGATCCGCCAGTTTCGCCACGACAGGGGGGCTGGCAATGCCCTGTATCTCCATGTAACCCTCGTTCCCTACATCAAGACTGCCGGCGAACTGAAATCTAAGCCGACTCAGCATTCAGTCAAGGAACTCCAGGAGATCGGTATTCAGCCGGATATTCTTATCTGTCGCTGCGAACAGGACCTGCCCAAGGAACTCAAGGCAAAGATCGCTCTGTTCTGCAATGTGGACGAGAAGGCTGTAATTACCTCCGCCGATGCCGACTCGATATACGCCGTCCCTCTTAACCTGCATCGGGAGGGTATGGATGAACAGGTTGTGGAGAAATTGAATATCTGGACCAAATCGCCTGACCTCGCCCCATGGCAGGAGATGGTGGAAAGGTTGAGGAAACCGGCCCATGGCGAGGTTAAAATTGCCATAGTCGGCAAGTACGTGAATCTGGCCGATTCGTACAAATCGCTCAATGAGGCGCTGGTACATGGCGGGATTGCCAATGACTGCAGGGTAAAGCTCTCATTCGTGGATTCGGAAAAGATCGAGAAGGACGGCGTCGATGGGCTGTTGGACAATGTGGATGGGATACTCGTTCCCGGAGGGTTTGGCGAACGGGGAACCGAGGGGAAGATCAGGGCTATCGAACATGCTCGCATGCACAAGATCCCCTTCTTCGGGATCTGTCTCGGGATGCAGATGGCGGTTGTGGAGTTCGCCCGGAACGTTTGCGGACTCCCGGATGCCTTTTCCAGTGAGTTCAAGCCTGATTGCCAAAACCCGGTCATCCATCTGATGGAGGAGCAGAAGGGTGTGTCCAAAAAGGGAGGCACCATGCGGCTTGGCGCCTATCCGTGCAGCCTGGTCAAGGGGACATTTGCCCAGAAGTCCTATGGATCGACCGATATTTACGAACGTCATCGCCACCGTTACGAGTTCAACAACAGTTATCGGGAAATGCTCAAAGCCAACGGCCTGGTGCTCTCAGGCATTTATCCGGAAGTTGATCTGGTAGAGGTTGTAGAGATTGCGGATCACCCATGGTTTCTCGGTTGCCAGTTCCATCCCGAGTTCAAATCAAAGCCGTTAAATCCGCATCCTCTCTTCAGGGCATTTATTGCCGCAGCCCTCAACAATAGAAAGGGGTGAATAAGGCGGACGGTAACGGAACGACCGGTTCAGTTATTGTCATGCGCTGTTCACTGTTGCAGGTATATCAGTGGTTAGTGAAATTTCCATAAGAGATGTTAAAATTGGCGGCAACCGGCCTCTGGTACTGATTGCCGGTCCGTGTGTCATCGAAAACGAACTGGCAACGCTTCGCGCAGCAGAGCGGCTGATGACGATCTGCAATGCTGTGGGTATGCCACTTGTATTCAAGGCATCTTACGACAAGGCAAACCGGACGGCAGTGACATCTTTTCGCGGTGTCGGGGTTAAGGAAGGGCTGAGGATATTGGGGAAAGTGAGGGAGTCGCTGGAAATCCCTGTTCTTTCCGATGTCCATTCCATTGAACAGGTGCAACCGGCGGCCGAGGTTCTTGATGTTATGCAGATCCCGGCGTTTCTCTGCCGCCAGACCGACCTTGTAGTGGCCGTGGCAAAGACCGGCAAGGTTGTCAATGTCAAGAAGGGGCAGTTCCTGGCACCCTGGGATATGGAAAATGCCGTGGGCAAGGCGGTGTCGACGGGCAATGAGCGCATCATTCTGACCGAACGTGGGGCCTCTTTCGGTTATAACAACCTGGTCGTGGACATGCGCAGCTTCCCGATCATGCGTCGTACCGGTTTCCCTGTGGTCTTCGATGCGACGCACAGTGTTCAGCTCCCTGGCGGCCTTGGCGGCGCTTCGGGCGGGCAGAGAGAATTCGTTGAATATCTGGCGCGGGCCGCAGTCGCTACCTGTATCGATGGCGTCTTCATGGAAGTACACGAAAATCCCGACAAGGCGTTATGCGACGGTCCGAATTCGATCAAGCTCGATGACCTTGCCGACCTCCTCAAGCAACTCAAATCAATTGATGCGATCGTGAAAAGAATATGATTCTGGAAGATGCCAGACGGGTGATAAGGGTTGAGGCCGAGGCCCTTCTGACTTTGGCTGAACGTATTGACGGCGAATTCGAGCGGGCGGTTGACCTGATCCTTGCCTCAAAAGGTCGGGTTGTGGTTACCGGTATGGGGAAATCCGGCCTTATTGGCCTTAAGATCGCTTCCACCATGGCATCCACCGGCACTCCGGCATTTTTCCTCCATCCTGCCGAGGGGATTCACGGTGATCTCGGCATGATAATGAAGGGAGACGTGGTTATCGCCGTGTCGAATAGCGGTGAGACCGAAGAGCTTATACGGATACTGCCGGTAATAAAACGTCTGGGCGCGACACTCGTCTCCATGACCGGCAACATGGCTTCTACCCTGGCCGGGGCCGGAGATGTCGTTCTCGATATATCCGTTAAGGAGGAAGCCTGTCCACTTGGACTTGCACCAACCGCCTCAACGACTGCAACCCTTGCCATGGGTGACGCGCTGGCAGTGGCGTTGCTGCAGAAGCGCGGGTTCAGTGCGGAAGATTTTGCTCTTTTCCATCCCGGTGGCGCACTCGGGAAAAAACTCCTGCTGACGGTCAACGATCTGATGCATGCCGGTGATGCCACGCCGCTGGTGTCTGAAACTACCTTGATGCGCGAGGCCCTCTTTGAAATAACCTCAAAAAAACTTGGGATTACCGGTGTGGTTGATGCTACGGGCGGTTTGGTCGGTGTTATCACCGACGGTGACCTTCGCCGGGCGCTGGAGCAGGGGATCGACATCATGAATCAGTCTGCCGGTGCGTTGATGTCGAAAAATCCCAAGCGGATCAAGAGTTCCGAGCTTGCTGCAAGGGCTTTGCAGCAGATGGAGCAGTACGCCATAACATCATTGTTTGTATTCGAGGACGATACGAAACTGACTCCGGTCGGGGTTGTTCATCTTCATGATCTGCTGAAGGCCGGGATAGCTTGAAATTTTGGATGGTGAATCGTGACGCATGAGTGCTTGAAAAATATCCGATTGCTGCTTCTCGATGTTGACGGGGTAATGACCGACGGTCGAATTGTCTACGACGCCAATGGGGTTGAAACCAAGTTCTTTAACGTCAAGGATGGGCATGGCATAAAGATGCTCCAGCGTGTCGGCGTAGAAGTGGGGATAATCTCGGGGAGGGAGTCGCAGGTGGTAACCAACCGTGCCGCAGAGCTCGGGATATCGCTTGTTTACCAGAAGGCTCTCGACAAACTCACCCCTTATCTGGAAATTCTGACGAAAAGAGGGCTTAAGGACGAGGAAGTCGCTTTCATGGGAGATGATATAATCGATATCCCGGTAATGCGGCGGGTCGGTTTTGCTGCTGCACCTCTTGATGCTATAGACTATGTTTCAGAGCATGCCGATTATGTCGCAAAGAATCGAGGTGGCTGGGGCGCGGTCCGTGAGGTCTGCGACCTTATTATCAAAGGCAAAGGGGTGTGGGATGAGGTCACCGCAAGGTATTATCAAGGGTGATTTGGGCAATAATCGACGATGGCTCGTCCAATTTCGATGCTGTCAAGAGGCTTGTTCAGAAAAGCCTTTGCCCCGAGTTCAATACAGCGGTTGACCTCTTTTTCCTGTTTTGACGAACTTATTACGATCACCGGAATTTCATGAGTCTTTAGGTTTGCGTGCGCAGCTTCCAGGAATTCGATTCCGTTAATAAGGGGCATCCTCATGTCTAAGAGGATGACATCCGGTTTTTTGATCGGAATGGCAGTTGAGTAGTTGTGCGTCTCTTCTCCAAACAGGTATTCCAGGGCTTCCCCCCCCTGGTGGACCACATCGATGGCTGAGTATCCCAGTTTGCATAGAATCCGCGTGGTCAGAAATTCATCGTCAGGGTTGTCTTCTACCAGAAGAATCTTTACACTTTTCATTATTGCCTCGTTCTCAGTGTATGTAACCCGGAAAAACCTGCTCTAATGAATTTTATTCTACTGAAGAAAAAATTCAAGATCCGGCCCTGGTTTATCCTCGTAATAATTCATTAATCCGCCAAGGGCCAAGGATCGGGTTTGCACGATGCCAGCCCATCTGCAAGGGTCGGGAACTGTAATTTAATACCGAGCTTTTTTAACATCAGCGAGTTGTCGATCCTGCGCATTTCCGAAAAATATGAGAACAGCAGCGGAGGCATGCTTTCGGCTGCCTGCTCGCGGTTTATCTGGCGGGGGCGTTTCATCCCAAGGAGATCTGCAACGGCATTGAAATATTGGGTCAAGGTGCCGTGTTCCCCGTCGCTGACGTTAAATATGTCACCGTCTTCACCTCTTTCCGCTGCGGCAATGCAGACCATTGCCAGGTCTTCGGCATGAATCCTGTTAGTAACCGGTGCTTCTTGCTCAGACAGCAGCGGCACTCCGCTCATCAGGTGCTGCAGGGGGAGCCTTCCCGGTCCGTATATGCCGGTTACGCGGAGAATCACGACTGGAACGTCTCGATTGCTCCCCCACTCGGCAATTGTCTTTTCTGCATCCAGCCGGCGTTTAGCCCTGGTGGTTTGGGGATTTGGCGGTTGTTCTTCCGTAACTACGATGTCGCCACAATCGCCATATACACCGCTAGTGCTTAAGTATATGATTTTTTTAGGCCTTATGCCCGGGGGGATGGCGTTGCAGAAGTTTCTGACTCGCGAATCAACTACACCCCCGCCGGGTGGTGGCGCAAAATAAAAGATCGTTGTGCCCGCAATAGGCAAGGAGTGCAGCGTGGACGGGTCATCCAGATTGGCCGTGATAGTGGAGTTGATAATATGTTTCATCCCGTCCAGTTTCTCTGCGGAACGGAGCAGGGCGGTTATCTGCCACCCGTTTGCATGGGCACATATCGCAACTCTTCTGCCGATATCTCCGCAACCGACGATGAAGGCCGTTTCGTGTTTGTTCATATAACCTCCTGTTAGTTGGATCGGGATATTGTAGCCAATACCGTTCGCCATGAATAGAGAAAACCGTTTGGTTCATTCAACTCTTATCGGGGGGTAACAGACATAAGCATGGCTAATTACACGGTTAGGAAGTCTCTTGTTCAATCTTTATGCCAAAGTCAACTTTTCCTGCCATAATGGACTTTACACACCCTTTGACCGATGTTATACTTTGGGCGAATTATGCTGACCGCTGGTAAAATCAGGCTGCTTCTGGCATTGGCAATTGTTGCTGCAATTGCCTGGCTTATGGTTGTATCCATGAATAAGTTTTCTTCTCATGGCCAATCATCATCTCGGGCGATCTCCGATGGAGAGCGGCAGGCAGATCTGACTTTACGTGGAATGCGCGTCCATGAAATCTCAAACGGCAGTTCGAGGTGGACGCTTATTGCGGAAAAGGCGGAATATGACACCAAGAGTTCCCGGGTCAAACTCGCCGATGTCAGGCTATCGGTGGCTCCTGTGGACAAGTCTCTGGGGGAACTGGTGCTGAACTCTCCCACTGCGACTTACCACACCGGAACAAAGGACGTTTATCTGGCCGGAGGGGTGAAGGCAAAAAGCAGCAGAGGCATGGAGTTTGCCGCCAGTTCGGTGCATTTTGTCGGTAAACGGGGAGTTGTGACTACATCTGATCCTGTCAGGTTTACAGATGATGAACTTATGTTAGAAGGAAAAGGAATGGAGTACATTGTGGCAACTTCCGCTTTCAAGGTAATGCGCGATGTGACTGCCACATATAAAGCTGGTAAGCTACCGTGAGATATTTTTCGGCCTTGCTTGCCTCATTACTCTTGACCGTTGTTATCGTTCCTTCAGTGTTAAGTACACCGGTACCACCAGGGGTAAGAAGCGATCAACCGATACAGATCAAGTCGAATGAGCTTTCATCTGATGGTAACGGCAAGGTTGCTGTTTTCAGTGGTTCGGTCGTAGCGCGCCAGGGGGATGTGACAATTTACTGCGATCTGTTGAGGGTTCATTACGGGGCAAAAGAGCGGGACATCGCCAAAGTCGAAGCGGTTGGGAATGTCAGAATTGTTCAGGGTAACCGCCAAGGCCTTGCCGGCCGGGCGCTATTTGACAATCAGGCGGGTACTATCATCCTTGAGGAAAATCCAAGGGTCAGCCAGGGAAATGATACCATTACCGGGAAAGTGATCACGTTCTATCTCAATGAGCAGAAAAGCGTGGTAACCGGTGGCGCCGGCCAAAGGGTGGAAGCGGTGATAAGCCCCAAAGGTACAGGGATTAATGTCGGCAGCAAACCCTGACCATTGTCTGAAAGCCCAAGGTCTCCGGAAGAGTTACGGAGGAAGGGAAGTGGTTAGGGGGGTGGACCTGGAGGTCTCCTCCGGCCGGGTAATAGGGCTTCTTGGTCCAAACGGCGCCGGCAAGACCACCACCTTTTACATGGTTGTCGGGCTCTGTCGGCCTGACAGCGGGAATGTACTTCTTGACAATGATGACTTGACGAATTTGCCGATGCACAAAAGGGCCAGGAGGGGGATAAGCTATCTCCCCCAGGAACCTTCGGTCTTCCGCAAGATGACGGTCAGGCAGAACCTCCTGGCAGTACTGGAGATGATGGATATCCCGCGAACCAGCCGCCGAGAGCGGGCTGAAGAACTGCTGAATGACCTGGGTATCGAGCATGTTGCGTCAAGCCCCGGTTTTGCCCTGTCAGGCGGGGAGCGGCGGAGAGTCGAGATCGCAAGGGCACTGGCCACTAATCCGTCTTTCATACTGCTGGATGAGCCGTTTGCCGGAATCGATCCGATTGCGGTTGCCGATATCCAGGGGATTATCGGCGGACTCAGCCGCAGAGGGATCGGAATCCTGATCTCGGATCATAATGTCAGGGAAACTCTGGGTGTCTGTGACGCCGCCTACATTGTTAACTCGGGCGAAGTTCTCGAGTATGGCGATCCTCGGCAGATAGCGGAAAGCAAAAAAGCAAGAGAGATTTATCTCGGCGACTCTTTCAGGTTGTAAAATGAGGTTTCATGGCTATTGAGATGCGTCAACAGATGAAGATGGTCCAGCAGTTGGTGATGACCCCCCAGCTGCAGCAGGCCATCAAGCTTCTTCAGCTATCCAGAATCGAGCTTCAGGATGTAGTTCGGCAGGAGCTTGAAGAAAACCCTGTCCTTGACGAATCGCTGGAGCAGGAAGAGATTCGCGACGTTGACCAGTTCGAGTTGCAGGAGAAGGAGGAGCTGCCACCCGCCGACACCGGGGATTTCAAAGAGGTGGCAGCCGGTGAGGAGACCCGCACCGATCTTGATTGGGAATCCTATCTTGAGGGTTACAACTACAGCGCTGGGGAACAGTATTACGACGATGATGATGAACGTCCTTCTTACGAGAATATCCTCACAAAGAAGGGGACCCTCTTTGACCACCTGGTATGGCAGTTGAATCTGAACCGGTTCACTGACCGGGAGAGGACGATTGGCGCAGAGATCATCGGGAACATCGATGAAGACGGATACCTGCGAACGACTGCGTCTGACATCGCCCTGGTTTGCCAGGCTGAGGAACAGGAAGTTGAGGCGGTGATTGGGCGGATTCAGGATTTCGATCCTGCCGGAGTCGGCGCCAGGGACCTCAGGGAGTGTCTGCTCCTGCAGGTTCGCAGCCTCAACATGTGTGGAACGATTGTTGAAGGGATACTTCTTCACCACCTGAAAGATCTCGAACAGAGAAAATATAAACCTATTGCAAAAGCGCTCGGCTGCGACGTGAACGACATCCTTCTGTCCGCCCGGCTCATTGCTTCTCTGGATCCTAAACCAGGCCGCATCTATGGCCAGGAAGATATCCAGTATATCTCCCCCGATATATTTGTTTATAAAGTCGGCGAGGAGTATGTGGTAACACTGAACGAGGAAGGTCTTCCCAACCTGAGGATCAATCCTCTTTACGCCCCGGAGCCAAAAACGGAGAAGTCTGAAAAGTCTGAAAAGTCTGAAAAGTCTGAAAAGTCTGAAAAGTCTGAAAAGTCTGAAAAGGATAACGGCGGCGCAAAGGTTGACGAATACCTGAATGACAAGATGAGATCGGCCATGTGGCTCATCAAGAGCATTCACCAGCGGCAAAGAACGATTTACAAGACTTCGAAGAGCATCGTGAAATTTCAGCGGGAGTTCTTCGACAAAGGGATTGAGTATCTCAAACCTCTGGTTTTGCGGGACGTTGCCGAAGATATCGGCATGCACGAGTCCACAATCAGCCGGGTTACGACCAACAAGTACATGCAGACCCCGCAAGGCCTGTTTGAGTTGAAGTATTTTTTCAACAGCGGGATTTCCACTTCAGATGGCGATTTTATCGCCTCGGAAAGCGTTAAGAACAAGATCAAGGAGATCCTGGAGAACGAAGATCCCAGAAAACCTTACAGCGACCAAAAGCTTGCCGAGCTATTGTCGGCGAACCAGATTAACATTGCCCGCCGCACCGTCACCAAATACCGTGAGATGCTCCGCATCGGCTCATCATCGGAGCGTAAAAGGCTTTTCTGATCCTAGCAGCACCTGGCACCAAACGATTGCGGGGAGCAAGCCGCGAAACGTGCCGTTATCATATGAACACCGACACAGGAGGAGTAACCATGCAAATTTCTACTACGTTCAGGCACATGGAACCGAGTGACGCCCTGAAAAGCTACGCCGAGGAAAAACTTGAAAGGATCAGGAAATATATTGATGAACCTGTAGTGGCACAGGTCTACCTGACTGTGGAAAAAATCCGCCATATCGTTGAAATCTCCATCAATGCCAAGGGTGTCAGCACCAAGGCATCGGAAGCCACCAACGACATGTATGCTGCGATCGATGCCGTTATTGACAAAATCGAGCGTCAATTGAGGCGGTACAAGGAGCGGCTTAAGGGTCACAAGCCTGCCGAGGCTCCGGAGCGTCAGGTTCAGAAAAAGATCATCGCCGCAGAAGATATTGAACAGAGCAAGGAGCCGGTTGTAATCAAGACCAAAACTGTTTCCATCAAACCGATGTCCGTTGACGAGGCGGTCATGCAGATGGATCTCCTCCACAAGGATTTCCTTGTATTTACTGATGCTGGTTCCGATAGCATTAATGTAATTTATCGTCGGCGCGACGGCAATTTTGGCCTTATAGAAACCGCCAAGTGATAAAGTTCCGACTTTATCCTTAGCGACCTTGAACATGAAGGATTTATTCCGGTTTGACACAGAAGACGTGATCCTGAATCTGTCAGCTTCGTCCAAGGACGGCGTGCTGTCAGAATTTGCCGCCAAGGTGGCGGAAAGATGTTCCCTGCCTTCAGGCAAAGAAATTCTTCAGTTGCTGTATGAAAGAGAGAGACTGGGGAGTACCGGGATCGGAGACGGAATAGCAATTCCGCACTGCAAATCACCGGCGCTTGATGCGCCGGTGATTCTGTTTGGTCGGAGCGATTCCGGGATAGATTTCAGAGCGGTCGACGACAAACCGGTCAGGCTTTTTTTCCTGCTGATCACCCCTGAAGGCGCTGCGGGGACGCATCTTAAACTGCTGTCGCGCATCTCACGTGTTCTGAAAGGAGCGGACTTGCGGAACCGGCTCCTGGATGCTACGACTGCAGAAGAGATAGTTGATATTGTGAGGGGGCAGGAGAGCATCAGATGACCGCTATCAGCCTTTCAATCGAAGATCTTCTCAAAGATGACGAGTATGGGCTGGACCTTAGGCTGTATTCCGGCGAACAGGGGCTGGCGCACCGTCTGTACAGCTCCCGGATTCAGAAGCCGGGGCTGGCGTTGACCGGTTATACCGAGCATCTCCACCCCGACCGTCTGCAGGTGCTCGGCAATACCGAAATATCCTACATGCTCCAGATCCCGGAGCAGCAAGCGGAAACAAGCCTCAGAAAACTCTGCTCTTTTCCGATCTCCTGCTTTATCGTCACCAAGGGTCTTGATCCACCCCCCATGCTCAGGCGGGTAACGGAAAAATCAGGGATTCCCCTTCTGGTCACCTCCCTGCAATCATCCACATTTATCTCACTCATAACCAAATTTCTGGAAGAACGTCTTCTCCCGACTACCCATATTCATGGGGTGCTGGTTGATGTACTGGGAGTGGGGGTTCTGTTGCTCGGCAAGAGCGGCATCGGTAAAAGCGAGTGCGCACTGGACCTGGTCATAAGGGGACACCGCCTGGTTGCGGACGATGTTGTATTCATAAAGAAAAAGATGCCGGCAGCCCTGGTGGGGCAGACTGCGGAGACTATTCAGTATCATATGGAGATCCGGGGGCTTGGAATCATTAATATCAAGGATCTTTTCGGTGTTTCTTCCATCAGAGAGAAGAAGATAATTGACATGGTCCTGGAACTTGTCGAATGGAATCCCCAGCAGGAGTACGATCGCCTCGGCATTGACGAACAAGTCCATACGATCCTCGGGATCGATCTTCCGCACCTTATAATCCCTGTACGGCCTGGGCGGAACCTGACTTCGATTATCGAGGTTGCGGCCCGAAACTATCTCCTCAAAGGGATGGGTTATCATTCGGCCAAGGAGTTTCATGAGAAGCTCATGGCCAGGATGGAAATACGCCCCATTGGTGCCGAGGTGGAGTGACATGAGGATCGTCGTAATAACCGGGCTGTCGGGCTCGGGAAAATCCACGGCAGTAAAGGCCCTTGAAGACGAAGGTTTTTTTTGCATCGATAACCTTCCGGTAACATTGATTCCGACCTTCATCGAGTTGGTCGAGCGCTCCAAGGACCAGGTACGCGATGTTGCTCTGGTAATGGATATTAGGGGGAGGGATTTCCTCAAGGGGTGGGAAGAGATCCTTCTTGGGCTTAGAAATCTTGGCCACAACCTCGACATTCTTTTCTTCGACACTACCGACGAAGTTCTAATCAGGCGCTTTTCCGAGACGCGGCGGCGTCATCCGGCTTTGCCCGGGGCATCGGTGCCGGATGCCATTCGATTCGAGAGGGAGTCACTGGCCGGTCTGCACCGGATCGCCACAAGGGTTTTCGATACTTCGGAAATGAATGTTCATCAGTTGAAGGAGACCGTACTCGCCTATATTCGCGGGGAGGAGGGCACGGCAAAACGTCTTGCCGTCCATATTCAATCGTTCGGGTTCAGGTACGGGATTCCGCTCGATTCCGACCTGGTTATAGATGTCCGGTTTCTGCCAAACCCATATTTCGTCGAGGCATTGAAAAAATTCAGCGGCCAGGACCGAAAGGTCAAGGGGTTTGTTCTCGAACAGGCGATTACCCGGGAGTTCCTGGTTCGGTACCGTGGCCTCCTGGATCTCCTTCTCCCCGGATATCAGCGGGAAGGGAAAACACACCTGACCCTGTCAGTTGGATGTACCGGCGGTCGGCACAGGTCAGTGGTCATAGCTGAAGAGTTGGCAGGGTATTTTACCGACAAGAACGTGGAGCTTAAGGTTTCGCACCGCGATATAGAAAAGGGATGATCAGATGATTGGAGTTGTTATTGTGACCCACGCAGGACTTGCACGGGAATTGCTTGCCGCTGCAGAGATGATCGTTGGTCCGATCGAGAAGGCTGAAGCTGTTGGCATCAATCCCGGCGACCCGGTGGAAGAAATCCGCGCTGCCATAGAAAAAGCGATGGTAAACGTCAACACTCCTGAGGTGCTCCTGATGACGGACATGTTTGGCGGTACTCCTTCAAACATGAGCCTCTCGTTTCTCGAAGAAAACCGGGTCGAAGTTCTGACCGGCGTAAATCTACCTATGCTGATCAAATTTTTCAGCGATCGCAATAGATGCGGCATCTCCGAACTTGCTGCACAGTTAAAAGGGTGCGGTCGGGAGAGCATTTCAGTTGCCGGAGACTACCTCCGCTAGTTGAATGATTGTTGCTGTCCGGCCTGCACTGCCGCTCGCTCCAAAGCGCAGTGTGCTCGTGTTACTTGATTGCGCGTCTTTGCCAGGACGCTCCGCTTGGAAACTTTTCATGCTTATCAGTTTCAGGCGTTGTCGATAATTAAACCAATAAGGGAACTATTTGCGATATATGCTCGAACAGGAATTCACCATAGTAAACAAACTCGGACTTCATGCGCGCGCTTCGGCCCTTTTTGTGAAAACGGCCATGCCTTTTGCCTCCGAGGTAAAAGTGGCCCGGGAGGATGTAGAGGTTAACGGCAAAAGCATCATGGGGATCATGATGCTGGCAGCTGCCAAGGGGAGCACCATAAGGCTGAGGGTCGAAGGGGGCGACGAGGCAGAGGCCATGGCGGCACTGGGGGAACTGATCAGAAATGGGTTTGGCGAAGAATAGCAAACGACAAATTCAGGGTGTCGGCGCTTCACCCGGTATAGCGATCGGACAGGTTAAAATCACCGATCGCAGCCGCGTCGCCATTCATGAGGAGTATCTGTCGGCTAGCGAAGTGCCGGGAGAAGTCCTGCGCCTTATCGAAGCCCTGGAGCAGGCCAAGGATGAATTTGTAGCGGTCAGGGAACAACTTGCCGAAGAACATGGGCCGGAGCACCTGTACGTTATCGATACCCACCTGATGATGCTTCAGGACAGTATGTTCAAGCGCGAGGCGCTCGCTCTGATAGAGTCCGATGCTATTAATGCTGAATGGGCACTCAAAAGGACAATCCTGAAGTTTCGCGATTTTTTCGCCGCCATAGAGGATGATTACCTTCGCGAGCGGGTCGGTGACATCGAAATCGTCGGGGAACGGGTTCTGCGGAAACTGGTGGGAAAGCAGCACGAATCACTCAACAATGTTCACTCCCTCTCTCTTGTAGTTGCGCATGACCTCTCGCCTGCTGACATTCTCCAGATAGACCGGCAAAAGATCATCGGATTTGTTACGGACCTGGGGGGCAAGACCTCTCATTCGGCTATTCTTGCCCGGTCGCTGGAGATTCCGGCCGTAGTTGGCCTGGAACGGATCACCTCGGAAGCGAATGATGGGGAGATCATGATCATTGACGGTTCTGCCGGCATTGTGATCATCAACCCGGACGAAGAAACGTTCCGCGAATACCTCAAACGTAAACAGCATTATGAATACATCGATCGGGAGCTTGCCAAACTGCGTGACCTCCCGGCAGTTACCTCGGACGGCTATAGGATCAGTCTCAAGGGGAATGTTGAGTTCATCGAAGAGATCCCATCCCTCAAGGAGCACGGTGGTGAGGGGATCGGCCTTTACCGTACTGAAATGCTCTTTTTCAACCGGGAAGAACTTCCCGGAGAAGAAGAGCAGTTTGCGCACTATGCGGCAATAGTAAGGGAAATGGCGCCAAAGCCGGTCACTATACGCACCTTGGATGTCGGTGGCGACAAATTCGTCCCGGATCTCAACCTGGACGACGAACTAAACCCGGCTCTGGGGCTGCGCGCTATCCGGCTTTCGCTGCGAAAACCCGAGACGTTCAAACCGCAACTCAGGGCCATACTGCGTGCCAGCGCCCTTGGGAAGGTCAGGATTTTCTTTCCGATGATCTCGGGTGTTGTCGAGATCCGGGCAGTAAAGAAACTGCTTGAAGAAGCAAAGCTGGAACTCCAATCAGAGGGGGTGCCGTACGACCGGAATATCGAGATCGGCATTATGATCGAGATCCCCTCTGCGGTAATAATTGCCGATCTCCTCGCCCAGGAGGTCGATTTCTTCAGCGTTGGCACAAACGACCTGATTCAGTATTCCCTGGCAATCGACCGCACCAACGAACATCTTGCCAACCTTTACGAACCGTTGCATCCTGCGGTGCTCCGTTCACTGAAGATGGTCGTCGATGCTGCGCATGCAGCCGGAATAGACGCCTGCATGTGCGGAGAGATGGCTGGAGAGTCCCAATATCTACCCATCCTCCTTGGTCTCGGCTTTGACGAACTCTCCATGAACTCCATCTCGATCCCCAGGGTCAAGGAGATCCTGCGCCGCTGCTCTCTGGCAGAAGCGGAACAGCTGGTTACAAAGGCGCTCACCTTTCGCACTGCCGAAGAGATCGACGGCTTCCTCAAGTCCGAGATCACGGCCCGCTATGCCGGCAGCTTTGATTGAGCCGGGACCATCTGCCGGTCAACCCCTTATGAAACGTCATGTCATAGTGGATGTCGAGACAACCGGCATGTCGACGAAAAACGGTGGCCGGGTGATCGAGATTGGTGCCGTTGCCGTAGAGGGGGGAGAAATCGTTGCCGAACTTACCTCCCTCGTCAACACCGAAACCCCGATCCATTGGGGTGCCCAGAGGGTGCACGGCATCTCGGCCGCCATGCTGCGCGGCAAACCAGCCCCTGAAGATGTATGGCCATCTTTTATCGAATTCTTTGCAGACTCTCCCATGGTTGCCCACAACGCCCCATTCGACAGCGGTTTCGTCCGCCATGAACTCTCTCTTATCGGACTGTTCCTCCCCAATACTTGGCACTGCACCGTGCGCCTGGCCCGTAAACGCCTGCCACATCTCCCCAACCACAGGCTCGAAACCGTTGCCCGCCATCTTCTGGGCGACATACCCGCCGATTGCCGCCTCCACCGCGCCCTTGACGACGCCAGGATCACTGCGCAGGTCTGGTTGGCACTGGCAACATAGAGTCGTTACTGAGGGAGATGGAGCTGTTAGTGTTGGCATGGCTATGGAGTTTTCCCACTTGACTTCCTTATGGATGAAAGCTATAAATTACAGTCTTTTCAGAATATTGCGGGTCAACAGATATCAAGGAGGAGCACACCATGCAGGAGATGGACGATTTCATCTTTACATCCGAGTCGGTATCAGAGGGGCATCCGGACAAGGTTGCGGACCAGATCTCTGATGCTATTCTCGATGCAATTCTCGCTCAGGACCCCACATCAAGGGTTGCCTGCGAGACCATGGTCACAACCGGGATGGCGGTCATTGCCGGCGAGATTACCACCAACGCCATAGTCGATTATCCGAAGATCGTGCGCGAGACCATCAGGGAGATCGGCTACAACGATTCGGCCATGGGGTTCGATTGGGAGACCTGTGCGGTTCTCACCTCAATAGACAAGCAGTCCCCGGACATTTCTCAGGGTGTGACCGAGGGTGAGGGGCTGTATAAAGAGCAGGGCGCCGGTGACCAGGGGCTGATGTTCGGTTATGCCTGTACCGAGACCAAAGAGCTGATGCCGATGACCATCCAGTTTTCGCACCAGCTGGTGAAGAAGCTCGCCGACGTCCGCAAGTCGGGGCTACTCAATTTTCTCCGGCCTGATTCAAAATCCCAGGTTTCCATCCAGTACATCAACGGTAAACCGGCGTATGTCGATACCGTGGTCATCTCTTCCCAGCATACCCCTGACGTAACCCATGACACCATCAAAGAGGGGATTATCGAAGAGGTCGTGAAAAGGGTCATTCCTGCAAATATGATCAACGACAAGACCCGTTACCTGATCAACCCGACCGGACGCTTTGTCATTGGTGGTCCGATGGGAGATTGCGGCCTGACCGGGCGCAAGATCATTGTTGACAGCTACGGCGGTCACGGGGCTCACGGCGGCGGCGCCTTCTCTGGCAAGGATCCCTCCAAGGTCGATCGCTCGGCAGCCTACATGGGGCGCTATGTGGCGAAGAACCTGGTGGCTTCCGGGGTGTGCGATAAGTGTGAAGTGCAGGTTTCCTATGCCATTGGCGTGGCGGAACCGGTTTCGGTTCTGGTTGATACCGCCGGTACCGGCAAGATCCCATCCAAGAGGATTGCCGAAATCGTCCGCGAAGTGTTCGACATGAGGCCGCGGGCCATCATCCATCAGCTCGACCTGCTCCGGCCGATCTACAAAAAGACCGCGGCATACGGGCACTTTGGCCGTGAACTGCCGGAATTCACCTGGGAGCGGACCGACAAAGCGGCGATCATCAAAGAAAAAGCGGGTATCTGAAAGCCTTTATCGTAACCCGCAACAAACACAATGGCCGGGGGAGCAATCCTCCGGCCTTTTTTGCTGAATTTATCCTTCTCCCCTAGCGCCGCGAGAACCGGTACCCCACACCTCTTACGGTCTGGAAATAGACCGGGTTTGCCGGGTCTGGCTCGAAGTATTTCCGGAGCCGGACGATGAAATTGTCAAGTGTCCTGGTCTCGGCGTCGGTAGCATACCCCCAGACTCGCTCCAACAGCTCTTTTCTCGGTACTGCCTCCCCCTCCTTCTGGAAGAAGAGTGCGAGCATTCTCACCTCCAGATCGGTCAGGTCTACCTCTCCCTGCGCGGTGCGGGCATGGTAGGAGAGGAGGAACACCTCGTTATCCCCGAAGCGGTAGGCCTCCTCCACCGGATCCGGGCGATACCAGGAGGAACGCCTGAGCATTCCCTTGACCCGAAGCAGGAATTCGTTGAGACTGAACGGTTTGGTCAGGTAGTCGTCGGCGCCGCTTTCGAGCCCGGTAATCCGGTCCCCCTCGTCGGAACGGGCTGTGAGGATGAGGACCGGCACTTTTGTGTCTGTTTTGCGGATCTCGCGGCAGACCGCAAAGCCATCCATGCCGGGAAGCATCACATCAAGGATAACCAGCGAGAAGCGGTCCACCCGCAGCCGTTCTAGCGCCTCTTCACCGCTCTCGACGTGACTGACGCGATACTCTTCCATCTCCAGGTTGAAGCAGATCCCGCGTGCGAGGTTTATCTCGTCCTCCACCAGCAGGACGTGAGGCTTGTCATCGGCCATAGGAATGAGCCCCTTTCACTCGGACAGCGGCAGGGTGATGACAAACCTGCACCCCTTGCCGATCCCTTCGCTGAATGCCTCCACCTTCCCATCATGCTCGGTCACCACCTGCTTTACGATATACAGCCCCAGACCGGTTCCCCTGATGTTCTCTCCCGGTAGCCGCACCCTGAAAAACTTCCGGAAGATCTTTTTCAGGTATTTCGGCTCAATCCCCATGCCGTTGTCCTGGAAGGTCAGAGTGCAGCTGCTGGCAGTCCGCTTCAGCGTTACCTTGATCTCGGGCGAGACCGGCGAATAGAGGAGGGCATTCTCGAACAGGTTTCTCAGCACGGATTCCATCCCCTCCGAGTCAACGGCAACGTGGATATCCTCCTCGATGTCAAGTGAAAGGCTTCCCCCTTCCGGCAGCGCCGGCCGCTTGCGGTCAAGGTACTGGCTGACGAATTCCGAGAAATTGATCTGGTGCAGTGATGTGGCGCGGCGACGGTCCTCGAGCCTTGCGGCCATGAGAAGATTGTTGATGAGGGTATGAAGCCTGTCGGTGTCGGCAAGCATGGTGTCGAGAAACCGCTCCAATTTTTCCGGCGAAGGGTTGCGCAGGCGTATCGTTTCGAGATGGAGCTGAATGGAGGCAAGAGGAGACTTCAACTCATGGGTGACCTGCGAGATATAGCTTTTCTGCTGCGTGTAGAGATTCGACTGACGCCTCCAGAGCAGGAACAGCACATACACTCCGACCAGGATCACGATGAGAAGGAGCAACCCCTCTACCAGGACGATCCAGTCCATCCCCCTCATGGCAATATCGGGACGGTAGCGCTCTGCAATGGCCCTGAACTCTTTGTGCCGTCCGACGAACCAGTAAATCCAGAACACGACGACCAGCACCCACACAAGTTGAATGCCGATGAAGGTAATAATCGGGCTGAAAAGTTTCCTGTACCAGCGCATGGTCTCTGTGTACCACCATAGGCGGCAATCCGCAAGCCGAGCTTTTACATTTCTATTACATACCATCCCCCGGCATTCTGGTACTGTTAACATACGGAACCGAACTGAGAGGGGGATGGATGGGATGGTGAAGCCGCTGAAGATAGGGAAATATGAGGTGCGTTATCCGTTGATCCAGGGGGGGATGGGGGTACGGATCTCCGGTGGATCATTGGCCGGCCATGTTGCCCGTTGCGGCGGGGTCGGAATTGTTGCCGCGGCAGGCATTGCCCTTGGCAGTGAACGGTTTAACGGGAATAATTACCTCAAGGCCGATCTCCAGGCATTGCGTGATGAGGTCGAGAAGGCCTGCCGTATAGCCCCTGACGGGGTTGTTGGTGTGAACGTCATGGTGGCGCTTTCCGATTACGAGGATCTGGTAAAGGCTGCCATTGAAGGTGGCGCCAAGGTGATCATCTGTGGCGCCGGTTTGCCGCTTAGTCTTCCCGGGCTCACCGCCCATGCCCCTGATGTGGCGCTGGTTCCGATCGTTTCATCGGTAAAGGCCGCGCAGCTGATAGCAAAAAAATGGGACAAGGGGTTCAGCCGTCTTCCGGATGCCGTTGTTGTCGAGGATCCCGATACTGCCGGAGGCCACCTCGGCGAGAAGATGGAAAACATCGGTAACGGGACTTATGACCAGTATGCCACGGTTCGTGGCGTAAAAGAGTTCTTTATTGCGGAATACGGCGTACATGTGCCGGTGATAGCAGCGGGTGGAGTGTGGGATCGGGCGGATCTGCTGCATGCTCTTGAGCAGGGTGCCGACGGGGTTCAGATGGCCAGCCGTTTCGTGCCGACTGTCGAGTGCGACGCTGCCCCGGAGTTCAAGCAGGCATACCTGGACTGCCGCCAGGAGGATATCGGGCTGATTATGAGTCCTGCCGGTCTCCCTGGTCGGGCAATCCTTAAGAACCAGGATGATATCGTCATTTATGACCAGCTCCAGCATACAGTCTGCGACAACGGCTGCCTCAAGAAGTGTTCCTTCAAGGAGTCAGGCGAAAGGTTTTGCATCGTGAAGTCCCTGGATCGTGCCCAGAAGGGGGATGTCGGGAGCGGGTTGGTCTTCTGCGGCACCAATGCCTGGAAGGCCGACCGGATCACCACGGTTCAGGAGATATTCGACGAACTGTTCGGAGTGGAAGCAGCTGAGGAGGCTGTGGCCGCCTGATATTTAAAAATCAATTTGCATGTTTGAGGCATGGGCATGGAAGCCGGGGGGATACCTCCGGTTTTTTTTGTGCCGACGGGAAATAATACAAATTGTTGGTATAATGTACCAAAGTTTTAGTGTGTATTGACATAAGGGGGGAGCTTTATGGGGACCATCAAGTCGAAGTTGCTTCTGAATGCGGTTATTTCCCTGTTAATCATCGCAACGATTATTGCCGTGAACTATGCAGACCTGAGAAGGATTATCGGGTTGCAGGAAGAGGTTGCCAAGTGTGCCGAAGACACTCTGACAATTTCGACGGCGGCAAGATCCGGCCTCTCTTTCTATTGGGGCACAGCCCAGATAATCATTACCAGGGATTTTAATAAGCTGGAAAAGGAATGGCCGGATTTCAAGGAGCGTAACCTGAAGCGGCTCGACGAGATGGACAAGGCGGTAAAGTCAGCTGAGGAGAAGGCCTTGGCCCAGGAGACGCGCACCAGCGTCAAGGAGATAATTGCCACATTTGATTCCAAAGTTGTCCCGGTGCTCAAGAGTTCCAATGCCGTAACTCCCGAAGTGGCGGCACTTGAGAGGGATATGAATAGGCACGTGACCATAATACGGGAATCGACCTTCAAGATGCTGGAGCTATTGAAAAAAAGGGAGAAGCAGATCGAGCAAGATCTGAATAGTTTGATACGGAGTACGATCACAAAATCTCTTGTCATTGGATTTTTCGGTATTCTGATACAGTTCGGCATGGCGGGGTTCATCTATCGCTCCATCATTATACCGGTGAGTGCGATGGTTGCCATAGTGAAAGAGATGGCGCAGGGTGAAGGTGATCTCACGAAAAAGGTTGGGTATGAAGGGAAGGACGAACTCGGTGCGCTTGGTGGATATATCGACCAGTTTGTGGAGAAACTGCATGATATTGTCAGGAATGTTATCAAAGACAGTATCAAGGTTGTCATAAGCTCCAACAAGGTTCATATCCTTGCCGAGGCGATCACAAAGGAGTCCGATGCCCTTGCCGCCCAGGCAGCGACTGTTGCGACTGCCAGCGAAGAGATGTCAGCCACTTCCAACGACATTGCCCAAAACTGTATGCAGGCCGCTGAAGGGGGATCTGTTGCCACAAAGGTTGCGGCGGAAGGTTCGTTGATTGTTCAGGAGACTGTTGCCGGGATGAATCGCATTGCCGGAATGGTACGCAATGCCGCTACGACCGTTGACAGTCTCGGAGCGCGTTCGGACCAAATCGGCGCAATTGTCGGGACTATCCAGGATATTGCTGATCAGACCAACCTGCTTGCTCTGAATGCGGCAATTGAAGCGGCCAGAGCCGGTGAGCAGGGGCGAGGCTTTGCCGTTGTTGCCGACGAGGTGAGGGCTTTGGCCGAACGTACTACCAAAGCGACGAACGAGATAAGCGTAATGATAAAAAGTATTCAGAGCGAAACTAAAAGTGCGGTGGAATCGATGGAGCAGGGGGTGCATGAGGTTGAAAAAGGCTCTTCTGACGCCGTCCGTTCCGGTGAAGCCCTCCAGGGGATTCTCGACCAGATCAACTCGGTAAACCTTCAGATCAGCCAGATTGCCACTGCGGCCGAGGAACAGACGGCTACCACTTCGGAAATATCCGGCAACATCCTTGATATCACCGAGATTGCCCGCAAGACCTCATCCGGATCGCATGAAGCTGCCAGGTCGTCTAATGAGCTGCTTGCCCTGTCCGAGGAACTTATGGCCATACTGGCAAAATTCAGGGTCGATGAAGACCTGTCCATGGTCCTTAATCGGGCCAAGAGCGCACATATGCTCTTTGTCGGAAAGATCAAGGCTCATCTTGACGGTTTCAGGAAGGTTGACCCCAATGCCCTCCCCACCCACCTGACCTGTGCATTCGGCAAGTGGTGCCAGACAAAGGGGCAGGAGACCTGCGGGTCTTCTCCTGCTTACAGGGAGATTGATGCTCCCCATGCCAAGGTCCACGAACTGGGCAAACAGGCGGTGATTGCATATAATTCCGGCGATAGGGTGCGTGCCTCAGACCTCTGCGGCGAAATGACCGACACTTCCTTGAAGCTAATCGCCATACTCGACCGGCTGGAGGGTCATAAGGGGTAATTCTCACCAATCTTTAACCCTTCACGGGGGGAGTTCTCCGGAACTTCCCCTTTTTTGTTCACTCTTATCGAACAACTTGCAAATAAAGCTGCCTCGTAGTACATATTCAAGCTGCAATTTGCAGATTTCTTTCATAGGAGAAGATAAATGTCACAGGATTTCATCATAGCAGGTCTCTCACTGGCAGAGTGGGGGAGAAAAGAGATCAGGATCGCCGAGACCGAGATGCCCGGTTTGATGGCCATTCGCGAGGAGTTTGCCGCGACGCAGCCGCTGAAGGGGGCGCGGATCACCGGCTCGCTGCACATGACCATCCAGACCGCAGTACTCATCGAAACCCTGACTGCCTTGGGGGCAGAGGTCCGCTGGGCGTCGTGCAACATATTCTCTACCCAGGATCACGCCGCGGCTGCAATTGCACAGGCCGGCGTGCCAGTTTTCGCGGTAAAGGGCGAAACCCTGGTCGATTATTGGGACTATACTCACAAGATTTTCGAATGGCCCGACGGCGGCTTTTCCAACATGATCCTGGACGACGGCGGCGATGCCACCCTGCTCCTCCATCTGGGCACCAGGGCGGAAAAAGATAGTTCAGTGCTAGCCAATCCCGGCTCAGAAGAGGAGACTATTCTCTTTGCCGCAATCAGGAAAAAGCTTGCAACCGATCCGACCTGGTATTCTACGCGCATCGCCCGGATTAAAGGGGTGACTGAGGAGACCACCACCGGCGTGCACCGCCTCTACCAGATGCATGAGCGTGGAGAACTTCGGTTCCCGGCCATCAATGTCAACGACTCTGTGACCAAATCAAAGTTCGACAACCTGTATGGCTGCCGTGAATCGCTGGTGGACGGAATCAAGCGGGCTACCGATGTTATGGTGGCTGGTAAGGTTGCCGTGGTCTGCGGTTACGGCGACGTGGGCAAAGGGTCGGCACAGGCGCTGCGGGCGCTGTCGGCCCAGGTCTGGGTAACAGAGATCGACCCGATCTGTGCCCTGCAGGCTGCCATGGAAGGGTACCGGGTAGTGACCATGGAGTATGCAGCGGACAAGGCCGACATCTTCGTTACCTGTACCGGCAACTTCCATGTCATCACCCATGAGCACCTGATCAGGATGAAGGATCAGGCCATTGTCTGCAACATCGGCCACTTTGATAATGAAATTGATGTGGCGAGCATAGAGAAGTACCAGTGGGAAGAGATCAAGCCCCAGGTGGATCACATTATCCTCCCTTCCGGCAATCGGATCATCCTGCTGGCCAAGGGAAGGCTGGTGAACCTGGGGTGCGCAACCGGACATCCCAGCTACGTTATGTCCTCCTCCTTTGCCAACCAGACCATCGCTCAGATCGAGATCTTCTGCAATCCGGGCAGATACCCGGTGGGGGTCTACACCCTGCCGAAGCATCTGGACGAGAAGGTGGCCCGGCTGCAGCTCCGAAAACTGAACGTGCAGCTCTCCACACTGACGCCGCAGCAGGCAGACTACATCGGAGTCCCTGTTGAGGGGCCCTACAAGGCGGAGCATTACCGCTATTAGTCCGCATGGAGTCCAAAGTTAATGAGGGCGGTGTCGCAAGATACCGCCCGTTTTCGTTTTCCGGATGATGGACTGCGGGTGCAGAGTGATTGTCTCGACCGCTAGGTCATCCGGGCAAACATGGGTGATCTATCTGGATATTCTCCTGAAGTCCGGCAGTTTCTACCCCTCTTACAGCGTAAATCCCCGGTGCATTTCGCCAATACCCTTGGAAATCAAGTCCATAACCGAATAGGAAGCGGTCTTCCGTTTCAAGGCCAGTGAAGTCGGCTCGGAAACCGGGCGAAACCTTGCGGTCGTGTCGTTTATAAACCAGGACAGCGAGCATCACATCGGCTGCCCCCTGTTCACGGCACCACTCCGCAATTGCCGCCAGAGTCACCCCCTCGTCCAGGATATCGTCCAGCAGGAGGACTGTGCGGTCGCGCAGGTCCTGTGCGGGTCGAGACACCCAGTTGAGGCTGGAACCTCTGGTTGCAGCACCGTATCGTGTGGCATGAACGTAGGTAAGCTCAAGCGGGAAGACCAGCCTGGTCAGAAGCTGCCCGGCAAAGATGAGCCCGCCGTTCATGACGCAGATGACCAAAGGGAGGGCATCTTTCAGGCAAGATGTGATCTCTATTGCCATCCTGTCGATGGCGGCAGATACTTCGCGCTCGCCGACCAGGAGGTCGGCATCCTGCAGCACCTTGTTCGCTTCTTCAATTGTCATTTCCCACTCCAAGTTTTTACTGATCGACAGCATAATCCAAATTGGCGGCGACTCCAATATAAAACCTTTATAATTTCATTAAACTTGGTTCTGTTTTTGCTTAATTAATTTGAGCATGTTTGTGCGATAAATCGATAGGTTAACAGCTCGATTTATGTGGCAATTGTTCGCCCAATGATATTAATCTGTTACTGGTCCTATTTAATGAGTTGATGATGGTTTGTTTGGGGGCATAGTGTTAATAGAAACGAAACGAGCTGTTCAATTACTGATCAGCTGATCTTTTTGATTCCGCGTTTTCCCCATATTTAACAGGAGATGACCATGAGAAGGTTTCAATATGTGAAGTACATCACCGGGCTGCGCAAGTTATTTTGGTTTAGCTCGGTGTTCCTGATAATCAGTGCCGTCACCTCGGTTAGCGAGGCGCGAACGCTGTCAGGAAGGATCAATAATCCGAATTTGACCCCTTTGCAAGGTGGAACTGTCTCCGTTGTGGTGCCGGACCTCACACCCAGCGCTCCGCAGGAAATCTATTATACGACCACGAACACGGATGTTTCAGGGAGTTTCTCGGTCTCCGGGATTCCTACAGATATTCGTTTTGCTGCCAAGGTAGGGGGAGAGAGCTGTGCCGGTTGTCTTAGTTCGTACAGCGCTTTGATCGACAGCGGAACTGCTGCGGCCACAATAGCTATGGATATGGTTAACTTGAATGCCCTTCAAGGTTGGGTTGCACTTACGCAGGATAATCGCTTTCTGGATGGGGTGATCAGAGGGCGCGTCTTGAACCCATTGGGGAATCCTTTGGGTGGTGCTACGATATCGGTTGCTACTCTTAATCAACAGGGCTCACCTCCGAGTGTTTATTATGGAAGCTTACAGAGTGGTGAACCATCAACTCTACTCACGAGCACGTCGGGCAGCGGGGTTTTTTATGTAGTCGGCGTAGACGATTTCAATGTCATAACCGTGTCGCTCAAAGATGGCGACTCGTCTATTCCGGTCAGTTATCTGGTGAGGACCGGGGCCGTCAGCCAGGGGGACGTTACCGGCCAGCATGTTCCGGTGATCAACTGGGCCACTCCTGCCGATATCACCTACGGCACCACCTTGGGTGGCGCTCAGCTCAATGCCACCTTGTCCCATGATAATTCGCCTCTTCCGGGAAACTGTATCTATTCGCAACCTTTGGGCGCTATCCTCGGGGTCGGCTCCCAAGACCTGTCGGTAACTTGTACGCCGACAGACAGCGTTAATTATGAAACGGTATCGAAGACCGTCATAATCAAGGTGAACAAGGCACCACTCACGGTTTCCGCCGAACCTGCCAGCAGGGCATACGGCGATACCAATCCGGTATTTGTCCCCGCATACACCGGGTTCGTAGCCGGGGAGGATGCATCGGTCCTGACTGGTGCCCCTCTGCTGACTACAGTTGCAACCGCGACGAGCCTGGTCGGAAATTACACCATAAATGCAGCTCTTGGCACATTGGTATCGGACAGGTACCAGTTTCAATTTACCCCTGGAACTCTGACCGTAAACAAGGCATTGATAGCCGTGAGAGCGGATGACAAGTCCAGGCCTTACGGACAGCTGAATCCTGCTCTCACCTTTACGTATGCCGGTTTCAAAAACGGTCAGATCGCTACGGTCATTACCGGCACCCCGGCCATGAGCACGACAGCTGAAATATCAAGCGCTCCCGGTGATTACGATATCATCCCGTCAGTCGGAGGGCTCCAGTCCGTTAACTACGCATTTACCCCGGTAAACGGAACTCTGACCATTCTCCCTTATTCGTCTGGCGTCACAGTCACGAGCAGCAAGCTATCGGCCGCATACGGCAGTGCCGTCACCTTCACGGCCAAAGTAGTGCCGGCGTTAGCGACCGGGACGATCCAGTTCAAGGTCAACGGTGCAAATGAAGGTGCACCGGTAGACCTGGTGAATGGGGTAGCCACCAGTGCTTCTGTGGTCAAGGTGGTAGGCAGTTATGCCATAACGGCAGTGTACAGCGGCGATGCGAATGTTGGGAACAAGACTTCTGCAGCGATAACCCAGGCAGTGACTAAGGCGGTACTGACAGTAACTGCGGACAACAAGAGCAAGGTATACGGGACGGTCAATCCTGCACTCACGGCGACCATCACCGGTTACGTGAATGGAGATGACAGCAGTGTTCTCACTGGGATCTTGGGGACCACCACGACCGCGGCGACTGCGTCTAGCGCTGTGGGGAGTTATGCCATCACCCCCGTACTGGGGACAATTGGGGCAGCCAATTACAGCTTTAAGACGGTCGCTGGCAGTTTAGCAGTAACCAAGGCAGCGACAAGCGTTGCCGTGGCATCAAATCTCAATCCGTCGGTCTATGGTCAGAGTTTGACGCTGACTGCCACGGTAACGCCGTCGACAGCCAGTGGTACGGTTCAGTTCAAGGTAGGCGGTGTCAACTTTGGTGCGCCAGTGGCTGTCAACACAACAACCGGGAAAGCGGTTCTTGCCACAACGACCCTGCCGGCCGGGAGCTCGAATATCACGGCAACGTACAGCGGCAGCACGAACTATACGGCCTCCATGTCGGACCCGTTGGTGCAGACGGTTGATAAGAAAGACCTTACTGGTTTGGTGCTCACCAAGAGCACGG
>NZ_BAZF01000005.1 GCF_000813145.1 Geobacter sp. OR-1 | reverse complement strand
CCGCGTCAGGGAGATTTCAATGCCGTGAATCGCGAAGCCGGTGCTAACTTCGGCAAAGGTCAGAGCGGTGCGGCCCGGCAGGCCGACTACAACACGGTGAACCGCGAGGCGAGTTCTAACTTTGGCAAGGATAACAGCGCTCCGCGTCAGGGAGATTTCAATGCCGTGAATCGCGAAGCCGGCTCGAATTTCGGCAAAGGTCAGAGCGGTGCAGCGCAGCAGACCGACTACAACACGGTGAACCGCGAGGCGAGTTCTAACTTCGGCAAGGATAGCAGCACCTCCCTCAGACAGGGAGATTTCAATGCCGTGAACCGCGAGGCCAGCTCCAATTTCGGCAAAGTCACGAAGGCTTCGTCTCGCGAGGTTGATTCAAACATTACCAACCGGGGCGCAGGGGCAAATTTCGGCAGAGGGAGCAGTGCCGCTCCGCGCGAACCTATGGCCGGAATGCAATACAATGTTGACCGGAACACCTTTGGCGGTGACAACCGAATATCGGAGAATGCGGATCTCTTTGCCGGCATCTGTCTAAGTTGCCACACAAAGGAGAGTTTTGCCGTCGATTCGAAGGCCAACCTTGTCCACCGTGCCGTGAAGGGGCTGGGGAACAACAAGGAGCATTCGTTCCCTTGTTCCAAGTGCCACCAATCCCACAATTCAGGGCTGCCGCGGCTTATGCAGACCAACTGTTTCCAGGATGGCCCTACCGGGCTCAGGGAGAACAGCGGGGTGCCATGGCTGCCATTCAGTGCCGAGGCAACCGGTAATAAGGGAATCGAGCCCCTTCCCGGCCAAAACGGTGCCTCTTCAAAGAACAAAGTGGTCGGATGCCATGTCAGGCAGTTTGGAAAGGCATCTCCGCAGGCCACCAAGAGCGGCGAATCGGGCGAGTGGAACAGGGTGACCACATGGTAGGGAGCAGCATTGGCCTGGGCAGAAGAACCATCCGGTTTGCCAGCCTCTTGGTTGTGTTCATTTTTCTAGCTGTTACAGGTTCAACCGCTGATTCTGTTGTTATTGCTGCACCGTCCGTTACTACTTTCTCTGACCCGGTATCCGGCATGGAGTTTGTGCCGGTGCCTGCCGGCTGTTTTAGGATGGGTGATACGTATGGCGACGGCCAGGGGGATGAAAAGCCTGCCCATGAAGTCTGTCTGAACGGCTTCAGCATGGGGAAATACGAGGTAACCAACGCGCAATACCGGCTGTTCAAACCGGGACATAACAGCGGCTCATATGAAGGCAATTCTCTCAACAACGACAATCAGCCGGTAACAAACATCTCCTGGTTTGACGCCGTTGAATATGCAAAATGGCTTTCCTACAAGTCAGGCCGGAGCTATCGGCTGCCGACTGAAGCTGAATGGGAATATGCGGCGCGGGGGGGAACGTCCGGGCGTAATTTCTGGGGCGATGACCCTGCCGAAGCCTGTCGGCACGCAAACGGCGCTGATTTAACCGCAAAGCGTCAGTGGCCCGACTGGACGACTACTGAATGCAACGATGGTTACAAGGTAGCTGCTGCAGTAGGAAAGTTCCACCCCAACGGCTACGGTTTGTATGACATCATGGGAAATGCCTGGGAATGGACGGCCGACTGGTACGACGAAGAATATTACTACAACAGCCCGAAGGATAATCCAAAAGGGCCGCCAACCGGGGAACTCAAGATTCCACGAGGAGGCGGTTGGGCAAACGCCTCCGAATGCGTCCGGGTTTCGGACCGAAACGGATTCCCTCCGGAATTTCGCATTCTTTTCCTGGGGTTCAGGCTGGTATCCCCATGAAAGCGGTTTTGCCGTGGGCGGGTGAAAAATGGTGACGAGATTTATCCTGATTATCAGTCTGCTGATTATAGCTGCCTCAGTAAGCGCACAAAAAGGCAATGTCCCCGGCAATAGTGCCGGTACGATCACCAATTCAAACAATGCCATGGAGTTCGTTCCGGTGCCTGGGGGGTGCTTCAGTATGGGCTCGTCAGCAGGGGGCAGAGACGAGATGCCGGTGCACGATGTCTGTGTCTCCGGGTTCTACATGGCCAAGTATGAGGTTACCCAGGGACAATGGCGCTCGATTATGGGTAACAACCCTTCCCGGTTCAACCGTTGCGGCGATGATTGCCCTGTTGAGCAGGTCAGCTGGCATGATGCCCAGGATTTCATCCAAAGGCTTAACAGTATCACTGGAAGGGAGCATCGCCTCCCCACTGAGGCTGAGTGGGAATATGCCTGCAGGTCAGGGGGGATTGGCGATCAGGAGTATTGCGGTTCTGTTGATGTCGATGTAACCTCCTGGCATGAAGGTAACAGCGGCCGCCGGAGCCACCCGGTGGGCAAAAAGGCCCCGAACTCTCTAGGTATTTTCGATATGAGCGGCAATGTCTGGGAGTGGGTTCAGGACTGGAAAGGGTCTTATCCTTCAGCCCGGCAAATTGATCCTGTTGGGGCAGAGGCAAGTTCAACCCGCGTTCGTCGTGGGGGCAGTTGGCTGTACGGCCCAGGTCAGTCGCGCGCTGCATGGCGCAGCAGCGGTTATCCTGGTGACATTGCTCCGGATATCGGTTTCCGTTTGGCGGTTTCCGGGTCAAATTAGTGACCGGTTCACCTTTTGATATATTGGTTCTGGATTTATAAATAGTCGCATGATATTTTTGTGGCCATGAGACGGTAAACAACGAAGTTTACGTGCAAAGGAGCACTCATGACCAACAGATTTTCCCGCATTCCTCTATATAGCCTGCCGGCCTTTTTTGCGGCAGCTCTTTTCATTGCCACTCCCACCTTTGCCGAAGATTGTCTTGATTGCCATAGCAATGTAGCTGTTCAGATGAACGGCGGTTCCCATCATGTCCAGAAGACCGGTGTCAGCGGCAAGCATTGCTACGCCTGCCACTGGGAAGCCAGACCCGATGGCGGAATCGACAACCGGTACCACACGGGTGGTTCACAGAACGCTTCCGTAGACCTGGTAATCTGGGGTGAAGGAAAACGGCCGACAGAATACCGGAGCGAAATAACGGCAGTAACCTATACCCCTTCCGAGATAGCCACTGCAAGAGAGCGGACAGCAGTAGGCGGGATCACCCGGCATTGCCTTGGGTGTCACAGCGATGGGAACAACGCCATCTTGCCGTTCAGCGGCGATCCCAACAGCCCCTCCCGTTATTCCTGGGACGGTCAGAGCGTCGCCTCCCGTTATTCTGCCGCCGGGACCACCACCTGGGGGAAATACTCCACCTCGGCATCAAACAAGAAGATGCGGCTCACCAAGGCCTTTTCCGCCCATGGCAATGCATCCGCCAACCAGGGAGGGTGGAGCAGCGCCAGCGGCTATGACGGAGAGATCCCAATCACCCGCGGCGGCAGCAATGCCAGGAATGTCGAATGCTTTGATTGCCACAACTCCCACGGCTCAGACATCACCGGAGTCACCACCAGCTACCGCACCTACGATGGCACCAACCGTGGCGGTATCCTCAAGCAGACCGGCAGCGGCAGATCCGGCTACCGGATGAACTACACCCCCTCCGCCAACACAGATCAAAAAAGCAGCAATCCGTACAATCCCGGCGCCGGGTTATGCTTCGACTGCCATGAGACCGCCCAAAGCGGGGCCACCCCCTGGGGCTACAACAGCACTTACGGCGCCAAAGAACCGATCATCGGATATAAAGACACCGCCCACTTCGGCACCGGGGTAAAAGGCTCCACCTCCCGCTATGCCAACCGCCAGAGCCGGACCGAGATCGTCAGCAGCCATCTGAAGGGGGGGAAATTCCTCAGCTACTCAAGTCAAGGGCGCATCAACGGTCTCTGCACCCCGTGCCATGACCCACACGGTGTCAGCCCGACCCTGGGAGAGAAGATGGCCTATGCCGTACCGCTGCTGAAGGGGACCTGGCTCACCTCCCCCTACCGTGAGGACGGGCCACCTTCTGCTTCGCCCGGTAAAGCAGGTTTCGAGAAACGTGATGGCACCGGTAATCGGGCAATAGCATGGGAAAAGGGGGATTTCAGTTTTACCAATCGTGATGCCAATGCCAATTTCGGCATCGGCGGCAGCGGTGCCCCCCGCGAGCCGATGTCCATGGCAGGGATGAAATACAATATCGATCGCAATACCTTTGGCGCTGACAAGCGGATCGTCGAGAATGACGACGCGTTTGCCGGGCTGTGCCTTAAGTGTCATTTCAGGGAAAAAACCGGCAAAACAACCATTGCCGACCAGATCCACCGATCGGTAAAGGGTGGGGGAACAACAAGGAGCACGCCTTCCCCTGCTCCAAGTGCCACCAGTCCCACAACTCGGGATTGCCGAGGTTGATGCAGACCAACTGCTTCGAGGAAGGGCCATCCGGACTGAGGGAAAACAGTGGCCTGTCCTGGTTGCCAAAAAAGAAGGTCGATAACTCGCAGAAACAAGATGTTAAAGCAGCTGCAAGCCAGAGCGAGGCAGCATCAAAAAGCAAGAAGTCCGGGAAGGTCGAGGTTGTCGGGTGTCATGTAAAACAGTTCGGACGAGGGAATACCCCTTCCCAAAGTAGGCAGGATGGGAATCAATGGAACCAGAAAACGAATTGGTAAACTGAATTCATCGAGTAATTGATGTAAAAAAAGCCTCCTGGATACTCGCTCCAGGAGGCTTTCTGTTGAAGCCGGTGGTCAGGGATAAGGGATTATGAACCGTTTTTCTCCGGTCCCGTACGTTGCCTTCTTTTTGTCAACGGAAGCATCCCATTCAAGAAGTCTTGCCTTCAGTTCATTGACCACCTGTGGGTTCCGACTGGCAACATTTGTCAGCTGGGCAGGATCGGCGACAATGTCGTAAAGTTCCAGGTCCCCGTACCGGAGTGCTTTACCGGTGATAAAGCCGTACCAGGAAACCTTTTCCAGCAGCCGGGGACTTTTCCGGATAATAAGCTTCCATTTCTCGGTCCTGATGGCGATGTCGCCGGGAGGGTAGGAATTGGGAGGAAATGCCTCACGGAGCATGATTCCGTAATCTTTTACCGGTTTTTTCTCGGCATCGGGATAGTCGGTCTGGTTATTTTTGAATTCGAGATACCATCTGCTCAGGGTATGTTCCCACCAGGGGATGCGATCGATGAAAGCGTATTCGGTCCCTTTTGCTCCGGGCTCTCCTTTTACAAGAGGCAGCAGACTTTTCCCCTGTTGACTGTGGTCTTGAGGAATTCCAAGGTAATCGAGAACGGTCGGCAGCACATCTATCCCCTGAACCTGCTGGGCAATCCTTTTTCCGCCCTGCTCTCCGTCAGGGAGACGCATGAGAAGGGCGCTCTTCACAACCGGTTCGGACAGGTCGTAATGAACATACGTGCCGCGCTCTCCGAGGTCTTCGCCATGTATGGAGTGAATGATGAGGATCGTGTTTTTTGCCAGCCCGGTTTTTTCAAGAGTCTTGACCAGTTCGCCGATAAACATGTCGGTATGGCGGATGGAGGCATCGTAACGCGAAACAATATAGGAGTAGTCGGTCGGGGTCAGCTTGTGTACCGGCTTAAATCCTAGATAATATTCATCGCGGTAGAGACGCATCAGCACGTCATAGGTGGTATCGTCGGATGTCCCTTCTTCCGCTTTTATGGAGTGGAATTGCTCCCAGAACGGCTTGTATCCGGGAGGGTCGAAAACGGTTTTCTGGTCGCGCGGCACACCTGCAGCGTACGGGACATGGATGACCCCGCTGGCGATCCACATGAAAAACTTCTTGTCTTTGTTGTTCTCCAGCCATGCAAGTGACTCCGTCGGCAGTACCCGGAGCGAGGAGCCGAGCCCCTTCCTGGTCCTGCCGAAATAATCGAATGACCGGGAGAATACATCGCCCAGCTTGATTTCGGTGCCGGATTCTGTGTCATAGCGCATGAAGAATTCGGGCGACCCGGAGACTGCGGCAGTCGTGTAGCCGTAATATTTGAGAATTTCCGGCATGGTCCTGCTTTTGACCGCATCCTTGGAGGCATCGAAGGCGATCATGCCGTTGACCCGGGGATACTGGGAGGTAAGCACGCTCATCATCGCCACAGGTGTAAGGTTTGCCTGGGCGATGGTGTTGTCGAAAAGGATTGACGACTTTGCCAGCTTGTCGATGTTCGGACTTGTATCGCGCTTGTAGCCGTATACCCCGAGATGGTCAGGTCGCAGGCACTGTAAAGAGACCAGGATGACATTGGTATTGTCAAAGCGCTTTTCTGCGGAGAAGGTGGTTGTCGCAGAGGGCACTGCAAAGGCTGGTGCTGCTGCCAGCGCGATGGCTGCAGAGATAATCGCCCTAAATGACAGATGCCGGGTGATCGATTTTATATCCATTACAGGTTCCCTTTTGCTGATTTGAATAACAGTGAAGATTTACGTCTGACCTCTTGCTTGTCAGCTCTTTCGGCGCGGCCGTTTCACGGATAGGGGATAATGAGCGGCTGGCCTTTTACTGCTGGTGTTGTCATGTTCTTTTTGATGGAGGCATCCCACTCGAGCAGCTTCGCTTTTAACTGCTCGACCACTTTGGGATGATCCTTGGCGACGTTTTTCTGCTCCATCGGGTCTTTATCGAGATCGAACAGCTCAATGGAATCAACGGGAAACTTTTTACCTGAAATGAAATTCCACCACGAGATGTTTTCCAGAAGGTTGCTTTTTTCCCTGAGAATCAATTTCCATTTGTTGGTTCGAACCGCAATGCACTCCGGCGGGTACTCCCCCAAAATGGTCTTATTCAACAGGTTCCGGTAATCCTTCATTTTGGCAATTTCCAAAGGGGTATATTGGGCTTCCCGTTCGGACTGATGCTCAAGATGCCAGCCACCCAGGACATATTCCCACCATGGCAAGCGATCGATGAAAGCATATTCAGAGCCTTTAAACCCTGCTTCATCCCCTTTGATAAGCGGCATCAGGCTGGCTCCCTGGGATTCATGGTTGATCGGAATCTGCAGGTAATCGAGAATGGTCGGCAAGATGTCAATGCCCTGGACCTGCCGGGATATCCTTTTACCTGCCTGACTGTTGTCCGGAAATCGCATCGTCAGGGCGGTCTTCACCTCAGTGTCGAAGACGTCGTGATGGAAAAAATAGCCGTGCTCGCCCAGGCTTTCACCATGGATCGAATGGAAAATCACCAGGGTCTTGCCAGAGAGCTTTAGTGCATCAAGCGTATTCAGCAGATCGCCGATAAAGGTGTCGGTGTAATAGACCCCGGCATCATAGCGGCCGTTGATGAAAGAGACATCCTTTTCGGTCAGCTTGTGAATCGGCTGGAAGTCCAGGTAATAGTTCCCGCGGTAAACATGGAACAGGACCTCAGTCGGTACGCCTCTATCAGCATTCTCCCGCCCCAGGCGAATGGGGAACTGTTCATAGAAAGGGGTGTAACCCGGCGGGTCGAACTGGGTCTTGTACGGCATGGGGACAGTCTGGGAGTAAGGGGGGTGCAGCATCCCGGTCTCTATCCAGAGGAAAAACTTCCTGTCCTTGTTGGCCTTCAACCAGTCCAGCGCGGCAGTGGGATTAACTCTGACGCTCCCGGTGGCGTCCGGTACCGTCCTGCCGTAGTAGTCAAAGGCATGGGAAAAGATATCTTTCGGATTGACTATCTTGCCGGACTCGGTGTCATAGCGCATGAAGAATTCCGGCGAACTCACCACTGCAGCAGTCTGATAGCCGTAGAGTTTCAGGATTTCCGGCAGGGTTCGCTGGGAAACCTGGTTCTTGCTGACCTCAAATGAGACCATTCCGTGATTGCGGGGATACTGGCCGGTGATCACGCTCATGTGGGCCACCGGGGTCAGGTAGGAGTGGGCAATGGCGTTTTCAAACAGGACGGATTGCTTGGCCAGCCGGTCAATCTGCGGGCTTGTCTCTTTTGGGTAACCGTAGGCGCCCAGATGGTCCGGGCGAAGGATATCCAGGGAAACCAGGATTACGTTGGTGTATTCATTGCGCTCCGCTGCAGGGGCAGCGGGGGCTGCGCTGCAACCCCCGTCACTCCAGTGGATGACCAGCATGAACATGGCGGCCGGAATGGCCTTGAGATACCTGCCGAAACCTCTGCCGGCCAATCGGGTCATTTTTTCACGGCTCCCTTGGCCTGCGAATCATAGACAGGGTTCAGGCCAGGTATCCATTGTTTTGCACTGAGATCGTGGCCGATCGATTTGAAGTGGGCGAATAGTTTCTGTTCCAGTTCATAAGCGATGCGGGGTTCCTGATCAACAACGTTTTTCAATTCTTTCGGGTCTTTCTTCAGGTTGTATAGTTCGCGGTTTTTGTTTTCCAGGGTATAGATGAACTTCCAGCCGTCCTTGGTGATGACCGATCGCTTGTAGGTATACTGACGGTAATCTGTTTCAGAGTAGACCTCCTTTGCCACCGATTTCCCTTTCATTGCCGGGACCAGGCTGGCGCCGCGCAACTGGTTTTTTGCCTTCTCGGGCATCTTGACATCGAGCAGGTCGAGAATGGTCGGCATAACGTCGATGCTGCTGATCTGGTCAGTGATGATTTTGCCGGACTTCTGCTTGGGAAGTGTTATGACCAGCGGGACGTGAATCAGTTCGTCATAGAGGCTGAAGCCGTGATCCATATGCTTGTGCTCGAAGAATTCGGTGCCATGGTCTGACGTGAGCACGAAGATGGTCTTGTCCAGCAGACCCATCTTCTCGTACTCCTCAAGAAACTTCTTGAACCGGGCGTCGGTGCGCTGGATCTTCTCGTCGTAGATGGCCCGCCAGAATTTGACATCCTCGTCACGCACCGCTACAGAACCTTTCTCAAGTCCTTCTTCGCGCAGCGCCTCCTGTTCCTTGGCGGAGCCGGTATATTTTTTGTCATATCCCTTGTCGACAAAGCGATAATCAAAGCCGCCTTCCGGGATATTCTGGCCATGACAATCATAACCGTGGAGGAACATGAAGAACTTCTTGTTCTTGTTCTCTTTCAGCCAGTCTAGGGCCTTGGGGATGCTGACCCCCATGCTCCCGAACTTCCCTTTTTCAAAGAAGTACTGATCGAACCCCTGGTCGTAGCCGAAGAAGCCGCTGACCCCGGCATTTCCGGTGAATCCGCCGGTGGCGTAACCATTCTGCTTGAGCACCTCGGCCAGGGTGACGAGTTCCGGAGAGAGTTTTTTGAGGTTTGAGAGCACATTGTTGCTTGGCGGGTTGAAAATGGCAAACTTGTTGGTCAGCCGGTGCTCCGACGGATAAACGCCGGTGAACCAGGTCATGGAGGCCGGAACAGTCCAGGAGGCGACTGAGATGGTGTTGGTGAAGTTGAAACCTTTTTTCGCCATGGCGTCAATGGTCGGGGTCACATTTCGCGAGTACCCGAGTGACCCGACATGGGCCGCCTGAAGGGCATCAAAACTGACGAACACCACATTGTAGTCTTTGTATTTAAGGGGGAGTTTCGCTTCTGCGGCATTCGCTATTCCGGTCATCAGCCCCGGTATGGACATGGTTGCGGCAATGGCTCCGGTGGCCAGCGCAGTGCGTCTCAAGAATTCTCTTCGGTCCATCTCCTTACTGCTAATCGCATCATGTTCGTTGTGCTGTGTCATCTTTGCGCCTCTCCTTTATCAGGTATTGCTCCCAATTCAGCGGGACATGTTATCCAATTTAATACACATCTAGATCGCGGCCGACTGCCAGTCGCCCCTTGTACCCCTTCATCTCCTGTAACAGGTCATCTGGAGTCGAGGCCATGGGACGCCTCTGAGGACGGAGGGTTATCGGGTTGTGATACAGGACCAGAAGGCCAGGCCTCGCTTTGTTCGCCAGTTCTACCAGTTGGCTGGTCGTGGTGTGATATTTTTCGGCATACGCACGGATGTCGTATCCCTGGGCATTGGGACGCATCGGGTTGTCGAGGAACTTTTCGGTCAATGCCTCGTGCACCAGCAGGTCGCACCCTTTGCATGCGTCAATGGTCGCCTGGGTCGGTATGGTGTCCCCGGTGATGACGATGCTCCGGTCTGCGGTGTCGAAACGGTAGCCGTAGCTCTCTATCCACTCACCATGTTTTGTGGGAAAGGCCGTCACTGTTACGTTGGCATCTTTGTACACAACGCCGGCCTTTATCTCGTGCACGTTCACCTTTACCCCTTCAACAGGTTCCTGCTCCATCCCTTTCGTCCTGATAGCGATGTCTTCGCTATATGCCGCGAGGATATGATCTGTCATGGCGTTGATCCCCTTTGGCCCATAGACCTCCAGAGGGTGCCTGCGTCCCATTGTCCACGGGGTCAGGATGAGATCGGGGAAGCCGGCGGTATGGTCGGAATGTAGATGGGTGCTGAAAACCACCCGAATATTGACAGGGTCCAGTTCAGTGATCCCCTTGTCGAGTCTGGCCGCCGCCGCACGCCGGACCACTCCCGGCCCGAAATCGACCAGGTAGGCGTTGCCATTCACTACGATCGCCGATGCCGGGCCGGAACGGTCGGGGTCAGGTTGAGGATTGCCGGTGCCGAGGAGTACGAGTCTGGTCTTGGGGGCGGACACGCTGGCCGCGCAGCAGATGCCGGGCAGAATCGATACAAATAAAAGGGTGAAAATCCTTACCGTGATTGAGGGGCTCTGCAACAGGTGCAACAGGGTCATGCCTTACTCCATGCTACCTCTGATACCGGCTGAATCGAAAAACGAACTATATCATTTCACTGCTGGTATCGTCAAAACAATAAAGCCCGCTACATCAAGCCCTTGCAATTATCCCGGTCGCACAGGCAAGGCCGCCGGCGCCGTTGATCAACTGGGAAATCTCTATTTCCGCGGCCACTGTCAGACCGGCATTCCGGTACAGTCTCCTGGTTTCCGGGCACCCGGCAGTCATGACAATGGTGCTCGGGGCAATGGTCACGATGTTCATGGCTTGCCTGGCCATGACTTCATCGTTCTCCGGGATTGTGATAACGTTAAATCCGTTTGCTTCCAGGAGCCGGATCAGCTCCGGGTTGATAATTTCGGTTCTCACCAGGGCAAGGTTGCGGTCAACGATCTGCATGGTGCCGAGCAGGTGCTGGGTCCTGGTCTGATGCGAAGCGAGCGGAACTGCCGCTACCCCCTGCCGCTGGAGAACGGCTTTTATCTGGGCAAATGCAGCCATATTGGTCCGGTTGCCGATGCCGATGGCAACAAGGCGGTCATTGATCCAGAGCGCATCGGCTCCCTCGAACAGCCCTTCGCCGTCTATGGCATGCAGGATGGATATACCCAGCTCCTCAAGTGCGCGCCGCGCGTACAGGACCTCTTCTCGACGTATGTTATTAGCCATGTTGCCGATGATAGCCCCGGCCGGGGTCATAAAAAAGAGGTCCCGGCAGTACATCAGGTTGTACAGGTAGTTCCGATCAGGGCTGAGCGGGGTCGAATCGAGCCGGATTACTTCTATTCCGAGCCGGGTATAGGCAGTGGCGATGTCGTCATATTCGCGGGACATGATCTCAGGATCGATAGGCCGCAGATGAAGGACAGCCGATGGTTTGGCACAAGAGCCGATTTCTGCTCCTGGCTTGTGCAGCAGCACCCTGGTTAGCCGGCCGTATTCGGAAGAGACACCGGAGCTGGTCACAGCCAGTCATCCATGCTTTCCCGGTAATAGCCGAGCGTTTCCGCCATGGCAACAACCTTGGGATTGTCCAGCAACCTGGAGATGATGTCCCGGCGTTTTTTCCAGCGGTAGAGCTGAGGGGGGAGGGTTGATTGGACTACCGGCAGATCGTCAAGCCGCAGAAGTTCGGCTTGCTCTTCCGGAACAGTCATGAAATCGAGCATCCGGCTGAACACGTCGCGGCGGGACCCGATGGAGCGGATAATATCCTCGAAATGAACGGTACAGGAGCGCTTGCCACCGGCAGCGAGGTTGCCGAGTATCTCCGCGTTGGCTGAATGCCACTGAAAAGCACAGACTTCAACGAGTTCGCGGTCGGCAAAGCTTTCCCAGCCTGCGGGGAGGTCGAAATTCCACCAGGTCGATCCGAATGGGTAGAGATCGCTGTACCCTTTGATGCGTAACTTCATCTGGTCGCTGTGGTTATCGAAGCGGGTTGCGAGGTTATGCGAGAAAAAACCACGGTGATGCCAACCGTCGAAGATACCGTTTATGGTCGCCGCCGGGTTCCTAACCAGGTGGATGATGCTGATATCGGCTTGCGGGAAAAGCTTCTCCACCAGGTTCATCCGGTAACAGTCTACAGTTGACTTCAACAGTAAAACCTTATCGGCCAGGTCGGCCGGGGCAGGTCTGCGGCAGGGAGGGAGGAGGATGAACGGTGGTTCCTCTATGGTAAAGACGCTTGCCGGCGGTCCGACCGGGATATCAATGAACGGGAAACGGAGCGCCACCTTGTCGGTGCCGATGTCGTAATAAAACGGGTTGATCTGCGGCCAGATGCTGCAAAGCCCCGCCAGCAGCTCCAGGTAGAAATCCTCGGTGCGGAAAACAAGGGCTGTTGCGGCGTATTGTTCAAAAGCCTGCGCAATACACTTTCGCAGGATATCGTGATCGAGTTCCAGGTCGGTCCATTGCAGCGAGAACCTGAGCATCAGGTCATCAATGTAGGTATCGGCATCAATTTTACGGACATCGGTCTCCATCCCGGCAAGATACAGATCAGACATGAAATCCAGCGACAGCCCCTGCTGGTCGATGACAGCGTCGAGCATCTCGGTCGGCAACCGGTCGGAAAGATGCGGGTTGAATTTATCCAGAACAGTATTGAGTTTGTAGAAAGGCGCCGCTTCGCCGGTCAGCGATATGACATGAGGCAGTTTGCCGAGAAGGGCATATAACAGGCTGGAGCCCGAGCGCGAGGAGGAGTTGATGATAACCACCCGCCGCACATCCTTCAGCGAATGCAGGAACAGTTCGCTGTTTCGGCGCTTCTCCAGGATGCCCTTGCGGAAGCTCCTGATGGAGTGAATTTTTCGCTTAATGTCTTGCATGTGATGGTGTGAGCCTTCGCAAAATGCCGATAAACTCGATGTATAGGTTTTTGCGAATGCGCGCAAACGAGTTCTTGTCTCTAAGCAGGTGATTGAGTTCAGCGCGGAGTTTCAGGGTCAACTCTTCCAGGCGATAGGCCAGCCGCTCCTGCATCATCTCCTTGTGTTTTTGCATGAGCTGTTCCAATTGGCAGGTCGGTTCATAACCTAGTTCCAGCATCTCTCTGAAGGTAATCGCTTCAATCTGGAAAATCTCCTGCTGGGAAAGCCTCTGGCGGAACTTCTCGGTATTGTTCTTCAGGACCGGTTTGGCGGTGTTGGCCCAGGAGATACTCAGGCTACCTGATTTCCTGGCCTCTTGCGATCGGTAATAATCCAGCATCTGCGGCTCGAACCGTTCTCCGAGAAAATCGCAAAGCTGCTGAACAATAGTGGCCGGGTCAGCGACCAGTTCCTCGTATTTGAGCAGCATCATCTGTTCGCGAGGCAGCTTGGCGAGCAAATCCAGCCCGAGTCTTTGTTCCCGCTGCCAACGCCGGGCTGAATAGTAGACATGAAAATGGTTGAAGATGGAGGCCTTGGCCGATACCGCTACATCACGACCGTCGCGCACCATGAAGATGAACCTGGCTTCGGGGTAGTAATGGAGGATATCCGCCACATGCTCGATCATGAAGGTGCTTTTGCAGCACCAGCGCTCTTTGCCGGTGAACGCCAGGTATTGGTCATAAACGGCGAAGTAGATGCAGAGCAGGTTCCAGTCCCGGGCCTCCCGGAAGACCTGATCACGGTCCGGCCGGATCTCCCAGGGATAGGTATGGAGCTCGACCATGCGGCAAACATCGGCGATGAGGCGCCGGAAGTTGCGGTCATCGCCGAGATCGCCGTAAAGCGTTGCCAATGGTCCGAAGAACTTCATGATATGTGGCGGATGCGGCACGGAGATAGCGCTGTGCGCATTGAGGATCAGGCGGAGCAGGTTAGTGCCGGAACGCTCTGTGCCGATGATGAAGATCGGGTTCATAGGCGGTGGTGAAGCTATTTCCTGCCGGTGGCGATTACCAGAAGCATCTCGTCCAGGATATCGTCGTCAGTAAACCGGATGTTGTGAATCTGTTTGAATTCGGCGCTTGCCGATCGGTAGAGGCCTCTGATCCCGTCCATGTTTTCCTGGGGGATGGCGCCGTTGTCGATCCATTTGTTCACCGACTCATCGGTGACGTATTCGATGTCTTCCACCTCGCGGAACCCCTGTTTCAGCAGGGCAGCGGAGATATCAGCCGGCATCAGGTAGTTGCGGCGGGCAGGGTTGCGCAGTTTCTGGATGGCAAAGGTCAACTCCCGGTCGGTGTCATTGTAAGCGGTGAGGTGGCAGAGCACCACGGTGCCGCCCAGTTTCAGCACCCGGTGGATCTCGGGGATGGCGCGATCCAGTTCGGCAAACTGCAGCCCCTGGCGGCAGACGATGGCATCGAAGCTGTTGTCGGGAAACGGCATCTGCTCTGCCGGGGCGAAGACGATCTCGTCCATGCACCCCTCGGCATGCTTGGCCATCTCCGGACTGATGTCGAGGCCGGTGATTTTCTGCACCTTGCCGAAGAACTGTTTGGCGATCAGGCCGGTGCCGGTGGCCAGATCAAGCACCTGGGAGTCCGGGCCGGCTCCGGAGAGTTCAAAGATCCGGTTGATCAGCGCCTGGTCTTCCACCCAGTTGGAGGAGTGGTTGTACTTTGCCGCCCGGTTTTTGAAGTGGATTTCAGCATTCTCCATGAACAAACTCCTTCAGCCGCACCTTGCGGATTTCCAGCAGCTCGGCAAAGGCCTCGCGCAGCTGGGGTTCCGGTAGGTCGGTCAGGTTTATGATGGCATCGTTCGGGTCATTCACTTTACGTTCGGCAAGGGACTCCAGGTAGGCCAAGGGGTCGGAGATGTAGCCCTTCTCCACAGCCATGTCGTAAATCTTGGTGCCCGGAAATGGGGTCAGGTACTTGATCGAGATGGGGATCACGTCGCTGTTCCGGCAGAACTCCATCATCTTGCGCAGAGACTCCTCGCTCTCTCCCGGCAGACCGACAATCAGGTTGGCCGCAACCTTGATCCCGGCCTTGACCGTTTCGGTCACGGCATATTCGATCTCCTCCACCTTGGTCGCCTTGTCAGCCAGGTCGAGCACGGTCTGGTCCACTGACTCCACGCCGTACCAGATGTCGCGGCAGCCGCAGTCGTGCATGTAGCGGAGCAGTTCCGGCTTGATTTTCTCCACCCGGGTCGAGCAGGTCCAGGTGAGGTTGTATTTTTTCAGCACGTCACAAATTCGGTAGGTCCGCTCGATGTTGGAGGTGAAGGTCAGATCATTGACATAGAAATAACGGATCTGGTGCTTCCCCACCAGTTCGGCTACCTCCCGCTCGAACCGTTCCGGGCTTTTGTAAGAGAGCTTGTCCATGTTCAGGAAGCAGAAGGAGCAGCGGCCATAACAGCCGCGGGATGTGGTGAGCCCCAGTTCCGGGATGACCGGGTCGCGCTGCACGCTGGGGAAAAGGAATAAGTCCGGAATGGGGAGGACATCCAGGTCCATCAACTGTTTCCGTTTGGCGGTGAAATGGATCTTCCCGCCCAGCAGCAGGCCGAGACCGGCAATCCCCTGGGCTGTTGCCGGTGTGCCGCCATTCTCGATATGATCCAGAAGTTCCAGGAGCGTTGCCTCACCCTCGCCGAGGATGGTGTAATCCGGCTGTAGGCAACGGATCAGCGGCTCGGGGAGCGACGACACCAGTGCTCCGCCGATCAGGGTGGTTACTGCAGGATTAAGCTCCCGTACCCGATTCAGAACCCTGAGGTTGACAGGGTAGGAGTCGATAAAGGTTGGCATGGCCACCACGCCGCCGCGCTGTGCTGCATCCTGGCAGGCATCCTCGAAATCCTCACCCATGCGCAGGTCGCGGATCTTCACCTGCCAGCCGGCCAGTTTGGCCATGGTGGCGATGTGGCTGACCCCTTCGGTAGGAGTTTCCAGCAGGAATTCCCGGTTCGGTGTCGGCACCTGCGGGGAGGTGGGGAGGATCATGGTAAATGCCGGCCTGGAATTGGCCGGCCTCGGGTTGATGGTCAGCCCGGCAATTCTCTGCTCGTCAACTGTTCTGCTCATACATTTCCACCTGGCTTTCTGGTAATGAACTTTTCTGCTGCTGCGAGATAGATGTTGCCGCCGTTGCTGTAGTCATAGGGGCGCACCTCGATCCGGAAGTTGATGTCGCGGTAGATGCCGCGCAGTTCCTCTTTGGTCAGGTGCGGCGTGAATTTCACGAAGCCGGGCTGCTCAATATCCTCTTCCACCGACTGCTCCAGTGAGAGCCACTCCAGATGTTTGATCTCGTCGGCAATCAATCCGTTACTGAGGCACTGACGGTAGAATTCGGTTCCCGGCAGGGCCGACAGGTACTTTACCCGCGTCACCTCTTGGAATTCGTTGCAGAAGTCTACCAACTCGGCCATGCTTTCATGGTTATCGTTGGGTGCGCCGATGATGAACAGGCCGCCGATCTTTACCCCGCATTGCCGGTGCAGTTGAATGGTGTCGACCATGGCGCTCTTGGCTATCCCCTTGTGATACCCTTCCAGCACTGCTTTCGATACTGACTCCATGCCGTACAGGACAATGTCCAGCCCCTTGGACTGCATCAGCCGCAGGGTCTCCTCGTCCAGGCCGGTCACCCGGCTGAAGGCGGTCCAGCGGAACTGGTGATGTTCAAATATGGAGTTCATCAACCTGTGAACGTAGTTACGGTCGGTTACAAAGGTCAGGTCGTTCCACCAGGCCATCCGGAAGCCGGTGGCGCTATAGTAGTCAATTTCTTGTTTCACACGTTCCACTGATTTGTAGTTGAGTTTCGGGAAGGCGCGGAAGCAGAAGGTGCAGTTGCAGGCGCACCCGCGGGAGTATGAGAGGTAGAGCTCGGGGATTTCTTGCCCTCGGAAGCGGTCCCAGACGGAAAAATCCTGGAATGGTATGATGTCCAGGTCAGTGATCTGGGGGCGCGGTGGGTTAGTGTGGATAGCGCCGTTGTTGTCCCGCCAGGACAACCCCAGGATAGCCTCACACGGCCGGGCAAACTCGTTGCTGGTCAGATGGTCGAGAAGCTCAGTCAGGGTCAGCTCGCCTTCACCGGCAACGACGAAATCCGCTTGTGTCGTTTCCAGCAACAGCTGCGGAATGGCCGTTGCAAGGGGACCGCCAAGGATCACCGGGCGATTGGGCCGCTCTTCCTTCAGTATGGCCACTGCCTGGCGGACATAGGCGAAGCTGTCTCCCCAGACGCTGATGCCGATGATGTCGTAATCAAGGGTGCTGCCGCGCAGAAGTTCCGCATCGAATACATCGCGCTGGTCAAAGAGGCGAAAGGGGTAGCCGAGCCCCCGGATCAGGGCCGCCAGTATTGACGGCCCCTCGAAGGGCGCAGTGTGGGTCCATTCCCAGCCGCGGGGAACGACGAAGACCGATGGGGGGACAATGAGTCCTACCGGGGTTTGCTGGCTTACCTTGGCGGAATGTGGGAGTGGAAGTGCTGCAACCCTGCGGATGGTCTCGCTGGAGTTATTTACGGTGGGCATGATGCTATTTCTTTCGAGAGGAAAAGATTACCCAGTTCCAGTTTTCAAATACTTCGCCATCTACCATTGCCACGTCATGCAGTCGTTGATAATCCGCCGGGGCATTGGCGACCAGTCCGACCACTTCGGCCTGCTTTTCAGGAGAAAGTTCCGGCGCTGCAGCCATCCAGCGGTTGATATTCTCCCGCACGGACAGGTGGCTGACCTTGTCAACTTTGAAATAGCTCTTTTCGAGCTCCTGCTTAAGCGTTTCTTCGGTGTAAAACTCTCGGAGCTGGAACTGCTTGGTTCGGTGGATATGCTCCAGCCAGGGTCGGTCTTCCGGCGAGTACGGAACTGTCTGGCTGAAGACGAAAACCCCGTTCGGCTTGAGTACCCGCTGCGCCTCGGCGAGCACCTGTTGACCGTCATCCAGCAGGAAATAGGCCTGTCGCAGCACCACTACGTCAAACGAGTTGTCCAGGAAGGGGACTGATGCTGCCGAGGTGCAGATGCAGGGGAAATAACGGTTGGCCTCCTCAGCCATCTGCCGGGTCAGATCAACTCCGCATACGCTGAAGCCAGCAGCCTGGAAGTTTCTGCCGACCATCCCAGTGCCGCAGCAGAGTTCGAGCACATGCAGCGACGGCTTTTTGCCGCAGGCATCAATGTGCGCCTGGATCAGGGTTGAATCAGCGATCCAGTTGGCCGAGCCGGAATAGGTATTGGCCCGCTTGCTGAATTGATCAATTACTTTATTCATTTCTCTTTTCCTGTTGGTGGCAACATTAAGGTCACCGATCTTGCTGAAGCGTGCCGTTTAGCAAGGGTTAATAAAAACAGAGATTACGAAAAAAGTCAATTGTGCTCTCGGGTAGCATGGAATTCCAGATTTTTCCAGTTTTCCATGGTGTTGTCCAGTCGCCATTGGCTCCCGGCCAGGTAGGCGAGGTTCCCTTCGCCATCGACGTAACAGTGCATCGCCTCTTTTTTCTGGAAATCTTCAAGAGGTTTCTTGTCGCCGGTTACCCAGCGGGCAGTAACGTACGATGCCGGCTCGTAAGTCGCTTTAACTTTGTATTCATGCTCAAGGCGATGCATAACGACATCGAACTGGAGGAGCCCTACTGCGCCGACGATCCAGTCTGCCCCCATCTGGGCGCGAAATACCTGGGTAGTCCCTTCCTCTGCAAGCTGCACAAGACCCTTCTCCAGTGCTTTTGATTTCATCGGGTCAAGGAGCCGTACTTTTCGGAAATGTTCCGGCGCAAAGTTTGGGATTCCGGTGAATTTCAGATCTTCACCCTGGGTGAAGGTGTCCCCGATCTTTATTGTCCCATGGTTGTGGATGCCGATGATGTCACCTGGAAACGCCTCATCAACGTTTGTTCTGTCCTGAGCCATGAAAATGGTTGCGTTGGCAATTTGAAAGTCGCGGCCCAGACGCAGATGCTTGACCTTCATCCCTCTGGAGAATTTGCCGGAGCAGATCCTGAAAAATGCGATCCTGTCCCGATGTGCCGGGTCCATGTTTGCCTGAATCTTGAAAACAAAGCCGGAGAAGGCCTCTTCGTAAGGGGATACCAGGCGTGTTGTCGCTTCACGCGGTAGTGGCGCTGGTGCATGTTCGACGAATGTGTCGAGCAGTTGTTGCACGCCAAACGTATTGATAGCGCTACCGAAGAATACTGGCGTCTGCAACCCGGCCAGATAAGCTTCGTGCTCAAAAGGATGTGCCACTCCTTCGATCAGCTCGATGTCATGCCTCAATTCCTCAGCCTGACTGCCTAGCAGTTCGTCGAGTCTTGGATCATCCAGCCCTTTTACTGTGAGGATCTGTCCGGTACCGCGGTCAGCTTCTGCGTCGAAAAAGGTGATTTCTTTGGTGTAAAAATGATATGTGCCCCTGAACCGCTTACCCATCCCAATGGGCCAGGTCATCGGGGCGCACTGGATATCCAGAACGCTTTCGATTTCGTCGATAAGCTCCAGCGGCTCCCTTCCCTCGCGGTCAAGCTTGTTGATAAAAGTCATGATCGGTGTGTGCCTGAGACGGCAGACTTCAAGCAGCTTTTTTGTCTGGCTCTCGACACCTTTTACAGAGTCGATTACCATGAGGCCTGAGTCAACAGCTGTCAGCACTCGGTAGGTGTCTTCAGAAAAATCGTTATGTCCAGGGGTGTCAAGCAGGTTGATTTCATAGTCTTGATATGTAAATTTCATTACCGACGAAGTGACTGATATTCCGCGCTGTTTTTCCATCTCCATCCAGTCGGAAGTTGCGTGCCGTGCGGCTTTCCGGGCACGGACTTCACCGGCTTGCTGTATGGCCCCACCAAACAAAAGCAGTTTCTCTGTTATGGTTGTCTTACCTGCATCAGGGTGGCTGATGATGGCAAAGGTTCTTCGCCGGTCAATTTCGTTTTTGTTATGCTGCATAGGTAAAATACTCCGAAATAGCTGGACAAAATAAAGGCGAAGAGGGTATCTTCGCCTGATTACTGCGTATAATTACATGATATGATGAAAAGGGCAACAGCTATCTGTTGCATTTGCAGGACTACCTTCTATATGGGATGAATTGTATGAAAGATATCTATCATCTTCTCACTGTGAACGATGTTCATAAGGATGAAAAAGCCATTGTCGACGTTTTGAAGGGCATTTTCACCGGCGAACTAAAAAATGATCTTCGGATATTAAATTATTACAAAGAAATACCTGTCAGTTACGATGCGACAATTTCCCACATTGATGACGATCTAGTTGAAATGCAGGTCCATCAGCATCAGGCAGTAGTAATGTTTGTGGAAAAGATCGCCTTTCTTAAAAGTAACCATTTTCCCCATGATGTGCTTGCCAAAGTTTACAAGGCAAATATAAACAAATGCATAGGCCTTTTGCATAATTTTTCTTATACACAGATTCGTGCAGAGCGACGGCGTTTTGTCCGTGTACAGATAGTCGACCCGGTAAAGGTTAATTTCAGACGAATTGACAAGAATTTTGATGGTCACCTGATCGATATCTCCATTGGCGGGTTATCTCTGGCAACTAGCGAACAGATTGATATTGCAGTTGATACCGCAGGGATTCTTACTGTGGAGATTCCGAACGGTAAACTTGAAATGCCAGGACGGTTGCTCAAAATTATTCCAGGCGAGTCAAGTTCCATTTACATCTTTGAGATAGAAGCAAGTTCCCGAATCGAAGCAGCTGTATCCCAGTTTATCTTTCAGAAACAGGTTGAAATAATTCGTGAATTGAAGGATCAACTTGTATACGGATAACTCTTGCTCTGTTCTGTTAGCTCTAACATGCTAATTCATGAGCATGGTCATGAACGAATTTTCTGAAACATCTCATCCTCTTGTTGATACCCATTGCCACCTTGATGATCCCCGCCTGTCCGGTCGTCTTGATAAGCTCTTCTCAGATGCCGGAAAAGCCGGAATATCCCGATACATTGTACCTGGAGTTGATCCTGAAAACTGGGGACGGATTGAGAAGATAGCGTCAGGATATCGTGCTGTTTTCACTGCTTTCGGAGTTCACCCATTTTTCGCGGCCAAATGGTCTAGTACAGTCAGAGACGAGTTGACAACATTGCTGCCAAAGGCGGTGGCAATTGGTGAAATTGGGCTTGATTACAGTTGCAAAGAAGTGTCTCGGCACGATCAAATCAACGCATTTCGTCAGCAACTACAGGTCGCAGTGTCCGCCCGGCTGCCGGTCTTGATCCATTGCCGCGGCGCGTTCAAGGATATGCTCGATATTCTGCGCGAAGAGAGTGTCTCAGCGGTTGGCGGGATCATGCATGCATTTTCCGGCAGCCCTGAAGTGGCCATGGAATGTATTCGTCATGGCTTGCTCATATCCATTGCCGGACCTGTGACGTATTCTAATGCCGTGCATCCGGTCAAGCTGGTGGAGCGCTTACCTCTATCGCACCTGGTGCTGGAAACCGACGCTCCGGACATGACACCGGAGCTTTATAAAGGGGTTGACAACGAACCGGCCTTTTTACCCGTAATTGCGGCTGCAGTGGCTAAGATCAAGGGGATTAGTTACGATGAACTGGCGGACATAACAACTAACAACGCGAACAAGATCTTTGGGGTCAAAACGTGATAATCATATCTGAGAGGTGTTAGGTGGCATTGAATCGGTTTTCGAGAAACGAACTTTTATTGGGTTCTGCCGGTCAGCAGGCATTGAGCCAGGCATCTGTTGCAGTCATCGGTTTGGGTGGTGTAGGCAGTTACGCTGCTGAAGCACTATGCCGGGCAGGAGTTGGGCATCTCACGATTGTTGATTTCGATGATATCTGTCTGACCAATGTAAATCGCCAGCTTCATGCCTTGGACGGCACTGTCGGGTTGCCGAAGGTTAATGTGATGGCGCAACGACTCAGCTTGATAAACCCTGACGCAGAGGTGATGCCCTTAAAGGATTTTTATTCGGAGGAGAACAGCAATTATCTTTTTTCACGTAAGTTTGATTATGTGGTGGATGCAATCGACCATTTTACCAGCAAGGTTCATCTTATCCTGGCCTGCTTGAATCATGGAATCCCGGTAGTCTCCAGCATGGGCGCCGCTAACAAGCTTGATCCCGGAAGAATCAAGGTCGCTGATATTTCGGGTACTCACACATGTCGAATGGCTCGTTCGCTACGCAAACTCCTCAAGAAAGAGGGGGTCAGCAACGGATTTAAGGTGGTCTTCTCAACCGAAGAGTTCAGACCTCTTGAAGGGCAGAATTCCGGCTGCAAAGAGGACTGTATCTGCCCCAATAGGGGTTCTCAGCAATTCTATTGCGAGCATCGCCGTGTGATTCTCGGCAGTATCTCATACATACCCGGGATATTCGGTTTGACCATGGCAGGTGTTGTGATTAATGATCTCCTCGCATCAAACCAAAATGATTGAACGCCGATTGACTGCCATTAGTTAGCCGATATACTTTTATTATCATTATAAAACAAGACAGATAATAGAAGGAGGCTTATATGGGCAAAGAGTATACGCTGCAAGAGGCATTGAGGCTGGCTGTACAGGCAGAGAAAGACAGTATGGATTTTTATCGCCGTGCAGTTTCTGTAACAAATAACGAACGGGCGAAGAAGGTTTTTGAACTTCTTGCCAACGAAGAGGTTGGCCATCTTAAGGCTTTTTTTGAACACTACAAGGGGGGAGAATTTGGCGATCTCAAGACATTTATTGATTCGCCTCCCAATAAGAAAGGAGCCACAATAATGGCTCTGGAGAAGGCAATAGACGAAAAAACCCACGAACAAAAGGCTCTTGAAATAGCCATGAAGGAGGAGAAAGCGACGATTGAGCAATATACCATTCTTGCTCAGGATATCGTAGATCCGCTAGTAAAGAAGGTTTTCGATCAGGTAGTAAAGGAGACACAGAACCATTATGACATGATTGAAGACGAGTACATGCATATCATGGGAATGGTCGATAAATCAGAGCAGGATACTTATGTCCGAGAATGAATTGTGACAAATAAATGCTGAAATATCATTTGGTTAAACAAAAGCGGCCGAGATTCTCGGCCGCTTTTGTTTGTGTGTATATGTATTGAGAGGTGCTATCCAATGTACTGGTTGTAGTATGTCTTGACCTTTGCCAGATATGCCCTTGTTTCCTGGGGTAAGGAGACCGTCCCTTTTTTGTCAACATTTCCCGGTCCCCAATTGTATGCAGCCAGCGCTGAATCGAGATTCCCGTGGTATCGGTTGATCATGTCCTTCAAAAAACGTGTCCCGGCCATGATGTTCTGTTCGGGATTAAAGGAGTCACTTACTCCCAAACCTTTTGCCGTTGCGGGCATCAACTGCATAAGGCCCTGCGCACCTGCTTGTGAAACGGCAGATTGCTTGAAATTACTTTCAACCTTGATAACAGCCTTGATAAGTGCCTCATCAACCCCGTATTTTTGCGAGGCCCTGCTTATTATCTCATGAACGGTGTCATTTGATTGTGAGGGTGTGATCTCTACGGGATTTGTCCTGATCTGGGTTGCTGGGATATTTGATTTGCTGTCGGCATTTTGACGCTTGGAGATGAAGTCGGATGCGGTAACTTTGACAGGAAACCCAATAGAGCTGGGAACAAGCCCGAGCGTTTCATCTCCAAGTGAAATGGCGCTTTTCATCATTTGAATTTTCAGCAGTTCTGCCGTTGCCATGGCTACCGCAGCAGGATCGGGGTCAACTTGGGAATTTAGCTTATGAGCTGCAGTGGCGATTGCTTGGGAAAATGTTTCTGATACCGCTCCGCTATTGGTTGAGGTGCTTGTTGGAGGGTAGGTCAGTGATGAAAACTGGTTGGAATTGATCTGATTTATAGACATGTTGAATGAGATGCAGTTGGCATGCCATTCGGGTAGGCGGAACACTTCGTAACTCAGTTCATGCAATAAGATTTGAACCGGGAATTGACAGCTTTTTCTTTTTAAGCTTTTCAATAAGCGTGGTTCTTTTAAGATTTAATAGGATAGCAGCTTCCTTTTTATTGCCAGATGTTTTCTCCAGGGCCTGAAGAATGAGTTGATTTTCAAACTCCTCCACTGCACTGTTCAGGCAAAAACCGTTGTCCGGCAGCGTAACTGAATCCTGCTGCACTGACGCCTTACGCCCTCGATATTTTTCCGGGAGGTCATTAGCGGTTATTGTACCGCTTCCTTTTAGGATAACCATCCTTTCGATTAGGTTTTCAAGCTCACGAACATTACCAGGCCAGTCATAATTTTTTAGCAGGTTAAGGGCGGCGGTGTCGATTCCTTTAACTTTCTGGTGCCTGTTGGTGCTGAATCGCTCAAGAAAAGAGTTAACCAGAAGAGGAATATCTCCTTTACGTTCACGAAGTGGAGGAAGAACAATGGGAATGACTGATATCCGATAAAAAAGATCTTCCCTGAACTCCTTGGTCGTGACAAGCTTTTCGAGATTTTGGTTCGTGGCAGCAATAATTCTGACGTCCACTTTTTTTGTAGTTGTTGACCCGACCGGTTCAAGTTCCCTGTTTTGTAGAACTCGCAGAAGTTTTACCTGGAGGCTTGGTTTCATGTCGCCAATTTCGTCAAGAAACAGAGTCCCTTTGTCGGCCATCTCAAATCTGCCGATACGGGTTGCAATTGCACCGGTAAATGACCCTTTTACATGCCCGAACAGTTCGCTTTCGAGGAGTTCATCGGGTATTGCCGCACAGTTAACGGGTACGAAATTCTTTTGCCGCCGGTTGCTCAAGTCATGAATTGCCCTTGCCACGAGTTCCTTGCCGGTTCCTGACTCACCTTGCAAAAGAACGGTAGAGTCTGAGCTTGCAACTTTCTCGATCAATTCAAACAAGGCCAGCATTTTGTCGCTCTCGCCAATAATATTGTTGAGAAGGATTCTATTCTTGATGCAGGGTTTTGTTCTGAAACTTTGATTTTGAAGAGAATGGTGTTCAAGTCCTCGCCGTACATGGGTTTCCAACTCTTCAAGGTTAAAAGGTTTTTCGAGATAGAAAAATGCTCCTGCCTTCAGGAGATTCGCTGTCATTTCTGAGTTTGCAAAGGCACTGTACGCAATGGTTACGATTTCGGGTCGCATTGCCTTCAGCTTTTTAATAAATTCAATCCCATTAACTCTAGGCATCATAAGGTCTGTGATAACCAAGTTAACATCGTTCATTTCAATCTTCTCAAGAGCATCTTGACCGTCAGATGCTTGAAACACCTGATATCCTTTATAGCTCAGAAATGCGGCCACAAAATCCCGTGTTTTTTTGTCATCATCAGCAATCAGAATTTTGGTGTTTTCCATGGCTTCCTCATCCCGGCAATTAAAGTTTAAGGGTTTACGAGCCGAAAAGTTTTTATATCCTGGCGTACTATAGCACATACAAGTGGAAAGTCAATAAAATGACTTGCCGCTTATAGTGAGGGAAATGGAGGCTATTGGCCGAGATCAAGCAATACTGGTTGGTGGGTATATCTATTGAATTGTCAAAAGAGTGGCATTTGGCGCAAAAAGAAATATCCAACTTAGATTGCCGACAGGCTGATGATCAGGTAATAGATATATAATACGGATATTGAAAGGGGACGTTCGCAATGGGAAATGCATTGACTATTCATAGAGATCAATCAAATAAAGAGGATGTTTCCGGCGAGCTTATTCAGTTAGTCAGCTTCAAACTAGATGAGGAAGAGTATGGAGTTGATGTCTTAAAAGTTAGAGAAATTATTAGGATGCCAAGCATAACAAGGGTCCCGAACACTCCCCACTATGTAGAAGGAGTCATAAATTTACGTGGTAAAGTTATTCCCATAATGTCTATCAGGAGAAGATTTGGTTTAAGTGAGGTTGAAAATGATAAAAGCACCAGGATCATGGTGATGGATGTCGATGGAGAGCTGATGGGTTTTATAGTTGATTCCGTCTCCGAGGTAATCCGAATTGCCCAGCACGAAATTCAGCCTCCTCCTCCGGTTGCGACAAGCGGTATCGATCAGGAGTGTATGTCCGGTGTCATCAATCAGCCAGAGCGGCTTCTGATTCTATTGGATTTGGAGAAAATGTCTTCAAAAGAAGACCGAAAGATGTTGAGTAATCTTTCAATATAAGCATTTGCCTTATGTCAGGACGTTGTCAGTCTGTTGAGATATTTAATATTTCAAGTGAGGGTATCCAATGCCATTAGAAATTGAAGATCAAGAATTGCTTGAAGGTTTTCTCACCGAGACCACTGAGCTTCTGGAAAAACTCGATGATGACCTTGTGACACTGGAAAAAAGTTCTGGTGATCCTGATCTTCTTAACCGGATTTTCCGCTCTATTCATACTGTGAAGGGAGCGTCCAGTTTTCTTGGATTCGAACTGCTGGTAAAGGTGACACATAAGACTGAGGATGTGTTAAATCGCCTGCGGAAGGGAGAACTGACAGTAACACCGGAGATAATGGATGTCATTCTTGAGGCTGTAGACCTTGTCAAAGTATTGGTGAACGACATCAAAAGTGGCGATATCCTTGAGAGGGAAATTGACGGGACCATCGAAAAATTGATTCCACTTCTGTCAACATCGGTTGTGGAAACGCCACCGGCAGGACCAGCATCGCCAGAAGGCTCTACTGACGCAAATAAACCAGTTAATGCGAAAGGAAAGAAAAAGAAGAGCGAAAAGGTAGAACCGGTGCCATCAGTTACCGAGGTTGACGTTTCGGATGTTGCCGTTTCTGCAGAGTCTCAACTTGTTCCCCCTCAGCTTGCAACACAGTCTCCGGTAAAGGAGACCATTCCTCCGGCCGTGCCTGCAAAACAACCTGCAAAGGCGATAGAGTCAAAAGGCGGGGAAGACCTTTCAGATAATACTACTGTTAGGGTCGACGTGAAGAGGCTCGATGATCTGATGAATCAGGTTGGCGAACTTGTTTTGGAACGTAACCGCATGATCCAGTTGAATAGTAACTATCAGGGCGAGATATCTCTAGATAGCTTTCCCGAGGACTTCAGCAAACTTACCAAGAGGCTGAATTTTGTCACCTCAGAGCTGCAGATGCAGGTGCTCAAAATGAGGATGATCCCTGTTGAAAAGGTCTTCAAAAAGTTTCCTCGAATTGTCAGGAATCTGGCCAGAGATCTTGGTAAGGAGGTTGATCTTCAACTGATGGGGGAAGAGACTGAACTTGACCGGTCTGTTGTTGATGAAATTGGCGATCCTCTCATTCATTTAATCCGCAATGCCATGGATCATGGTCTGGAAACCCCTGAAGAGCGTTTGGCTTCCGGCAAGCCGAGGTGTGGGAACTTGTTGCTGGCTGCGGCACATGAAGGGAACCAGATTATCATAAGCATTAAGGACGATGGGAAAGGGTTGGACCCTGAAAAGATAGGTAGAAAAGCGCTTGAGAAGGGCTTAATAACCGAGGAACAGCTTGCGGGTATGATGACGCGTGAAATATTGGATCTCATATTTCTGCCCGGTTTCTCAACCAAAGAGAAAGCATCAGATCTTTCTGGTCGTGGCGTGGGGATGGATGTTGTTAGGACAAACATCAAGAAACTCAATGGAATTATTGACATTAAAAGCGAATTGGGTAAAGGCTCTGAATTTATTCTGAAACTTCCACTCACACTTGCAATCATTCAGTCACTTCTTGTTGAAGTTGAAGGAGAAATTTATTCAATTCCCCTGTCTGCTGTTCTTGAAACTCTGAGGGTTGAGCAGAAAGAGTTTCACAGTATTGGTGGCAAGGAGATGTTGAAGCTTAGAGAAATTGTTTTGCCGCTGGTTCGTTTGGAGAGAGTCTTCAGTGTTAAGCGCAAGGGAGAGGGTGACGGTTCCTGTTACGTTGTTGTTGTCGGAGTTGGAGAAAAGCGTGTTGGTTTAATTGTTACACGACTGCTGGGACAACAGGAAGTTGCGATAAAATCTCTGGGTAAGTATTTAGCGAATCTTACCGGGATTGCCGGATCAACCATTCTGGGTGACGGGAGTGTGGCGTTAATTGTTGATCCGGTCAGCCTTGTAGAGGGCAACGAAGCAGGTAGCCCGGGAAGGTAATTGCTCTTAGGAAATTTGGGGCAGAATTAATACGAATGTGAGAAAGGGTTACCGTGAAACTAGCGGATAAAGATTTCGAACTTTTCAGGGATTATATATATAACCTCTGCGGAATATATTTCCATACAAGTAAAAAATACTTTTTAGAGAGTCGCCTTGCGCGCAGATTGGAAGATTGCGGCATTAAAACCCATGCCGATTACTATAAGCTGCTGAAAAGTATTCCAGGTGGGTCACAGGAGCTGAAAAAGTTACTCGATGAGATAACAACGAATGAAACATGTTTTTTCCGCAATCTGCCGCAATTGAACGCCCTAGAGAACAAGCTTCTTCCCGAAGTCGTAGAAACAAAAGGCAAGATTGGTTTTAGAAAACTCAGAATATGGAGTGCCGCATCTTCTTCGGGTGAGGAAGCTTATACTATGGCTATGATCCTGCTCGAAAAAAGGGGCTCGCTATTAAAGGACTGGATTATCGAGATTATCGGTACCGATATTAACGAGACTGTGCTGGGTCAAGCCAGGGAGGGCGTTTACAATAGTTATTCCGTAAGAAACACCCCGGATTTCTATCTGAAAAAATATTTCAAACAGGAGAGCGCCGATAAATTTATTTTGTCTCCCGATGTAAAGAAGCTGGTGACTTTCAACCATCTGAATCTTTATGACGATACTAAAATGATATTTATGAAGAGCTTCGATTTTATCTTTTGCGCAAATGTTCTTATATATTTCGACACTGCATCAAAGTCAAAGGTCGTCCAGCACTTTTACAATAACCTTCAACCTTACGGGTATTTTTTCGTTGGCCAATCCGAATCTTTGCATGGGGTCAATGATAATTTCAAAACGGTTCATTTCCCTGGCGGTTTTGCGTACAAAAAGTGAGAGGCAATAAATGGATAATAATGTGAAACTTCAAAAAGCTAAGGAAATGGTTGACAAAATAAATGATCTGCCAACCATTCCCATTGTAGCTACAAAAGTGCTTGAACTTCTTGACAAGCCCGACTGTGAGCTTGATGAAGTGGCTGACATGATACTTACCGACCAGGTGCTTGCTGCAAGGGTCATCAAGATTGTAAACTCGCCGCTTTATCGCTCAGCACACGAAATCAAGTCAGTAAAGAGGGCTTTAGTGTTTCTGGGCTTCAGGCATATACGCGAGCTTGCTCTAACGTGTTCGTTTATTGAAGCCTTTCAGGGCAAAGACGGTGCGTTTGACGTGATGACCTTTTGGGAGCATTCATTTGGCGTTGGTATTGTTGCCAAAATCATAGCACAGCGCGCAAGATACATGGATACGGAGAAGGCCTACCTCGCGGGGATCATTCATGATATCGGGGAAGTCTTTCTTAGCTATTATTATAAAAAGGAATTCCTGCAAATTCTCGAGGATATAAAAGGAGAGCCATATAAGTTAGTGGATGCAGAACAGAGATTTTGGGGAACTGATCACAGCTACATAGGGTATGCCATTGCGCAGAAATGGAATTTCCCAAATGAGTATGGAGAAGTGATTGCTTATCATCACAGGCCCAGCGAGGCTGTTTTAGATCCGACGCTTGTGGCCATAGTAAATCTTGCCGATCTCTTCTGTTCAGTGAGACAACTAAACTATGGCGGCAGAGAATGGGTTAGCTTCAATCTTGCAGATGAGCCTGCATGGGAACTTCTAAAGCAGTTTGCTCCCCATATAGCAAAGTTGGATATTGAGCGATTTTGTTATGAGCTTGACGACAGGGTTCCGGAAGTTCAGGACTTGGTCAAGTCTATCTTTGAAGGAATGATAATGGAGTAGCCTCACATGAATTTTTTGACACAGTCGAAAAAAACTAAGGGTATTGATCGTCGATGACTCTTCATTTATGCGCATGGCGATACGAGGAATCCTGGCGCATGATCCTAATATTGAAGTTGTCGGCGTGGCATCTGATGGGATTGAAGGCGTTGAAAAAGCATTGAGCTTAAAACCGGATCTTGTGACGATGGATGTTGAAATGCCTCGAATGGATGGTATTTCTGCCTTGAAAGAGATCATGAAGAAAGCCCCTACCCGGGTATTGATGGTTTCAACCCTTACCAATGAAGGTGCAAAAGCCACATTTGAGGCACTCGAGGCCGGAGCTATAGACTACATTCCCAAAAATGTAACAGATTCATCAGACGCTCAGAAGGTTTTTAAGGATGAATTACTTCGTAGGGTAAAAGAGTCTGCAATATCGATCTTTGCCAACAGGGTGGCTGCACCGTCAAGAGTTCTGGTTTCTCCGGCAATGAAGGTGGCTAGTTCGAGGTTTGCAAATCGCAAAATAAGTTGTGTTGGCATCGGAGCCTCAACCGGCGGCCCTGTTGCATTGCAAGAAGTGTTGTCCCGAGTGCCGGTAAACTTTCCATTCGGCATCATGGTTGCCATTCATATGCCAAAAGCTTTTACAGGCCCTTACGCCGAGCGTTTGAATTCTAAATGCTCTCTTAATATTAAGGAGGCGGTCGATGGGGATGTCCTCAAGCCAGGACAAGCACTCATTGCTCCGGGTGGAAGGCATAGCCTGCTTGTACGTCAAGCCGGAGGCATGGCTGTCAAGACTGTGCCCACAAGTGACTATCCGAAGCATCTGTATATACCTTCAGTTGATTTGATGTTAACTTCGCTTGCTGATGTGAGCAACGGTGCAATGCTTGGCGTTGTCCTGACCGGCATGGGAAATGATGGCTTTAAGGGGATGCAGCATCTAAAGTCAAAGGGTGGGGTAACATTGGTTCAGGATGAAGCGACATCGACAATTTACGGAATGCCTAAGGCATGTGTCGATGGCGGTGTTGCGGATGAAGTGCTCCCACTCGGCGAAATTGGTTTTGAGATCGGCCGCATAGCCGGTTAGGTTATCTCGACGTTGAAATAATGAGACCGTCAGCGCTTTTCCACGCCTTGCTGAAAGAATAACCCCGACGTTTGAGAAAAAACATCAGTACTGGCGCTGCCAGTATTGAGCAGTCCTCTATTTTAAATACTAATTTGCTTTGACTGCTTTCATGTCTATAAGTTGTGTCTAATAAATCGACTAGTTCCGCGATCGTGACGGTTCTGATACAGTTGCAATGACTTTTAAGCCCGGTTGTGGCATATAAAAAAGGTCCGGTTCTTTTCCTGTAAACATTTCTGCCTACCAGCAAAGTTACGGTAATCAACGAACGCAATTCAGCCCAATTCCCCATTCTTAAGTTATGTGCTCCCTGTTCATGAGAGAATTACACCTAAACCTTCAGGCAACGCAGAATTCCGCCCAGTTTGAAAATAACTTTAATCGCCTTTTTGTTCAAGGGCGGATCGTTGATAGCGATCTGGAACGAAGAATTATCAGGTTAGGAAAACTATTTGCCACCTTTGTATCTTCTTGCCGGGCGCCCTGCTGGGATGAACATTTGGTGGTAACCAACGAAATTAGCCGTATCACAGAAACCTATCTGGAATTTTCGGTTATCAGACAGGCATTATTGCGTCTTGTGAAATTATCAATTCGGGGAACAGTTGATCCCCCTCCAATACTCTTCAAATCTAACGGATGGCTAGAATTTCTTGATATGTTTCGCGCAAGGAATAAAAATGTAAATCCGGCATTACTTGTTGATAGTCTTACACGGAACCAAGCGGAACGAATAAGTTTCTTGTTTTCTTTGTTTCTCCCGGAACAATTCGGGGGATCGTTCGGCCGGTATCCAGGCCAAATGCATTTTCTCGACAGTTGGGTGAGAAGTCAAGATTACAGTTGCCGACCTAACATTACCTGTCTGGATGCAGCTTGCGGCAGCGGAGAAGGGAGCTATGAACTGGCAGCTTTACTGCAAAAATGTGGGGTTGAAGCGTCAAGAATAAGCATATCTGGCGTTACAATAAGCCCGTTGGAGGTTTTTGCTGCAGCCCATGCATATTTCCCGCATGATAGTCAACGGGAAGCCCAGTATCGGAGATATATAAGGTCGATTGCCCAGTCAGGCAGTTGGGCCAGAATAAATTTCATGACGGGAGATCTTAAGAGCTGGGAGCCATGTGAAAAATATCAGATAATTATATGTAACGGGATAATAGGCGGCCCTCTACTACATGACAATAAAGATATTGAGGAGGTTTTGGGGCGCCTTGTGACAAGTATGCATAATGGCGGAATATTGCTTGCCGCAGACCGTTTTCATGACGGATGGAAAAGAAAATTTCCCGCTCAAGAATTGGAAGGATTGCTTAGGAAATACGGTCTTGAGATAATGCCGATTAGTGAAGGCGTTGCTGGAGTCAGCAGGTGAATCAGAGCTGTACCAACATCCCCCCCCAGGAAAGTCCGCCTCCGAATCCCATGATTAATACACGATGGCCAGACTTGATAACTCCACTTCGGCGGTTTTCATCAAGGGCCAGGCCAACGGAAGCCGCTGCGGTATTGCCGTAACGATTCAAGTTCAGCAGGAATTTTTCTTTCGGAATTCCAGTCTTTTTTGAAATGAAATCGATTATTCTAACATTGGCTTGGTGAGGAATGATGTAGTCGAGCTCATCGGGGCTGATGCCGGCCTTTTCAGTAACCTCTTCGATAATTTTAGGGATAACTTCAGTGGCAAAAATAAAGACTTTTTTCCCCTCCATTTTGAAGGTTGTCTCTTTATTGGCGATAGTTTCAGCAGTGACAGGCTTGCGGGAGCCAGAAGACGGGACCTGTATCAGTTCCCAACCGTTACCATCACTTTTGATAAGGCTTGAAAGTATCCCTTTGCGTTCTTTTGAGGCTCCGAGTAACAGGGCACTTGCGCCGTCTCCGAAGAGAGGGGATGTGCTTTTGTCCTGGAAGTCCAATATCTTGGAATAGGTGTCAGCACCAATAACAAGTATAGTGTTATATTTGCCGGATTTTATGAAATTATCCGCAGTTTCCACTGCGAAAACAAAGCTGCTGCATACTGCATTCATGTCGAATGCAGCTGCATTTTTTGCCCCGATATTTTTCTGGACCATGCATGCGGTTGCGGGCAAGCACATGTCTGGTGTCGAAGTGCCGACTATGATGCAGTCGATATCGAGAGGGCTGATCCCCGCATTTTCAATAGCCTTAAGGGCAGCAGCAGTGGCAAAATCAGACGTGGATTCATTTTCGGAAGCAAAACGCCGCTCTCCGATCCCGGTGCGCGAAAGAATCCATTCATCAGCATCTTCGACAAGATAGGAGAAATGATTGTTGGCAACAACTTTGTCAGGAAGTGCTCCACCGGTGCCAAGCAGATGTGCATATTGCATAGACTGTCCTTATAGCGTCCCCTCAATCAGAAAAAGCAGCCGGGGGGGTAATCGTCTTCATGAAAAAAATCGATTTGTTATCTCAAAAAAAACACTGTTTGTCAAAATAATAAAATAAGCAATGCAGTGCCCTATCCATATTGACAGATTATTTTTTTGCAGCGTCTACTGCCCCGAAAATCCAGAGGCAGAAGAACGCTGATAACAACCAACGCGCTGGAGAGCTTTTGGTTTTAAGGGTGTCAAGAATTGCGTCGATATCGGTTACGCCTGCGGCTTTGCTGGCAATTAGCTGCCCCGCGCTTTGCAGAACAATGAACAGGGCTGCCAGGAGAAAAACATTCACCAGGCTAATAATTATGATCCCTTTTAATTTTTCACCCTTATATAGTTGGCCGAGACCGGGAAGAACTAATGCCGAGAGCAAGAGAGCCTTGAAATTCATTATGGATCCTTTCAAAATGAGATACTATGAGGCTGGAATACCGGGTATGGGGCTGACATGAAAATTCCAATCAAAACTATTGTCATGCAACAAAACTATAAAAAGATCCTGGAGAAGGCAAATGAAAAACAAGGTACTGTACGTCTGCCATAACTGCGGTTACCAATCTCCAAAGTGGATGGGAAAGTGTCCTGACTGTAATACCTGGAACAGCATTCACGAAGAGTTGGTCTCAAAATCAAAAATTCCATTTGAATTGGCTGGTGCGGAGACATTGCCGCTTCCGATAAGCGAAGTGTCCGTTTCGGCAGAGCACCGGTTGTCTACTTGCATTGAAGAGTTTGATCGGGTTCTTGGCGGAGGGTTGGTGGGGGGATCGCTGGTATTGATCGGCGGAGATCCCGGAATAGGCAAGTCAACTCTTCTGCTGCAGGTAATGAACAATCTTGCTAAAAGAGACGAGCCGGTGCTGTATGTATCCGGAGAGGAGTCCGCTCAGCAGATAAGACTTCGCGGCAGTCGTATGGGGGTTGACCAAAAACAGTTGTATCTCCTCGCGGAGACGTCCCTTGAAAAGATCCTTGCTCAAGTAGGCCGACTGAATCCGAAGGCACTGGTTGTTGATTCGATACAGACTGTGTTTACGGGCGGCATCGAGTCTGCGCCTGGGAGCGTGAGCCAGGTTAGGGAAACTGCCGGGCGGCTCATGCTATATGCAAAGGGGAGCGGAGTGCCGGTGTTCCTGGTGGGGCATGTAACAAAAGATGGAGCAATTGCCGGTCCCAGAGTGCTTGAGCATATCGTCGATACTGTCTTATATTTTGAAGGTGATTCCGGGCATCCTTATCGAATCCTCAGGGCAGTAAAGAACCGTTTTGGGTCAACCAATGAAATTGGTGTCTTTGAGATGAAAGATAGTGGTCTTCAAGAGGTTCAAAATCCTTCGGAATTATTCCTGTCCGAACGGCCAATAGGTGTTTCCGGTTCGCTTGTCACTGCGGCACTGGAAGGGACCAGACCTCTGCTGGTAGAACTTCAGGCGCTTGTGAGCCCCTCATCATTTGGAACGCCACGCAGGACGACAATCGGGGTTGACCACAACAGAATTGCCCTTCTCGTGGCTGTGCTTGAGAAAAAAGTCGGTTTATCTCTCTCCGGACACGACATCTTTCTTAATGTTGCTGGCGGCGTAAGGATAAATGAGCCTGCTGCTGATCTCGGCATGGCCTTGGCTGTGGCATCGAGCCATCTCGATAGGGTTATTGATCCGCAAACTCTTGTTCTTGGCGAAATTGGTCTTGCCGGAGAAGTTAGGGCTATTACTCAGCCTAATCAACGAATCAGGGAAGCTGCTAAACTCGGCTTTACCCGCTGTATTTTCCCGGCGGGGAGCAGAAAACATGTTAACGTCCCGGGTGTGGAATTGATTGGAGTGCGTACGCTTGAAGAGGCTTTGGAGCGGCTGTTTTAGGGGGAGAGGTTGAATTATTTCTTTACTTGGCATCGGCATTAACATAATATTATTCATTTCAAAATGTTGATGCAGCATGAGGTGATATTATGGAACCGGGGAAAATAGAATTCTTTCGGAGCATGCTTCTCGAGGAGATGAGGGTATTATTGGAGGATGCCGGCAAAACAGTTTCAGAAATGACGGCAGATACCACTAATTTCCCTGACCCCAATGATCGTGCTACACAGGAGTCGGATAGAAATTTCGAATTGCGAATTAGGGATAGGGAGCGGAAACTGATCAATAAAATCAAGGAAGCCCTTGAGCGCATTGAAGAAGGCTCCTTCGGAATCTGTGAAATGTGTGAGGAAGAGATTGGTGAGGCGAGACTCAAGGCAAGGCCGGTAACCACTCTTTGTATAGATTGCAAGATGGAACAGGAACGTAAAGAAAAACTCCCTTAAATATTGCCAAGCTTTTCAACTTTCCGAAATTAATGAGACGGTTGTAGTATGGCCTTGACCGATAAGGACAGATACATTCTCTTAAGTAGGGCGATACGGATTGCCAATTCCGCCACCCTTTCTTATCAGTCAAGACTGAAATCACTTGCAAAATTCCTTGCATCAATATTTTCTTGCCAATCCGTTAATATTTATATCTGTGACGATAGCCGCCGATATCTTTCTTCTGCAATTTCCTCTACTAAAGTCAAACAATCTTACCGGTGCAGGCTTCCAATTGGTCATGGCATAGCTGGACGTTGTGCTGCTCGCCGGGAGCCCCTCTGTGAGCCTTTTTCCGTACGTCATCCAAAGGAGATCGCCAAGGGGACCGAGCAATATTTTTATACTCATCCCATTTTCGACGAACGTACCATTTATGGTGTGGTTGCATTAGGCATGGCTGATTCTGAAGGCCCATCCGGTCAGAATCTAGATTTGTTTAAAGACTTACTGGAAGTCATTGCCGGAATAATTCATCGGATCGGGATCTCGGCCGCTTCTCAAAGAAGGATAAATAACCTAACCATTTTAAGTGAGCTCGGAGCTCTTCTGAATAGGTCTGCTCCCCTCGAATCATTAGTTCCTATTGTGCTTGAAACCTGTCAACGTCAAACCGGCTCGTGTTGTATCGTTTTTCGACTCGCTGGTGTCGATAACGTCCCAAAACTACGTCAGCATAGGGTCATCCATTCAGCTAGAAAGAATCTGGCAACACTCCTCGGCATTGAAGACCTCTGTTCCGCAAAAGTCAGGCATAGCGGGATATCCCTTCTCATAAGTGATCTTGTTTCGGATGAAGCACTTCCGCTTTCTTATGTCTGTGTTCCTCTTAAGTTCGAAAACCGCGTTCAGGGAACTGTTACCTTTTTCGGCAAAGGATACAACTCTGGAGAAGATAATTTTACTGAAGAAGACAGGGATCTCTTCGAAAGCATGGCCCTGCTGGTTTCAAATGCAATTGCCGGAGCGGTCAATTATCAACAGGTCTTGAGGTTGAGTCAGGAAAATAACCACAAGTTGAAGGAATTGGCTCTGTTGTACAGATTAAGCAATACGATGCTGTCTACGATTCGTCTGAACAAGCTAATGCACCTTATCCTATCTGCTCTTACTTGTGGCCCAAACCCATTATTTGAAAGGGCAATGTTATTTCTAATTAACGAGCGCGCGGGTGTGATGCAGGGGATGTTGGGTGTGACAACGAAGACGACCGGGTTGAGCAAGTCATTGCTTGAAGCTGACTTTGAAATCTCTCTGACAAGCCGCTGGGATATAACCGAAGAGGAGATGGCAAGGCAACAGAATTCTGAATTCAGCTCAGAAGTAAGAGGAACCAGATTAGAGCTGAACAAATCAAAAAACATGTCTTCTAGAGCCGTGTTGGAACGAAGAATGGTGCATGTTCCAGATGCCTTACGGGAAAAACATGTTGACCGCGATTTTGTAAAACGGTTTGGGATTAACTCATTTGCCGCAACTCCCCTTCTGGCAAAAGAGAAGGTTCTGGGGGTCATTGTCGTAGATAATCCATATTCGTCGCGTCTAAGCACAGTGGAGGAACTTCGTTTTCTTGAGCTTTGTACGAATCAAGCCGGTATGGCAATTGAGAGTTCCCTGTTATACAGCCAGATAGAGGATGCCAACCGGAAACTGCGTGATGCTCATGAGCGTTTAATCCACGGCGAGCGGTTAGCTTCGATCGGAGAGATGGCTGCAGGAATTGCGCACGAATTAAAGAGCCCATTGGTATCGATAGGAGGGTTTGCTCGACGTCTCCAGAGGAAGCTTCAAAAGGGATCGGAAGAGTCGGGATATGTCTCAACAATTGTTGGAGAAGTCGTTAGACTTGAAAAAATGTTGTCAGACATCCTTTCTTTCTCTCGAAAATCAACATTGTGCTATTCAGTTTGTTCCATGCAAGAGATCATTGAAGATGCGATTGCTGTAGTATTGCCTCCTTTCGAAGAGAGTAAGATCACTGTGATGCGCAGTTTCTCCAGTAAAGTACTGTCCTTCTTGGGAGATGGCCAACAGATCAAGCAGGTTTTCATCAATCTGTTTACGAACGCGAAAGAGGCGATGCAAGGTGGGGCGGGCGAAATTAGGGTAACTGCCACTACTGGGAGGTACGCAGGCAAAGAAGCGGTGATTGTCAAGGTTGCCGATACTGGGGGGGGCATCCCGCTAGCCGCACTTAACAATATTTTTAACCCGTTTTATACCACAAAGGAGAGCGGCACAGGTCTTGGGATACCCATCGCCAACCGGATTATCTCAAATCACGGCGGCAAGCTTCAGGTTAACAATTATCCTGGCGTAGGAGTGGAATTTGTTATCATTTTCCCTGCGGAACCGCCTGCGCCTATGATGCAGGCGTGATTTGCACTTGCAAGGGAGTCGGAATGGATGTATTTTATGCCTCTAGAAAATTTCTGTGCGGGGATGTAGCTCAGCTGGGAGAGCGATGCGTTCGCAACGCATAGGTCGACGGTTCGATCCCGTTCATCTCCACCATAAATAAAGAAGGGGCCTGAAGTCTTGGGGCCCTTCTTTGCGTATTATGGTAACGATTGCCAATCAGAATATTGTCAAGGTAACATTTCTTCCGATAGCGACCGAGCCGGAAATTACGGCCAATGAACGTCCCTTCAGCTCGGAATTGCCTGTGTCTGAACTGAATGTTTCATTATAACCTCCTGATATCGTGATGTTCGTGTCCCTGCTGAAATCCAAAGATTCATTAAACGTCCGGCTCTGTGCGAGTATTGTTGCTGTTCCAGCTGAGGGTGGGGCTAGATATGCTTCTGCGATCGAACCGAAACATGCTGAGTCGATTTTGGCAAAACATGCTGCTGCCGAGACGTTTAGGCCAACAACTGGCAGCGGAGCAGTGCTGAGGCCGGTAGAACCGTTTCCTAATTGTCCGCTGTTGTTGAAACCCCAGCTGCTGAGGGAGCCGTCGTTGTTCATTGCCAGGGTATGGTAATATCCTGCGGCAATCTGGGCGTTATTGGCAACCCCGTTCACTAAAACCGGCGTAGAACTGTCAACAGAACCCATAAACGGGTGAGAATAGTACGAATCATTTCCCCATATCAAAATCTCACCGTAAGTATTCAACGCGATCGTGTAGTTCCCCCCGGCTGCTATGCTCGTGATGTTATATATTTCGGACGCCTGCACAGGGTAAGCACGTTGGATTGTTGACGCATCACCAAGTTGCCCTTCGTTGTTTTTCCCCCATGACCAAACAGTTGTATCATTTTTTAAGGAAACTGAATGATATCCGCCTGCAGCTATGGCGGTGATGCCGGAAAGCCCGGAAACCTGAACCGGCCAATATACCTGGGTTCCGAGGGCATTACCAAGCTGGCCATAGGCATTATATCCCCATGCCCATACAGTCCCGTCATTTTTCAGGGCGAGAGTATGCAGCCATCCTGCTGCAATTGCAGAGGCATCGCTTATCCCTGAGACCTGAACAGGGGTGTTGCTTTTGGCCATGCTGTTGTTGCCCAACTGACTATCGACATTATTGCCCCAAGTCCAGACAGTGCCATCGTTTTTGAGGGCAACGGAGTGCCCGGCTCCGGCGGCAATGGCGATAATTCCCGTTAGATTCTTTACTTTAACCGGCGTATTGCTTGCCTGTTGGTCAGTGCCATTACCAAGTTGCCCATAGTTGTTGTAGCCCCAGGCCCATACGGTGCCGTCGTTTCTAAGTGCAAGGGAGTGATAATCCCCTGCGGCAATCGCTGTTATGCCCTGAATAGCGGTGACTTTTTGGGGCGACATCTCCGCTGAGTAGCTGCCTATACCCAGTTGCCCATCCATGTTGTTACCCCAACTCCAGACTGTGCCGTCACCTTTCAGGGCAACTGTGTGCCAGTAGCCGCCCGCAACCTTGGGAGCGGTGGAAATAGCCCCAATTGAAGCAAAATTAGCTGTAACAGATTGCACGTCATTCATTGCAATTATGCAGGTAGAAGTGCCGGTGCAGGCACCCGACCAGCCGACGAAGATATCCGAAGGAGAAACGTTTGGGGTAAGGGTTACTTCCGTTCCACTTTGATAGTTCTGAGAACAAACGCCGCTACAGCTTATATCCGGAGACGGGGTTGATGATACAACACTCCCGTTTCCGCCTTGGACCGTTACTGAAAGTTCGTAAAGGACTGGAAGGGTGATAATGTATGTCTGGGACTTAATCCCCTCGCGATTTTCTGTGGCATCAACGGCGAAATATTTCAGGGTTGAATCGGCACTTATTGTAATCGGACCTGAGTATGTCTGCGTCGACCCGCTTGCCGGATAAGTTGGATCTGTGCCATCTACCGTAAAATAAATGGTCGCCGGCATGTTAGCTGAGAGGGTGACGGTTTGGACAGCGGTATAGGTTCCGCCGGCAGGAGTAGCAGTGGTGTAAGGAAGCGTGCTGATGGTGTATGTCTGAGTCTTCACTGCTTCCTTATTGCCACTGAGATCACGGGCAAAATATTTAAGGGTTGTTGTTGAATTTAGCGTAATTGGGCCGCTATAAACTTGGGTAGTGCCTGTGGTCGGATAGGTCGGCGTAGAACCGTCAGTCGTGTAATAAATTACGCTGCCGGCTATGCTGGACGATAGCGAAATGGTCTGTCCGGGTGGATAGGTTCCCCCAATTGGAGTTGCGGTTGTTTCTGGAGGGGTATTGATGGTGAAGAGTTCCGTTTTAACGCTTTCCAGATTGCCGTCAATGTCTCGCCCGAAGAACTTGAGCGTTGTGTTGCTGTTAATTGTAATCGGAGAACTGTATGTAAGCGTAGAACCGGAAACAGGGTATGTAGGGGTTGATCCGTCAATGGTATAGAAGATTGCCCCTCCAGGTTCATTGGAGGTCAAAGACACGGTTTGCGCCGCTGTATATGTCCCACCGGCCGGATTTGCCGTTGTTACCGGCGGGATATTCATGATGTAGGCCTGGGTATTTACTGCCTCCAGATTGCCGTCGTTATCTCTGGCAAAGAATTTGAGCGTGGTATTGGCATTTATTGAAATTGGGGAGCTGTAAACCTGCGTTGCCCCCGAAACTGGATATGTAGGAGTAGATCCGTCAGTGGTGAAGAAGATCGTTCCAGCCTCACTGGATGAAAGAGCCACTGTTTGCACTGTTGTATAAGTGCCTCCTCCCGGCGATGCCGTTGTTACCGGAGGGATATTCATCGTGTATATTTGCGTTTGCACAGTCCCTTGATAGCCGTCGGTGTCTCTGGCAAAAAATTTGAGCGTAGTATTGGTGCTGATAGGGATTGGTGAACTATAAGTCTGTGTTGATCCCGAAACTGGATAGGTTGGGTCTGTGCCATCAATTGTGAAATATATAGTGCCGGGCTTATTTGAAGAGAGCGTGACCGCCTGTGCTGTATTGTACGTGCCTCCGGATGGGGAGGCAGTTGTTATTGGTATTAGGTTTATTGTGTAATTCATCGTCTTTATGTTTTCACTCAGAGCCGAGGACTGTGAAACGGCAAAATACTTCAGGGTGGTAGAACTGTTAATCGTTATCGGGGTGCTGTAAGCGAGTGTTGTGCCTGATGCCGGACTGGTTGGGGTCGTGCCGTCAATGGTATAGAAGATGGTTGACGGTTCGTTTGCAGTAAGAGTTACTGTTTGGACCGAAACATACAGGCCGCCTGTCGGATTGGCAGTAGTACTCGGAGGAGATGCACCTAGGTTAATCGGTGGTGAGACTGCAACAGGCGTATTGCTGTCGGTGTTTGATCCGTTGCCCAGGCCACCATACACATTGGCGCCCCACGAGAATATCGAGCCATCATTGCGAATGGCAATGGTGTGATTAATTCCAGAGGAAACTGCGGCGATACCTGAAATCCCGGCAACAAGGGTTGGCGTCCAACTGTCGTCATTGGAGCTGTTTCCCAGCTGTCCCCAATTGTTCCATCCCCACGAACTGACAGTGCCGTTGCTTTTCAGTGCAACGGAAAACCTGTTGCCTGCAGAGATTGAAACTGCGTCGTTTAGAGAACTGACCGCCACCGGAATATTGCTGGTCTGATCGGTGCCGTCACCAAGTCCACCGGCAATGTTTTCGCCCCATGCCATGACGGAGCCGTTGCTTGCTAATGCCGCAGCATGGTTGTAGCCGGTTGCAATAGCTATGACCCCTGTAAGACTTTGAACTGCCACTGGGGATTCAGAGTTGACATAGGTTTGATTGCCCAGTTGGCCATATCCGTTGTGCCCCCAGGCAGCAACTTCCCCGCTGCTGCGAAGAGCAATGGAAAAATTGCCTTTTGCCGAGATTGCTGTTATGCCATCAATTCCGGTCAGTTGCACAGGTGCGGATCTGTCCGTGCTGTCTCCCAAGCCAAGCTGCCCCAGATTGTTACGCCCCCAAGCCCAAACAGTCCCATCGTTTTTCAAGGCCAGCGTATGGTACTCACCTGCAGCAATTTTGGTTACTCCTGAAATGCCTGATACTTGCACCGGAGAATAATATTGCAGGCCGATGTTGGGAGCACCGGTACCTATCTGGCCATAGGCATTATCTCCCCATGCCCAGACTGTACCGTCAGATTTCAGCGCAACTGAGTGGCCAAGTCCGGCAGCAATTTCGACCACCCCTTCCAGTCCGCTTGTCGTGTCAACCTGAACCGGCACGTTGCTGTTGGTAGCGCTATCGTCGCCTAGCTGACCGACATTGTTTTGCCCCCACGCCCAGACCGTACCGTCGCTTGTTAGCGCCAGAGAGTGATAATGGCCTGCAGCTACTTTAGGAGCAGTCTCAATTACTGTCTTGGGCGCAAATGTGGCCGTTATGGCATTGGCAGAATTCATTGTAATACTGCAAGTCCCGGTGCCGGTACAACCGCCTGACCATCCTGAGAACACATCGGTTGCCGCTGGTGCAGCTGTAAGTTGAACAACGGTGCCGCTAGTGTAATCCTGAGAACAGGTCCCGGAACAATCAATGTCAGGCAAAGGTGTTGAGTGGACCCTGCTGCTGCTTCCCCCGGCTACTGTAACCGTTAGATTTTGAAGGATAGTATAATCCTGGGTCTGGATTGCTTCCTGATTACCGTCAGTATCTCGCGCAAAGAACTTGATGGTTGTAGTGTAGCTGAGAGTTATCGGCCCGCTATATGTCTGAGTAGTCCCGGTTACCGGATATGTTGGGTCGGAGCCATTCAGCGTATAGTAAATGTTGCCTGACTTGTTCGCAGTCAGGGTTACGGTTTGACCCGATGGATAAGTTCCTCCTTGAGGTTCTGCGGTTGTCACCGGTGGGATATTTACGGTATATGTCTGTGTCTGGACCGATTCCTGATTCCCGTCAACATCCCTTGTGAAGTATCTGAGAATCGTGGAAGAGCTGATGATAATGGCGTTGCTGTATTCCTTGGTAGTCCCTGATGAGGGGTATGTCGGCATAGAGCCGTCATCGGTGTAGTAAATGGTCCCAGGCTTGTTAGATGAAAGCGTTACGGTCTGTGCTGACGTGTATGACCCTCCGGCCGGGGTTGCCGTTGTTACCGGCGGAATGTTCATGGTGTAGGTTTGGGTCTGTACTGCTTCCTGATTGCCGTCGATATCTCTGGTAAAGAAATTGAGGATGATGTTGGAGCTGATAGCAATTGGCCCGCTATAGGTTTGAGTGGTCCCAGTAATCGGATATGAGGGAGTGGAGCCATCGACCGTAAAGTATATGGTTCCCGGCTTATTGGATGAAAGCGTAACGTTTTGTTGCGTGGTATAAGTTCCACCTGCAGGGGTTGCCGTTGTCACCGGGAGGGTGTTAATCGTGTAAGTCAGTGACTGGACCGACTCCTGAATACCGTTATTATTCCGTGCAAAATAATGGAGGGTGGTATTGATGTTGATTGTGATAGGTGCGGAGTATATCTGCGTATTCCCGGAAACCGGGTATGTGGGTGTCGAGCCATCAGTTGTGTAATAGATAACTCCGGGCTCGTTAGAGCTTAGCGAGACTGACTGAGAGGACGTGTAGACACCTCCGGCAGGGCTCGCAGTGGTGATCGGCGGGAGAGCGATTACGTACGCCTGGGTCTTGACTGCTTCGATATTGTTTGCAATGTCCACAGCAAAAAATTTAAGTGCAGTGGAACTATTGATCGGTATCGGGCTTGTATACTGCTGGGTGGTACCAGTGACGGGATATGTGGGAGTGGTGCCGTCAATAGTATAATAAATCGCTATTGAGCCGTTTGACGTCAGAGTGACAGTTTGAGCAGAAGCATATGTTCCCCCTGCAGGAGTGGCGACTGTATTTGGCGTATAGATATTCAGGGAGATGTCTGAAATATTTACCGGAATGATGGCTCCGTTTAATGAGCCATTCCCGAGTTGGCCGCTGTCATTCAGTCCCCACCCCCAAACGGTTCCGTCGGTAGCGGCGGCTATGGTGTGGCCGGACCCTGCTGACATTGTACTCGCCTTGGAGGACAAGTTGGCCTGAACAGGCGAATGACTGTCAGCTGTTGCATTGTTACCAAGCTGCCCGTTACCATTTGCTCCCCATCCCCAAACAGTGCCGTCGGCTTTTATTGCCGAAGAATAGAGTTCCCCGGCCGATATTATTCTGGTGCCGTTTAAGCTACTAACTTGTACCGGTGTAAAAGTTGTTGTCGAAGATCCGTCTCCCAACTGGCCGTTTGTATTGAGTCCTATGCCCCAAACAGTGCCATCATTTTTCAGGGCAACGGTATGATAATCTCCTGCATCAACGGCAACAGGCTGCACTATGCTGGGAATCTGAATCGGTATGTTTCTGGTCGGCATGGTTAAAGGATCTTGACCAAGCTGTCCGAAAGCGTTGTCTCCCCAAGCCCAGACGGTATCATCGGTTTTCAGAACGACCGAGTGGTTGGGACCTGCGGAAATAGATGATATCCCAGTAATATTATTGACCTGAACAGGGATGGTGCTGTCTGTGGGCGCGCTGTTGTTCCCAAGTTGCCCTGAGTTATTGGCTCCCCAAGCCCAGACCGTGCCATCGTTCTTTAATGCCAGAACGTGATTCCCTCTGGACGACGCTATGGCAGTGATGCCGGAAAGGTTATTGACCTTGACCGGGGTATTGCTTTCGTTTGTTGACCCGTTGCCCAGCTGTCCACGGTTGTTTGCTCCCCAAGACCAGACCGATCCGTCGCTTTTTAGCGCTACACCGTGTTTGTAGCCTGCGGCAACTGAAACAATGCCACTTATGCTGTTAATTGGTACAGGTACCGAACTGTTTCCTGAGCCGTTTCCCAATTGACCGTGATCATTCAGCCCCCATGCCCAGACAGTCCCGTCGTTTTTCAGGGCCACTGTGTGTTTATAGCCGGCTGCCACCTGGGGAGTGATAAGTGAGCCCATTGGTGAAACTGCGGGAAAGCCCATGTTGTCAGTTGTTGAGATGCCGAGCTGTCCGTTGTCGTTCAGCCCCCATCCCCAGAAGGTGCCATTATCCTTGATAGCCATTGTGTGGTTGGCACCGGAAGCAATTGATACTATACCGTTCAGGTTTAAAACAGATACCGGGGAATATGAAGGTGCGCCGGGATTGTTGCCGAGTTGCCCGTAATCGTTCCGGCCAAGAGCCACAGCTGTTCCGTCGGCCAGTAGCGACATGGTCTGGTTGTCTCCGGAAGAAATGGCTATTGCATTGGCAATTCCGGCAATCTGGGTTGGATAAAAGATGGTCGGATCATAGTAAGGGTCCAAGCCGCATTGTCCGAATGCATTGTCGCCCCATGCCCAAACTGTGTAATCTGATTTAAGAACGATTGAGCTCAGTGCACTTGCAGAAATCGCTATTGCGCCACTGCTTACACTAATTGGTGCGGTGTTATACGGGGTTGCGCCGCCATTCCCGATCTGCCCATAGTCATTACTCCCCCAGGTCCAGACGGTTCCGTCATTTTTGAGGGCCATGTTGTGAAGCCCTCTTGAGCCGGAAATTGCAATAACTCCGGAAGCCAGATTGCTTACTTGTACAGGGGTATTGGAATTGCTGGTGGAGTTGTTTCCCAACTGGCCTTTGTTGTTAAGTCCCCATGCCCAGACCGTACCGTTAGCCTTGAGTGCTAAAGTATGGCCATAACCGGCAACCACCGCGATCACTTCATTTAAACCAGTTACCTGTACCGGTGTGGAGTGGTCATTGGAATCCCCTGTGCCGAGTTGACCACTGCTGTTAAGACCCCAAGCCCAAACTGTGCCGTCACTTTTTATCGCGACTGTATGGGCGTAACCAGCGGTTATCGCAATTACATTGTTTATTCCGGTGACCTGTACCGGCATGGAGCTGTTTGCGTTTGAACCGTTACCAAGCTGTCCGGAATTATTTTTGCCCCACGCCCAGACTGTGCCATCGGTTTTCAATGCGACAGTATGGGAATCCCCTGCAGTAATCCGGGGAAAAACATTGGCACTGGCGCTGCCCGAGATTATAAGCCAACAAAGGAGAACAATAAGAGGATTAGGTAGCCTGACCATTATAGTGTTGAAAAGCAGAACTTTGCATGTTTGCGCAGAGAAACACATACATCCTCCGAGGTTAAGGCCGTATCGACTCCGGCCGTTCACAAAAAAATCGGCAACGGCTTGAAAAGAGGCCGATTTTTGCCAAAAAATTAACTGCAAATATCACACCTTTTGCTAATATGTTGAATTTTCAGTAGTTAGCGCTGGGGGTTGGCAGCAGGTTCAGTTATATCATCGGATTATGCCGGCAAAAAGCAATAAGGCTTAATCTGAGTGTGGGGAATCAGAAGCGAATATATTATCCAATGAATTCATCTTGCCAAATCTCAAATTGATGGATTATATTCCCCTCGGTGCTAGAAATTGTTAAGGGGTAATAAATAAACGTGTTCCGCTATCTATCGTTGATTCTTTGTTTTCTTGCGGGCTGCACGTCATTTGAATCAGCTTATAATGATGTGTACAGACGTCTGCAAAGCAGAGACTCGGAACAGTGCATTGAGATTGCGAACTATCACCTTAAGAAAGGCTATTTCAGCAATAACGAAAAAGTCGAACTCTATCAATTAATAGGGGGATGTTTTCAGCAGATAGGATTTTATGATGATGCGTTGAATAGTCTTGTGGCTGCGGTGAACTTGTCCGGGGATAATGTTTCTAAATCAAAGGTTTTGTTTCAAAGGGCGTTACTGTATTTCGCAATTGACCCGGGCAGCAACGAAAAATACACAAACGTTATTAATAGCGGTTGTTCTGATATGGCAGAAGCCTGCAGGCTCATGCCCGATAAATATTGCACTGAGTACAGCTTGAAAAAATATCCGCCGACAAATTGCAGATAACGACTTGAGATTAAAGTGGACCAGACTAATTAACCTTTAATTTTGCCATTTCTGACTGCAGGAGACCTATCTGGCGGGATAGATTTTCAACTCCCTCTTCCATAATATGGACTGCTGACAGGTCTTCGCTGGTTGCCTTGTCCATTTCTTGCATTGCCTTTCTTATTTCGCCGCTTCTTTCGGACTGTTCACTACGCAACCGTTCCAGTTCGCTGATTATGTGGCCCATTTTGCCGGTAGAATCGGCAATGTTGGTGCCAATTTCGCGCTGCTCATGGCTTGACGAGCGTACGTTTACGGTAAGTTCCTTCATCCGTTCTACGGCAGATATTATCAACTCGCTGGTTGCCCCCTGTTCACGGCTGGATTTGGCAATCTGGGCAACCATGTTTGAAATGAGTTCCATTGATTGACGAATCTGCTGGCTACCCTTTGCCTGTTCTACAGTAGCTTCGGCAATATCGCTGACCTGCCGAAGGGACTCCTCCATGCCGCCGACCATCTTTTGGAGAGCCACCCCGGATTTCTGAGAAAGCCGTTCACCTTCACCGACCTTCTGCTCGGTTATTTTGATTGCAGTGACAGCTTGTTCCGTCTCTTTCTGAATAGCTGAAATCAGTTCATCAATCTCTTGGGTCGAATTTCGTGTACGTGTTGCCAATCCTTTGATTTGGTCGGCGACTACGGCAAACCCTTTGCCGTGTTCCCCAGCTTGTGCGGCAATAATTGCCGAGTTGAGAGCAAGAAGATTGGTTTGCTCTGCCAGCTCATTAATAACCGATATAATGTTGCCGATAGCCTTGACTCGGCTGGAAAGGCTTGCAATTGCTGAGAAGGTTGATTGAGTGGAGTTACGGATTTCCGTTATTCCCGAAATTGTCGCCGCAACGGTCTCCTGTCCCACGAGGGCGTCACGCTTTACGTTTTCCGTGATTGCCGCCGCTCCCTGAGCATTACGCTCCACCTCCTTGATCGATACGTCCATTGCCGCCGCTGCGGATGTCGTTTCTGTCGAGGCAGCCATGAGACTGTTGACATTGCTCGCAATCTGCTTGACCTCGGCGGCTACTTGGAAAATAGAAGAGCTGACCTCGTCTATAGCCATTGACTGCATGTCGATGTTTTGCCCAACCAGATCAAGGCTTGTGGACATCATGCGAATTGCACCGGAATTATGTGATGCTGATTGGGCAACCTTGTCGATTTCCTTCGAAAGTAATTCAATCGAATTGCTGATCTTTTCCACTGCGCCTGAGGTTTCCTTTGCCGCGACAGACTGAGTTTCAGCGGCATTTACCAACTGTCCTGCGGCATTTGTTGTGTTCTGGGATATATTGCGCAGTTCTCGCAGAGAGGAGTTGACTCTCTCAACGAACTCGCTTAGCTTCTCAAGCATTGAGTTAAGGTTGCGGCCCAGTTGCCCGATTTCGTCGTTTTCCGTTGCCGGAACTCGGATGGTGAGATCGCCGTCAGCTCCTCGTTCTAGTGCATACGCCAAACGGTTTACCCGGGACAGGAGCTTTCGCTTGTTGTATATCCAGAAAGTGATTACAAATAGGGCTGTTTCCAGGATAACCACCCCGCCAACAACCTGGAACAAAAAATTCTCAACAATATCCTGATAGGACGCCGAAAGTTTGATGATTGCAATCACACCGACTAGAGCTACGATAATCCCCAGAATCAAGAGAATTTTGATCAGCTGTGAACCGAATTTCAGATTCATGCTCGTGATTTCCACCTTTGATCGTCAAGTTCCCACGGGATAGAAAAACAAATTATAACGGATAATCGATGGTGTGCAATACGGTCAGCTATGGCTATTCGCATTGTTTGACAACTGGAGCGCTAAAGATTTACGTTTAATTTCGGATCCATCCAAGCTACCCAGTAATTAACTAGTTTCCATCCGGAAACTCCGGATGAGAAACTATTTATTTACGGATCGGAAAGGAGGGATTTTTCGTCCTGGCAAGGAAATCAAGGGATTGCGCGGAGGCGTACTACTGTACGTCGCACAAGCGATCCCGTAGATTGACACCGCCAGGGGGGGAAAGAACCCTTTCCGGATGGAAACTAACTAGAGGTCTGGATGTCAGTCATTGGTTTGATCATGGTGCTGGGATTTAGTGGTATGGCGGCGCAAATCGTTCTGCTGAGGGAATTGTTGACGGTTTTTTCAGGGAACGAACTCCTTATGGGGATTTATATTGCGCTGTGGGTCGCGGGAGAAGCCTTTGGCGCGGTCACTGCCGAACGATCAAAGCGATTGCCGATCGCGCCCGTGTTAGGGTTTGCCAAAGCACAGTTTGCGTTTGTTGTTCTCTTTCCAATGGCAATTCTGTTTGCTAGGGTGTGGAAGCCCTTTTTGGGGATTCCGGTCGAAGTATCTTCGGATATTTGGCAGTTATTGGCTGTTTCCGCAGCCGTGCTCCTTCCTGTTTCCGCAGCTCATGGATTCCTCTTTATATCGGCATGCAAAATTGTGGATATCACAAAGCCCAACCGCGGCCATGCGGTAGGCCTTACCTACTCCTGGGAGACCGTTGGCTCCATAATTGGGGGTATTCTGACCAGTTTTGTTCTCGTGACCCGTCTGAACAGCTTGGAAATTGCACTCTTGCTTGCCGTAATAAACTCTATTGCCTGCAGTTTTCTTCTTACCGCATGCCAGAGTTCTTGGTTGAGGGTGGCTGTGCTGTTATCGAGTCTTTTATCGATATCAATGTTATTTGCCGGTATTGGTGAACTGGTCCATAAAAATAGCATTGCTTGGCAATGGCAAGGAAAGAAGGTCGTCAGTTATAGAAATTCACCTTACCAGAATATCGTTGTTGTCGAGTCCGACGGTCAGCATACACTCTTCACTGACGGTTTGCCCCAGATTACGCTACCGGTGCCGGATATCGAATATGTTGAAGAGCTGGCGCACCTACCGTTGCTTATGCACCAAAATCCTCGTGATCTGTTGGTCATCGGCGGCGGAGCTGGCGGGCTCATATCCGAGATGTTGAAGCACCCCTCGGTCAGAAGCATTGATTATCTGGAACCAGATCCGCTGTTTCTGAAGAGCATCCTGGAGCTTCCGGAAGATATCTCCAAACGAGAGCTTTTAAACTCAAAAGTTAAGCTGATTATTGATGATGGCAGAGTCTACCTTGGGCAAACAGGTAAGAGATACGACGTCGCAATGATAAACATGCCACTCCCTGAGACTCTCCAGTCGAACAGGTTCTTTACGCGCCAGTTTTTCTCACGGTTGAAATCCGTGCTCAGGGACGGGGGAATGCTGGTAGTCCCGTGCCAGGGTTCACAAACTTATTATAACGATGAATTGAGATCACTTAATACCTGCCTTTTAGCCACCCTTAAAGCTGTGTTTGCCGGAGTAATCGTTGTCCCGGGAGACAGGAATATTTTGTTAGCTGGGGAAACGGTTTTTCCTTATCCCGATGCGGAATTGATGTCCAAACGCCAAGTAGAGAGACGGGTTGAAACCAGACTGCTCACGCCTGAGCACCTTTCTTCCCGATTGGCTGAAGAGGAGCGTGAAATCGTTTCCAGGGAATTAGCCAAGCCGGGATCGTCAATCGTCAATCAAGATTTTTCACCGGATTTGATGTACTTGAATCTTGCTTACAAATCATTGGTGCATACGAGATCGTTTTCGACTGTCTTGGGATTTGCGAGAGGGCTACATGGTGTCTGGCTGATAGGGCTGCTCACATCGGCGCTGTTAGTGGCGTTGTGTGTCCGCAATTCCCGTAAAGCCGCAATTACTCTTGCCGTTGCCGGGACCGGAATGTCGTCGATGCTGGGCGAATTGCTGTTGATGACACTGTTCCAGGTGTATTACGGCAACCTCTTTCACCTTGTCGGGATGCTGCTTGCCCTGTTTATGGCAGGGATTGCAGCAGGGAGTTATCTTGCCACTACCAAGACAGTTGGAAAATATTCAGACATCCGAATTGTGTTGGTATTGGAGTCGGCAATGATCGTAATGCTGCTCGGACTGGCATTTTTCCTGGTAGCTCTTGAACAGGGGGGCTTTGAGCCGGTGCGTCTCCCTGCATTGCTTGGGGCTGTTGTCCTTACAGGGGTGTTGACCGGAATTACATATCCTGTAGCAAGCAGGCTCTACCAAAATCTGGAAAAACCGCATATCACAACTGCAGGCACTGAAAGAATAAAGGGCGCGGGTGTCATGTATGCAGCCGATCTGTTGGGGGGGTGCGTCGGGGGTGTTCTTGGTGGGATCATTCTGCTTCCTGCCCTTGGGATGAAAGGGGCATTTATTGCTTTGGCATTAATTAAGGTAGCTACCGCCATATTGTTTGTCAAAACCTTGGGGACGGGATCGGTGCGCGGGGCGTGCGAATATTGACATTCAATTTCAATTTGGTATAATTATTTTAGAAAAATGCCGAAAAAAGGAGGTGTTAGCTCATGAGGCGCCATATGGAAGAAAGAAAAGAGACCGAAGCCAAAGGTCTGACCCATGGGCATGGCAAAAGAACCGATGTACCGGTAAAAAGGGAGTTGTCCCTTGAGAGGAAAGGCGGGGGGATTTGGTCAACGCTTGACGAGATGGAAAGATGGATGGAAGAGAGCATGCATCGCCCATTCCTGTTTGATTACGGATTCCGACCAATTAGCAGGTTGTTGCATGATCTCAGAGGTGAGGGCGAGATGACTCCTTCTGTGGATGTTTACACGGCTGGCAACGAGGTAGTTTTGAAAGCCGAGTTGCCGGGGATGAACAGGGAGGACATAAGCGTAAGGCTCGTTGATAACAACCTGACCATATCCGGCGAGAAGAAGACTGAAGAACGGGTCGAAAGGAAGGACTACCTGAGACTCGAACGTTCGTACGGGTCGTTCTTGAGAACCCTTCATTTGCCGGAAGGGTGCGTAACTGACAAGCTCACAGCATCCTATAAAGACGGAGTGCTTGAAATCAGGGTGCCTAGAGAAGTTAGGAACGAAGCGAAAACCATAACTATTGAGTAAAATGTGATGAAGACCGGACTGCTCCTCGACCGGAGGGACAGTCCATTTTTATGCCCTAACTTGCCAATTTTGAATCTCTGCTTATACTAACGTCAATAGAAGTTGGATTTATGAATGGCAGGCTCTTTTTTTGGGGTGGCCCCTGGTCGCTTGTTTATGTCGGAGAGCCGGCAATTTAGCGAGGAGGAAGAGGATGATTATCGGAAAACTGCCATTCAAGGCAGACATGCTGCGTGAATTGAATAAGATTGCTGCCAAAAAGGGGATCAAGGCCGGGACGGTCCAGGTAATGGGGTCATTGAAACGGGCCAGGCTATCATTTTACGATCAGAAGATTCGAGCATATCGGGAGCTGGATTTTGATGCTCCCCACGAAATAGTTGCCAGTTCCGGAAACATATCTCTTCGAGATGACAAGCCGTTTGTGCATCTGCATCTTGCCGTATCCGGGAATGCCGGCATTGTTGTGGGTGGCCACTGCCTGCAGGGGTGCAGTGTTTTTGCCGTAGAATTCACGATTATCCCCTTTGCGGGTGAACCGCCTCGAAGGGTTGTTGATAACGATACCGGTTTGCTGTTATGGGAAAAGGCGCTTTACGAAGGGTAATCGCCGGCTTTGACTTGACTGGACAGCTTGGGCTATAATCCTTGACATGAAGCGAAGGGATTTTCTCAAGTTGCTACTCTGTTCATCTCTTGCCATGAAGGCGGAGGCAAGGGAAATAATTAATAAAGGGGTTCTCCTGAAGAAGGAGGCCCGTTATTATCAGAAAAATGCCGGCAATTCTGTCGGTTGCCGGCTTTGTCCACGTCAATGCGATATCCCGGCAGGAAGCACTGGCTTCTGCCGGGCGCGGCGCAACACCGGCGGTACCCTTTATTCCCTCGGATACGCAGCTCCCTGCGCCATTCATGTCGATCCTATTGAAAAAAAACCGTTCTTTAATTACCTTCCCCAAAGCCGTTCCTTTTCCATTGCCAGCGCTGGGTGCAACCTGCGCTGCAAGTTTTGCCAGAACTGGGACATCTCCCAGGCCTCCCCTGCGGAAACCATGAATTATGCCATGCAGCCGGCTGATCTGGTTATGACTGCCCTGAATAAAGGTTGCCGCAGCATTGCCTTCACCTACACGGAACCATCAACATATTTTGAATACATGCTGGATACCGCGAAGATTGCCCGTTCTAAAGGGCTGTTGAATGTATATCATTCGAACGGATATATAAGGCAGGAGCCGCTCCGGGAGCTATGCACCGTTCTTGATGCAGCAAACATCGATCTGAAAGGCTTTACTCCCGAATACTACCGCTCTATGTGCGAGGCTGATCTCGAACCGGTTCTGGAAACCCTGAAGACGCTGAAAAAATCCGGTGTGTGGCTGGAATTGACCAACCTTGTCATACCCGGCCAAAACGATGACCTGGTGACTATTCGCAGAATGGCCGACTGGATACGGCAAAACCTCGGCGCTGAGACGCCGCTGCATTTTTCCAGGTTTTTCCCGTTGTACAAACTTACCCACATCACGCCAACCCCTGTGTCGACCTTGGAAAAGGCTCGGGAAACTGCCCGTAAGGCCGGCCTCAAATACGTGTACATCGGCAATCTCCCCGGACATGCGGGGAATAACACCTACTGTCCCAAATGTGCGAAACTGGTGGTCAAAAGGTCAGGGTTCAGTGTTTTGGAGAAACATCTGGCTGGGAGCGCCTGCGCATACTGCGGATATAAGCTTCATGGGAGATGGGGATGAATGGTTTGTTCGGGAAAATCGGCCGATTCCTGAAGCCTGTGGTGTTTTGCTGTACCCTCTTCATGTCGTGCGGTTGCAGCGCCGAGATCAAGGAGCCTGCCGTGGCAGGCGCCTTCTATCCGGGAGACAAGGCTATTCTGCAAAAGACCGTTGACGGTTTCATGGCTTCTGCCGGAAAGCAGGAGGCTCAAGGCCGGTTGCTCACTTTGCTGGCCCCCCACGCCGGCTATCAGTTTTCCGGTGCCGTGGCAGCTAACTCTTATGCTCAGCTTAAAGGCAGCGGCGTAACCACGGTTATCCTGCTGGGGCCAAGCCACTACACCCACCTGAACGGTGCGGCTGTTTATGCAAAAGGATCGTTTCGGACGCCTCTCGGGCTTGTTGCGGTAAATGAAAAGATCGCCGCGCAACTGCTTGACAAAAAATCTGGAGTTGTTTTTGACCGGAATCCTTTTGCCAGGGAACATTCTCTGGAAGTGCAACTCCCTTTTATCCAGCGTGTGCTTCCCGCCGCTTCAATAGTGCCTGTAATTGTGGGTGCCCCCACCAGGGAATCATATCAATCGCTTGCCGAGAGCCTTGCCAAGGCACTCAAGGACCCCAAGACAGTATTAATTGTGAGCTCTGACCTGTCGCATTACCATGACCGGGAAACTGCCGGTCAAATGGACAGGACCGTGATCGATGCCGTGGAAAGGTTATCTGTGAACGACCTTGAGGGGTTGCTTTCCAATGGTAACGGAGAGGCTTGCGGTGGCTATCCGCTTATTTATGCCCTGGCAGCAGTTCGTAGCCTGGGTGCTACCAACGGCCAGCTCTATCGCTATGCGGACTCCGGCGATGTCACCGGTGATAATAAGAAAGTAGTGGGTTATGCGGCGATGGGGATATACCGCTCCTCACTCGCCTTGGCCGAAAAACGGGAGTTGGTCGCGTTGGCAAGGCGTTCACTGGATAGTCATGTCAATAAGAAGCCATTTGTCGAGACGCCACCTTCTACAATCAGACTCAAGGCTGATGGAGCAAGTTTCGTGACGATCAATGATAAATCCGGCAATTTACGTGGCTGCATCGGCAATATCATTCCGATGATGCCCCTGGCGCGATCCGTTGTCATGAACGCGCGATCCGCGGCCAGCCATGATCCGAGATTCCCGCCGGTAAGACCTGAAGAGCTGCCGGGATTACATCTGGAAGTAACGGTTCTTTCTCCTCTGGAAGTGATATCTGACATCGGGGCTGTAACTATAGGCACCCATGGACTCTATCTTGAGAAAGGGGGGAAGAGTGCGGTGTTTCTCCCCCAGGTGCCGGTGGAGCAGGGGTGGAATCGTGCGGTTTACCTTGAACAGTTGTCTCTTAAGGCCGGTCTTCCGGCAGATGGCTGGAAAAGGGCAAAGCTTTCCAGATTCACAGCCGAGGTGGTCAAGGAGTAGTTCTGCTTGTTTTCAGCCTTTCAATCTTGTAGCATATCTGAATTCTGCATTCGGAAGGATTGATACTTCTATGCGCTCCAACCAATTTTCCCTGGTCAACAACATTGGCAACACCCCACTGATCGAATTACATTCACTGGCCCCCTCTGCAAATGTCAGAATTCTCGCCAAGCTTGAGGGGAACAACCCTGGAGGGTCGGTCAAGGACCGGCCTGCTCTTTATATGCTCACCAAGGCCGAAGAGTCCGGAGAGTTGACGAAACAAAAGACGATCCTGGAGCCAACCTCGGGAAATACCGGGATTGCCCTGGCCATGCTCGGAACGGCAAAAGGCTACCGGGTGAAACTGGTCATGCCTGCCTGTGTCAGCATGGAGCGCCGGAGTGTGCTTGAGGCGTTTGGCGCTGAAGTGGTTCTTTCTCCTCATGATGAAGCGACCGATGGCGCAATAAGGCTTGCTCACAGGATTCTGGAAGAGGATCCGGAACGGTATTATATGCCGAACCAATACGCAAACCCGAACAATATCCTGGCGCATTACGAGACTACCGGTCCGGAGATCATGCGCCAGACCGGCGGCAAAATAGATGCTTTTGTTGCCGGGATGGGGACCAGCGGCACATTAATGGGGATAAGCCGCTACTTCAGGGAGAATAAGCCCGGAACAAGAATAGTTGGTGTCGAGCCAAGACTTGGTCACAGGGTGCAGGGGTTGAAGAACATGAAGGAGGCGATTGTGCCCGAGATATACAGCGAGGGTGCGCTTGATCTTAAGCTGACTGTGCAGGACGAGGATGCATTTGCCATGGCCCGCGAACTGGCCACGCGCGAGGGGCTTTTTGTCGGCATGTCCAGTGGTGCCGCAGTTGCCGGGGCCTTGGCGGTTGCCAGGGATATGGAGGCCGGGACGATTGTCACTCTTTTACCGGATCGCGGAGACCGGTATCTCAGCACTTCTCTGTTCCGCTCGGTTTGCGGTTCGTGCCCTCCATAAGCGCTTTAATGTGGGTGTGTATGAACTTAAGGTGCTCTCCCACGCAGGTCAAAAGAAAAAAGCCGCCTCGGTAACGAAGCGGCTTTTTCTATTGTCGGTAAAGTTACTTTGCTGCAGGGGCCGCAGCCGGAGCTTCTTCCTTCTTGACTTCTTTTTTGACTTTTTTGGCTTTCTTGGCCTTCTTCGGGGCCGCTTTTTTCTCAGCCGGCTTGTCGATCGGCGGATGTCCCGGAGGCATGCCTGCCGGTGCAGCGGCAGGCTCGGCTGCACAGACGATGCCGGCGAAGGATACGGCCACTAGAGCTGATACTACGACAGAAAGCATTTTTTTCATTTGAAACTCCTTGAGTTGGGTTGCGACTAACTTTATCAAATAATTTTCTGAAGGCAATATGGCTCGACTCTTTAACTTGCCATCATAAGATTGAATCTGTTATAACCATTCAATATGTAGGGATTAACGAAACACTTCATTAATTTCTTAAGAAATTTGGTTTGCTGACGATAGGTAGCAGTAAACAATGACCGGGAAAGGAGGTAATACGCTCCGTGGATAACAGACAGTTCAGCAGAATGGATTTCAATGCCAGGGTTCTCGTCAGCCATGAAGGCAGTTCTTTTACAGGCACTGTCGAGAATTTGAGCCTGAAAGGGTTGTTCGTAAAGACCGATCAAAAAGTTCCGCTTGATGAAACGGTTGGGATAGTTCTCTCTTTCGCCGGCAGTAACGGCAATCTCTCTTTAAGTCTTGAGGGGAAGGTGGTGCGTGTTGCCGACGATGGCATTGGGCTCAACTTCAAAAAGATCTCCGTCGATTTCCTTGAGCAGACACTCGGCAACGATTCGGAGTGTGCCGGTGAAGCCTGCCGGATGAGAAACGAACTCTGCCAGGCCGCTGTTTGAAAGCAGTTTATTGCTGATGGGCGCCGGGTGTTTCCGGTCTTTTTTGCCCCTTAGCCAGTTCTTTCAATCGGTTAAGGTCATAAACGATTACTTTGTTGCCCTCTACCTCCATGACCCCTTCTTCGCGGAATTTTCTGAGACTTCGGGAGAGTGTTTCACTGACGGTTCCCAGCCGCGATGCCAGTTCCCCCTTTTTCATCTCCAACTCCAAGTAAGTCTTGCCCTGGAAACTTGTTGATTTTCTTTCGATCAGTTCACATAAATAGGCGGCAAGCCGGTTAGGCACTTCGGCAAAGGAAAGTTCCTCAATCTGCCGGGCAAAGCGTCGCAGCAACAATGACAGTGACACGATGAGATTGAGGGCAAACTGCGGATCGCGTTCCAGTAACCCCATGAAACCTTCCCTTGGGAAAAACAGCGTCTCTCCCTTCTCGATCCCCCTTGCTTCGGCAGGGTAGCGCCCATCGCCGAAGAAGGCGGCCTCAGCGAACGTCTCGCCGGGATGCACGAAGTGAAGAACCTTTTCTCGCCCGTCCGGCGAGATCTTGCAGAGTTTCATCCCTCCCGACGCCAGAAGATAGAAGCCGTTGGCCGTATCCCCCTCAGAAAAGAGAGTTTCCCCCCGCCCGAAACTGCGCCTGCTGGAAATCGCCGCTACGTCGGACAGATGCTCTTCGGACAGGCCGGAAAAGAGCATTGATTTTTTTAGAATTTGCACGGTATCCATGTAATCCATCCGATTATTGATTTGAACATTGGCTGATTATTTTGCGATGAGTGTACACGATTTCAGCAAGAGGTAAAGGCTCTCAGCCGCAATCAGTGCTCTTGAATGATGCATTTCCATGGATAATTTGCTATAGTTCCGCTCTGACTGAAAATGCGGCAGCACCGATTTGCCCGCCAAGGAGCACAGATGGAACTTTATGAGCTTACTATCCACGAGTTGCATGAACTGTTGAAAAGCAGGAAGGCCTCTGCTGTTGAGGCCGTCAAAGGGTGCCTCGACCGAATTAAGACGACGGATGCGAAGGTCAACTCTTTCATTACGATAACCGCAGAGGAAGCGCTAAAGTCGGCTGAAGATGCCGACCGGCGGATCGCTACCGGCGATCTGCACGCATTGACCGGAATCCCGCTGGCGCTGAAGGACATTTTTGTCACCAGGGGCATCCGTACCACTTGTGCATCCAAGATGCTTGCCGACTATATTCCTCCTTACGATTCAACCTCATGGCTCAAGTTGAAGGAATGCGGTGCTGTGATGTTGGGTAAGCTTAACCAGGACGAATTTGCCATGGGTTCTTCCTGCGAGAACAGCGCTTTTGGACCGACAAAAAACCCTTGGAATCTTGAGTGCATCCCGGGGGGCTCTTCCGGCGGTTCTGCCGCAGCCGTTGCCGCACAACAGGCAACCGCAACCCTCGGTACAGATACCGGCGGGTCCATTCGCCAGCCGGCTTCACATTGCGGCTGCGTGGGGCTCAAGCCCACCTATGGCAGGGTGTCCCGTTACGGAGTCATTGCCTACGCCTCGTCTCTCGATCAGGTTGGCCCGCTTACCCGTGATGTTACGGATGCCGCCATCATGCTCGGTGCGATTGCCGGGCATGACCCGCTCGATTCAACCAGCGTGGAAATGCCGGTGCCTGATTACACGAAGGCCCTGCTCCCCGACGTGAAAGGGATGAAGATCGCTCTTCCCAAAGAATATTTTATCGAAGGACTCGACCCTGATGTCCAGAAAGTCATGGAGAACGCGATTGAGACCTACCGGAGGCTTGGAGCCGAGATCGTCGAAATAACGCTCCCTCACACTGACTACGCGGTTGCCTGCTATTATCTGATCGCAACGGCTGAGGCAAGCTCTAATCTGGCTCGGTACGAAGGGGTCAGGTTCGGTCACCGGGCAGCGGAGGCGAAAAACCTCTTGGAAATGTTCATGAAGACCCGTTCGGAAGGGTTTGGGCCAGAGGTTAAGCGCAGGATCATGCTCGGCACCTACGCCCTCTCGTCTGGCTATTATGATGCTTACTACCTGAAGGCGCAGAAGGTGCGGACCCTGATCATGCAAGATTTTCTCCAGGCGTTCGAGAACGTCGATGTGATCCTGACCCCGGTTGCTCCGACACCGGCATTCAGGATCGGGGAGAAGGTCAACGATCCCCTGCAGATGTACCTTTCCGACATATTCACCATTCCGGTAAACCTGGCCGGAACGTGCGGTATAAGCGTCCCTGCCGGCATGAGCCGGGACGGTCTCCCGATCGGCCTGCAACTCGTCGGCCGCCCCTTCGGTGAGGAGGCCATAATCCACGCCGCCTACGCATTCGAGCAGGCAACTGAATGGTGCAAGCAGAAAACAAAACTGTAGAGGCACGTTTTATCGTGTCTTTTTGGGCGTTATTTGTGGCGCCTCTACGACGAATACCGGAGAATAACAGATGAAATACCAAGCGGTAATCGGACTCGAAGTCCACGTTCAGCTGAAAACCAATACCAAGATTTTCTGCGGTTGCTCCACGCAGTTCGGCGCATCTCCCAACTCCCAGACCTGCCCGGTCTGTCTCGGCCTTCCCGGCGCTCTGCCGGTGCTCAACAAAAAGGTGGTTGAATACGCCATCAAGGCCGGCTTGGCGACCAACTGCGCCATCTCGCCACGGAGCATCTTCGCGAGGAAGAACTACTTCTACCCCGATCTCCCCAAGGGTTACCAGATCAGCCAGTACGAACTCCCAATCTGCGTAAAGGGACACCTGGACATAGACGCCGATTTGGGCGCCAAGAGAATCGGCATTACCCGCATCCATATGGAAGAGGACGCCGGCAAACTGGTGCACTCCGACATCCCCGGCCTCGGCAGCGGTTCCGGCGTTGATCTTAACCGCGCCTGCACCCCTTTGCTGGAAATCGTTTCCGAACCGGACATCAGAACTGCCGACGAAGCAGTTGCCTACCTGAAAAAACTCCACCAGATCGTGGTGTATCTCGGGATTTGCGACGGCAACATGGAGGAGGGGAGTTTTCGTTGCGATGCCAACGTTTCCGTGATGCGCATCGGTTCGGACCGGTTCGGGACCAGGACCGAGACCAAGAACGTCAACTCGTTCCGGTTCGTCAAGCAGGCGATTGAATACGAGATCGAGCGCCAGATCGAATTGATCGAGGATGGCGGCAAGGTAGTGCAGGAGACCCGGCTGTTCGACCCCAACACGGGCGAAACCCGCTCCATGAGAGGCAAGGAGGAGGCGCACGACTACCGCTACTTCCCTGATCCGGATCTGGTGCCGCTGGTGATCTCCAACGATTGGGTGGAGGATACGAGGCTTTCGCTTCCGGAACTGCCTGAGGCAAAGCTATTGCGCTACCAGTCAGAGATGGGGCTGACTCCCTATGATGCCGAAGTTCTTACCGCAGTCCGTGAACTTGCCGAATACTTCGAGGCGTGTCTTGCCGCAGGTTCGCAACCCAAAATGGCCGCCAACTGGATCATGGGAGAGGTGACCCGGGGACTGAACGATAACGGCCTGGAGATCATTGCCTGCCCGGTGACACCGAAACAACTGGCCGCGCTCCTGGCGCTCATCGAAAAGGGGACTATCTCCGGCAAGATCGCCAAGACGGTCTTTGACGAGATGTGGCAGAACGGCGGCGAGCCGGCGAAGATCGTCGAGGAGAAGGGGCTTGTTCAGGTCTCTGACACCGGCGAGATCGAAAAGATCATCGACGAGATCATGGCTGCCAACATGGGTCAGGTGGAAGAGTACCGGGGCGGCAAGGACAAGGTGTTCGGCTTCTTTGTCGGCCAGGTCATGCGGGCCTCAAAGGGTAAGGCCAACCCGGCGGTGGTGAACGATCTGCTGGTTAAGAAGCTGAAAGGATAGAGCAATGTCTTTCCGAACCATAGAATGGCGCGACGACAGGGTAATAATGATAGATCAGACCCGTCTCCCCTCCGAAGAGGTGTACAACGAGTACTCGGATTTTCAGGGGGTTGCCGAAGCGATCCGCGGGATGATAATCCGCGGTGCGCCGGCAATCGGCGTTGCCGCTGCCATGGGGGTTGCGCTGGGGGCAAGGGATATTATCGCCGACACCCACGAGTCGTTCTTTCGCCAGCTTTCCAATGTCTGCGATGTCATCGCCAGGACAAGACCAACGGCAGTCAATCTCTTCTGGGCAATTGAAAGGATGAAGCGGGTTGCCGAAGCGCATCGCGATAGAGATATCAACTCGATCAGGGCGATCCTGAAGGCTGAGGCGATTGCCGTTGAAAGCGAAGACCTGCAGATTTGTAAGGCCATTGGCGCCAACGGCGCACCACTGATCAAGGCCGGTGCCACAGTCCTTACCCACTGCAACGCTGGCGGACTTGCTACCGCGGGGTACGGTACGGCACTGGGCGTAATCAGGGCTGCGCACGAGGCCGGTAAGAAGATCAAGGTTATTGCGGACGAAACCCGCCCCTGGTTGCAGGGGGCTCGGCTTACGGCATGGGAATTGATGAAGGACGGCATACCGGTAACGCTCATCTCCGACAATATGGCTGGCTGGCTCATGCAGCAAGGGGAGATTGATTGCTGCGTGGTGGGGGCGGACCGGATCGCGGCAAATGGTGACACCGCAAACAAGATCGGCACCTACAGCGTGGCGGTTCTGGCAAAAGAACACAGGATTCCTTTTTATGTAGCTGCCCCGATTTCGACTCTTGATCTAACGCTTGACTGCGGAGAAAAAATACCGATCGAGGAGCGGCCCATAACGGAAGTAACGCAGATTAAAGGGGTACAGATCGCTCCCGAAGGGGTTAAGGTACAAAACCCTGCTTTCGATGTGACGCCGGCTCGGTATGTTACCGCAATCATAACGGAAAAGGGTGTGGCGCATGGTGATTACACGGGATCTCTCGCTGCTCTGGCAAAGGGATGAGCCCGGTAGCCGATTTTATTGCCAGGCTTTCCGAAGTGCTGCAGGAGCCTGTTTCGCCTGAGTCGGACCAGCTCCTGACCGAGGTGCTGGAGTCACGCGGATTCGTATTCGCCGCCAGGTCGGCAGCGAACTTGCGCCTATTGTCCGAAATCTTCTCTGTTGACGTGCTGGTCGCCATTACTGTGCAATCTCTGGCTACCTCTCTTCCTGATATGGCTCTGAACGGGCTGGAGCGGGTTTCCGCCGTTGTCCCCCATGACCAGCTGCAGTCGGTCTGTTCCGTAAAAACCAGGCTCAACCAGCTTTTGGTCATCTGTGGTGCCTCTCCATTCCTTACCAATATCCTCTGTCGCGACCCTTCGTATTTCAGGGAACTCTTCATCGAAAGGCGAATTGACCGTTCCCGGCAGCCCGGGGAACTCCTTGACGCTCTTAAAGGGTTTGTGGCGGAACCCGCGGATTACCCTGCCCTTTTGCCTATTCTCCGACGTTTCAAGTATGCGGAGATTTTGCGGATAGCCGCAAGAGACCTTGCAGGGTTGGCTCCTTTGGAAGAAGTGACCATGGAGTTGACTCTGCTGGCAGAGGCTACCCTCAATACTGCGCACGATGTTGCCCGAAGAGCCCTTGTTGCGGAGCATGGCGAGCCGTTGATGGAAACCGGGCAGGGGCTGGAGCCCGCGGAACTAACAATTCTCGGGATGGGAAAGTTTGGCGGCCAGGAGTTGAATTTCTCATCCGATATAGACATTATCTGTCTCTACTCATCGGACAAAGGTGAAACTTGCGGAGTTGTCGACGATAGTGGGGTAAAGTGTGGCATAATTTCGCTGCATGCTTTTTTTGTGAAACTCTCCGAGATGATTGCCAAGGCCATTTCTCACGTGACCGACGACGGGTTCGTCTTTAGGGTCGATCTGGGGCTGCGGCCGGAGGGAAAGAGCGGCGACATGGCGATATCGCTTCGGTCTGCCGAGGTGTACTACGAACTGTGGGGGCAGTCGTGGGAGCGTTCGGCAATGCTGAAAGCGAGGCCGGTTGCCGGTTCCCTGGATCTGGGTGAAAAATTCCTCAGTGCCATTGAACCATTCATTTATCGCAAGTATCTCGATTACAACCTGATCGAGGATATGATGGGGATGAAAAAGAAGATTGATGCCTCACTTGCCCGCGAACGTGAAGGTGAATACAACATCAAGCTCGGCCGCGGTGGAATCCGGGAGATCGAATTCTTTATCCAGGCGCTTCAGCTTGTCTATGCAGGAAAAAACAAGATGTTGCGGGAGCGCAATTCGTTGAAGGCGCTTGGAGTGCTTAAGAACGCCCGGATCATAAGAGATGACGATCATTATGACCTGTGCGAGGCATACCGGTTTTTGCGGACTGTGGAGCACCGTATTCAGGTGGTTCAGGAGCGTCAGACCCACAGTTTGCCCCGCAAGGATGACGAGTATGGAGCACTGGCCAGAAGGTGCGGATTTCTTCGGTCAAACGGGGTCGAGCGGTTTCGTCAGACCCTTGAGGGCCACAGAAATAATGTCTCGGCGATTTACGGCGGGCTCTTCCTGGAGCGCGACCAGAAACTGCACGAAGAGGTCAGGCCCGATGTGTACACCTTCTTCGATCATCGCGCCGACTCCGATCTTATTAAAGACATGCTTGCGGAGCGCCGTTTCGAGAATGTTGACTCGGCATACAACAATCTGCTGATCCTGCGCGACGGCCCGATACGGGCCAACCTGACCGAGCGGGCGCGACGAATTCTCGAAAAGATTGCCCCACTGCTCCTTCAGGAGATATTTGCCTCTCCGGACCCGGATATGGCTCTGTCCAACCTCGAGCGGTTTCTTTCGGCAGTCGGTTCGCGGTCAACGTTTTATGCCTTGTTGGCAGAGAACCGGCAGGTGTTGAAGCTCCTGGTGTCAATGTTTGGCGTGTCGGAGTTCCTATCTAAGATCTTCATCGGCCACCCGGAAATTCTCGACAGCATGGTGGCAAAGACCTATGCTGCTGCCCTCAAAGAGCCCGACTTCATGAAGGAGGAACTTGCGGCGCTCCTGAACAAGGCTTCTGACCTCGAAGAGCAACTTGACGTCCTCAGGATATACCGCCACGAGGAATTTCTCCGGATTGGGATGAATGACATCTACGGCAAGTTTGGCCAGACTGAGATTGCCACTCAGTTGACGAGCCTTGCCGAGGTTTGCCTGGCCGCAGCCTTCAATCTAGCCAGGACAGAACTCTCCCGTTTCGGCACTCCGACGTTTACCGACCTCTCCGGAGAGGTAAAACCTGCCTCGTTTGCCATTCTGGCCATGGGTAAGATGGGTGGCGGAGAGCTCAATTACCATTCTGATCTGGACATTATCTACATCTTTGATCATCAGGGATTTACCGATGGCGAAAAACAGATAAGCAATCATGAATATTTCGCCAAGCTGGGGCAGAAGATCATCATGATTCTTACCACTCAGACCAGGGAAGGGTATGTATATAAGATCGATACCCGTCTCAGGCCGTCCGGCAACGCCGGTCCGCTGGTGACCTCTCTGGATTCTTTTCGGGAGTATCATCGCCGGGAGGCGCAGGTCTGGGAGCGTCAAGCCTTGACAAAAGCGAGGGTAGTGCTCGGCGAAGAACTGCTGGCGGAGTCGATAGAAGAAGTGGTGCGGCAATCGGTTTACGGAAGCGGTATCGATGAGTCGGTCCGCCCAGAGATCCATCGCCTCAGGATGCGGATGGAAAACGAGATTGCCCGGGAGAGTGCCGGAAACTACAACATCAAGACCGGCCGGGGCGGTATGGTGGATGTGGAGTTTATTGTCCAATACCTGCAGTTGAGTCACGGTCACGGGTTGCCGGAAATTCGCAATACCAACACCCTGGTCTCTCTCAAGGCATTGCGGGCGGACGGGGTATTATCCCAAGAAGACGGTGATGCCCTGATAAATGGGTATAAATTCCTCCGTCGTCTTGAAAACAGGCTCCGGATAATCCACGATTATTCGATGAATGATCTCGGTGGGTCAAAAAGCTACCTGAATAAGCTCGCCCTGCGTCTTGGCTATGACCCGAAGCTCAAAAATCCGGGAACTGTCTTAATGCAGGAGTACGAACAGGTGACCGACACGGTCCGTGAAGTTTACCACCGGATCCTGGGGGGTGGGGGATGAGCGGGAAAAACCTTTATCTGCTCGGTTTGCAGGAACCAGCAAATCGCCAGCCCGACATATTGGAGTCGATCCACGCCCTTGAAGCCGAAATTGACCGCGGAGAAGCGGTTTACACCCCCGAGGAACTTTTCCGGCTGGAGCGGAAGCTCAGCGACTGCAAAGAGTTCCTCCGGGCCATGACCCAGGGATGACCAGCCTTCTCCTTGATATTTACGAGCGGCTCTACCGTCGATTCGGCCCCTGCCGCTGGTGGCCGGCTGATACCCCTTTCGAGGTCTGCGTCGGGGCAATCCTTACCCAAAACACCAATTGGGCAAATGTTGAAAAGGCTCTGGCGAATCTGAAACAGGAAGATCTCCTGACACCCGAAGGTATCCGGGCGTTGCCGCAGGATCGCCTTTCTGAGCTGATTCGCCCAGCCGGTTTTTTAAATGTCAAAACCAAGAGGTTGAAGTGCTTTGTTGACTGGCTCTGGGAAAGGTACGCCGGTCGCCTCGACCTGATGTCTGCCGAACCGCTGGCTTCCACTCGCGATGAACTGCTGGCCGTACATGGTATCGGCCGCGAAACATGTGACTCAATTCTGCTTTATGCCGGGAATTATCCGACCTTTGTCGTCGATGCCTACACCGGCAGGCTTTTCACGCGTCTCGGGATTATTGGGGAAGGTTCGGGTTACGAGGAGATCCGCACGTTATTCATGTCGCGGCTGGAGAGTGACCCTGCCCTTTACAATGAATACCACGCGCTTATTGTGATGCAGTGCAAGGAGTATTGCCGGAAAAGGCCATTCTGCAGTGCCTGTGTTTTACAGGAGATATGTAATTTCCCGGGTAATTGAATTGCAGAGGATTGCAGTGGGTGGTGCTAGTGTGTTACCTGCTGAAGGGTTATGACACGGTTTCTACCTTCGGATTTTGCCCGATACAACCCTTCGTCGGCTATTCTAATCAGGTCGTCAACTGAATCGAGACCAGGCATCGGGAAGGTGGCCACTCCGATACTGATCGTAATCTTCAGACTCTGAAGCTTGTTGGAAAAACTGGACTGCTGGGTGGCGGCACGGATTCTCTCCGCAACCGTAATCGCTTCGTCGAGGGGTGTTTCAGGAAGAATGGCGACAAACTCTTCTCCTCCGTAACGTGCAGCAACATCATAAGTACGAAGGTATTTCCTGATAACATTGGCAACATTGACCAGGACCACGTCTCCCAGCTGATGCCCGTAGGTATCGTTAACCTTTTTAAAATGATCGATGTCAATAAGTAGAATCGAAATAGGCGAGCCTTTACGTGCGGTTCGCTGAATCTCCCGGTCAAGCACCTCCATCATGTATCGGCGATTGAACAGTTGCGTGAGCGGATCTGTGTTGGAAAGCTCCTTGAGCATTTCGTTGGAGCGCTTGAGTTCGTCCTGCAGCAGTTTGAGTTTTAACTGCACTTTAACCCGAGCCACCAGTTCTCCTGGGTCGAACGGCTTTGTTACATAGTCGCTTGCTCCCTGCTCCAGCCCCTTTATCTTCAGTTCACGGGTCTCCCGCGCCGTAAGTATGATAACCGGGATGCTTTTCAGGTCATCACGCGATCTTACCATCGTGATGAACTTGAAGCCGTCCATCCGTGGCATTTCAAGGTCACATAGGATCAGATCTATGGTCGGGTTGTCGATAAGGATCTTGAAACCTTCGAGACCGTCACGGGCTTCAAGATATTGATCGCAGAACGACACGGATTGAAGGGTATGTATAATCTGCTCCCGCACCTTGTCGGAATCATCTATTATCAGCATGTTCACTGACATTGGCTGTTTTGGGGTCCCCTCTCAAAAGCTACATCAAGAAAATTCATCACGATTTCCGCGGTCATCCCCCAGATATCGTCGCCATTGTAACTGTAAAAGTATACCGGATAGTTTCTCCCTTGCCAGCCCCATTCTTCTATTCTGAAGAAAAAAGGGTTCAACAGGTGTTTTATCGGCACATCAATTATCTTATCGATCTCCGAACTGTTTAACTTTAATTGAAATTTGTCTGAAATAAAGCCAATGAACGGGGTCACATTATAGTGGTGAATCGAATAAACATCGTCTAGGGGGCCGAGAATATCCACTTGCGCCGGCTCAATGCCGATCTCTTCCCAGGTCTCGCGAAGTGCCGCATCTCTTGGGTGCTCCTCTGGGTTGCATACACCGCCCGGAAACGATATCTCTCCGGCATGGTGGTTGAGATGTTCTGATCGTTTGGTGAATAGCAGGTGAAAATCCCCCTCCTTGAGAAAAACTGGGACCAGCACGGCAGCGGGGACTGGGCCGGGAGGAAGCACTTTTCGCAGTCGCGATGCGAGGGTGGAACGGATTCGACTGATAAAGATGTCAGAGTACCGGTTCGCGCGCAAGTCGCTTCAATTCGCCAATTGTGGCAGAGTAGTCAGTGCTGCCGAATACGGCACTGCCTGCTACGAAGACATCAGCACCGGCATGAGAGATCCTGGCAATGTTTTCGATCTTCACCCCACCATCCACTTCGAGTTCTGTTTCGAGCCCCTTTCGGTCAAGCATGCCGCGAAGGGTCTGAATCTTGGGGATGCAGGCATCTATAAACGACTGGCCGCCAAATCCGGGGTTTACGGTCATCAGAAGCACCAGGTCAAGGTCGTCAAGGACATAATCGAGGCATTGCAGCGGGGTTGCCGGGTTAAGAGAAACGCCGGCTTTTTTCCCCAGAGATTTGATCAATTGAACCGTCCGATTCAGGTGGTTGCAGGCCTCGGCATGCACTACGATTATGTCGGCGCCGGCTTTGGCGAAATCGGCAATATACCGGTCAGGGTCGGTAATCATCAGGTGAACGTCCAGCGGCTGATCAGTGACCGTGCGGACCGCTTCCACAATTAATGGGCCGATGGTAATGTTGGGGACAAAGTGACCATCCATGACGTCGATGTGGATGTAGTCTGCACCTGCTGTTGTTACCGCTTTCACTTCATCGCCGAGGCGGGAGAAATCCGCCGAAAGAATCGAAGGCGCAATCTTCTTCATGTTTTATTCCTGTCTCCTTAATCGAGCTGCAAAAAAACCGTCCATTCCATGCCGATGCGGCCATGGCCGAAAATGCCCGTTATTGCTGCACAGATCGGCATATTGGGGGAAAAGTATTCTGACATCTTCTAGCACAAAATTGTTATGCAGTGAAAGAAAATCATCCACTACCGACTCGTTTTCCAGGGGACTTGTAGAGCAGGTTGCATAGACCAAGACACCTCCCGGAACCACTGCTGATGCCGAATTGTTCAGGATACGGCGCTGCCGTTCTGAAAGCATGTCGATATCATCAGGGCTTTTCCACCATTTACCTTCCGGGTTTCTACGCAAAACTCCGAGGCCTGAACAGGGGGCATCCACCAGCACCTTTTGGAAGGAGTCCGTAATTGCTGCGGGCAAGGAATTCTCCGCATCCATAACCGCTGTCTTTACTATCGTTATTCCGAGGCGATCCGACAGAAGCTTCACCTGTTCCAGTCTGCGAGGACTGATGTCACAGGCTACCACTTCCCCGGAATCGTTCATAAGTTCGGCAATACATGTTGCCTTGCCGCCAGGCGCAGCACAGATATCCAGTACTCTGTCGCCGGGTGCCGGAGAAAGGATCAAGGCGGCAAGCTGCGATGCTTCATCCTGGATGGTGAAAAGCCCTTCACGGTAACTGTCGAGCATAGTCAACGGCGTGCGGGCAAGTATCTGGATGCCGAGAGGGGAGAATTGACAAGGCACTGAAGGCGTCTGCTCTGAGTTGAGCCGTTCGATCAACTGATCGCGAGTGCATTTAAGAGAGTTTGTTCTGACTGTAAGTGGTGGCGCTTCGCTCATAACCGTAGCGAGCAGGTCTGCTTCTTCCGGTCCGAGTTGGTCCAGCCAGATGCGTGCAATCCACGCCGGAACGGAGTGGCGGGCGGCAATCCAACCGGACGGGTCCGATTGCCTGTCAGGCCAGGTTATGGAGTCGCGCTTGCGGTCTGTTTCCCGGAGTACGGCATTGACAAAACCGGCGGCTTTCGGAGCAAGGATTTTGGCAAGGTTGACAGTTTCATTGACCGCGGCTGAGACGGGTACCCGGTCCAGAAACAGTAGTTGGTAAAGTCCGATCCGCAAAAGTATCAGGACGGAGCGTTCGATCCGGTCAATCCTCACGGTGGAAAAGCTGCTTATATAATGGTCAAGGGTTCCTTGGCGCCGAAGTACTCCGTACACGAGTTCCGTAAGCAGGCCCCGGTCCTGACCCTTAACAGCGCCGTGAGTCAGTTCCTGATTCAGAAGGATGTCGGCGTAGGAGCGCTCCCTGGCAATCCGGTTGAGAATCAGAAATGCTGCATGACGGGGATTGCCGGTAGCCAATGAATCTCCCTAAAGTTAATGCCTTGAAACGAAATGATCTGCTGCGAAGTGAAAAAGCGAGACCCCAAAGCAGTATCCGGCAGAGGGGCTCTCCAAATGTGAAGGTACAGCTGTTAAGAGTTTTTGTTGTCGTCAGAATCTTTGCGGGGCTTGATTTCGATCTCGTCTTTGCCTTCCGATGCCTTCTTGAAATTCCGGATACTCTTGCCCAAAGCGCCGCCGATCTCGGGGAGCCGTCCGGCACCGAAAATTACTATTACTATGACAAGTATTATTATCAGTTCCGGCATGCCAAATCCGAACATGTGGTTCTCCTCTCAGGGAAAATTAATGGTGTAGTATTGCACCCTCAGTTTGAAAAATCAAGCGAAACGGAGAGTTTTCGGCGCTGCATGCGTTACACTCTTATGAGAACCGTGATCGCGGGATAACACCTCGGAACTCTTATCCCTCAGCTACAGAAAGCGGTATGCCTGTTTGCCGCCGCGGACATATTTCCGGCATGTGCCGGCACTCATGAAGGGCAAGATGTAAAATTGAGGAACAGTCTGGAAATAGCGTAACAAAGTACGAGCCGAAGGCAAGGGCGGTGGTGCCTGATGAAGCTTAAAGAAGGGGTGAAAGGGGCGAGCCCATTGTTTATTGCTCATCCTGGTGTATGCTAATAAAACGGTGATATGTGATCATAACTCCGGAGAACGAAGTGGTCCGGCAACACAGAATGCGTTACCGGCGCCAAGGAGATACTATGACTCAAGTCAGGATCAATCCCCAGGCATTTTTCCCTATGCCGGTGGCACTACTCGGCGCACTGGTGGACGGGAAGGTTAATTTCATGACAGAGGCGTGGATCTGCCGCGCCAATTACGAACCGCCGCTCATTGCAGTGGCGGTGAACAAGGGGCACCACACCTCCCAGGGGATACTTGAGAACAGGGAATTCAGCCTCTGCTTCCCGGCGCAAGAGCTGCTGCTCAAGACCGATTACTGCGGTCTGGTTTCCGGTAAGGAGGTCGACAAGTCACAGCTTTTCGACGTCTTCTACGGTGACCTCCGGGCTGCTCCCCTGATCACCGACTGCCAGTTGAACTTCGCCTGCCGCCTGACCCACCAGGTGGAGTACGCCACCAACAACCTCTTCATCGGCGAGATCGTTGAAGTCTTTGCCCTGTCTGATCGAATGAATGGCACTCGTCCCGACTTCGAGGCTATGGATCTCTTCCTCCTCACCCTCCCTGACAACACCTACTGGGGCATGGGGCCGGCCATCGGCCGGGCCTGGATGGACGGGAAGGCGTTCGCCCCGGTTCCGGAGTGACCGCTTCGCGCGATCGCTGAAAACGTGTTCGCACTTGCGCATTTGATCTCTTAGTTCTCTGGAGGTTGTGCCAGCAAAGGTTTTCTCCGTTTCATAACTCACCTGATACATGGTATTATCATCTGCCATGGCATTGTCCTTCAAACTTACAACCGACTACACCCCGCGCGGCGACCAGCCACGCGCCATAACCGAGCTGACCGAGGGTATCCTGCGCGGGGATCGCGACCAGGTACTGTTGGGGGTCACCGGCTCGGGCAAGACCTTTACCGTGGCCAACGTTATTGCCGCCACCGGCAGACCTGCGCTGGTGCTTGCCCCGAACAAGACTCTGGCCGCCCAGCTTTACGGCGAGCTGAAGGAACTGTTCCCGGAAAACGCGGTGGAGTTTTTTGTTTCCTATTATGATTACTACCAGCCTGAGGCCTACCTCCCCACCTCCGACACCTTCATCGAAAAGGACTCGTCGATCAACGACGAGATCGACAAGCTCCGTCACTCCGCCACTCGCAGCCTATTGACCCGGCGCGACGTGATCATCGTCGCCTCAGTTTCGTGCATCTATGGCATCGGCTCGCCCGGTGAGTATCAGGCGATGCATATCTTCTTTCATCAGGGAGAGGATTACGGCCGAGATATCCTGTTACGCAAGCTGGTGGATATTCAGTACGAACGAAATGATATCGATTTCCATCGCGGCACCTTCCGGGCCCGCGGCGACGTGGTGGAGGTATTCCCGGCGCATGATGACGAGAAGGCAATCCGGATCGAGTTCTTCGGTGATACAGTCGATGCGGTCAGCGAAATCGACCCACTGCGGGGCCAAGTGCTGACCAGACTGTCAAAATGCGCCATCTATCCGGCCTCGCATTATGTAGCCACCAGGGAGACCCTGGAAAGGGCGGTGGAGGAGATCAGGATTGATTTGCGCGAACGGATCCAGTGGTTCCGTAACCAGAATATGCTGGTGGAGGCGCAGCGGATCGAGCAGCGGACCATGTTTGATCTGGAAATGCTCGAACAGATGGGCTTTTGTCACGGCATCGAAAACTATTCCCGTTACTTTGATGGTCGCCAGACGGGAGAGCCGCCTTACACATTGCTGGACTACTTCCCTAAGGACTTCCTCCTGTTCGTGGATGAGTCGCATATTACGGTATCGCAGGTTGGAGGGATGTACCGCGGTGACCGGAGCCGGAAGGAAACGCTGGTCAATTACGGATTTCGGCTCCCCGCAGCCCTGGATAACCGCCCTCTCAACTTCCGCGAGTTCGAGGCCAAGATTAACCAGATTGTCTACGTGTCGGCTACTCCGGCTGATTATGAGCTGCAACAGAGCGGCGGGGTGGTGGTCGAGCAGGTGATTCGTCCGACCGGACTGGTTGATCCGGTGATAACGGTGCGCCCGGCTTCCGGCCAGGTCGATGACCTGCTCGGCGAGATCAGGATCACAGTCGCGCAGGGTGAAAGGGTGCTGGTCACCACCCTGACCAAGAGGATGGCCGAAGAGTTGACGACGTACTACGAGGAGATCGGTGTACGAGTGCGTTACCTGCATTCGGACATCGATACCATCCAACGGATGGAGATCATTCGGGATCTCAGGCTTGGGACCTTTGACGTGCTTGTCGGGATCAACCTGTTACGGGAAGGCCTTGATCTCCCCGAGGTCTCATTGGTGGCGATTTTGGACGCCGACAAGGAAGGGTTCCTCCGGTCTACGCGCTCGCTGATTCAGACCTGCGGGAGGGCGGCGCGCAATGTCAACGGCAGGGTCATCATGTATGCCGACAATATTACCAAGTCGATGCAGTCCTGCATCGACGAGACCGGCAGACGCCGGACGCTGCAGCTTGAGTACAATGAAGATCACGGCATTACGCCGCAGACGGTACAAAAGGGGCTCCGGACGATTCTTGAGTCGATCGAGGAGAAAGATTATGCCGTTCTGCCGCTGGCTGCCGAAACCGATGAGGAATACCTCCCTCTTGCCTCAATCCCGCGGACGATCAAGGGGCTGCGCAAGGAGATGCTCGCCGCGGCAAAGGACCTGGAGTTCGAGAAGGCTGCCGAATTACGCGACAGAATCAAAAAGCTTGAGGAAATGGAACTCAAGCTGAGGTAACCCACCTACTTTCCCCAATGGCAAAATCGTGCTATAAAATCCTGATCCCAATTTTTTCAAGGAGAACCGAAGATGGCGAAAAAAGCTGAATTATGTCCCTGTGGATCGCAGGCGCCTTACAAATCGTGCTGCGAGCCTCTGATTGCCGGAACTTCAAAAGCAGAAACGGCAGAACAGCTTATGCGATCCCGCTATAGCGCCTATACGAAGGGCGCTATGAACTATCTGTATGAAACCACCCATCCGGGCCACCGAAAGGGATATGATCATGACGGAACCAAGGAATGGGCGGAAAACTCGGATTGGCAGGGGTTGGAAATCATCGCCACCAAGGGTGGCGGCGTTGACGATACTGTCGGTGAGGTTGAATTCAAGGCCAGCTATGTCGGCGGTGAGCAGGAGACTGTGCATCATGAAATCGGCCGGTTCCGCAAGTCAGATAACAACTGGTATTTCACTGACGGGAAAATGGCCGGGCAGATGCCGATCCATGTCGAGAAGATCGGGCGAAACGATCCATGCAGCTGCGGCAGCGGCAAGAAGTTCAAGAAGTGCTGCGGGGCATAGGAAGGATCTTATTGACCTGTTGATGCCTGTCTGGTTGCGGGCTGATTTTGGGAGATCAGGTCGTTAAACTGGTCAAACGGAACAGGTTTGCTGAAGAGGAACCCCTGAAAGGTCGGGCAAAGCTGCTTGGCGAGGAACTGTCGCTGTTCTTCGGTCTCGACCCCTTCAGCAACAACATTGAGGTCAAGGCATTGGGCAATGGTGATGATCGTGTTGACTATGACCGCGTCACTCTTGTTTTCCGGGACATTCTTGACAAATGCCCGGTCTATTTTGAGTTCGCTGATCGGCAGCCTTTTCAGGTAACTCAGGGAAGAATAACCGGTGCCGAAATCGTCTATGGACAGGGAAATGCCAAGATCTTTCAGCTCATGCAGTCTTTCCAGGGTTGCTTCAGTGTCTCCCATTAACAGGCTTTCGGTCAACTCCAGCCGGAGAGATTCGGGCGGCAGGCCGGTTTCTTTGAGAATGAAGTCAATATGCTCGATGATGTCGGAGCGATTGAATTGGCGCGCCGAGATGTTGACGGACAATGTGAGCCTTCTTCCTGCTTGATCGGACATGAGTTTTGCTTCCCTGCAGGCGGTTTCCAGCACCCACTCACCCACTGAGACGATCAATCCGCTGTCTTCCAGCGACGGGATGAATTCCATCGGCGGAACAATTTTGCCGTCACTCTGTTGCCACCTGAGCAGTGCCTCCATCCCTGTTATTTCACCGGTTATCACATCGACCTGAGGTTGATAATACAGGATGAATTCGTTGTTTTCCAAGGCATGGTGGAGGTTAGTCTCAAGGGCGAGTCTTTCATGCATCCTGGTGTTCAGGTCATCGGTGAAGAAGCGGAACGCGTTTTTTCCACCTTTTTTTGCTTCATACATGGCGGCTTCGGAGTTTTGGAGCAGTAGTTCCACCGTGTCTCCATCAGTGGGATATGAGGCAATGCCGATGCTTACCGTGACATAAAGCTCCCGTTCCCCAATCATAAAAGGCACGGACAGGGATGACAGGATTTTTTCGGCCATGACGGCTGCTCCCTCGCCGTTTGGCAGCCCGACGGGAAGGATGGCGAATTCATCCCCTCCCAGGCGGGCAACGGTGTCGGATTTGCGAATCACGTCCATAAGCCGCTTGGAAAAGGCGAACAGGAACTGGTTGCCGGCATCGTGTCCCAAGGTATCGTTGATAATCTTGAAATTGTCGATATCCAGGGTTATCAGCCCCAGAAATCCCTTGCTGCGGGAAGTCAGGGCAATGTCATGATTCAGCCGGTCTATGAGCAGGTTTCTGTTCGGGAGCCCCGTGACCAGGTCATAATTGGCTTGGTAGACCAGTTGCTGTTCATAGGCGCGCCGCTCGGAAATGTCATTGCCTACGGCGAGCATGCCGATGAGTGTGCCGGTTTCATCGAACAAAGGTCGGTTCGACCATGAGATCCAGTATCGGGAGCCATCTCTGTTAATTGCTTCGCTGTCAAATGCCAAGTGCTGATCTGGGTTATCAAAAATGGTTTCGATCAAATTGGCCAGTATGCGGCCGCTGCTCTCTGTTTCAGGCAAGATTGATCCGACTAAGTTTCTACCGATTATCTCTTCCTTGGTGAAGCTGAAGAATTGCTCGGCATATTCGTTGAAAAAGGTGATAATACCGCTGGTGTTAACTTTTACAATGATGCAGTTGGCTGATTCGACCAGTTCCCGATATTTCCGTTCGCTTCCTGCCAGGGCATCCTCAGCTTTGCGACGATCTCCAAACTCTTTTTTCAATGCTTCGGTCCGTTGCCGTACCTCATGTCTCAGGTACGCATTTAGAGCTACAAAAATTGCGCAGACCACTGCAATCATGACAATGGCCCATTTTATCCAGACCGGCATTCCGTTTTTTATTTGAAATCTGAAGGTATTTTTCCAGTGCCTGGTGGTAAGGAGAGTTCGGCATTCCCTTCATTGCAGTAAGTTGGCTGTCAATGGCCTGAATCAGGTCTGAGCCGGATCCTTTGGGGAAACCGTAACGCACTTCGATCGGATTGAATACGATTGGGGACGCAGCAACGTCGAATTTTGCCTCATTTGCCATTCCATAGAACCTGCCGACTATCCCTGCGTCGACCTGGTTATGGCGGAGGAGATCGAAAACCTTGTCGAATCCGTCAACCTCCACGTATACCGGTTTAATCCAGAATTGTTCCATCATATCCTTGAGAGCCGAGTACTGGACATTGTTCCTGACCACGGCAACTCGTTTTCCCTCAAGGTCCAGAAAGGATTGCATCGCCTTTGTTTTTGGAGTGTAAACCTGTCCCCAGTTGACGATCACCGTGACATTGTTGAAGTCGAGATACTTTACCCGGTCCGCGGAATAGGCCAGCGGGAGCAGAATGTCGACCTCCCCTGCCTTGAGTCGCTCGATCCCCTGAGTAATGCTGCCGGGTACAAAGGTGACATCCCATTTTTCTTTTACTGCGATATTCTTGAGTAAATCGACATGAATTCCAGAGAGTTCTCCGGTATCCGATATAATGGTCAGAGGCGGATTGTCGTATACGCCTGCCCTCACGTGACGCTCGGCTTTGACAGAACAAGGGAGCAGCAAGATGCACACTGTTAAAAACGTTATAAGATATCGATATGTCATATCGATATCTCTTTTCGGACAATTACGGACAAACTGAAATATGAGTTGTAAAAAATATATTGAGGTGTGAAAATTCTCCCATATCCGGACACTGAAAGGAGAAGATGGAATGTCACAAACCGACGAACTGGTACGCTGGACCTGGGAGCAGAAATGTGAAAAAGCAGTCGAGGCCTTGGGTCAGAACGGCTTTACATCAGTCTATTGCCGAACGGCAAAGGACGCATACGATTACATTGTTAAAGAGTCTGCGGATGCCCAGAGCATCGGCTTCGGCGGGTCGCGCACAATTGTCGACCTGAATATTCAGGATGCACTGCAGGCAAGTGGGAAAGAAATCCTTAACCACGGCATGCCGGGGCTGACCCCTGAAGAACGGCTGGCCATCATGCGCCGGCAGTTGACTTGCGACCTGTTTCTTACCGGAACCAATGCTGTGACCCTGTCGGGCTGGCTGGTTAACATTGATGGTAACGGCAACCGCGTAGCAGCAATGTTTTTCGGCCCCGGGAAGGTTATCGTGGTTGCTGGCCGGAACAAAATTGTTAGCGGAGACCTGCAGGCGGCAATCGACCGGATAAAGAACTGGGCGTCACCTCCGAATGCAAAGAGATTGAACTATAACACCCCTTGCGCCAAGACCGGGTTTTGCAACAACTGCAACTCACCGGAGCGGATCTGCCGGGTTACCACAATCATTGATCGGAAGCCCCGGGTGATGGACATCAGGGTCCTGGTGGTCAACGAAGATATGGGGCTGTAAAACCTTTGTTTTGCCTGGCGCCATGCTGAAATCTCTAATCGATCTGGTATTCCCGCCGCTTTGCCACAACTGCCGGCAATTCATCCCGGACGCGGGGCGGATTCATGTCTGCCCGGAGTGCATTGCCTCGTCAAAACCGCTGCAGTCGCCAATCTGTCCTTGTTGCGGGATTCCTTTCGCAACGGATGAGGGAATCGACCACCTTTGCGGAAGCTGCATTGAAAAGCATCCGCCGTTCGATGCTGCCAGGGGGGCGTTTGTCTACGAAGGCGCAGTCCGGGATCTTATCCATCGCCTCAAGTATGATCGCAAAATACAGTGCCGGCGTCCACTGGCTCTTCTGCTTCTGGAACTCCTGTCCGGTGCGGTCGAGGAATTTTCCCCCGAAATGTTGGTTCCGGTGCCACTCCATAAAAGGCGATTACGGGAGAGAGGCTTCAATCAGGCCATTCTTATCGCAGAGCTATTGGCCAGGGAGTGGAAAATCCCTTTAGAGAGAAGATTGCTGCAGCGTGTCCGCTGGACCGAGCCCCAGATAAATCTTGCCGCCGGCGAACGGGCTGCAAATGTAAAGGGTGCTTTTGCGTTGAGCGACCCGAAAATTGCTTCCGGCAGGCGGATCGTATTGATTGACGATGTGCTGACAACAGGGAGTACGGTTGCTGAATGCAGTAGGGTTCTGAAGAAAGCCGGTGCCGCTGCAGTATTGGTCGTTACTGTTGCACGGGTCCCGTAATAACCCTGCAGAATGGCCGCTTGGGCTGATTGGACTTGTAAAAGAACAAATATTTGTTAAGGTAGGGACAATCAAACATTCGGAGAGATACATGGCCCAGACACCTGACTACAAGCGACTGCGCAGATTGACAAAAATTTACCTGGTAATACAGCTATTTCTTGTGGCGCTGCTGGTATTCATGGCGGTGAATTTCCAGGTTAAAATGAGTGCCGAGGGTGTGTCTCAGAAATTCATGTACAGTGTGGTGACGGCCTTGGTAATCCAGATGGCGCTTTTTTACCCCATCAAGAAATTTGCCGGCAAAGAGGCGGAACGCGAGATCGAATCATGCACTCCCGGACTTGATGCCGAGAAATTCAAATCTCTCCGGACCAAACGGATGATTGCGGATGTTGTGAAAATGGGGGTATTCGTGTTTTTTCTGACTTTTGCGGCAAAGGCTCCCAAAGTCCTTTTTATCCAGAGTCTGACCTTCCTGACTTTCATCCTGACCTTCCTGAGTTATTTCCAATGCCTTTCCATCTCATTGAAACGAGCCATTCCTCCTAAGAAGTGAAGAAATCCCGCATCCCTTCAAGTACTTCAGCTTGGCTTCCGATGTTGTGGATTGTCCCAGGCAGTGCCTTAAGGAAAGAACGGCCATAATTTTTTGTGAGTACGCGGACGTCCAGTACCAGTGCAGCTCCACGGTCATCGCGGCTTCTGATAAGCCTTCCGAACCCCTGCTTGAACTTGATTACAGCCTGCGGGACAGTGTACTCGCGGAACGGATCCCCACCCTCTGCCGAAATATGCTCGGCGCGTGCCTCCAGTAGAGGTTCGGTGGGCACCCGGAATGGTAGCCGGGTTATTACCACCATCTCCAAGGCCTTACCTTTGACATCAACCCCCTCCCAGAAAGAGTCGGTTGCGAACAACACCGCATTTCCCTCTTTTTTAAAGCGTGATATCAGCAGATGCCGGCCCACCTCTCCCTGCCGGAGTGGGGTCAATCCCATTTCGGTCAATTTATTTTTCAATCGCACATAAACCTTGCTCAGCAGTTCATAAGAAGTGAAGAGTATAAATGCCCGTCCCTGAGTGATGGTTACCCCTTCAAGCAGGAAACTTTCGATTGCTGATGCAAAGGCCGGGCTATTAGGATCGGGCAGGTCGGACGGAATGCCTATATAGGATTGCCGGGCAAAATCAAACGGTGATGCCAGCAACAGTTCAGATACCCGTTCAGGCGGGAGCAGGTCAATCCCGGTTCGTTTTTTCAGGTAGGAAAACTTGTCGCCTACGGCAAGCGTTGCCGAAGTGATGATTACGGTCCGGAACTTGTCAAAGATCGTCTTGCGCAAAGAAGCGGCAACTTCAAGCGGAGCAAAGCAGAGTTTGACTGATAAACCCTTTGCGCTTTTGTGCACCTCTATCCATCGGCAAAATTCATCTTCCCGCTCACAGAAGAATTGCAATCCTGAGGCCGTTGACTCCAGCCTGGAGCGGATCCCCTTCAAGTCGGTAAGGACTCCGGCCAACTTTGCGGCAACCTCGTCCGGCAACTTTTCACAGAGCCTGCAACAATCCTTTATCGCGACCGAATAGGCAGAAATGTCGGCTGCAAGTTTGGTGGCCGAGGCCTCAATTTCTCCCCACACCGGTGTAGCGTAAATGGCAGGTGTCAGCCGGAGAGTGTGCTCTCCCTGGGTTGAGCCGGAACGCTGCATCTGGGAATTCATAGCAGTGCCAACGAGGTCCATGGAGCGGGTGATGGTGTCGACTAATTCCCCCCGTCCGGGGATCAGCCGGTCCTCCAGTATGGCGGCAATATTTAGATAGAGTTCTTCCAGCTCTTCAGGGATCTCTTTCGCTATCATACCGGAGAGTTGGTGGAGAAGACCGCGTCCAGGCTTTTTGGGGTGCTGCAGTTTGGCAATGAGTTTCAACAACCCCTGGCGGGAAAACTGGCTGGCAAAATGGCTGGTGGCAACATCTTCCAGGTGGTGCCCTTCGTCGAAAACCAGGCGCTTGAATGGAGGGAGAATCGCCGAACTTTCATAGCCGGCTTCCTGTCTGACAACCACGTCGGCCATAAGCAGGGCATGATTTACCACCAGCAGGTCTGCGCTCGCCGCATCCCTTCGGGCACCATAAAAAAACGCAGCCTGCATAATGGGGACATTTGATTCTGCTGCATTGATCCGCTTCGCAGCAGAGCTCTTCCCAGGTCTCCTGTCTGGGTAGAAAGGAGAGATCGTTACGGCACCCCTCCACGGTTTTTTCGCTCCAGGCCAGAATTGCCTTCAATTCTTCGGCGAATTCGTCCTGAAACAGAGCCGGCTCTTGATGGATTCCTAAGACCTTACGTTTACAGATATAGTTGCTGCGCCCCTTGACAAGAACTGCTTTGAAATTGATGCCGGAGTGCCGCTGGATCAAGGGGATATCCTTCCGGATCAGTTGCTCCTGAAGGTTAATGGTGTTGGTGGATATGACTATCCTCTCTTTGTTGCGCGCCGCCCAAAGCACTGCGGGAAACAGATATGCCAGCGACTTGCCGGTGCCGGTGCCGGCTTCAATAAGCGCAATCTTATCTTCATTGAATGCCTCGGTTGCCAGGAATGCCATCCGGATCTGCTCTTCTCTGAATTCGTATCCCTTCAGCGAAGAGGCCAGGATTCCTTCCCGAGCGTAAAACGACTCAATGTCGGGATAGTCGAGTTTGTGCAGTTCCTGAGGAATGAAAGGTGTTACCGCTATGTAAGAGCGTTCGGCCCGGTTATCGATGATAATGAAGCCGACCCCCTGATTCCCCAGAATCGAAGCGATTTCGATGTCTGCCTGTGAAGGAGTGAGGTTTCCCGAGGGGTGGTTGTGTATGACGACATCACCGCAGGAAGTTGTCACGACTATTGCGGCAACCATATCGCGATTACCGCGAGCAAGAGGCTCAACCGAGGTGACGAAACCGGTGCCGTCGGTGTGGCCGAGGAAGAATACTTCATTGCCGGCTGTTTCCGCTATTGCATCTCGCATGGCAATTCGGGCGTTTTCGGAAAAATGGCGATCCATAGGGATTGAAGATACTACCTTTATCCCACAGGCTCAAATGAAAAAGGGGTGGCTGAGCCACCCCTAAAGCTTTTGATAGATATTTGCGGATTGTGTTTGCGACCTTTCGCGTGCTCAAATGGTGAGAGACTGGCGGATCATACTTACATAGAAGAATTAGTCGGCTTCGAATTACGCAAAATAGCCGTTATCTGTTCTTTTTGTGGCATTCCGCGCATCTGGTCGGTCCGGATTTTTTGGTTTCATGGCACCCTTTGCAAAGATTATGGGCCTCATTCTTTTGCGAGAGTTTTTCTATCTTGCCCCCTTTTGCATCCTTGTGACAAGCAGTGCAAACTTTTAGCCGGTCTTGGTGTTTCTTGTGGGTGAAGGTCACGTCTCCTGCATTGGGAGCAGGAAGAATCTTGGTGTCGGCAGCGAACAGAGTTGAGGAGCAGAATAATGTGAGTGTTAGGGTGATTATGTATTTCTTCAAAGGACGACTCCTTTCTGCATAAATGGGTAGCGTGCTAAGCCGTCCCTTCCTTGGGGCGCTGTGCCTTTTTCAGGAGCGCCAGGGTGATCGGGTGGTTGTTGGTTTCTGCGTACACCATAGCGGTGTTGCCTGCTCTGGTTTTGGCATGGATATCGGCGCCATTTACCAGAAGAGCCTGGACAGTGTGGTTGCATCCGTAGATTGCGGCAAACATTAGGGGGGTATGACCGTCGCGATCACGAGCATCAATAGTAGCTCCGTGCTCCAGCAACAGCTTGACAATTTCGACGTGACCGTTTGCAGCGGCGTAATGGAGAGCTGTCTTGCCTTTTTCGCTCATTGCATCAATATCTACACTACGTTTCATAATTTCACGCACAGTTTCCAGATCGCCTGTTTTGGCAGCTTCCATCAAGGGCGTATGCCCGTGCCGGTCCTTCACGTTCACGTTAGACATCATCCAGTCCCCCTTTCTGATCGTGTTCCCAGCTACAATTGCACTCTCCATTGGCCTTCTCCTTTCCGTACACGGGTAAAAGAAAAATGATGAGTCCACACAATGCGCAGCATGCAGAGGCTAATCTTGCGGCTTGTGGTCACCTCCTCCAAATTGTTGTCAACTTCAGGAAATCAGTATATTAGCCATCCCTTATCGAGTCAATACATTCTGCTCGGGATTGCATCTTGTAAGAATATATTCATATATTTCGAGTCAGCGGACTCTGATAGCAGACTCTTTACGCAGAGAACCTTTTGGTGGCCTGCATACCTCGCATGGCTTGTACCCTGCTTCTCTTGCCTTTTCGGCCGAATCGAACTTTATTCGATAAGTCTTCAAAGTTTTCTTCACATATCGGCACGATACGAGATGATAGCTCTTGGATGTAGCTGATCCCCAGATTTCGCCGAGTGCAGAAGGCGGCATAACGGCGCACAAAACAAAAAAAACAGGAAGAATTTTACGGAAAGATAACAGATGCTGAAAAACACGCATGAGTAAGCTTACCTTCTTTGCCGGCCAATGCAAGGGAATTGCTGGTTATCAGCCGTTCATGTATTTTGGCTTATAAACTCACCAATCTTTTTATCCATTTTGGCTATATGGTTTAATAACCAATCAATCAGCATTCTGTTAGTGGCAATTGTTAATGATAGTGTGGCCCCTCCAGTCTGCATTTCATTTTTAAAATCATCGAGTTTGTTGATGAAAATCCGGTGCTGTTCACGATGAGCCGGATATTCAGGAAAAGAGTTCGCGACTTGGAGCTTTTCTTCATCGTTAAAATGAATTCGGACATACTCATCAAGGAAAAACAAAAGGCTGCCGATCTCTTTGGTGCCGCTACCTTTGCTGCATGCCTCCAGAAGACGGTTGAATCTTCTGAACAGCTCTTTGTGTTGCTCGTCAATGTATTCTACTCCTACGGCAAGATCTTCGTTCCATTCAATTTTCAACGTTATTCTCCTTTCGAATCAACTATGAGACTTCAGCCATTCAATCACTTCCAGTGGATGAGTTTCAGCCTTTGCAACCTTGGGCCAGTGCTTGAGGATCGTACCGGCAGCATCAACAATGACGGTTGAGCGGATAACTCCCATGCATTTCTTGCCATACATCACTTTTTCGCCGTAAGCACCATAGGATGACATAACGGCTGCGTCGGGATCCGACAACAGTATAAAAGGTAGGCCGAAATCACGGATGAATTTGTCATGGGATTTTATACTGTCTTTGCTTATCCCCAGCAGTACTGTATCCAACTCGTCAAATTGCAGTTTATGGTCGCGGAAGCCACAGGCTTCCTTTGTGCATCCCGGGGTGTTGTCCTTTGGATAAAAATATAGAACAATTTTCTTCCCGGTATAGTCTTTAAGGCGATGGCATTTGCCGTCGCTTCCTTCAAGTTCAAAGTCGGGGGCCTTTTTCCCTTCAAGCGACATGACTCTTCTCCTTTGGGTGACGGTTACTATACATATCATAACGTGTTTCGCTGAAATGTTAAGTGGTCAGATTGGCTGATTGGTCAAAGACTGTTATACTTCAGCAAAGAATCAATCGTGGGAGAAATGGATGAGAGACAGAAAATCCTTTGGCATAGTACTGTACTTTGCCGGACTAGTGGTTTTTATGGTGTTGCAGGCGGTTGCCCCTCAAGAGATCGCTGCTGCGGGGGAGGCGCCTTCTTCAGGAGCACCGGAATCCGAGGTCAAGAGCCCGGCTGGTCACGAAGTGAATGCAGTCGAACAGACCTTGCGCAGGGCGCTGGACAAATCCGAGGCTGATAAGGCTGATCTGGAGAAGAAATACCAAGAGCTTTCCGTAAGGGAGAGTCAGGCCCGCGCTGAAGCAGCAAAGCTTTCTTCAGAAAAGGAAGAGATTGCAAAGTCATGCAAGACAAAGGAGACATCTGGCGACGCAGCAAAGCCAGGAATCAAGAAGTCAAAAAAGAGAAAGTCCGTTCACAAATGGTGGGCTTCAGGAGGGGATGCGGATAAAAATGCTTCTGCCAGCATGCCTAAAAAAGTTTCAAAATTAAAACAGAACGTCAAATATCGGAAAAAGAAAACCGGCAAGGCGAAAAAGGTTGCATCGAATAAAAATATAGGGTGCACAGGTCCTGTGGTTTCAATGTCCTATATCACAAAGGCAATGGCTGGCAAAAAAAACCTTGCCGGGAAAAACCTGAAGGGAATGCAGCTGGTGGGGATGAATCTAGTCGGCGCCAATCTCAAAGGGGCGTGCCTGGCAAAGACAAACTTTGAGAGAGCCGACTTGGCTGAGGCCGACCTGGAGAGGTCAGATTTGTCCGGCGCTAATTTGAAACGGGCGAGCCTCAGGCTGGCGAATATCAATGCTGCGAAGCTGGACGGCGCGATTCTCGACAATGCCATCTGGACTGACAGCCGGATATGTCTTGAAGGCTCGGTGGGAAGCTGCCGGGATCTGATCCCATGAATTGCTTCTTAAGACACTAACCAGTTTCTTCCTACAGCATATCCACTGGATCTATATCGATGGAAAGCCGGATCGTACTTGGCAGCTCCAGTGAGTCTTTAGTCGTTTTAATCAGCCGATGCAGGTCGTTGCGGTATTTCGCCTTGAGCAGGATCTGTTTTCGATGACGCCCCCTGAGGATAGACAGAGGTGCTGCGGCCGGGCCAAGGATGCTTACCCGCAAATGCAGTATGCGTTTCTGGCGTGACATATCTGCCGCGGTTTTCTTGGCGGCACTTTCTACCGCTGCTTCGTTATTCCCAGAAACCTCAACTATGGCCAGGTGTGAAAACGGAGGGTAGTCAAGCTCATCGCGGAATTTCAGCTCTTCCGTGCAGAAACCATGGCAATCATGGGCAATGGCGCTGTTAATTGCATAATGGTCCGGCGACATGGTTTGGACAAAAACCTTGCCATGTTGGTTTCCGCGCCCCGCTCTTCCTGAAACCTGCGTGAGAAGCTGGAAGGTTCGCTCGGCACTTCTGAAATCAGGGAAATTGAGTGAACCGTCGACCGAGATCACGCCCACCAGGGTGACTCCAGGGAAATCGTGCCCCTTTGCTACCATCTGGGTTCCGACCAGAATGTCTATTTTCCCCTCTTCTACCCAGGTCAGGATGCGCGAATGCCCCCCCCGTTCCTGTAGTGGTGTCCCGGTCCATTCGTGCGACCCGGGCCATAGGGAACAGTGCTGAAATCTCATCTTCAACCTTTTCCGTACCCCGGCCCAGAAGCACAATATCGTTACCATGGCATTCCGGACACAAACTTGGCGCCGGAATGGAGTGGTCGCAATAGTGACAGAAATGGCGTCCTTTGCTGCGATGGTGGGTCAGTGATACGGCACAGTTCGGACATCTAAAGGTATAGCCGCAATCCTGGCAAATCAGGCAGGTGGCAAATCCACGTCGGTTCAGAAATAACAGCGTCTGCCCTCCGGCAGCCAGGTTCGTCTCTATTGCTTCAAGTAGTTGCGGTGAGAATGTCACCCCCTTTTTGCCGGCCATTTCAACCAGGGCGATTTCGGGCATGGGCAGGTCGCGGACGCGATTCGGGAGTTCAATCAGGCCGATTCTCCCTGTTTGAGCGGCATGCCAGGTTGTCACCTGTGGGGTGGCGCTGCCGAGAACTACACAGCTATTCTCCATTTTTGCTCTGACAAGTGCCAGATCGCGGGCATTGTAGCGGAAACCCTCTCCTTGTTTGTAGCTAGACTCGTGCTCTTCGTCCACGATTATGATGCCGATATGTTCAAGAGGAGCGAAAATTGCCGACCGGGCGCCGATGACAATAGAAGCTTCTCCCCGTCTTATTCTGCGCCACTCGTCAAATCGTTCGCCTGAAGAAAGGCCGCTGTGGAGTATTGCAATCCTGTCACCGAAGCGAGCCCGGAATCGTCTGACCAGCTGAGGCGTCAGGGCAATCTCAGGCACCAGCACCAGCGCCCTTCGACCTTGGCCAAGAGTATGGCTGATTGCATGGAGGTATACTTCCGTCTTGCCGCTGCCGGTTACCCCATGCAGAAGGAACGGAGAGAATTTCCGGCTGTCGAGGGAAGCTATGATCCTGATTACTGCTTGTTCCTGCGCTGAGGTGAGTATCGGCGGTTCATCAGGTGAACTTGCCAGGTCATGGAACGGATTGCGGTACACTTCCCTTTCTTCTGTAGCTAACCAGCCCTTTTCCACGAGATAGCGGAGCGTTGCCGCATCGATTTTGCATTCCTTGCGGAGTAACCCTGCCGGAGCTTCCCCCATCGTTTGCACCAAATCGACTGCGGTCAGCTTTTTTCCGCTTAGTGACTGCCGAGAGGGCGAGTCAGGTGAAATCAGGTAGAAAATTTCCCGCTTGATGCCACGTCCGCCGGAAAGCACCTCTTCGCTGACTATTGTACCGTCCGACAGCGTTACCGGCTGTTTTTTCCCAACTATGTTTATTCCGGCAGGTAAGGCTGATTTCAGCACCTCTCCCAGCGGATGCATATAGTATGAGGCCGCCCAACTGAAGAACTCCAATTCCGCAGCGGTATAGAGCGGTTCGCGGTCGAGAATGGCAACTACTTCCTTCAGTCCGTCGACAGCACCACCCTCAATATTCACGGTGTAAGCGGTAAGTGTACGTCTGCCGAAAGGGACAAGAACTCTCATTCCGATTCGAATACTGCCCAATTCTGCGGGAACTATGTAGTTGTAGACGGCATTCAGATGAAGCGGGACCACAGTCCCTATGATCGTGGGGGAATCAGGCATGAAAACATAATGCCCGAAAATCCCATGAGGGGAAAGACAGAAAAGAATAACGCGGAATAATTAAGTTATTCCGCGTTGATGATTAATGATAGAGCGATATTAATCAGACAGTTGTAAGGATTTCATCGGCTATTGTTTTCCCCAAGGCTTCACACTGTTGAAGTATTTCCGGACGTGGGGTGAAAGGTGATCTGACGAACTGGGCCGGCAGCTTGAAGTTGAGTCCTTTTAGGCGATCCTCAACCATTTTACACGCTTCCCCGCTCCATCCATAGCTTCCGAATGCCCCGCCTATGTTACCTTTCAGCTTGACCGTTGACAGATATGAGAGGACATCCCACATCGGTTTGGGGATGTCGCGGTTTATGGTTGGGGTTCCGAAGATCATGGCATCGGCTTCTTCCATATGGTCTCTTATCTCATTAGCGGAAAGTTGTGTAATGTGGTGGCAGTCAACCTCCAGCCCTTCCTGGGATGCTCCCTTAGCTACTGCATTGGCCATTATTCCCGTATTTCCGTGAGGAGAAAGATAGAATATGGCAACTTTTCTGGGGCCTATAACCGGTTTTGCCCATTCCTGATAAAAAGCCAGGTACCGGGCAGGATCTTTTCTTATTATCGGACCGTGGCTCGGACAGATCATGCCGATTTTTTCCCCGGAAATCTTGTTGATCGCTGAGATGACCTTGTCTTTGAATGGCCGGATAAGGCAATCGAAGTAGAAGTGCATGTCTGTGGAGTAATCCTGCACTTCGTCATTGTAGATGCTGTTGGTGCAATAGTGGGCTCCAAAGGCATCGCAGGTGAACAGCATTTCGTCCTGTTCCAGCAGGGTAAACATGGTGTCAGGCCAGTGCAGATACGGAGCAATTACGAATCGAAGGGTCCGATCCCCCAGGTCAACAGTTTCTCCATCCTTTACGACCCGGGAGGGGAAATCTCTATGTATCAGGTTACTGAGAAAGGTTCTGGCTGCTTGAGTGGATATCACGGTGGCGTTTGGACAATGCCCCAGTAAAAATGCGATGGAGCCGGAATGGTCCGGTTCGGTATGGTTGATAATGATGTAGTCGACCTTTGCCGGGTCCACCAGGGATTTGACTTTTTCCAGAAATTCTTCGGCGCGCTTTTCTTTTACGGTATCAATTATGGCGACCTTTTCACTCCCCTTAATCAGGTACGAGTTGTATGTCGTTCCCCGTTCGGTAGGGAACAGGTCGTCGAAAACACGTAGATCCGGATCGATGGAACCGATCCAGTGAACTCCTGGCTTGATTTCTATTGGTTTGTTCATTCAAGGACTCCTCAATTATTTATCTGCATATGCCAAATGCTCTTGTTAGGCAAATAGCCAGTTTCCTGCTAATCGGCAAGGTCAATTACGCGCGCCTTGATTTTTCCGATAATTCCTGCCAACGGAGCAATTTCTTCGGGCTCATCTCCTTCGACCAGTCTTATGTGGGTTACATCTGCCGGGATTTGCCCAAAGGTGGGATCAACGGCAAGCCACCCGTCCACATAACTTTCGGCCCAACTGTGATAAAGAAAACCTTTTCCTTTGACGTATACGAGTCCTGAAACCGTTCGGGTCGGGATTTCGGCAGCCCTTGCCAGGGCGGCATAAAGCCGGGTGTGGGTTTGGCAGTTCCCCTTGCGTATCTCCATGGCCTCAAATGCCGAATTTGTGTCAGTAACCGTGTCTTCGAGAAAATCGGCAACCCATCTGGCAATCATGGCAACTGACTGCTCGCTTGATGAGCTGCCTGCAATGATTTTCTGCATCATGGATATTATTTGGGGATGGTCTGAATTTACTCGTGGTGTTGCCTTTAAATAGCGCATTTTGTCGGCTGGTTCGAGCTGGCCTCCGGCTTGACGGAGTGGGGTGGCTAGCGAAATTCTGAGTAGGTTTGCATTCTGCCTGGCAGCAGTCTGCCCGGGTCCTTGCGGCAGTGGATAGTCGAGCGGATAGCCGGAAATATCCAAGACTAGCTTGCGGAGCTTTTCCGGGGTTGGGAGCTCATGGTCAATCCTGACCAGGCTGAAATCCAGAACAAGATCTTTTTTGGCAACTACATCCTCAAAAAGTAAATTTACCGCTATGTCTGGGTTTTCTGATCTTGTTATTATCAGGCCGTCTCGAACAGATTCCTCGATGGTATTTCCGTAAGAGTCAACCCAGATGTCGTTATCCACAAAGGTATAAAGATCATTCTGCATGTGAAGGGTGTCCATGCCGTTACGCTTTTCAACTGCTACCCCATTTATTACAACATCTTTGAGTTTAACCGTTTCGACATCAAGCACTTGGAGAGAGTATTTCCTGCCTGGGGCAAAACCTTTGAGCAGCGGATAGAGGTTCAGAACGGGAGGAGGATAAACTGCGCCCTTTGCCTTGAGGGTCTTTTCATTTTTGCCTCCTTTTGTAAACGTTGTTACCTTTATACTGCGGCCGGAAACCGTGCCACTAAGATTTAAAGGGCTTTTGTCGATTATCTGTTCGACCTCGAACGATTTGAGCGTCAGGTCACGGTTCAGGTAATACCGTTCGTGGGCAGAAGCTTCTCGGGAGAACCCGAGGACAAGCATTTTTGCACTCCCCTCGCTGGTTATCGTAAAACCTTCCGCTGTCTTGGCGACATTTAAGTGAACAAAACCGACTTTATCGCCATTCATCGATATGCTGAACCAGCGGTCTCCCAGTGGCGGAGATGACAGCGGAGGCAATGCGGCATAAGAAGCTGAGAGTGGCAACAGGAACAGGCAACAGACTAATAAGGTGAGGATGGTTGATAGGCTATTCCGTGAATATCTGGTCACTGTCTTGTTCCGGATGTTTCTCAGGTTCATTTTTCAGAGCACACTGGTTTGCGGGTGCTACATCGGGGTAATCACTGCCTTCTTTTCGTTTAAGACCTGCAAGCAGCATAAGTAATTCATTCTGCTGATCTGGGGAGAGTTGGCGGAAGTCGGTAAGCAACTGTTGCTCCGAAAGAGAGAGGCCCATTGTCATTACTCCTATAATCTATTTTGTCCTATATATCATAGTCTGAACCAACAGGCAAACTATGACCACGAGTGGAATATCCTCTGAATTATTGATTAGTATGGAGTCTTCCCCTGCCATTACCGATTTATTCAGTTCCTTGCATAAGAACCGGTTAGTGGGTATAATATATTAAAAGAATAAAATAATTGCGAGAGCCTTCGGGCTCTCATTAAGCCCTAGTGGACTTGCCCTCCTAGTCACTAGGGTGTTTTTTTGCAGCTTCCTGTGGTCACCTGCTTATGAAACATTCCGATATATCCGCGTCGCTGCCTTTCATAGCTTCCTGTTAAGAAATTCCCCCACCATTCTTAGTTTATAAGATAAGCTCAAGTGCAGGCGCCAGCTATTGATTATTGGAAATTTTGCGTATGAGAGTATTAAGTTCCGAGTTTGATGGTAAAATAAAACGTAAAATAATTAAAGGAGATCACATATGGCTCATTCCAAAAAAATTATTGTGGCAGTGGCAGGATTAGCCGCGCTCGCATTGTGCATGCAAAGCGTTATCGTCCAGACCGCCGAAGCGCAGGGAGTTGAGAGCCGAAGCCCGGGAGTAAAAGGCCGGGTTGGGATGAGTCAGGACATGCCCGAAAAGCGTCTGAACCTGATGACGAGAAACCTTGGTTTGACAAAAGAGCAACAGAATAAAATCAGGCCGATTCTGGAAGAAGAGGGTGTACAGCTTGACGCTCTGAGAGGAGATGACAATTACACTCGGGAAGAACGGCGCGCTAAATTACAGCAATTGAATGAAGCTACATACGAAAAGATCAAGCCGATCCTTTCAGCCGATCAGCAAAAGAAACACCAGATGGCCAAGCAGGTAATTCAGGAAAATCGCTCCAAACAACGGGATACCAAGGCACGCCCTAAAATGACGGATAATGACCCTGATAGCCGACTTGCCCGAATGACGCAAGACCTTGGCCTTTCCACTGAACAGCAGGCGAAAATTAAACCGATATTACAGGATGAATTTGCCCAGTTGGAGAAGATGCCGGGGAATGACACACTCAATCGGGATCAACGAAGGGAAAAGTTGCGCGAGTTGAACGATGCGACCTTTGAAAAGGTCAAACCGATTTTAACCCCGGAACAACAAAAGAAGTATGAAGATATTAGAATAAAGATATCCGAACGTCGTTCTCTGAAGAAGTCAAAAGTGCCAGCTCAAAGTCCGGCCAAATAAAATATCGAGATTTCATCGTTCCTTGGATAAGAAGGAGGGTTTAACTGCCCTCCTTTTTTTGCACACCGGATCAACCTTCCAAATATGTAAAGATTTAACATCACATGTCGATATGTCTCCTTGACGGTAATCGAAGATATTCTGTCGTTCGCGGTCAGGGGGACTTATGGATAGAGCAAAAGTCATTTATCTTGAGGAATACCGAAGGGCACGGCAATATAGAAGTTTGCTGGAAATGATCGAGGGGCATCTTGCAGAGGCCGGGCTCCTTTGGAACGGTTCCTGCGTGTGCAGCAGCAAGAGTCAGCTCTCAGAAGAGTTTTGGCAACATCAGGGTCTTGAAGAAGGAGCCGGGCATAATGATATGTAAGAACGGATGGGCTGCTTCATTTCGGAGCAAGAAGCTTATGCGGTAAGGATCCGGCCTAGAACTTATTGCTTATGGTTGCAGCTGCGAGAATATTATTAATTATATATGGCTGCGTCCAGGTGAATGGTTAAAATGTCTAGTGAAAAGAAGGGGTCAGAGAGGTTGGACCAAGACGTTGTAAAACGTCTGAATGAAGCCATAACCGCAGGCTCTGACCAGCTTTTTTCCGTTTTGCAGGATCCAGTAGCAGATGTTGTTAAGACAGCCCTTCGAAACCCTCTTCTCCAGGAAGCGCATTTACTGGCATTATTGGGAAGGCGGGACCTTCATGAAGATGTTTTGCGGTCAATCGGCAATACCAAAATTGCCAAGGAAAGCCATGCAGTAAAAATGGCAATCGCCCATCACCCCGCTACCCCGGCATCTCAACTTTCCGAGATATTCCCTCATCTTTACCTGTTCGACCTTGTTACCCTGTGTACATTGCCGGGAATCACCCATGATCAGAAAATAGCGGCAGAAAGGTCAATTATTCAGCGCCTGCCAGTAACCCCGCTTGGTAACAAGATCACTCTTGCCCATAGGGCTACTGCTGCCGTTGTAGAGCAACTCCTGATGGAAGCCGATCCGCGTGTGCTGTCAGCCTGTTTGGATAACCCACGATTGAAGGAAGGAGCGGTATTTAAGTTTCTCAGAAGTTCGGTTTCGACTGCTGAAAGCATTTCACTGATAGCGCGACACCCTCGCTGGAAAAACATGCCGAATCTGAGACTGGCAATACTAACCAATCCAAGGACACCGCTGGTCTGGTTTACTAATTGGCTGCACACTTTCAAGACCTCTGAAGTACGTAATATTTATAACTCTCAGCGGCTTAGCCAGATGCAGAGACGCGAAGTCCTTTCAGAACTCGAACGTAGAGGTGATCGGAGGCGCTAACCTTCATTTGCTCTGCATCGACCCGATATTATGCCATCTTCGGACAAGAAATGTCTTATTGCCAGTCTTTCCGGAGACAATATTATTTGAAGGCTTTCTCCCGCGCATTATTTCCGAGAGCCGGTCCATTAAAGGCCTTATGACTACGCCACTTTTCCGCCCGTCGCAATTAAGCCGGCTCTCTATGATCTCCCCATTGTCCAGGACAATCAAAACATGCCCCGGCCAGACGACCAGGTCCAGCGGTCTGAGTATTTGCGCCAACATCTCTGGCCCGAGTCCGTCAATCTCAACTCCCTTACCATAATGCACCAGCTCGCTCGTGTTGCGGGGAGTTGATCCTCCAGATGCTTCGTAAAGCAGGCCTGAGCAGTCGAGTCCCGCCAACTGGTCCTTGCCCGTTCGGTACTCAGTAGATTTCAGTTGGTAATACTCACGAATCTCCGGAATGCCTGACCTGACGTTGCCTCCCCAGACGTATGGAGTTCCTGCTGCATCACGCAGCTGTTTGATAATCTGTTCTTTTGGCGGCAGTATCGAGCGTCGCGAAGAGGGCCTGACCTCGCTGGTGCGGACGAAACGGTTGTCAATGAACAGTCCTTGCGGGGGTGGCGAGGGGTAATCGATTGTTGTCACCCGGTAGAATGTGAACGCATTGTTAACGATTTGATCCTTGATCTCGAACACTGTTCCTGGGAGAGCTATGAATTCCAGCTCTCTCATTTGGCCGCAACTGTCGGTCTTGATATGATTCCCGGGTACTCCGCCGAAGATAACGGCAAATTCAGGGGAGTTGAGCACCGGGGTGGGGGTTACGGCTACGGCATATCGATATGACGGTTCCTTGGCCGATAAAGCTATCGGGATCAGCAGCAGAAACAATATCTGAGCGAATAATCTCATCATTTTAACAACCACTGGTGCAAGGCGGCGGCAGAAAGCCAGGCCCCGAAAGACAGGGAGAGGGTCAGGTGCAGGGGCATACCTCTTTTCAGCAGCAGCAGGGCAGAACCGAAGAAGAGTGCAGTCGGGATAATCCCCCAAAAGACCCCACAGGTATAGTCTGTCAGGAGATTGTTGTCAGTAGGGTTTTCGGAATGGAGCCACAACAGAACTGCCAGAGTCGTAAGCGGCATTGTCGCTATCAATCCGGCCAGAGAGGGAAATTTCTTGCCCAGTTGAACGCAGCCGAGAATTACCATGTTAGTGAGCAGGAGTTTCAGAACAAATGGCATGTTGTCTCCATTGGTAGCTGGGCAAAAAAATGGCGCAGTAATAAACTCTGCGCCGTGACAAAGGACCTGTTTGTTACCTCTGGCCGTAGACCATCGCTTCAAGCCTTCTCACCCGCTCTTCGATCGGAGGATGGGTTGAAAAGAGCGACATCACTCCTCCGCCTGTTAGCGGATTAACGATGAACATGTGGGCCGACGCCGGATTGGCGTCCATAGGAATCTGCTGGTTAGCCATATGCAGCTTTCTAAGGGCACCGGCCAGGTAAAGCGGGTTGTGGGCGAGCTCGGCGCCGCCGCGGTCAGCTTCATATTCTCTGGAGCGGGAGATCGCCATCTGTATGAGCATTGCTGCTATTGGGGCCAGGATTGCCATCAGGAGCATGCTGAATCCGCCCCCCTCTTCATCTTGATCGCGGCCGCCACCGAAGATGGCAGCCCATTGCGCCATGTTGGCCAGATAGGTGATCGCTCCGGCAATGGTTGCCGCAATGCTCTGGATGAGTATGTCGCGGTGCCTCACATGAGACAGTTCGTGTGCCATCACCCCCATGAGTTCTTCCCGTGTCAAAATCCTCAAGATCCCGGTAGTGGCTGCGACTGCCGCATGTTCCGGGTTGCGACCAGTGGCAAACGCGTTGGGCGTGGGGGAGTCAATGCAATACACCTGCGGCATCGGCATTCCGGCCTGGCTGGAAAGCTGCCTGATCATTCCTACCAGTTCTGGCGCTTCCGTTTCGTCGACCTGGCGCGCGCCGTACATTGCCAAAACTATTTTGTCTGAAAACCAGTAGCTTACAAAATTCATGACTGCAGCCATCACCAAAGCGAAAGCCATGCCATGTCTGCCGCCGATAGCTCCACCAGCAATGACAAGAAGCGTGGTCATCAGGGCCATGAGAAAAGTTGTCCTGAGCGTGTTCATAAATTATATCCCCGCTAAATCAAAGGGTTGTGGCCGTTTCTAGCTTCAAGTCAAGTATAGTCACACCCATGTAAAACATCAAGAGTGGAAGTAATAGGTAATAAAGTCTGCAGGACTGCTTGGATCAGAGATTCTCCGCTTGACAGAACACGGCGCCGAATTAAGCTAAACAGAGAAAAATGCGGGTTGTGAAGGCCGTGCCCGGCCAAATACAGGTGCTATGGATCATCTCTTCTGGACCATTTTGATTGGGGCTGCAACTATACTGTCACTCGTAGGCGGAGGCCACGCGCTTCTGTTCAAGCGTGACCCCCGTTCCGCTTTGGGGTGGATAGTGGTATGCCTGACTCTCCCCTTTGCAGGCCCGGTTTTATACTGGGCGATGGGAGTTAACCGGATCCACAGGAGGGCAAGGCAGTGGTTGGAGAGCGGACGCCGGGTTGCTGGTTGGGACCGATTTGCCAGCACCCCGGAAATCCCCAGGGCATTTTCTCTGCCTGAAAACGCCATCCATCTTAACGAACTGATGATCCTTGCCGACCGGGTTGTTATTGCACCTCTGATTGAAGGGAACCGCCTGACCCCTCTTGTCAATGGCGATGCCGCCTATCCGGAAATGCTGGAGGCAATACGCGGTTCCCAACGGTCAGTCCATATATCAACCTACATTTTCGACGCTGACCGGGTCGGGAGAACTTTTGTTGACGCACTTATTCAAGCCGCTTCAAGGGGAGTGGATGTACGGTTGATTGTGGACAGCCTTGGAGAAAAATATTCCAGACCCCTTGTCCGTGGTTTATTTAAAGGTACCAAGGTCAAGTTGGGACGGTTCCTCCCTCTGAGATACGGAGGTTATGTAAATCTTCGAACCCACCGAAAGATCCTTGTAGTGGACGGGGCCGTAGCATTTACCGGCGGTATGAATATCGGTGGGCGGCACATGGTCGAGATCCCTGAATGCAACTTGCCGGTGGCTGACATGCACTTTATGGTGGAAGGTCCAATCGTGGCATATCTGCAGCGGGTATTTCTCGAAGACTGGTATTTTGTGGCAAAAGAGTTGGTAAGTGCCCCGGATTTTTTCCCGCGTCTTGAAGCAAAGGGTGCAGCTCTGGTTCGGTCGGTAAGCGACGGCCCGGACAAGGAATTCCGTAAACTCCACTGGCTTATCATGGGGGGGGTGTCATGCGCCAGGAAAAGCGTGCGGATCATGACGCCGTATTTCATACCCGACCGGGCGTTGATCTCTTCGCTCGTGACCGCTGCGATGCGGGGGGTAGAAGTAACTCTGGTGTTGCCGGAAATAAATAATCTCCCATTTGTTCATTGGGCAAGCCGAGCCTATTTGTGGGAGATACTTCAGCACGGGGTGAAGGTGTATTACCAGCCCCCCCCTTTCGTTCACACTAAACTGTTTCTGGTAGACGACATCTGGGCACTGATCGGATCGGCAAATCTCGATCCCCGAAGCCTGCGGCTGAATTTTGAGTTGAATCTGGAAGTTTATGATACGGAACTGGCGGCAACACTGGCTTCCCATTTCGCCAATGCCGTATCCATTTCACGGGAAGAGACGCTAGACGCTGTCGACGGACGACCAATGTTTGAAAAAATAAGAGATTGCATTGCTAAGCTGTTCTCCCCGTATCTGTGACCATGGCGCAAAACCACCTTTAACCGGCGGCATTGCCGGGTTCATTCAGTCCAGTTGGTCAACATGCCGGCAAAAACTCAGTTGCGCAGTCATATGTGTTCCTTAAGTCTGGTCATCGCAATTTCAACTTTTTCTCTGTTGTGAGCTTCGACTGTATAAACAGCATCGGGCGCATACTGTTTCATTAGCCTGAAATATAGATCAAAGTCTATGCTGCCGTCGCCGATAGGAAGGTGGTCGTCCCTGCTGCCGTTATTGTCGTGAACATGCACATGGGCAATATAAGTGCCGAGCACTGAGAACCATTCCTCCATAGAAACGTTTTTGAAAAGGTTCCAATGCCCCACATCGAAGCAATGCCTGAAGGAGGGAGAATCCATGGCATCCAGCAGGCCTTTGATGGTAGAAGGTTCGGTTTCGAAGATGTTTTCAATTGCAATGGCCGATCCGATCCGGATTCCTCGCTCCAAGACCGGTCTGAAAGTGTCGAGGCAATGCCCAAGCCACTCCTGCTGGCTATCTCCCTGCCGCCATCGGTCGTAACCCGGATGGAAGACCATTGATACAGGTCTCAGAATCTCGGCAGCATCCATGACCTGGCTGAACCGATGGGCCGTTGCTCTTCGGATCAGCGGCTCCGGCGAGCCGGGGTTAAGATCCATGAATGGCGCATGAATGGTACATAAGATCCCTCCAGCCTGCAGGGCTTTTGCATAACTTGCAAGTTCCTCCATGACAAGGTTATCCAAGGCATCGGCATTAAAAAAGATCTCAGGGTTGATCCGTTTCTCCAGGATGTATTTGATATAGTCCCCGAGATAACGATACGGCAGATGGGCAAATAGGTAATTTGTCATGATTCAGTTCCATTTATGGATGAGATTTGATTCCGGTCAGGAGGGAGAGGCTATTAATAGCTCAAGCTTGTCTATTGCTCCGGGTTCACCGAGGATTATCAGGGTGTCGCTCTCTTCCAGCTTGGTGTGCGAATGAGGATTGAATACCATCTTGCCGTCAGCTTTTTTCACCCCGATGATGATGACGCCGGTTTCTTTACGGAAACCGCAACTGACCAGGGTTTCGCCGGCAAAACGTGATTTCTGGGGAATTTCTATCTCCTCCATCTGCAGGTCAAGGTGTTCCCTTCCGGTTGCAATTTCAATGAAATCGACTACATTCGGGCGCAATATCGCCTGAGCCATTCTGCTGCCGCCAATATGATAGGGCGAAACGACCTTGTTTGCCCCGGCTCGCTTCAGTTTTATTTCCGAACCTTCTTCCCCTGACCGGGCCAGGATGTAAAGATCGGGGTTAAGCCCGCGAGCAGTAAGGGTTATATAGACGTTTTCCGTGTCGGATGTTACCACTGAAATCAGTCCTTTGGCCCTCTTAATGCCGACTCTGAGGAGGGTTTCATCATCTGTAGAGTCGCCATGCAGGTATAAGTACCCTTCATCCTTGATCTTTTCGATGATGTCACCGTTTTTTTCCACGACGACAAAAGGGAGTGGTTTGGCGGCAAATTCCCGGCAGATGAGTGAGCCCATCCTGCCGTAACCACAAATGATATAGTGGCCCGAAAGGGCATCAATCATCTTTTCCACTTTTTTCCTCCCTATGATTCTCTGGAACTGCCCTTCAAACATGATTTGAGCAAGACTGCCGACAATGTATCCCAAAACGCTTACCCCGAAAATTACCAGGGCAATGGTGAATATTTTACCGGAATCGCTCAGCTCATGGACCTCCCTGAAACCTACGGTCCCGAGGGTGATTATTGTCATGTAAAGGGCATCCAGAAAACGCCAGCCTTCTATGGACATATATCCGAGTACGCCGACGGAAACAAGAACCGCCAATACTGAAAATGAAATTTTCAGGTGTCTTACCGGGTCCATTAGCTGCTCCTTGCGGCAAAGCTTACTATCGCATCCAAGAAAATGCAAGCCGCAGAGATGAAAGCGAAAAACGGTGAACCGCCTTTGTTGTCAGGAAAACAGAGCTCTTGACTTTTTATGTATACTGTATACAATTTGCGAAATTTCTTTCCGGAGAAAATGATCATGAAAAAAAATCTTGAAAAACACCTGACTCTGCGGGAAAGAATCCTTGAGACGATACGTGATGCCATCATCAAAGGTTCTCTGAAGCCGGGCGAAAAGGTTGCGGAACCTGAACTCGCAGATCGTTTCGGGATAAGCCGTACGCCTATCCGTGAGGCATTCCGTCAGCTGGAATCAGAGGGATATCTAAAGGTCATTCCGAGAAAAGGCGCTGTTGTGGCGGCTTTTTCCCAGAAGGATGTAGAAGAGTTTTATGCAATAAAGAGTATTCTGGAGGGTTATGCGGCGAAACGCGCCTGTGAGAATATCTCCACTAAGGAAATTGAAAAGCTGGAAACGATAAATACCAAACTGTCGCTGCTTGCCGAAGGGAGCGATGTAAAACAGTTCTTTAAGGTGCATAACGATTTTCATGACCTGTTTATCAAGGCCGCAAACAATGAAAAGCTGTATGATATGATCAACAGCCTGGTCGACAAGTTTCAGCGGTTACGGCTTGCCTCTTTGAGCATTCCCGGGAGGATGAAGATCTCTGTGGAGGAACATGAAAAGATCATCGAGGCTTTCCGGAAGAAAAACCCTGCGGCTGCAGAAAAACTTGTCAGAAAGAATGCGGAATATGGCGGAAGAGTTCTGATGGGAGCGGATTCTTCTCCCGGTATGAAGCCTTCGGACCGCTCGGCAATGCTGCATATGGATCTATAGGCCATTATTCTTCCGGGCAATCCGAGTTTATTAGTGCATCGCTCCAGGTAACGCTTTACCCCGGGGCAGTAATAACTTATTCTTCACAACTCCTCTTTTCACAAGCGCTTTCATATAAATGCCCGGCGGAGTAATCCTCAATTTTAGCTGGCCATTTCAAATCTGCATCCGTATAATTAGCCACTTTTTTTATTGATCATTATGGGTCCGACATGAAAGTAATCGCTCTAATCCCCGCCGCCGGGATGGGGAAAAGGATGGGTGCCGGCATCAACAAGCAGTACCTGTTTCTGTCCGGGGTGCCGATTGTTGCCCGCACGATAGCTGTCTTTGAAGCCTCTCCGCTTGTTGACGAGATATATGTCATTACCCCTGCGGCAGAGATACCGTTTTGCCAAGAGCAGATAGTGACTGCGCACCGGTTTGCCAAAGTCAGAACCATAGTGCCTGGTGGAGCGGAGCGCCAACATTCGGTGTTGAACGGGCTGCGGGCCGTGACAGATGCCTCTGAAGATGACGTGGTCCTGATTCATGATGGTGTTCGTCCTTTCATCACGCCGGATATCATCGAGAAAGCCATTGAAACGGCACAGTCATCCGATGGCGCTCTGGTGGCTGTTCCTGCTAAAGACACCATCAAGGTGGTGGAAAACTCTCTGATCCGCGAAACTCCACCGCGCGAGACGATCTGGCAGGCGCAGACCCCACAGGCTTTCCGGTATGGCATCATTCGCACTGCCCATGAAAAGGCCGAAGAAGAACAGTTTCTCGGCACAGACGATTCTTCTCTGGTTGAGAGGCTTGGCGGAAAGGTGAGAGTTGTCATGGGCGACTACCGCAACATAAAGATTACCACCCCCGAGGATCTGGTTCTGGCAGAGGCCTTTCTGAGTGCCGGGGGTAGGGATCGGGAATAAAGGGATGGCAATGCGAATAGGTCATGGTTACGACGTTCATCGCCTGGTCGAAGGGCGGAAGCTGATAATAGGAGGAGTTGATATCCCCTGGGAAAAGGGGCTGCTCGGGCATTCGGATGCCGATGTCCTTCTGCACGCCATATCTGATGCTATTCTCGGTGCTATTGCCGAAGGGGACATCGGTAAACATTTCCCCGATACCGATCCGCGCTACAAAGGTGCCGACAGCCTCAAGCTTCTTGAGCATGTCGGGAAACTTGCCGAGGCCAAAGGGTATCAGCTGGGCAACGTTGACGCGACGATTGTGGCCCAGAGTCCGAAGATGGCCCCCCACATCCAGTTAATGCGGGAAAACATTGCCCGGGCGCTCAATAGTGTTGTCGACCAGGTGAACGTTAAGGCTACTACCACCGAAGAACTCGGTTTTTGCGGCCGCGGCGAAGGGATCGCTTCTTACGCCGTGGCGTTGATGCTTAAAAAATAGGACCAACGAGGGAATAGATGTCAGATTCAGCCGACAAAACGAACATACCAGCAAACTTTCTCCGCACCATTGTCTCCGACGACCTGGCTAGCGGCAAGCACCGGGCAATTGTCACTCGTTTTCCGCCGGAGCCGAACGGCTATCTCCATATCGGCCATGCCAAATCAATTTGTCTGAACTTTGGACTTGCCCGCGATTTTGGCGGCAGGTGTCATCTAAGATTCGATGACACAAATCCGGCCAAAGAGGATGTCGAGTACACTGAATCGATCAAGGAGAGTGTCCATTGGCTCGGTTTTGATTGGGGCGATCACCTTTATTATGCGTCAAATTATTTTGATCAACTTTATGAATGGGCTGAGTTTCTCATAAAGGGAGGCAAGGCGTATGTTGACGATCAGGCAGCGGAAGAGATCCGGGCAAACCGGGGTTCCCTGACTGAACCTGGTAAGGAAAGCCCTTACCGGAGCCGCTCAGCCGAAGAAAACCTGGATCTTTTCCGTCGAATGAGGGGTGGTGAATTCCCTGATGGCGCAAAAGTATTGCGTGCCAGGATTGACATGGCATCTCCGAATATTAACCTTCGGGATCCGGTGATTTACAGGATTATCCACGCATCTCATCCGCACACCGGCGATAAATGGTGCATTTACCCGATGTACGATTTTGCCCATGGACAGAGCGATGCCATAGAAGGGATAACCCACTCTATCTGTACCCTTGAGTTCGAGGATCATAAGCCTCTCTATGAATGGTTTCTCGAAAATCTTCCGGTGCCGGCAAAGCCGCGACAGTATGAATTCGCCCGTCTCAACCTGTCATACACCGTGATGAGCAAGCGCAAGCTGCTGCAACTGGTGCAGGATCGGGATGTTTCCGGTTGGGATGACCCGAGGATGCCCACTCTGGTGGGACTAAGAAGGAGGGGATACACGCCTGAGTCGATCCGGTCCTTTTGTGACACAATAGGGGTCGGGCGCAGTGACTCGTGGATTGACATGAGCATCCTTGAGGAGTCGGTACGGGCAGACCTGAACGAACGCGCCCCCCGTGCCATGGCTGTTCTCAGGCCATTGAAGCTCGTCATCGAGAATTATGCCGAAGGGGTTGTCGAATCATTTACAGTTGCCAACCATCCGCAAAAGCCTGAGCTGGGAAGTCGTCAGGTGCCGTTCAGCCGCGAACTCTGGATTGAAAACGACGATTTCATGGAAGAGCCGGTCAAAGGTTTCAAGCGGCTTTCTCCCGGTATGGAGGTTCGGCTGCGCAACGCATATATTATCAAATGCATTGGTGCGGTTAAGGATGACAAGGGTGAAATCCGGGAGATCCGCTGCACCTATGATCCGGAAACCAAGAGCGGCATGCCCGGGTCAGAAAGGAAAGTCAAAGGGGTAATCCACTGGGTGTCGGCGTCTCATGCACTTAGCGCCGAGGTCCGTCTTTATGACCGGCTCTTTTCTGTTCCGAGCCCAGCCGGAGATGATTGGAAAGCGCTTATAAATCTGGCAGCTATAGAAATTCTTCCCGACTGCAAACTGGAGCAATCCCTTGGTGATGCGGCGCCTGAGGAGCGCTTTCAGTTCGAGCGTAATGGCTATTTCTGTGCGGACCGGCATGATTCCATGCCCGGCAAACCGGTTTTCAACCGGACGGTGACTCTACGTGATTCCTGGTTGAAATCGCCAAGTTGAAATAATGTGGTATACTCCCACCTGAATTAATGAGAGCAGGTGAGGCGGCATGGCGGATGACAAGTTCCCATCCAGCATTGTATCCATTCTGGATGGGATGCGGGATGAATACTGGCAGGAATTGACAGAATCGGCAGCAACTCCGCAGGAGTTGCTGGAATGCGTACTGTTCAGGCTGGGGAACGAACTGTTCGCGTTTGAAACCCCCTTTGCTTCTGAAGTAATCCGGATGCCCAAGCTGGTAAAGGTTCCCAGGTTAACCGGGGTCTTTGCCGGTGTTTTTAACCTGCACGGGGAAATAACCCTTGCGATAGATATCTGCCCCTTATTAGGACTCCCTCCATCTCTGCCGGGAAAATCATCGCGGCTCCTTATCGTCAAGTCACCTCTCTTCAAAACCGGGATCTTAACCGATGCCGTGCTCGAAGTTACAGACCTCTCTTTTAGTAGTTTTTCTCCTTCCTGTAATAATGACGGCAACTTGCCGGCACCGTTCATAAGAGGGGAGTTTCAGGCCAATTCCGTCACAATAAAACTCCTCGATATCTCCTGCTTGCTCAATTCTCCGGAAATCATAATAAATCAGACCTCTCTTTTTGGCGAGGAACTCATCTCGGAAATTGGAACTGAACATGACTCGTAAACTCTCGGTTAAGATTTCTTTCATATTGATTGTCGTCATGATAATCATCATGTCTCTTTTTACGGTCTATTTCGTAAAGGCGCGTACCATTAACATGGAGGCTGAACTGCTGGAGAAGGGGAGAATCGAGGCTCTCACCGGCGCCAGGGTTATGGCCCATATCATCGAGCAGGCAGTAGCCAACGGTAATTTCACTATCGCCGAGATGTTCGACGAAAATTACGTCGCGATCCCCGGCACAGACCCGCAGAAGTTCCATACCCGATATGATAAATATCTGGACAGCGCTATCCGCGATATTGAGGACGAATTCCTCAAAGACGAGCAGGTGGTCTTTGCGGTCCTGGTCGACAGAAATGGCTATCTTCCGACCCATAACAGCAAATATTCGCTCCCTTTGACCGGAGACCGGGAAAAGGACAAGGTCGGTAACCGGACCAAGCGCCTGTTTAATGACCCGGTCGGGCTCGCAGCGGCAAAAAACCGTGAACCGCTTCTCAAACAGGTCTATAACCGTGATACGGGGGAGCGGATGTGGGACATCTCAGCACCTGTTTATGTCCACGGCAAACATTGGGGAGGGTTCCGAATCGGCTACTCCATGGTCAAGACAGAGAAGAAGATTGCGGCATTACGGTTCCAGATCATAATTGCCATGATGATCATGCTTCTGGTCGCCAGCGTCACTATCTATATCGTACTGAACCGGATGGTCAGGCCGCTTCTGGCCTTGACCAGAGCTGCGCGCCGGATATCGGAAGGGGAACTTGAAGAAGAGGTATTGATCCAGAGCAACGATGAGATCGGCACTCTTGCCGAGGCATTCAACACTATGACAACCGTAATAGTCAAAAACCTCAAAGAGGAGATTGAGAAAAGCTCGCGGCTGATCGATTCTATCCGTGAAGCAATTGGACAGCTTTCGGTGTCTTCATCTCATCTGCAGGACATTTCTGCCAAGCAATCTGCCGGGGCAACCGCCCAGTCGCTTACCGTCGAGGAGGTTTCCGAAGCTGCCCAGAATATTGCCACGACAGCCAAGCAGATCATGGATACCGCCCTTGACGTCCAGATCATTGCCGATAACAACAATGAGAGCTGTACCAACGGCACCGTACATGTCAGCAATGCCATAGACGGCATGGGGCGGCTGAAGGGGCAGGTTCAGGGGATTGCCGAAAGTATGCTTTGCCTGGGGGAAAACAGCCAGAAGATCGGGGGGATTATCGAGATCATTGACGAGATCAGCGATCAAACCAACCTTCTTGCCTTGAACGCTGCCATTGAGGCTGCCGGAGCCGGAGAGGCCGGGAAGCGTTTTGCCATTGTCGCCAAGGAATTCAAGCGGCTTGCCGCCAGAACAGTTGAGGCGACCATGCAGATACGGGAACTGATCGAGGAGATCCAGAAGTCGACAAATTCAACCATTATGGTAACCGAGGAGGGTATCAAAGGGGTTGACAATGCCAGCAGCCTTGTGGACAAGGTACAAATGGCATTTTTCACGATAATATCGATGGTTGAAGAAACTTCGCGGGCCGCTAAGGAAATCGCACAGGCAACCCAGAACCAGACAGCCTCATGCGAAATGATGGCCTCAGCCATGAATCAGGTCAAGGATGTGGCCAAAGAGGTGGAGATGAACGCCATGGTTACCGAATGCTCCATTGCGGAAATAATGGCTTCTGCCGACAAGCTCAAGAATCAGATTGAACAAGAATCCTAGATGAGCAAGAAGTACTTCGACATCTTTGTCCGCGAATCACAGGACAATCTGAAATCTCTCCAAGAGGGTCTGCTGCTTCTGGAGAGAGAGCCTGACAACACCGAGCTTGTCCGACATCTTCTCCGTAACGCCCACACTATAAAAGGTTCTGCCAGGATGCTCGGTTTTGAAGGGATCAGCTCCATTGCCCACGCGATGGAGGACTATCTCAAGGAGATCGAGTCAGGCGAAAAAGCGGTTGACGATTCAGTTACAAATCGCCTGCTTCAGGGATGTGATGCTATCGCCGGGTTGACCTCGGCATTAATAACGGACGCAACTCCGCCAATTGATGTTGAACAGTTTCTCGCCGGATTCAAGGATGAAGAATTTGTTGCCGCCATCCTGCCGCAACAGTCAGATGGGGCGATGGACCGCCATACCGTGAAAGTCAAGGTCGAAACCCTTGACCGGTTGATAAATCTGGCCGGAGAACTGTTTATTTGCCGCCAAAGGCTTGAGGACAGGCTTGCCTCTGTGAAAGCCGTTGCTCGTGAAGCCGAGAATCCGTCTTTGAAATCCGGCCTCAAAATCATTGAGCGCGAGCTTGAGGATGATCTGCAACAACTGCAAAGTTTGGTGCAGCTCTCGCACAGCGAAGCACTCGCTCTTCGGATGCTGCCCCTAAACAGCATTACCGATGATTTCAAACGAAGTATCCGGGATCTTTCCCGATCTGTCGGCAAGGATGTGAAGCTTGAGGTTCGAGGGGGGCAGATTGAGGTTGACCGCGGGGTTTTGGATGCGCTTAAACCGGCGCTGGTCCATATCATCAATAATGCCGTTGTTCACGGCATAGAAATCCCGGAACAGAGGCAGTCAGCCGGCAAGCCGGCACACGGGACGATTCGCATCACTGCATCCCACAAGGGCGATCATGCCAGGATCACCATAAGAGACGACGGAAGGGGCATGAATGCCGATTTGATCAAACGCAAAGCCATAGATCTAGGGGTTTTGGATGCTGATTCAGCCAAGGGTGTCGACGATAACGATGCCCTGTACTTTACACTGCGGCACGGTTTTTCCACGACCGATGCCGTGACGGACCTGGCCGGCCGGGGAGTCGGGCTGGATGTCGTCAGTTCAATCCTTGAAAAGATGAAGGGTGATATTACCCTGGCAAGCGAACCGAACCGTTTCTTTGAAATCTCGGTGCAGTTCCCCTTGACCCTCTCCCTTGTCCAGTCCTTGATCGTTAACTGCTCTGGAGAACTGTTCGCCATGCCGATCGCTTCTGTTGTCGAGGTCGTAAAGATTAGAGAATGCGATATCTGCGGGGAACAGGGGGATGCCGGCATTTACCTGCATGGCGTTTTCGTCCGGCTATTATCCTTGTCGGCTCTGCTCGGACTTCCGGCTTCGCAGATTCATTCCGGGGATGTAAAGCTTCAGGCGATCGTTTTGGGACTAAAGGGCGAGAAGATTGCCTTTTCGGTAGATTCCATACTCAGGGATGAAGAGGTAGTAATTAAAGGCTTCGGACGACAACTTGTCCGTGCGGATTTTATCCAGGGTGCCACTGTGCTTGGCAATGGTGATCCCGTATTTATCCTTAATGTGCATGACCTGTTTGCTGTGGCTTCAGGCAGGGGGGCAACGACATTTGGACAGTTTTCCCTGCCCGCCAGATTGTCACAAACAAAAGGTTCGATCCTGGTGGTCGACGATTCCATTACCTCGCGCACAATCGAGCAGAGCATCCTTTCGGCAAACGGATATCGCGTCGAAACGGCTGATTCAGGAGAAAGCGCATTATTGAAACTCGCCTCAGGCAGTTTCGACCTGATGATTTCAGATATCGAAATGCCGGGGATCAGTGGTTTGGAGCTGGTAAAGAAGGTGCTTTCCATGCCTGAACACCGTCAGTTGCCCGTTGTCATGGTATCTTCACTGAGCAGCAGCGAAGACCGGAATCTCGTCTTTGAGGCCGGTGCCAAGGCATATATGACGAAAGGGGATTTTGACCAGGGGCTGTTGCTCTCGCTGGTAGAAGAGCTTATTAACTCGGGGTAATCCCCTCATTTTGTTGCTTTACTTTTACCGGCTGATTATCCGGAATTCTTCTGGAAATGGGGGATGTGATGACGACAAGAAAGATACTGATCATTGATGACAGCGAATTGGTGCTTGAGATGGCACGCGATCCGCTGGAGGCGGCAGGTTTCACCGTTTTTACCGCAACTAACGGCATGGAGGCGAATAAGATCATTTTCTCCCAGAACAAGCCGGACCTTATTGTAATTGATGTTATGATGCCGATGCTTGACGGTACTGAGAAGGCTAAATTGTTGAAGGAGTGGGATTTCAGCCGTAATATTCCGATTCTGCTCATGTCATCCAAGCCTGAGGATGAATTGCAGCGGCTTGTTGTAGAATCCAAGGTTAACGGCTACATTCATAAACCGTTTACCCCGACAGGAATCGTGGCCGAGGTGGAAAAGGTCCTAGTTTTCTCCTCCTGACCGCCTTTCACTGGAGAAAGGAATTGTCTTCACATGACTTTCCTGATGTGGTAGGAAAAGGGGAATCTTATTTTCGGGGTATTTCATGACACTTCGTATCTATAATACAATGACCGGTGGCAAGGAGGAGTTTGTCCCCCTTGAGCCCGGAAAAGTAAAGATGTATGTCTGCGGGGTCACGGTTTACGATTACTGCCATATCGGACATGCCAGGGCCTATGTCGCGTTTGACATGATTTATCGGTATCTAAAGTACAGTGGTTTTGACGTGACTTATGTCCGGAATTATACCGACATAGATGACAAGATCATAAAGAGGGCAAACGAGCAGGGCATCCCGTGGCATGAAGTGGCGGAGCGTTTCATCGTTGAGTTCAACAAGGACATGACCGCCCTCGGCATTCAGATCCCTACCCATGAGCCGAAAGCCACCGGGCATATTCCTGAAATCATCGCGATCGTGCAAAGCCTGGTCGAAAAGGGGTTTGCTTATGAGGTTAACGGTGATGTCTATTTCCGGGTGGCCAAATTTCCTGCATATTTAAAGCTCTCCAAGCGCAACCTGGATGATATGCAGGCAGGAGCCCGTGTCGATGTTGATGAGCGGAAAGAAAATCCGATGGACTTTGCCCTCTGGAAAGCGTCAAAGCCCGGTGAGCCTGCGTGGGAATCTCCGTGGGGGGGCGGCCGGCCCGGATGGCATATCGAATGCTCTGCAATGAGCATGAAATATCTTGGCGAGACCTTTGATATCCATGGTGGCGGCAAGGATCTTGTTTTCCCCCATCACGAAAACGAGATTGCCCAGTCCGAGGCTGCCAACGGCAAACAATTCGTCAGATACTGGATGCATAATGGCTTTGTAAACATCAATGCCGAAAAGATGAGTAAATCATTGGGTAACTTCTTTACCATCAAGGAAGTGCTTTCCCGCTATGATGCCGAGGTGCTCAGGTTTTTTCTCCTGTCTGCACACTACAGGTCGCCAATTGATTTTTCCGATCAGAACCTCAGTGAGGCAGAATCTGGTCTGGAGCGAATCTACAAGGCCCTGGCCGGTATTGATGGCGCGATTTCAGCCAACTGTGTCGATGAGCATTCCTCTATTGTTGAAGCGGAAACCGAGCTGACGGAAAAGGTCTCTACGTTTAGCGGCCGCTTTCGGGATGCAATGGACGATGATTTCAATACTGCCCTGGCCATTGGAACTGTTTTTGAGCTTGTGCGCTCAGTTAACCGGTTTCTTGCCGAGGTGCGCCCGGTTTCAGCAAGCCGGCAGGAACTCCTCAGGATGGCCCGCAAGCATATCTCGGATGTCGGCAATGTGCTGGGCATATTCTCTTCCGCGCCCGAGGACTACATTCTGAGAATAAAAGGGCGGAAGGTGGAAGGCCTTGCCATTGCTGAGGAAGAGATCGAAAAGATGATTGAAGAGCGGGCATTGGCAAGAAAGTCTAAAGACTTCGCCCGGAGTGATGAAATCAGGGATCTTCTGTTGGGAAAAGGGATAGAACTTCTCGATGGACCGAAAGGCACAACCTGGCGTGTAAAGTAAATAAGAAAGGCCTCTGTGCGAGGCCTTTATCTTTAAGCCTCAGGCAGCTTTTCTGATATTTGTGTTCGCCTGAAGCTTTATTATCTCCATAGCTTCTCGCATTAGCTGCGAAACGCTCTTGTTGGTTGAGTACATGATTTCATCAAGGGTGGCCCTCTCATCGTCACTAATCCTCATTGAAATAACATTGTAGCGCGGATTTTCTCTCATTTTCCCCATCGTGATCGCCTCCTTATTTTTTCAGTGGTTTTGTTTTTAGTTGAGCAACTTGTCTCATTAATGCTAATGGTGTGCCAATCGAGTTAATGGTGTATAACTCGCTGATATTAAAGGCTATAATAATTGCTAGGGATTCTGTGGGCTGCTATTGTGTATACAAAGTGTGCCGCATTTGGCACGGTCTGGCGAAAAGTGGGGAATTTTGTCACAGCTGGCACAGGTTGAGAGAGGGGTGCAGTGGCAGTAAGGTGAAGGGGCTAATTCTCCGGTAGATTTTCGTGGCGCCCTTTCAGTCCATGCTTATCAAGCAGGCGGTAAAAGGTGCGGCGAGGGATGTTTGCCAGCATGGCCGCTTTGGAAACATTTCCGCCCGAATCTGACAGGTAACGCTGAATCAGTTTCTTTTCGACCCGCAATACGTGCGGCTCTCTTTCATTTTTGAATGAGCGGAGATCCGGGGGATCGGTGGCGCCCTCAGCATAGTTTTCGGCAAAAACCAGAGGCAGATTGCCGAGTTTGATAAGCTCGTCGTGCGTAAGCACCGCGGCTCTTTCAAGGACGTTCTTCATCTCTCGGATGTTTCCAGGCCACTGGTACTGCATCATTGCCTTGATGGCGCGATCTTCGATGCCGACAATGTTCTTGTTGAGCTTTTTACGCGCCTTTTCGAGAAAGTGGTGCACAAGGAGGGGGAGCGATCCCATACGCTCTCTCAATGGGGGCATGGTAATGGTAAAGACATTGAGCCGATAGAACAGGTCTTCCCGGAACCAGCCATCGCGAATCCCTTCTTCAAGGTTCTTGTTGGTTGCCGCGATCAGCCGCACATCGACCTTCTTTGACTGGGTTCCTCCGACCGGTCTTACTTCGCCGGTATCTAGGACTCGCAGCAGTTCTGCCTGAAGTTTCGGTGTGATGTCGCCGATCTCGTCAAGAAAGATGGTTCCTCCATCTGCTGCTTCGAAAAGCCCTTTCTTGTCGGCCAACGCGCCGGTGAACGACCCCTTTCGGTGGCCGAAGAGCTCGCTCTCCAACAACGAATCGGTCAAAGTGGTGCAGTTCAGGGTGACGAGCGGCTTGTCGTTTCTGAGGCCGTATTTGTGGATCGCCCTGGCCGCAAGCTCTTTGCCGGTGCCTGATTCTCCTCTGATCAGGACAGTGGTCGGTGTTGGGGCAACCTGCTTGATCAGGCCGACAACCTCTACGGTCTTTTCATCATTCCCGACCAGGAACTCATCGCCGTATTCCTTTTCAAGTTCGCGGCGCGCCAGTTCATATTTCTGGATAAGAAGGCCGCGGTCTTCCTCAAGCTTCTGGACATTATAGGGTAGGCACATCGCAAGGTTTGCAAGTCCCTGGAAAACCGCGACTGCATACTCCCGACATGACTTGTATCCACAGGCACGGCAGTTCAGCTCGTCTTTTCGAGTGAATTTGTTGGTGGTCTGGAGGACTGTTTTGATGTCGCCCCCCCGCGGGGAGGGGAGCTTGACATGCTTGTTCTCAAAGCTCCTTGCTGTATTCCATAGGTCGCGTTTTACCACATATTTTTCCGCAGTACGGTAGGGGAAGTTCTTTTGGTAATGGGTAATTATCAGCTTCCTCTTGAAGAACTCTGTTATCTCTCTGTTTTCACAGGGACTGCCGATACAGCCGTGATAGCAAAAACGGAGATCGGCTATTCTTGGGGTTATTCGAGCCGAAGCCAGATCGCCGATTACTCCCATGATGTTGACTTCGCCGCTGACAGTCACGACGTCTGTGTCAAGCGGGTTAGTGGCTATGGACAGGGCGCTGAAAGAGCCGGTGGTGATCGGGAACAGGCGGCCCTGATGCGGCTGAATCCCATCAAAAGGGGTCTCGGTGAGTGCGGGAAGCGAGATCGAACGCGATCTGAACATTCCATTGAGTTCCTGATAGGTAAGGACCACGTCAATCGCGCCTGCAGCGCCTTCGGACTGAATTTCAAATTTCGCGGCAATGCAAGAGCTTATGTAGACAACCTTCAAGGGCTGGCTGCTTGCGCTCTTGATAAAACGCCCGATTGCAACCATTGGCGATACCACGGGTACAAGGTTTTCGATCAGCTTCGGGTAGTGTCGTTCGATCAGGTCGACCACAGCCGGGCAATGGGACGAGATGAGCGGCATGGTCGAGGTTTCTATTGCCTTTGCATATGCCGGGGCTATAAGTTCCGACCCAAAAGAACCTTCATGCACTTCGGCAAAGCCCAGTTTCTTTAATCCGCTGGCAAGCTGGCCAGGAGAAACATGATGAAAAAAAGTAGGAAACGAGGAGCCGAGCACGGCAATGACCGGCTCGCCGGAAGCGAGATACCGTTCGGTTGTGCTGACTTTGTCGGCAATTACCTTGGCATTCTGCGGACATGTCTCCAGGCAGTTGCCGCAACCGATGCAGCGGTCGAAAATTATCTCGGGGTGGGTCTTCTCAATTTTGAGTGCCTTGACGGGACAGCTCCGTACGCAGGAATAACATTTTCTGCATCTGTCGGTAAGTGTTACGATCGGTTGCATGCTGCTCCTCGAATTGCCCGTTGCTCGAAATGATTTGGCCTATAATAGCCAATATTTTCGTATTGTGCAACAAATGGCACAGGGGGATTGCGGTGTGTCAATATTGGCACAAAAAGGCCCGACCTGTTAATCAGGGCGGGCCTTTGGTAAAGAGATATATTTGAACCTAGTTGGCGGGGGCAATCGATGGTGAAGCAATCGGCTCGGCTGGTGGTGAACCGGGAGGAGGAACAATTGGTGCAGGCGATTCAGTTTTGGCCGGCACTGTTAGCGGCGGGGGTGCCGTTGTGCTTGTAGGTGCTACCGGGTCGGCAGGGGCCGTAACAGGCGGCTTTTCAACAGCTGGCGGCTGTTGCCGGGGCTGGGCGGGCGGACTTTCCTTCTTTTCCCCGCCGAACGGGCTTGTCGGGTGGCGCAGCATGGCAACCATCTCATCGAATATCGAGGCGTAAACGTCAGAGACCGCCGCATTTCTGCGTAACTGGGATGGCGAGCTCTTCCCCAGGGACCTGTTTATACCCTGGACGGTCTTGAACTTGACGTCGACCTTGTCGGTCTCATTTGCATTGGCTTCGTCAAAGTCCGGGTACTGAAGAGCAATGAATCTCGGGTATGAAAGCCGGCGCTGCCGGAAATTGGGGAATTCCCAGAGAACATTCCCTTCTGAGTCGATAATCTGCCCGCTGATCGTCAGGTAATTGTAGTCGGCCTCAAGTTTGGACATCAGGTTGCTGGAATAAATGTTTTCGCGTGTGGTAATTCCACTGACAACAAGCAACAGCAAGGCATCAAGGTTGTTCTTGGTGATGAGTTCACGAATTTCCGGCCCTTTGTAGAAATACTTGTTGTACACAATTCCGGCGTCATCGCGCTTTTCCCTGCGGAAAAAGATGTTGGCGAACAGCTTGTCGGGATCTTCGTTCAAGAGCGTTACGCTAAAATAGTTGCCGCTGTTCTTGATCCCGGCAACAAGTTCAGGTTCGTTCTTGCGGTTGAAGTCTTTTATCAGGGCGACCAGCATATCACGGTCGGGATGACGGATATCCGAATCGGCATCAGTGAACAGCGGTGCTACACCGAGGGTACGAACCTTCTTTTCGTATGATTCGCGCGGAATATTGTAGTAATTGTGCGAACAGCCGGTGGCAAACAGAGCGACCAGGGCAAGCAGCAGGAAAGTGAAGAAACGCATCATTCCAGGCCTCCTAAACGATTTAAAGGTTAATATAGCGACTGCCTTTTATAACAAAGTGGTAAATCATTGACCAGAGAAAACGGCAGGCGGCATCCTGCGGGTATCGCGAACGCAGAGAAAAAGTACGGTTGAAATAGCGAGTAATGAGATCGGCAGCATAAATGCCTGGTGGTAGGCAACAGAAGGATAAGCCCCCATCGGTGTTTTAGGGAACCGGGAGATTATCGTTCCCATGAGCTGCTGTGTGGTGGCTGCTCCAAGTAGGATGAAGAAGTTCACCGAGGTGAGCGCCGTTCCAGTAATGCCATGGTGGAAGCTTTCCCGGACAAGGGGATACACGGCGACCCCTGAGGAAACGGCCAGTCCCATCAGAAAGAAGACCGGATTCAGGAGTGGTGCCGGAATATGCTCCATCGGGCCGAGAAAAAGCGACATGAAGAGCACCAGCGTGGCTTGCCCACAGAAAAGCGTCCTTTTGGGGGAATGAGTCAACTTCTCGGTAATGACTCCTACGAACAGGCATCCTACTAGAAAGCCCAGCGAGGTTGCCAGCAGGACGCGACCAGCTCCCACCTTGGAAAGGCCGATTGTCTCCATCAGATACGGACCGCCCCATAGCCCTTGCACCGCCATGTAGCAGGCATACCAGCTGAAGGCGGTAAAAGAAATCAGCCAGTATGAGCGGTTGGAAAGCACCTCTTTCACCCCATCGAGCTTTATTGACGAGGAGGCCTGATGTTGCGGTTCTGAAGGCGTCGGGGTTTCGGTGACCAGAAATTGGGCCAGCAACAGGAATAGTGCCTGCAAGCAGGCAACGCAAAGGAATATGGTTCTCCAACTGATGTGGGTTGATGCCCACGCGAGCGGCGCTGTGGCTGCCAGGTTGCCGATGTTCCCCATGGCGATGATGAAACCGGAAACTCGCCCGAACTCAACTCCTGAAAACCAGTTGGTGAATACTCGCAGAGCCCCCATCAGCACCGTTGCCGAGCCGATACCGATGAGTACCCGGCCTAGCAGCGCCTGATTATAGTCAGCTGAGAAGGCAAAGGTGATAACGCCAAGGGTGGTGATCAATCCGGTGATAACTACGATGATCTTACCGCCGAAGCGGTCCAGAAGAGGGCCCAAAGGGAGCTGGGTAAATGCAAAGGCATAAAAGAAGGCCCCGGAAAGTGTGCCGAGTTGGGCCGGAGAGATCGACATCTCTTTGGAGAAATCATCGGCAAGCACTGCCATTGCAACCCGGTAAAAATAGGCCAGGCCGTACAGGAGCGCAAATACGGTAAAAATCCGCCAGCGGGGTTTCATTTCAACATGATGAAGCCGAGGTGCCGACCGGTTTCGCCCTTGTCCCGCCGGTAAGAATAGAAGAGTTCCGAAACACAGGATACGCATTGCTGTGACGACTCAATGTTGTCCGGTTGCAGCCCGGCTGCTGTCAACTGGAGTCTGATCGCTGCCGAAAGGTCAAGTTTCCATTTCCCCTTGGCCTGTTCGACCGCGGCGTGCGCCCAAATTCCATCTTGGGTGGAAAACGCCGACCGGACCGGTTCATCGACCTCATAACAGCAGGGACCGATGGCAGGGCCGATGGCGGCGACCATATCAGCGGGATTAGAGCCGAAATCATTTACCATTGCCCCTACCCCTTTATGGACGATACCGGCAGCCGTGCCTTTCCAGCCGGAATGCAGTGCCGCTATCACGCGCTTGACCGGATCGAGCAAAAGGACCGGAGCGCAATCGGCAACCCCGATACCGATCATTATTCCCGGCTGGTTTGTGATGATGCCGTCGCATTCCAGTTTGAGAAAGTGAGTTACGTCCTGATTGGGGCTGTCCAGAACCAGTAGATCGGTGCCATGAACCTGGGTGACGGTGAGCAACTGCTCCAGTTTCGCACCGAAAGCCCTGGCGAGCAGGCTCCTGTTACCCTGGACATTGTGGGGCGAGTCATTGGTATTAAGCCCAAGATTCAGGGAATTGTACGGGGGGCGCGATACCCCTTCGTGCCGGGTTGTAAACCCGGCGGATATACCCTTTGTACTTAAAATGAATTGCGGCTCGATATAATGAATTCTGCCGTTTTTTATCTGCTTCATCAACTTGCTCCTTGACTTATTGCACGGTGCTTTCGGCCAACTGCGCCACGATGTGGTTCATATCTTCGGGGAGGGGGGTGTCGAACTCCATATACTGCCCGCTGGCAGGGTGAATAAAGCCAAGGGTCTTGGCATGAAGTCCCTGCCGGGTCAGGCCTTTCAGGAGAGCGCGGACCCGTGTGTTGCGGATTGATGCCAATCGCCCTTCGCTGCCGTATAATTGATCCCCTACCAGCGGGTATCCGGCTTCCGAGAGGTGAACCCGAATCTGGTGAGTTCTTCCGGTTTCAAGTCTGAGCTTCAGGAGGGTCACCCCTTCGTAGCGAGCCACAACCTGCCAGTGGGTAACTGCCTGTTTGCCGTGTCTTGCCTTGCTCGACATCTTCTTCCGGTCGACCGGGTGCCTGCCGATGGCTGAAGTTATATGGCCGGAATCGGTTTTGGGTGATCCGAAAACCAGTGCCAGGTAAATACGTTTAATCGTGTGTTCCTTGAACTGCATGGCGAGCGACTGATGGGAATGATCATTCTTTGCCGCAATGATCACGCCTGACGTGTCCTTGTCGATCCGGTGGACTATCCCGGGCCGCATCGAGCCACCGATCCCGGAAAGGTCCTTGCAATGCCCGAGCAGTGCGTTGACCAGCGTGCCGTCCCGGTTGCCGGCGCCGGGGTGAACCACCATGCCGGCGGGCTTGTTGATCACTACGACATCGCGGTCTTCAAACAGGATATCGAGCGGAATATCTTCGGGGATGGCTTCGCATGCTTCCGGAGCAGGCATGTTGACGGAAATGCGCTCGCCCCCTTTAAGTTTCATCGAGGGTTTTGCCTGAAGTCCAGCCACTTTGATATCGCCGGATTCGATGAGCCGGTGAACCATTGCCCGTGAAAGTTCGGCAAAGCTGGCGGCAATGAACTGATCGAGACGTTCGCTGGGCCTGTCAGAGGGGAAAACGATATCAATGAAATTCACGGCGGGGTTCCGGAAATAGCGAAGGCACGACCAGAGATCGCGCCTTGAAAGGGTCGGTTATTTTCATCTACCAGATTGTGGATTCTATCTTGCCGGCCCGCTTGATCAGGACATCAACGACCGCAAGCTCGTAAATGTTCGAGGAAGCAAGTTCCGGTGACACTCTTGATGCAAAATGCTGCCTGCCTTCTTCCAGTTCTCCGGCAAGGATTTCAAAGATATTGTCCGACTTGATCCCCTCAAGGACCTTTTCCTGGTTGTAAAGCGCCACATCCGAGAGAATTGCGCGGGCCAGACGCCTTGCCTGATCGACATTTTCAATGACATTCATGGAAAAAACCTTTTCCAGTTTAAGGTGGAATCGATGTTGTCAGTATACATGAACTTCGGCCAGATTCTAGCGTAATCTGAGCACTACGTAGATGCTGGTGTTGCCGCGGTTCACCAGAAGGGCAACCGATCCTCGCTGTTCGGCTTCCTTGATGGCCTTGGCATATTCATCCAGGTTTGCGACTCGCCGTTGGTTTACGGAGGTGATGATGTCTCCCGGCTGAATGGATTCGGCCGCCTGGCTTTCGGGATCCACTTGGGTTACCACGACCCCTTTCACCCCTGATTTGCGCATGGATCGAGGGATTTCCTCCACGTAGAGCCCGAACCATCCTGAACTCGGCTCGGCAGAGCGCGGTGACCTGGCCTCCGCACTGTCACTACTGACAATCGTCAGGGAGAGGGACAGGCTTTTCCCATCCCTGAAGACCGTGACCGATGTTTTCTGCCCGATCGGTATCTCTGCAACTATGATTTGCAGCTGCTTGGGATCTTTTATCTCTTTCCCCGCAACCTGGGTTATGATGTCGCCTTGCCGGATTCCCGCCCGTTCCGCCGGGCTTCCCGACATCACCTCAGCTACCAGGGCTCCTTTGGTTTTATTCAGGCCGAAGGAGCGGGCAATATCCTCGGTCACCGGTTGAATGGAAACCCCTAGCCAGCCCCGCGGTACACTCCCCTTCTTGATCAGTTGGGTTATTACTGTTTTCGCCATATTGATCGGGATTGCAAAGCCGATGCCCTGTCCGGCAGCGACAATTGCCGTGTTTATCCCGATTACCTCGCCGTAGACGTTCAGGAGCGGTCCCCCAGAGTTGCCCGGATTTATGGAGGCGTCGGTCTGGATGAAGTCCTCATAGGTCTCGATCCCCATATTCGACCTGCCGGTGGCCGAAATGACACCGACGGTTACGGTACGGTCCAAACCGAACGGATTGCCGATCGCAATGGCCCACTGTCCCACCTGCAGTTTGTCCGAATCTCCCAGCACCGATACGGGCAGGTCTCCCGCGCCGATCAGCTTTATCACGGCGATATCGGTCTTGGGATCTTCACCTACTATTCTGGCATTGTAGACCTTGTCGTTCGAAAGTTTTACCTGGATGGTCTCGGCATTCTTGACCACATGATCATTGGTGATGATGTACCCTTCCTTGTTGATAATGAAACCGGAGCCCAGGCTGCTCTCCTTGCGGTATCGCGGCCGGGGTTGGCCACCGCCGAAGAAGTCGTCAAAAAATGGCGAAAACTCGAAGAAAGGTTGAATAACGCGTTTTCTCGTAACTGTGGAGATGTTGACTACCGATGGGGTAACGGTTTTTGCGACAGCCATGAACGCCTGTTGGGAGACCATGATATCTTTAGGGACATCTTTTACCGGCGCGTCCTGCGGCCTGGAAGATTCCGTGAACGGAGCAGTCGCCTCTTTCTTGGAGCATCCCGGTACTGCAATTACCGTTATCATGGACAATATGAGGAACAGCAGCAGTCTCATTGCAACGACACCTCAATGGGCAAAAATCTATTTGAAAACAGGTGCAATGCTAGCGAAATTCGCTTTGAAAGTCAAATCAAGGGGTCTTGTTCCGGAACGCTCAATAACGGCCATGACGCTGAGCGGCATGAACTTCCCGTTGCCGCATCTGGCTTGCCATTTCCCTTAAAATCCTCAGTTCCTCTTCGGTAATGTCCAGAAACCTGAGCCCCATGGCGGGGTTTTGACCGGTATCGCTCCATATCACCTCTGCAGATATGGACAAGGCTGAGGCGGATTGAGGGGTGTAGAACTGCAGGCATGCCGTTTGGCCGACAGGCAATGGTGTAGTTGTCGTTATGGAGATCCCGTTGTCGGAAATATCATAGGTGGAACAGCAGCAGGATTCGCCGTCCTGGCCCACAATCCAGCAGCCGATCTTGATTTGCGCCCTCTTGTGCCTTCGTCCTTCCATGTTTCTGCCTCCCCCAGCCGCAATATTGCGTGAATAATCGTACCATGGGGTGACATTAATGCAAGCTCAGGAGGTATTTAGGCCTGGCTCCCGCTTCCTGTCAAATATACCGGTCTACTGATGCAGACGCGGTTGATGTTTTTGGGCGGCAAGGCCTTGGAGCGGAAAGGGGACAGGGTAGTATTTGTGGCCTGCTTGAACGGGATGCTCTCGAAGGGCAAGGCTTGGCGTCATTCGATCACTTTCGGCACCCGGAAAAAATCATTAACCCGGTCTGGAGCCGAAAAAAGGGCATTTTCCGCTCCGATGGACGGTCGGATTTCATCAACCCTGAAGGCGTTTTCCAGTGGGACGGCATGAGCAGTCGGGACAATGTGGTCAGTCTCCAGTTCGTTCAGTTTGTCGACGTATGACAGGATGGCGTCCATCTGGCCGGTTAAGGCGGAAATCTCATCGCTGCTCAATTCAAGTCGAGCCAGGACCGCGACCTTTTCAACATCTTCTCTGGAAATTTTCATGTAATCCCCTTACCTGTCTAAGCCATAATCGAATGCCATATTCTTATCATGGCCTGCAGAAAATGGCAAGAATGCGGAGCCTGTACGGTCTGTTGCTTGAAATGGTGTCGAGGGCTGCTATACTAAAACCCGCTGATATCGCATCAACGAGGCTGGAGGGGTTTTTGAACCTGCAATGCTGCTGGCGAAAAGATACGATCTCAATTGAGGATTGCCCTTTCATTGAGCCAGGCGAAGAAAGCCTCCTTGTTTCTTACGACCGGCGGATCGTTGAGAAATGCCTGACTTGTCCGCGGTTCGCTTCTGATCTGAATGAGATGGACAGTGCCGGTGTCCCGTCGGCCACGCTTTTGAAGGTTTTGTCCACAGAACTCCTGGATTTAAGGGTCCGGTTGGAGTCAATGGACGGCTTTCTGAACAGCAAGACCCGCGAGATCCGGTTTCTTCACGAACTCAGCACTGTTTTGCAAACCTCCATGGATCTGGACGAAGTCCTGTCTGTAGCAATGACTGCGATAACCGCTGGCAAAGGTTTTGGCATGAACAGGGCTTTCCTGTTGATGTGCGACAAGGATCAGCAGTACCTGAGAGGATATCTTGGGGTCGGCCCCAGGACTATCGAAGAGGCTTGGCACATCTGGCAAGAGGTCGAACAGACCGATCTGACGCTGAAGGAGATGGCGCACTATTTCCAGAAAAACAAGCTTTTTTCCGAAAAGGTCAAGTTTCAGGATATCCTGGAGCGACTTACGGTAGCCCTGGATGACCATGACCATATTCTCACCCGCTCTCTTTACGAAAAGCGCCCGATCCTGGTGGTTGAGGCGTTCAACAATCCGTTGGTATCGCGGGAGTTTGCCGAGATTCTGGGGGTGGACAGTTTTCTGATCATGCCTCTTATATCGGGCAATCGCAAAATCGGGGTAATGATAGCCGATAACTTCATCACCCAACGGGCAATTACCCATCAGGACATTCAGTCGATCGAGACCTTTGCCTTTCCGGTGGCTTTTGCCCTGGTCCGGGCATCTCTATACGAGCAGCTGCACGAAGAGGTGGAGAAGCTGACTCTGGCCAATCGCAAGCTGCAGGAACAGCAGGAACTGATCGTGAAGATGGAAAAAATGGCCTTGGTGGGACGAATCACTTCGAGTATTGCCCACTCGATCAGGAACCCGCTCATGGTTATCGGCGGCTTTGCCCGGTCGCTTCTCAAGAGTGCCGATGTCGATGATCCGAAGAAGGAATACCTCTCCTCAATAATCCAGGAAGTCCGCCAGCTTGAGGATGTTCTTGTGGAGATATTGAACTATTCCGATTCCCTGTACCCGGTAAAAGACCGCTGGGACCTGAATCAATTGCTGGAAGACTCATGCCGGGATCTTCAGGAGAAATTTGCCGCCGCAGACTGCGGGTGCCGGTTTGAGCTTGCCGATGACCTCCCCACGGTGTTTATCGACTACAAGCAGATCTCCTATTGCGTGAGGACTCTCCTGGTTGCTTCGCTGGAGAACAGATCTCCCGGTGGCGAGATCGTGGTCAGCAGCAGGTGGTGGGACAATGTTGTTATGTTGGAAATTGACGATCCGCATGGCAACCTGACCGAAGACACCTGGGAAACCATGTCACCCCCGTTTTCTTCCACTCAGGAGCTTGGTGTTGCCGGAGTGGTTGGACTACCGATATGCAGAACAATTCTTGAAAAGTCTGGTAACAGTCTTACTGTCGAAAGGCCTCAAGGTGGCGGGATGCAATATATTATCAAGTTGAATTTGCAGAAGGAGGATTGAGATGTCGCGATTACTGGTTGTTGATGATGAAGCAAGCATACGGATGCTCTATGCCCAGGAACTCGGCGAGGAGGGGCATGAAGTGGTCACCGCCGGAACCGCGATTGAAGCGGTCGAGAAGCTGCAGGGGGGAGCTTTTGACCTGATTCTGCTGGACATCAAGCTCAAGAATGAAAGCGGGCTGGATCTGCTGCAGAGCATTGTCAAGGACAGGCACGACCTGCCGGTCATCCTCTGTTCCGCATTTTCCTGTTACAAGGACGACTTCTCGGCGTGGCTGGCCGACGGCTATGTGGTGAAGTCCAGCGACCTGCAAGAGTTGAAGGACGAGATCCGAAAGGTGTTGGCTAAGAAGCAGAACAGATAACTCCCCGTTACTATTTTCAATCCCGTTGCCAGATAGAAGGAGCACTTTGTATGAAGGCAGTAATCATGGCCGGGGGGTTCGGTACCCGCATCCAGCCGCTCACATGCAATATCCCCAAACCGATGATCCCGCTTCTCAACCGCCCGATCATGCTTCACATCGTCGAATTGCTCAAGAAGCACCAGATAACCGATCTGGTCATGCTGCTTTACCACCAGCCGAGCGTTATCAAGAACTTTTTCCGGGACGGCTCGGATTTCGGGGTAAAGATAACATATGTCACCCCGTTGGAGGATATGGGGACTGCCGGGGCTGTGAAGTGCGCCGAAAAATACATGAACGATCGCTTCCTGGTTATCAGCGGCGACCTTTTGACCGATTTCAACCTGAAGAAAGTTATTGATTTCCATGCCGACAACAAGGCCCTGGCCACAATAACCCTGACTTCGGTAAAAGACCCGCTGCAGTTCGGCGTGGTAATCACGGACAAGGAACGGCGGATCATCCAGTTTCTCGAAAAGCCCGGGTGGGGTGAGGTGATCTCCGATACGATCAATACCGGGATTTATGTATTTGAACCGGAGATTTTCAATTTTATCCCTGCCAATGAAAATTTCGATTTTTCCCAGGATCTTTTCCCGATGTTGCTGGAGAAAAAGGAGCCTCTGTTCGGCTATCCGGTCAAAGGTTACTGGCGCGATGTCGGCAATACCGATTCGTATCGGGAGGCGCACCACGACATCTTCAAAGGGAAAATAAACGTCCGGATCGATGAGCCGAAGCAGGATGTGGTCGGACGCGATCTCAGGATCGGCACCGACGTGCGCCTCGACGAATCCGCCGCCCTTGATGGAACGGTCGTGGTGGGTGACAACTCGCAGATATTCGGCAGCGCCCAGATAAAGGATTCGGTGATCGGCCGCAACTGCACCATCGAACCGGGTGTAAAGCTGTCCAGATGTGTGATTTGGGACAACGTCTACCTGAAGAAGGGTGCCAAGATCACCGACTCGGTCCTTTGCAATAACGTCAGTGTCGGCCAGGGGGTTGTAATCGAAGAGGGGGGGATCATCGCCGATGATACCTCCATCGGCGAAGAGGCCTATATCAAGCGGGATGTGAAGGTCTGGCCGCGCAAGATGATCGAGGCTGGCGCTACGGTCACGGACAACATGATCTGGGGCGAAAAATGGAAGAAATCGCTCTTTGAAGGGGCAATAATCAAAGGGTTGACCAATGTCGAGCTGACGCCGGAGTTTGTCGCCAAGCTGGGATGCGCCTACGGCACCTCGCTTCCCAAGGGGAGTTTTGTGCTCGCAGCCCGCGATGCTTTTCTCGCGTCTCGCATGCTCAAGAGGAGTTTTCTCGGCGGCATTCTCTCCGCAGGGGTCAATGTCCGCGATCTGAAGATGATGCCGCTGCCGGTAGTGCGTTACAAGCTGAAGACCTTCGGCGAGGTTGGCGGAGTGCATTTCCGGCAGAGCCAGGAAGACCCGGCCCTGACGGAAATCGTATTCCTCGATGGCGATGGGCTCGATTTTTCCAGTTCCATGGCCAAAAACGTAGAGCGGATCTTTTTCAAGGAAAACTTCCGCCGTGCCCACCATAAGGAGCCGGGAGGAATAACTGAACTGCCGCAGGTAATCGATTTTTACCGGGAGGGTTTTGCCCGCGGCGTCAATCGCGATCTCCTGAAAAAACATAACTACAAGATTGTGATCGATTTTAATCACTCGCCGGCCGGGCAACTGCTACCCCCGATCATGAATGATCTGGGTATCGAGGTGATTGCGCTTAACGCCTATGTTGACGAGGAGCGCGGCATCAAGAACGCAGACGAGAGGCCGCAAAGCCTGAGCCAATTGTCGAAGATCGTTACTTCTCTGGAAGCCAGGGCCGGTTTCTGGCTGGATCCCACTGTTGAAGGGGTTATCGTTGTTGACGAGACCGGAAAAGTCTACACTGCCGAAGAGACCCTGCCGTTGATGGTGGCCATGTTCCTGAGAGGCGGCCAGAAGGGGAGTTTTGCGGTGCCGGTATCGGCTCCGTCGGTTATTGAGCAGATGGCCAGTGAAAGGGGTTGCGCCGTAACCAGGACCAGGAATACGGAACGGGCGATGATCGAGGCTGCCCATGCCTCCGAAGTCGTCATGGCCGGTTCAATGGATGGCCGGTTTGCGTTTCCCAAGTTCCAGACCGGTTTTGACGGGATGTTTTCGATCGTAAAAATTGTGGAACTGCTCGCATCATGCGGTTTGCCGATGTCGGCGATATTCGGCGATATTCCGCGCCGGACCTTCCTTCAGAGCCGCATCACCTGCGCCTGGGAGATGAAGGGTGGGATAATGCGCAAGATGAGTGAGGACAGCCTCGATAGCGAAGCCACTTTTATCGACGGCATCAAGGTCCACTTCGGTGAGGACTGGGTGCTCGTACTGCCGGACCAGTATCAGCCCTTTGTCAATGTCGTTGCCGAAGGCAAAGATCCGAAGGTTGCCCAAAGGCTGTTGAGCGATTATCAGAAAAAGGTCGAGAAGTGGAAAAAGGAGCTGCAATAATTGGTGCTTGTCATGGCATTCGTTTATGCCGCAATGAAGTAGGTATTCATGCCGAAACCGTTAGACATTCTCTTTATCTGGCACATGCACCAACCGTACTACAAGGACCCGGTCAGGGGGGAGTATATCCTCCCCTGGACTTATCTCCATGCCGTGAAGGATTATTACGACATGCCGGCGATTGTAGCGTCTACTCCGGGGGCGAAAGCGGTATTCAATCTGGTGCCGTCGCTTCTGGAGCAGCTTGAGGATTATGCCGCCGGGACAGCCAACGACCCGGTGTTAAGGCTTGGCCGGATGGACCCCTCGGAAATGGGCGAGGACGATATCTCCCTGATGCTTGATATCTTCTTTGCCGCCAACCGGCAGCGGATGATCGAGCCGCATTCCCGCTATCTCGAGCTGCTACAGCTGGCCGGTGACGGTGATCATGCGAAACGGAGGGAGAGAATCCGCAGTTTCCGCCGCCAGGAGATCATAGATCTTCAGGTCTGCTTTTTCCTGGCCTGGACCGGCGAGGCGGCCCGTAACCGCTGGCCGGAATTCAGGGAGCTGCTCCGCAAGGGGCGCAATTACACCGTTGCGGACCGGGACCAGTTGTTTGCATCCCAGCAGGAAATCATTGCCGCCATCATACCGCTTTACCGAAAGCTGCATGACGAAGGGAGGGCCGAGCTTTCACTGTCGCCTTACTACCATCCGATTCTTCCCCTGCTGTGTGACATGAAGATCGCCCAGGTGGCAATGCCCAAGGCCAATATCCCGGCGGCCCGTTTTTGCCATCCCGAGGATGCGCGCAGCCAGGTGATGGAAGGGCTGGCCTGCTTTGAACGGATATTCGGCTTCAAGCCCAAGGGGATGTGGCCTTCCGAGGGATCGGTCAGTGACGAGGTTCTGAAGATCATCAGCGACTGCGGCATCGGCTGGGTGGCTACCGACGAGGCGATCCTTTCGCATACAATTTCCGCCGTCTCCGGCCAGAACCGGGAAGGGCTGTATCACCCCTACCGGTTCTCAAGCGACGGCCTGGATCTGAATCTCCTGTTCCGCGATCATGCCCTTTCCGACCTGATCGGTTTCACCTATTCCCAGTGGGAGACCGATCGCGCAATCGAGGATTTCATGGAGCGGCTGCGTCAGATCCGGCAGCAGTTCCCCGGCAGTACCCTGGTCCCGGTCATTCTGGACGGCGAAAACGCCTGGGAGTATTATCCTGACAATGCCAATCCATTCCTGTCGCGGCTTTATTCGTCCATAGCCGGCTCAACGGAGTTCCGGCTCGTTACGGCAGACGAGGCAATATCTAAAATAAAGCCCAAACAGACGCTCTCCCACATCCATCCCGGGTCGTGGATCAATGCCAACTACGGGATCTGGGTGGGGCATCAGGAAGAAAACCTTGCCTGGGACTATCTGGAACGGGCACGTGAGGCGGCGGTTACCGGAAACCCGCAGGTTGCGGCGCTTCTTGCCGCCGGCCGGGGCGCGTCAAATCCGGGAATCAAGGCCGATGATACTGCCAGGCTGATATGCAAGGCGCTTTACGCTGCCGAGGGGAGCGACTGGTTCTGGTGGTACGGCGACGACCATTTCTCACCGCATGCCGATCGCTTTGACGCACTATTCCGCAAGCACCTGATGAATATATACCGGCTCCTCGGCCAGGATCTCCCGCGAGAGCTGTATGATCCGATCAAGAAGAAGAGAGAGGCAGGTTTTGTCCGCGAACCGTCATCCTTCATGACCCCAGTAATAGACGGGCTGGTAACCGATTATTTCGAGTGGCTCACTGCCGGCCTCTTCGACCTCTCTCGTCAGTCGTCGGCCATGCATTCGTCCGAAAGCGCCCTCAACTCCTTTTTTTACGGGTACGACCGGGAATTTTTCCATTTCCGCATTGATGGTGCCGTTCCCCTGGATCATCTTCTCGGCTCGGAGGATAAACTTTACCTGAATATCGTTGCCAGGAAAAAGGAGTATCGCCTGGAGATCCGACTGAACAAAGAATCCGGCTACCTGCAGGCAAAGAGTTTGACCGGGTTTCGCGCCACCAGGAACCGGTATTATTATCAGATCCGGAAGATATGCGAGGCGAAGCTGCCTCTTGATGCGATCAAGCCGGTTCAGGGAGAGACCCTCAAGCTGCATATAACTCTGCATCGCGGCGAAGAGGAGACCGGTCGGTGGCCGGCCGACGCACCGATGGAGCTGAAGTATCTGGGCGACAGCCTGGAACTAGACAACTGGCTGATTTAAGGAGAGTAGATGTCCGAGTTACGTTGGGACCCCCTCAAAAAGCATTGGGTGATAATTGCCACTGAAAGAGGGCGCCGTCCCCTGGATTTTCATCAGGATAACCAGCCGGCCAAAATGATCAGCTGTCCGTTCTGCTATGGGCATGAGGCGCGGACTCCGCAGGAACTTTTCGCCATTCGCCCTTCCGGCCCGTCCAATTCCCCCAACTGGAAGGTCAGGGTCATTCCGAACAAATATCCGGTGCTGAGGGTCGAGGGCGAGGTGAAAAGCCGTGGTTACGGGCTTTACGATGTCATGGACGGCATCGGTGCCCATGAAATCATCATTGAAACCCCTGATCATGACCGCGGACTGGCCGATCTCACTGTTGCGGAACTTACCGATGTCTTGAAGGCGTATCGGGCAAGATACCTGGACCTGCGCCAGGATTTCCGGCTCCGTTACATGGTCCTGTTCAAGAACCACGGCACGTTGGCCGGTGCCACGCTCCAGCATTCACACAGCCAGCTGATCGCCGTGCCGCTGATCCCACCGGTTGCGACGACCGAGCTGAATGTCTGCCGCGATTTTTTCGCCGCCAAGGAGCGCTGCATCTTCTGCGACATGATCGATTTCGAGATTTCAACCGGTGAGCGGGTGGTACGGGAGTTTCCGGATTATATTACCCTGACCCCGTACGCCTCGGCTTCACCGTTTGAGCTGCGGCTCTTTCCCAAGCAGCATTGCCACGACTTCGCACTGCTGAATGACAGCCAGTTGGGGGGGGTGGCGCTGGCCATGAAGGATATGCTGAGCCGCCTGAAAGTGGTGCTCAAAGACCCACCGTTCAATTTCATACTGCACACTGCTCCTCCGGCACATCAGCGACTCGGGAAGCCTGATTACTGGGGTTCCCTGGCCTGGGATTATCACTGGCACATCGAGCTTGTGCCGAGGTTGACCCAGATTGCCGGATTCGAGTGGGGAACCGGGTTTTTCATCAATCCGACATCGCCTGAGGATGCGGCGGCATTTCTCAGGGAGGCAGAGGTTTGAAATGGCCCAACAGGAAGGGAGCGAGCAGGTTAAGGGGGAAGTGGACGAGTTAATGCTGGAGATCCGCCGTGTGATCGAAGATAACCGGAAATTTCTTGAGCGGGTGATCGAGGATGACTTCGATCCGGAAGACGAGGCTGAAGAAGATGTTCCCGATGAGGAGTTATAGCGTCGGCGACCCACAAAATCCAAAAGGAGGAATTCATGAAAAAGGTACTGCTTTTTTTGTTGTTGACCCTTGTATTTGTGGCACCAGCAAATTCCCAGATCAAGCACAGGCAGCAGGCAATGGACTGCACGAATTGCCAATTGCCGCAGCGGGACATGGAACACATGGATATGATGGGGGACATGATGGGGATGTGCCTCGATAACGCCGACAAAATAGGGCTTTCCGAAGAGCAGAAGAAAAAGGTAACTCCTCTTCACCGTGAGATGCAGAAGAAACAGGTGCGATTCAAGGCCGACCTGAAGATTGCCCAGATGGAAATGAAGGAAGTCATGGCAGTGAAGGATTTCGACCTTGAAAAGGCGAGCGCTGCGGTGAAAAAGGTCGAGGAGATCAAGACCGCCCATCATCTGGAGATGTTGAAGGCCATGAAAGAAGTTCGGGCCGTTTTTACCGAGGATCAGTTCAGGAAGCTTCAGTCAATGATGCCCATGAAGATGGGAGACGGGAAACCGGAGCGAAAGATGAAGCATAAGCATTGATATCGGCCAGTGACGGCTGAGAGTGCTTGAGTTGCGAGGCTGACCGGCCCAAACCGGTCAGCCTTTTTTATTCCCCTTAATATCCGTATCCCAGGCTTTGAATCTTTTTGACCCTGCCATTCTTTATGGTCACTTGGTACTGGAACTGGTTCGGACCGAAATTGTAAATCCAATCCTCAATTTCTGCCGTGATCATGGTCCGGTAATGCCTGGTGCCATCGATCGTTACCTGTTCGCGATGGGATCCCGATGCCGGCTCGCCGCATCTGGCCAGGAGTTCCCCTGCGGTGCTTCCTATCGAGATCAGATAATTGTTGCATCGCATCGAGTCCCTGTCATCGGCGCAGTGGCCGGTGGTCACGACAGATATCATCAGGAGTGCGCCTGCTAAAGAGTGTTTCCGCACCATTTTGCCTCCGGGAGAACTTCATAATGAGCGAATTTTACCATATGCAACGTCCTTTCGGTATTGTACCTCCGATCCGGTACGAAAAAAGGCTGCCCGGTTTTGCGGGCAGCCTTGAATGCGAGATCCGGAAATTATTCCGCCGGCGCTTCAGTCCTAGTGATGCTTGGCCTGTTTTTCCTGTTCCCCGCCGCCAGGCACATCATGGCCTTTGGCAAGGTGGCATTCGCTGCAGTTGGTTTTCATGATTTCATCGCCGATATCGACCGGATGAACGAAATCCTTGACCTGGATGCCGGCCGGGATGTTCTCCTGCTTCTGGCTGATTACAGTGTGGCAGAGGTTGCAGTCCTTGGAGATGATCTTGCCGCTTGCGGTCTTATGCTTGCCGTCGTGGCAACGGAAGCACCCCGGTGTATAGAAATGGCCGATATGGTTGGGGTAGGTACTCCAGGTAATCTTCATTTCCGGGAAGTAATTGCGTTTGTACATACCCTGAATATGTTTGACCGCGTCGGTTATTCCGGCCCCCTTTTCCTGGGCGAGCTTGGGATAATTCTTGGCATAGAAGTCCTTGATGCCGGTCTCGATGGCTTTTACTCCCTCTTCAGTGCTCTTGTAGGGTTTTTCAAGCAATTCCACTCCGATCTTCTTGATGAACGGCAGGTTTGCGTCGACCTTGCCGGAGACGATACTCTCGTCCATCTCCTGACCCGGGGAGTGGTAAATATGGGTCGGCCGGTTGTGGCAGTCGGTGCAGTCCATCAGCCGCTTTTTCGCTTTGGTGACCTCTTCCCTGGTCAGCGGTTTGTCGCTGTCCATGTATTCGGTAATTGAGCCATCCTTTTCCTTGACCGCTATATAGGGTATATCCAGCCGCTTTTTATCCCGGGCAATATAGTTGACCTCTGTTCCGATATGCCAGTGGATTCCCATGGCATGCGGCGACTTGGGCGTGCCGCCGATCTTGATCAGCAGGTTGACCTCGCGCGGGGTGTTCTGCTCATTTGGGGCATAGTGATAGAAGATCTTCTGGCGCCCTGAGTAGAACTTTTCGGGCCAGTGGCAATGTTCGCAGGTATCCCTGGCTGGACGGAGGTTTTCGATCGGAGTTTCGATCGGGCTCGGAAATGAATGGGTGAGGACCGCCCATACCTGGCGAAGGCCGGAGATCTTGGCCTTGACATACCATTCCGCTCCTGGTCCGACATGGCATTCAACGCACTTGACCTTGGCGTGGGGCGAGTTGCTCCAGGCGGTATGTTCGGGTTTCATGACCACATGGCAGAGTTCGCCGCAAAACATGGTCGATTCGGTGAACTCAAACCCCTTGATGGTCGCGACTGTTATCAGCAGCACAAACACGACGGTTGCCATAGAAAAGAATACCGTCAGTTTCATCTGGTGCTTGTCGTTGAGGTCCAGCCTCGGCAGAGGCGGGATAACGGCATCTGCGCCGGCTGCCCGCAGCTTGTTTCTGGTGCGCCACATGCCGGCCGGAATAATCAGGAGCCCGGTAACGAGCATTGCAGGGAACATGAAGAAGGTAAGGAGACCGAGGTAGGGGTGGTCGATCCCCATGATTACTTCCATGGAGAGGAATGCGATGATCAGCCCTGTGGCGACGATCGCAATAATCATCCCGGCAATACTGACCATGTTCCATGCATACCTGAAAGACTTGTGCATAGCTGCTCCTTGTTAAAAAAAACCTGATAAAATTAAATGGTTAGCGCCTGGAAGGGGGTAAATTTATATCGCGCGGCTGTTGTTTGTCAAAACAAAAATTTATAATCATTTCCATCTCATCTTACTGAAAGTTTTGCGAGTTTCAAGTTTGCCCGACTTATTATTGGCTGACAATGCTTGCATCCTGTGAACGCTGTTATAAAATTTAACAAAAAGCTACAGTGCAATTAATTCGCCGGATTATTCGGGTTTTCCTGACAAGAATTGCTATTGAAAGGCGACAACTATTATGAGCCATGTGTGGCGGCCATTGTTCGTGGCAGCGGGAGTTGTGGTTGTTATCCTTGTCTTGAGGGTCATTCTGGTGCCCAACGATTTTGGAATTCACGAACGGGGTTACATGTATGGCTGGCATCGGAAAGGGAACGAGGCCGATTGGAAGAATATCAGCGTAAAGTACCGGACGACCGAATATTGCCGCCAGTGCCACAGAGATAAATACGAAGATATCAGGAATTCGCCGCATGGCTCGATTATGTGCGAAAATTGTCATGGCCCGGCCATGAACCATCCGCAGGACCCGCGGTCGTTGGAAATCAACAGGAGCCGCGCCCTTTGCGTACGCTGTCACTTCAAGCTCCCTTACAGTGCCAGTCGAAGGGGAAGTATAAAGGGAATAAACCCGGCCACGCATCACCCCGAAGTTGAGTGCGTTCTCTGTCATTACCCGCACAATCCGTTACGGGCTCCGGTGAAGAAGGAGGCCAACCAATGATTACCAGGCGGAATTTCTGTAAAAAATCACTCCTGCTCATCGGAGGGATGGCTGTGCCGCTTGCGGCGCTGGAGATATTCAACCCCGGCAGGCTGTCTGCCGAAAAGGATGATCCTGCCAAGGTTCGCTGGGTTTTTTTAGTGGACACCTTCAAGTGTGTCGGCTGCGGTTTCTGTGTCAGGGCATGCAAGCTGGAGAATGAGATCCCTTACGATGCAAATGTTTCCAGGACCTGGGTGGAGCGATATGTGGTCACAAAGGATGGTCAGGTTCACACCGACTCTCCGAAGGCGGCCCGCGATGGTTTTACCTCCAAGTCCATTGATCAGGCTAGCAGAGGTTTGCTTGAGATCAAGGACGAAGATATCGACAAGGCGTTTTTTGTGCCCAAGCTGTGTAACCAGTGCGATAATCCGCCGTGTGTGCAGGTCTGTCCGGTCGGGGCGACATACCAGACCCCTGACGGGGTCGTGCTGGTAGACCGGACCTGGTGCATCGGCTGCGGTTACTGCGTCATGGGGTGCCCGTACGGGGTGAGATTTTTCCACCCGGTCTACAAGGCCGCGGAAAAGTGCAATTTCTGCTATCACCGGATATCAAAGGGCTTGAAGAGCGCCTGCGTTGAGGCCTGTCCCTTCGGGGCCCGCAGGATCGGCAACATCAAGGACCCTGAAGATCCGGTGACCAGGATCATCATGACCGAGCGGGTTGCGGTATTGAAAGAGGAATATGGCACCAAGCCGCAGGTATTCTATCTCGGCATGTCCAGGGAGGTGAAGTAATGGAAACGGCCCTTTTTCGCCCTGTCGGCGTCACCCATCGTGATTGCTTGTGCGACGTACTAATCAAGTACGCCTCCGTGCAATCTCTCGGTTTCCTTGACAGAACAAAAAATTGCTCGTTTCCTGACGGGAGGGTATAGCCATGGTACATGGTGAGGTTTGGACCGCCAAAGAGCTGTTCGTATACCCAAATGAATATATCTACTGGACCATCCAGATCGTCATGTACCCGTTCATGACCGGTCTGGTTGCCGGCGCTTTCGTCCTTTCGTCGCTTTATCACGTTTTCGGCGTGAAACAGTTGAAGGAGATCGCCCGCTTTTCGCTGGCATTCTCGTTTGCCCTGTTGCCGGTGGCCATGATGCCGCTGCTGCTGCATTTGCAGTTCCCGTTCCGCGGGATCGAGGTGATGATGACCCCGCACTTCACATCAGCGATAGCCGCCTTCGGGATAGTGTTCACGACCTACGGGATGATCGTCGCGGCAGAGCTCTGGTTCGTCTACCGGAAATTCTTTGTCGAGACGGCTCTGGAGTTGCGGAAGCTGACCGTCAGGAGCTTTGTGCAGCAGGTCAGGTACATTTTGTATTCCGTGCTTACGCTTGGCGCATGGGATATCAGCGAGCACTCGCTGGAGAAGGACGAGCGAGCGGTCAAGATGCTTGCCGGTCTGGGGATACCGGTAGCCTGTTTTCTGCATGGATACGCCGGTTTCATTTTCGGATCGGTCAAGGCCAATGCCCTCTGGATGACCCCGCTGATGCCGGTAATATTCATCTGCTCGGCCGTTGTCTCCGGGATAGCACTCTGTATTATCACCTATATTGCCACCATGGAGATTCGCAAGGCCATCCATGCCTGGAGACTGAAGAATAACCCGGCATTGCCGTCAATAGAAGAGCTGAAAAGCGCGGAACTTCAGGATGTTACCATGACCTCCCGTTATCTGGTCATGTTTCTGATCCTTGCCATTACCCTGGAACTGCTTGACCTGATCTTCCGGGGATACACGGCGGTCAAGTCTTGGGATATCCTCAGAAGCGTCATATATGACAAGGATTTCTTCAACATTTTCGTGATCCAGTACGGAATGGGGAACCTGATCCCGTTCATTCTTTTTCTGATGCCGCGCCTGACCATCCGCCGCGCCGTGGTCGGCACCCTCCTGGTCCTGCTCGGGGTCTTCATGATGAGATGGAACGTGGTCATCGGCGGCCAGGCGTTTTCCTCGTCATTAGCGGGTTTTATGCATTATCACCTGCCGATATGGCCGGACAGTCTGGAAACATTCAAGGAAGGGTTGTTCGGTGCACTTCTGGTGGCCGCGACTCCGTTTGTCCTGTTTTGGCTTCTCGGCAGGATAATCCCGATTTTTTCAGTCAAAAATACGCACTGATCTGCTGATATTTTCACGAGTGGCTATTGACAATCAGTTCAGGCATTTGTTAGCCTCTCACCGCATGCCGGATTAAACGGTAGGCGTATCTCGATTTTGCAGGGGAAGATCAATGCACAAAAAACTCTTCATTCCAGGTCCGGTGGAAATTGCCCCGGAGATCCTTGCCGCAATGGCAACTCCGATGATCGGGCACCGGATGCCCGAATATGCCCAGCTGCACAAGAGGGTCAAAGAGAAGCTGAAAAAGCTCATGTTCACCGAGGCCCGGGTGTTCCTGGCCACCTCCAGCGCCTTCGGCGTCATGGAAGGGGCAGTACGCAACCTGGTGGCTAAACGGTGCGCCAACTTCTGTAACGGCGCATTTTCCGACAAATGGCACGATGTGACCAAGCGGTGCGGCAAGGAAGCCGATGCCTTCAAGGCCGACTGGGGCAAGCCGATCACAGCTGAAATGGTCGATCAGGCACTGGCTACCGGCAAGTACGACGCCATGACCCTGATTCACAATGAGACCTCCACCGGGGTCATGTCGCCGCTCCCGGAAATCGCCGCAGTGCTGGCTAAATATCCGGACGTTGTATCAATCATCGATACGGTTTCGTCCATGAGCGCCCTGAAGATCCCGGTTGACGAGCTTGGCATCGATTGCTGCATCTTCGGCGTGCAGAAGGCGTTTGCTCTCCCCCCGGGGCTGGCGGTCTTTACTGCCAGCGAAAAGGCCTTGAATCGGGCCAAAACCGTTGAAGGGCGCGGCTACTATTTCGACTTCATCGAGTTTGCGACCAACGACGACAAGGACAACACCCCGTCAACTCCATGTATATCGCAGATCTATGCCATGGATTGCCAGTTGGACCGGATCTTTGCCGAGGGGTTGGAGCAGCGATGGGCACGGCATAAGGAGATGGCGACCCTGGTCAGGAACTGGGTGTCGGATCGCGGCTATGCCTTTTTCCCCGGAGAAGAGTATCTGTCCATGACCCTGACCTGTGCCAGAAACACCAAAGGTACCGATCTCGCCGGCCTGAAAAAACGTCTGGCCGCGGTCGGATACGCCTTTGACGACGGCTACGGCAAGATCAAGGGGGAGACGTTTCGGATTGCCCACATGGGTGACATGCGTTTGTCAGATTTGAAGGAACTGCTTGCGGAAATTGACCGGCAATTGGCAGAGATGTAAAGATCTTGCTGAGATTGTCGAAAAGAACTGTTATAATTAAGCGAAAATTTCCGGTAATGAGCTACCCTTAAACAGGTGGCATTAAATGGCGGGTCTGGATTTTACCGGGCCAATTGAAAAGGAGATTGAGATGAAGTGCCCGAATTGTGGTGGGAGAGAAGCTATTGAGATCGATATGCATTCCGAAGGGTTCTCAGCCGAAACATCGCCGGTAAAAGAGTGCGGTACCTGTGGACTTGTCTGGCGGATCAAGGTTGTTGGCGATCGGCACGAACTGGATATTATCAAGAAGGCGGAAAATAAGTAGACAATACATCTATTTCTATTCCTGCCAAGATATGCACTGAACCGGACAGCCGTCGATGGCTTCCTGTATCTTTTTTTCATCAGCCCCGGCAGGATTGTAAACTTCAGATTTGGAATCAGTTCCGAACCGGAAGACGCCGGGGCATGTTGAGACACAGAGTCCGCAGCTGATACACAATTCCCTGTCGACATAAGGGATTCTGGCCATTTCCTTAACCCTCCGTTCTGCTTGAATCATTGCGCCTCCCCGATTGTATCAACACGTTCCTGGGTGTCAAATGGGTCTCTGCGCCGTTCAGACCCGTCTCCGCAAAATTTTATTCTAATTACATCAATTTTATTCTTCCTTAATTTACAATTTTTGTGTAAGTTCCCCAATTGTACAACCGGTAGATAACCATTCGACTCGACTTACGAGCTTCATAATCCGACGAAGCTCAATTAAATATCCGAGAGGGGACAAGGGTAATGAGTTACGATGTTCCGAAGAATGAACAGCTGTTGAAGTGGGTTGAGGAAGTTTCGGCACTATGTGAGCCGGATCGGATCCATTGGTGTGACGGATCTCAGGAAGAATACGATGAACTCTGTGCTCTTCTTGTTAAGAGTGGGACATTCAAGAAGTTGAACGAGAAGAAGCGTCCGAACAGTTACCTTGCATGGTCTGATCCTATCGACGTTGCCCGGGTTGAGGACCGCACTTTTATCTGCAGCCATTCCAAACAGGATGCCGGTCCGACCAATAACTGGATGCATCCGAAAGAGATGAAGGAAAACCTGCACAAGCTGTTCAAAGGGTGCATGAAGGGGCGTACCATGTACGTCATCCCCTTCAGCATGGGGCCTCTCGGTTCCAATATCGCCAAGATCGGGGTTGAGATTTCCGACTCTCCCTATGTTGCCGTTAACATGCGGATCATGACCAGGATGGGCAGGGCGGTTCTGGACGTCCTGGGTAAAGACGGCGAATTCGTCCCCTGCCTCCACTCGGTTGGCGCACCTCTGCAGCCCGGCCAGCAAGATGTTCCCTGGCCCTGCAACAAGGAAAAGTACATCGTCCATTTCCCCGAAGAGCGGGCCATCTGGTCGTTCGGCAGCGGTTACGGCGGCAACGCCCTGCTGGGCAAAAAGTGCCTTGCCCTGCGGATTGCCTCGGTACAGGCCCGTGATGAAGGGTGGCTGGCAGAGCATATGCTTATCCTCGGCGTCGAGTCCCCCACCGGTGAGAAGACCTATGTAGGTGCCGCTTTCCCGAGTGCCTGCGGCAAGACCAACTTTGCCATGCTGATTCCCCCCAAGCCTTTTCTGGACAAGGGGTGGAAGGTAACCACCATCGGCGACGACATCGCCTGGATCAAGCCCGGTCCGGACGGCCAGATCTATGCCATAAACCCGGAATACGGCTACTTCGGCGTGGCGCCTGGTACCAATTACAAGACCAACCCGAACGCCATGATTTCCTGCGAAAAGAACTCCATCTTCACCAACGTTGCCCTGACCGAGGACGGAGATGTCTGGTGGGAGGGAATTGACGGTGACGTCCCGGCCAAACTGACCGACTGGCAAGGGAAAGAGTGGACTCCCGATTGCGGTCGCCCGGCTGCTCACCCCAATGCACGCTTTACCGCACCGGCGTCCCAGTGCCCCAGTATTGACCCTGATTGGGAAAATCCCAAAGGGGTACCGATGAGCGCCTTTATCTTCGGCGGCCGCCGCAAGGATACCGTGCCGCTGGTTTATCAGGCCTTCAACTGGAATTATGGCGTTTACCTCGCCTCCACCCTCGGCTCCGAGACCACTGCCGCAGCCGTCGGGGCCACCGGCAATGTCCGGCGTGACCCGTTCGCCATGCTTCCGTTCTGCGGCTATCACATGGCTGATTACTTTGCCCACTGGCTGCAGTTCGGCCGCTCCATCGCCCGTCCGCCCCGTATCTTCAACGTCAACTGGTTCCGCAAAGATGCCAACGGCAAGTTCATCTGGCCGGGCTATAGCGACAATATGCGGGTTCTGAAGTGGATTGTGGAACGCGTTCAGGGCAAGACCGGTTCAGTGGAGTCCCCGCTCGGCTGGATGCCGCGCTACGAGGACATGGACTGGGAAGGGCTGGATATGTCCCGTGAGAAGTTCAACGAGCTGATGTCGGTGGACCGGGATGTCTGGCAGAATGAGGTCATTTCCCACGAAGAGCTGTTCGTCAAGATGTACGACCGGCTCCCCAAAGAGTTCCTCCACATCCGTGAACTGATCCTCTCCTCTCTCTGGCGTTCCCCGGAACATTGGGAACAGCTTGGTGATGTTCATCCCGAGGGGTGGAACGAGTAATCTGAAAATAGGCTTTATGTAATGCAATCCGTGGCCGGCCTTATGATCGCACCGTTAGATCGTAAGCCCGGCCTTTTTTTATCCATGTTGCCACGTTGATGAATCTGAATGGCCGGTTATAATCCGAATAGGTTTTATGAGTCTGAAATCATCAGGGGGGCAGCATGAAACTGAACGACATCACCCGTGGGACCGGCCTTGAAGAACACGGCATTACCAACGCCAATCTGATTTATTGGACAGCACCGACTTCGGTTCTTTACGAGCAGATCGTGAAACGCGGCGAGGGGTTGGTAACCCATCTCGGTGCCATTGCCGTGAAGACGGGCCACTATACCGGCAGGGCAGCCAACGAGAAGTTCATTGTGGATGAGCCGACCTGCCATGATCATATCAACTGGGGCAATGTAAACCGCCCGTTCGATCCGGTCATGTTCGAGGGGCTTTACCAGCGGATGCTCGCCTATATGCACGGCCGGGACCTGTTCGTGCAGGACTGCTTCGCCGGCGCCAGCCCGGAGCATCGGTTGCCGGTGCGGATAATTACCGAAAGGGCATGGCATTCGCTTTTTGCCCGGAACATGTTCATCAGGGCCGCACCGGAAGAGCTGGTCAATCATAAACCCGAATTCACGGTGATCGACATGCCGAACTTCCACGCCATCCCTTCCATTGACGGCACCAACACCGAGACGTTCATCATTGTCAATTTCGCCAGGAAGGTGATCATTATCGGCGGCACCAGCTATGCCGGCGAGATAAAGAAATCGATCTTCACCATCCTCAACTACCTGCTGCCGCTCGATCGAAACGTCATGTCCATGCACTGTTCTGCCAATGCCGGGGATAAGGGGGATGTCGCCGTGTTCTTCGGGCTTTCAGGCACCGGCAAGACGACGCTCTCGGCAGATCCCGGCAGGAAGCTGATCGGCGACGACGAACATGGCTGGGACGACAAGGGGGTATTCAACTTCGAGGGGGGGTGCTATGCCAAGATCATCAAGCTTTCCCGGGAGTCAGAGCCGGAGATCTATGAGACAACCCGGCGTTTCGGCACCATCCTGGAAAACGTCGCCATCGACACGGTGAGCCGCAGGATCGACCTCGATGACGAATCGTTTACCGAAAATACCCGTGCCTCCTATCCGATTACCCATATCCCCAATATCGTCAAATCCGGTATCGGCGAACACCCGAAAAACATCATCATGCTCACCTGCGACGCTTTCGGCGTGCTGCCGCCGATTGCGCGGCTATCGCCGGAACAGGCGATGTATCATTTCCTCTCCGGGTATACCGCCAAGGTTGCCGGCACAGAGGCCGGCATCACCGAGCCGCAGGCTGCCTTTTCCGCCTGTTTCGGCGCCCCGTTCATGGCGTTGCACCCATCGGTCTACGCAAAATTGCTGGGAGACAAGATCGCCAGGCATGAAGTCGGCTGCTGGCTTGTGAATACCGGTTGGAGCGGTGGTGGCTACGGGGTGGGGAGCCGGATGAAGATCTCCTATTCCCGAGCCCTGGTGAATGCCGCGATCAACGGCACCCTTGCTGCGGGGGAGTTCGACAAGGACCGGTTCTTCGGGCTCGACATCCCCAAAGTATGCCCGGGCGTGCCGGCAGAGGTTCTGGACCCGAGAAACACCTGGAGCGACAAGAATGCCTACGACGCGACTGCCAAGGATCTGGTGGCGCGGTTTAGGAAAAACTTCGAGCAGTACCGGCAGTATGTTTCCAAGGACGTGGCCAAAGTCATGTAATGCACGAACCGGTTATAAGGTTTTGAGGAGATAAATTGAAAAGGGACGGCCGGAGCCGTCCCTTTTTTTTGTTGAATGTCTGATCCCCGGTTCAGGAAGCAATATAGACCTTGATCATGTCGGCCAGGGTTTTGTAGATCCGCTCGCATTCCGCTGGATCCTTTTCCAGCAGCGTAACCCTGAATCCCTGCAGCCCGGTGTTGAAGGAGGAGAGCGGTACGATGCAGATCCCGGTGGCGGCAAGGACATAATAGACGAACCGCTTGTCGGGCGAGACGCCGGGGGCGTTCACCAGGGACTCGACCAGCTCGCGCACCTCGGTGTTGGTTATCGGCAGCGACTGGCGGCCGGTGAGCATCCCGTCCCGGAAGGCGACGGCCATGTAGAAGGCGCCGTTGGTCCGGTTTACCATCAGCCCCGGAATATCCTTCAGAAAGTTCCAGGTGATGTTGCTCATCAGCTCGTAGCGGCGGGTCCGCTCTTCCAGGTAGACCGGGTATTGCGGATGGCTCATGATCGCCGGGATGACCTTCTGCGGCAGGGTCGTCGAACAGACCTCGTTCATCTTGGTGTTGAGGATGGCGTTCACGTAATGCTGGAACCGCTCGTCTTTGTCGAAGTTATAGGCTTCGATCCAGCCGCACCGTGAGCCGGGCCACGGTAGCTCCTTGGAGATCCCTTTCATGGCGATGGCCGGGACATCGCCGATGACATCCGAGATCGGAACGGTCTTTTCGCCGTTATAGACGATATTGTTGTACACCTCGTCGGCCAGGATGAAGAGGTCGTATTCCCGGGCTATTGCTACGATCTCCTTGAGCGTCTCCACCGGATAGGCCATGCCGGTCGGGTTGTCCGGGTTGATGATCATGATCCCGGCGACGGCAGGGTTGGCTTTTACGAGGTTGCGGATCTCGCCGAGGTCCGGATACCAGCGGTTGTTCGGGTCGAGGCTGAAGCAGAGCGCCGGGGCATGGGCATGGGACGACTCGGCGGACGAATGGGTGGTGTATGACGGCGAGGCCATGAGAATACGGGTTTCCGGGTTGAGGACCCCGTACAGCTTGGCGATGGCATCCCCCAGCCCGTTAAAAAAAGATGATGTCGTCAGGAGTGATCTGCGCCCCGCCGCGCCGGTTGGTCTGGTTGCAGATGAACTCCCTGGTCTCCAGCACCCCCCTGGTGTGGGCATAACCGTAGGTATCGTTATCCATGGCGGCCTTGGCAACGATTTCCTTCATCCAGTCAGGAATAATCTCCCCCTTGACGATGGGATCGCCGATATTTTCCCAGTTGATCTTCACGCCATGTTTCTGGAGTTTTTCCGCCACATTGACGATGTTGCGGATTTCGTAGGTGATCTTGCCGGCGCTGGGTGGAACGAGTTGGTTTCTCATGGTCAGCTCCTGTTCATCGAATAAGGTGTGGCGAAAATGAAAAAAGGCCACGGGGGGTTCCCGCGGCCGGTGTGTCTGCAAATGTGCTGATGGTGTCTACCGGGGTACGGGGATTCCTGCGGCGCTTGCTGCCGCTGCGCCAATAGCTCGTGCTGCCGCTATGATTGCGATCGATCCGATAGTCATGGTTATCCGAATAACACAGAAGGTTGCAGCCGTCAATTGTTTTATGAGCGTTGTCAGTGTTCCACCGAGATCAGCAGCCTGCCGTCGTCATCCTTCCACCGGAGCCACCCCGAGTTTTCCAGGTCTACGAGCACGAGTATCCAGGAGTCGTCAAGCTCCACGACCCGGAGCCTCTTCTCCTTGCTCACCGCAGCAACTGGTTTGGCAGCGGCCGAGGGTTGCGGCCGCAACTGGTAGAAATCCTTTTTCAGGCCGTTCAGCAGCCTGACTTCGCCACCCTGGAGATATCTCTTCCAGCTCTTGAATCTCATGCCGTGCCCCAGGGCGAGCCATCCTTCGCGGCCGCTGTCGTCAAAAATGACCTTGACCCAGTCCCCGCGCTTTCTGGTAAAGGCAATATTGATCATCCCCGGGGAACCCTTGATGGCCGGCGTCATCGAGGGGAAATCAGCCGGATCGAGATCAGTCATCCGGCCGACGCCGGGCTCGCGGTAGAGCGACAACAGCGGGGACGAACCGTCCTGAAGCGTGCCTTTGGTTGTCAGGGTGAGCACGCCGATCCCGGCCAGCGGCCGGGGTTTTGGCGGGGCCGCCCAGGCAAGAGAGACGCAGAGCAGGGACAGGGCTATGATATAAGCAGTTAAACGCACCCGGCTACTCCAGAAGATGGGCTATGAGTGATGCCAGGTAGGCCAATGCCTCCCCGGTACATTCCAGGGGAGCCCAGTCAGCCTGCTCTTCCGGTTTCAGCGCCAGATAAGGTCCGGCCTTGGCCTCGAAGAATGCCGTTCCCGGCGCCAGGCTGACAGCGCCGTGAAACCGGCCATGGGGGATGTCCACGGCAATTGCGGGGCCGCCGACTGTTAGCACGGTCGAGCTGTCGATGCTGCCGTCGTCGTTGAAAATAATGACCCCAAGGGCACCGCTGACGATGACGAAGGTCTCATCCTTGTTCGGGTCGAGATGCCGGTGGGGACGGATGTACGAGCCCGGCTCAATGGCGTTGAACAACCGGTGGCAGCAGAAGTCGTCGCTGGGGTGGAGATTGAGGTTCTTCCTCCCTCGCGGGTTTGCCCGCGCCTCTTCGGAGAGCCGGGCGAGTGTAGACTGGTCAAAAACTTTCATCATGTTTTCTCTCTCAAATGTCAGAGAGTGTCGATTTTTCGCAAGATCAAGGCTGTCAAACGAGTTCGAGGAGGCGTAGCAGCGCTACTCCGACGAGGACGAGAGCAGACTTACGCAGATATTGCGGAAAAGCGGCGCTCTCACCTGTCAACAAGGGCGATCTGGTTGCCGTCCGGATCCTTCACCACCGCCATCTTTCCCCACGGCGTCTGCTCCAGCGGTTCGGCAAAGGCGACCCCCTCATCGATCAATCGCTTGCAGAACGAGTCCAGATCATTTACCTGGAGGGTGATTCCGGTATGCCGGCCCACCAGAGGGAACGCCGCTTCGTGCAGCGCGGTGGCAACACCCAGTGAGCTGGTAGCGCCAGGGAAAAATTCGATCATGAAGTCGGTTTCATTGGCCACCGGGAGCTGAAGCTGCTCTTTGTAAAATTTCTTTGCCGCTGCCGTATCCTTGACAAAGACCACCACGTTTTTCATTCGTTCGACCACGAGAATCCTCCTGTAATCAAAAGGTAACCTCTTCATAACAGAGGGGTGACGCCATGACAAGCGGTTTTCTTGCTCTTGCGATCAGAATAATATCTGTTAACATCAAAAGACTAACAAGGTCCGGAATTGAAATGGATAATGGCTTCAAACCCAGAACAGTCTATGTGGCGGCGTCTTACAGCGCACCCGTCGGTCGCTACAACGGCAAGGAGCGCGACAAGCTGTCGTTTCTCGAACTGGCCGAACAGGCCGGCGCCGTTTTCGAGCGGAGTGCGGTGCGCCGCAGGGAGATTGATGCGGTGGTGGTCGGGTGCCAGAACCCCGGCGCCTTTTCCGGGGTAGACAACACCGCATCAAAGGTCGCGGGGGTTTTGGGGGTCTCGGGAAGCAAGTCGGTGCTGATAGACACCGCCTCGTCTTCCGGGGCCTCGGCCCTGGAAAACGCCTATCTGATGGTGGCGTCCGGCAGCTGCGACCATGTGCTGGCGCTCGGCATCCAGAAGATGAGCGACGTGGGGACCCTGGATGCCACCAGGATCGTGGCCGGCGTTATCGACCGTGACGAGTCCGAATTCGGCCTGACCATGCCGGCCTGCGGCGCTTTGGTTGCCAGGGCGCTGATCGAGCGACTCGGTTTGACTTATGAAGAGTGGAGCGCGTTTTCCGCACTGCTGACCGAGCGGGCGCACCGCTATGCGTCGCGCAACCCCGATGCGCATCTCAATTTCCCCATGCCGGTGGCCGAATACTTCGAACAGGTAAAAAGCGGCAAGAACTACCGTTACTGGTCGCCGCTTCGGTACCACGACTTTTGTCCGATGTCGGACGGGGTTGCGGCGGTCATCCTGACTTCAAGGCCCCATCCGGTGCTTGTTGCCGGGGTCGGCAGCGCCACCGACATCCCGACGATCGCCGACCGGAAATATTTCCACTCATTCCCGGCCACGGTGCGCGCGGCAGCAGAAGCGTACGGCATGGCCGGGATCAGGAACATCAGGGATTTTACCGGCAAGCTCCATGTCAATATGCACGATCCGTTCAACGGCTTCGGGCCGATCAACATGGTTGACCTCGGTATTGTTCCGCGCCATCGGCTGCTGGATTCGCTGCTGGACGACACCTTGACCGGCGACCGCGGCGCCTTTCCGACCAACCTGACCGGTGGGCTCAAGGGGCGCGGCCACCCACTGGGAGCCACCGGGATGATCCAGGTGGTGGAAAACCATCGTCTTATCCTGGAGCAGGGTTTCAAGGCCGGGCTTTCCCATTCGATCGGGGGGCCGATCAATAACAACGTGGTGATACTGCTCGAACGCGCCGACCATTACCGGAACCGGGCGCCGCAACCATTTCGTTCCTGGGGGCTGCCGTCGCTCGGCAGGCTCAAGCCGAAGGATGTAACCGTAGAGGAGCTTCTGTCCCTGGACGGGCCGGTGGCCGGGAGTTTTGTCACGTCTACCACCCGTTACGATTACAAGACCGGCCGGCCGGAAGCGATAGTCATGATAGTCTCTTGCCGATATAAAGATGGCCGGTACAATTTCCTGTTCGGCATCGACGGCGAGCACAACAGCGAGATCAGCGCCCTGACTCCGGGAGACCGTGTCAGCCTGGAGAGATCCGGCGACGCCATCCTGGTCAACCGGATGCCGGTCAGGAGGTTTTACGAAAGGACATTGAACGGCCTGGTAGAGCTGGCCGAAACCGGCTGGCGAAAAATAGCGGGTAAATCAAGTGGTTAGAAACAGAAATGAATCATCTTTAAAAGGAGATGCAAGAAAATGAAAATGGATGAGATCAAGGAAGTCGCCAAAGGGTTGGGTATCAAGCCCGGCAAGATGAAGAAGGGGGATCTGATCAGGGAAATCCAGCGTGCCGAGGGGAACGAGGAATGCTACAACAGCGGCAAGGCCGATATCTGCGGCCAGGAGGGGTGCTCCTGGCGCGAAGACTGCTGATCTACCGCTTTACGGTTAACAACATCAGCCCTTGCCGCCCAATTGGCAAGGGCTTTTCTTTCGATTTACAAACCACGGCAAATCGGCTAGAGTTACCCATCCCAGCAAGGGGAGGGCGCCATGGCACAACTCAGGGAAACACCGCTCATTCAAAAGCATACCGAGCTCGGGGCGCTGATCGCGCCGTTCGGCGGCTGGAACATGCCGATCCAGTACGAGGGGATCATTGCCGAGCACCGCTGGTGCCGTCAGAAAGCGGCTCTGTTCGACATCTGCCACATGGGGGAGTTCCTCTACCGGGGCGATATTGTTAGCGGCGGTCTTGATGATGTCTTCACCTTTTCCGTTGCCGCCATTCCGGTCGGACGATCCAAATACGGGTTCCTGCTGAACGAACAGGGAGGTATCATCGACGACCTGATCGTTTTCCGGCTTGCCAGCGACGAAGCGATGATCGTCGTCAATGCCGCCACGGCTGAAAACGATTTCAAAATCATCTCCTCCCGCTTGAAAGATCCTTCGCTAATCACCGACATCTCCGCTGCTACCGGCAAGCTGGACATCCAGGGGCCGCTGTCGCGGGATATCCTGACCAGTCTGTTCGGCTCTGAAATAGGCACCATCCCGTACTTCAAATTCATCAAGACGGATATCCTCGGGTCCGAGGCGATCGTCAGCCGTACCGGCTACACCGGGGAACTCGGCTACGAGATCTTTCTCCCGGCCGCTAAGGTTGCCGAACTGTGGAACCTGATCGCATCCGACCCCGGCATTAAGCCGGCGGGTCTGGGCGCCCGGGACCTGCTCAGGCTGGAGGTCGGCTACAGCCTTTACGGCAATGACCTCGATGAGACGATTTCCCCCCTGGAGGCCGGTCTGGAGATGTTCGTCAATTTTGACAAGGATTTCGTCGGCAAGGATGCACTGCTACGGCAGAAAGCTGCTGGGGGGCAGCGGACCAGGATCGCTTTCCGGGTCGGCTCGCGTCGGTCGCCGCGACATCACTACGAGGTCTGGTCCGGCGAAGAAAAGGCCGGGACCGTTACCAGCGGGGCGTTCTCGCCGATGCTCGGCTGCGGCATCGGTCTGGCCCTGGCAGATCCGAAGCTGGCTGCCATCGGCACCGAGATCACTGTTCGTCATGAAAATGTCAGCATGGCTGCCGTTGTCTGCGGCCTGCCGTTTTTCGACGGTGGCTCGCTCCGAAACTAGCAGCTTAACCGGCCACCCTGAGCCACCTCTTTTCATCTATCAATTACCGCAAGGAGTTTGTCATGCCGTCAACGTACTACACCAAGGAACACGAATGGGTCAAGATCGAAGGGAACATCGCCACGGTTGGCATTACCGATTTTGCCGCGCATCAGCTGGGTGATGTCACCTTTGTGGAACTTCCGGCTACCGGCAAAAGCGTGAAGCAGTTCGAAGTCCTCTGCGCCATCGAGTCGGTGAAGGCTGCCAGCGATATCTATGCCCCGGTTTCCGGCAAAGTGGTTTCCGTAAACGAGGCGCTGGAAACAACTCCCGAGATCGTCAACGAATCTGCCGAAGCGGCTGCCTGGATGGCGTGCCTTGAGATGGCAGACAGTTCCGAGGTCAACAAGCTTATGAGCCGTGAGCAGTACGACGAGTTCCTCAAGGGGCTTTGATTCACGGTTCAGCCAGTAGGCATTTCATAGCACGATTACATTTGCATCGGAGGGGCGGCAATGAATTTCACTCCCCATACCCCGGCGGAAATACGGGAGATGCTGGCCACCATAGGGGTCGGCAGCATCCAGGAGCTGTTCAACCCCATTCCTGCCGAACTCAGGGCCAGATCGTTCGATCTCCCCGCAGGAATGTCCGAGTTCGAGATGCTGGACCGGCTACAGGATCTGGCGGCTCAGAACTGCGCGATCACCCCCTTTGTGGGGGGCGGGTATTACGATCATCTGATTCCCGCTGCCGTGGATCATCTGGCTGGCCGATCCGAGTTTTACACCGCTTATACCCCTTACCAGCCCGAGGCCTCGCAGGGTAGCCTGCAGGCGCTGTTTGAGTACCAGACCGCGATCTGCCGGCTTACCGGCCACGATGTCTCGAATGCCTCGCTTTACGATGGCGGCACTGCCCTGGCCGAGGCCGCCCTGATGGCGCTGCGCGCCACTTCCAGGAGCCGTGTGCTGGTGGACGGCGCGATCAACCCGTTCCACCGATCGATACTGAAGACATACCTGGCCAACCTCGATGTGGAGATTGTGGAACTAGCGCCGGTGGACGGCATGCTCGACCTCCAGGCGTTTGCCCGTGAACTCGATGAACGCTGCGCCGCGCTGCTGGTGCAGAATCCGACCTTCTTCGGCGCTGTCGCCGATTACTCACAGGTGGCGGAACAGGTCCACGGCTGCGGCGGACTGCTGGTTGCCTCGGTATACCCGGTAGCGCTCGGCCTCCTGAAATCGCCCGGCGAGATGGGGGTGGACATTGCCGTGGGCGATGGCCAGAGTCTGGGGAATCACCTTTCCTTCGGTGGCCCGGCTTTTGGCTTTATTTCGGCAAGCAAAAAATACATCCGGAACATGCCGGGGCGGATCGTCGGTGAAACCGTGGATCGGGAGGGCCGTCGAGGGTTCGTGCTGACGTTGCAGGCCCGCGAGCAGCATATCAAGCGGCATAAAGCAACCTCCAACATCTGCAGCAACCAGTCGTTATGCGCCCTCAGAGGGTTGATCTTCCTTGCGGCCTTAGGCAGGCAAGGGTTTGTGGAGCTGGCGCTTCTGAATCGCGACAAGGCCGAATATGCCAAGTCTGCCCTGGCGGCGATCAAAGGGGTAAAAATCCTCACCGTTGCCCCGATCTTCAACGAGTTTACGGTTTCGCTGCCGGTCGAGGCCGACCGGCTAGTGTCAGAGCTCATCGGCAGGGGAATTGCAGCCGGTGTGCCGCTGGGGCCGTATTACCAGGGGGCCGGCAACTGCATGGTGGTTACGGTCACCGAAAAGAGGAGCCGGGGAGAAATAGACCGGTTGGCGACCGAACTCGATATGCTGCTTAACCAGAACTGAGGTTCAGGGTGAAGCCCGGTTACAGCCTGGCGATAATCGTTATCCTTGGCCTGCTGGTCTACGGCAATACTCTCAACGGCGGGTTGGTCTGGGATGACCCCTTGTTCATCGAGGACCGCAGCCCGATTTCGCATCTGGAAAACATCCCGTTCTTCTTTACGAACAACATCGCCCGGGGGACTGCCATGCCGCATGCAGTCCCGTATTACCGGCCGCTTCATATGACTGCCATGGCGTTGCAGTATGCGCTTTGGGGACAAAACCCCTTTGGCTACCACCTGGTAAACCTGATCCTTCACATTGCACTGGCAATCCTGGTCTATCTGCTTGGCCGGCAGCTTGCTCTTGGTGAATGGGGATCGCTTTCGGCAGCGCTGCTATATACCCTGCACCCGGTTCATTCCGAGTCGGTGGCATATATCGGCGGCAACAGTGAACTGCAGTATTCCCTGTTCTACCTGGCGGCTCTTTACTGTTATCTCCGCGCCCGGGTTTCGACAGGGCCGGCATGGCTGGCCGGGGCTCTCCTGTTGTATCTCTGTTCGCTGCTGACCAAGGAATCGGCCCTGACCCTGCCGTTGCTTCTGCTGGTATTTGAAGCTGCCGACCGGTCCGGTCCGTTGTCAAAAAGGGCCTTGAGAGTATCTCTGTTCGCAGCAATATCCGCTCTCTATCTGGCGCTTAGGTTTCAGTTCGTCAAGGAGATATCGTGGCTGGATACGCCGTTTGCCGACCGCTTTTACACCAGCTGCGGCATCGTGGCGCGATACCTCTGGAATCTCCTGGCGCCGTTCGATCTGAAGGTGCTTTACGATATCCCGGTGAAGCTCTCCTTGTTCCGCTGGGATGTGGCCGGGCCATTGCTCCTGGTTCTGGCGCTGGGCGTTATCCTGGCCCGGTTGTTACGAAGCAGCACTGAACGCTTCTCCGGGCTGCTGATGCTGCTCCCGATGCTGCCGGCATCCGGCCTGCCGATGATCCTGCTGCCGGTGCCGATGGCGGACCGATACCTGACGCTCCCTTTGGCAGGATATGCGCTCCTGGCATCCTTGCTGCTGGAGAGATGGCACAGCCGGGTAGTGACGGAACCTGTTGTGAGAAGGGGTGGGGCGGGCCGCTTGCTGCGGTTTTCCGTTCCCGGTGCCGTGTTTCTGATCGTTTGTCTGGTTTTCGGGGTAATGACCGTGCAGCGCAATCTGCTGTGGCATGATCGCGAGACCATCGCCCGGAGGATGACCGTAGATGCTCCCGGTCATTTCCTCGGGTATGAACTGCTCGGCACTATTTTGGGCACCCAAGGGGAATACGCTGCCATGGCGCAGAGCTATCTGCTGGCCGAACAGAAGACCCGGGATCGCAACCTGGAGCAGGGGCGCGAGTATTTGCGGCTCGGGCGGGCAGAAGAGGGGCTGGCGCTTTTTGACCGGATGCTGAAGCAGTTTTCCTCTGACCCGAAGGTCCTGAACGGGATGGGAGAAGCTCTGATGATGAAAGGGCGATCGTTCGAGGCGCTGGAGATGTTTCGACAGGGTGCAAGGATTTGCCCCTCCTGTACGGAAATAGCAGAGAATCTCCGGAAGGCGGAGAGTGCCGGGAGCTGGAAGGCCGAATAGGGGTTACTGTCGGAGTGTGGCTGGGTCATTTCGATTAATGGAGGCTACCATGCAGCTAATCTATGAAAAATCAGTGCCGGCGCGGCGTGCCGTCCGGATGCCGTCGAGTGATGTTCCGGCTGCAGCGATGCTGCCGAGGGAGCTGTTGCGGAGCGAACCGGCAGATCTACCCGAGCTTTCGGAGCTGGACGTGGTGCGCCATTTTACCCAGTTGTCGCGCCGGAACATCGGCGTGGATACGACCTTTTACCCGCTCGGCTCCTGCACGATGAAGTACAATGCCAAGTCACTGGAGGATGGGGCCAGGATCTCCGCTCCGTTCCACCCGATGATCGCTCTGCTGCCGGGGGGCGAATCCTGTGCGCAGGGGAGCCTTGCCATGCTGCATCACATGGGGGAGCTGCTGGCAGAGATCACCGGCATGGACGAGGTCACCTGTCAGCCGCTGGCCGGGGCCCACGGCGAGATGACCGGCATAATGCTGATCGCCGCCTACCACCGGGCAAAAGGGAACAAGAAAAAGTACGTGATCGTTCCGGACTCCTCCCATGGCACCAACCCGGCCAGCGCGGCAATGGTGGGGTACGAGATCGTAACCATTCCGACCGCACCGTACGGCGACATGGATCTCGACGCATTCCGGGCCGCCCTTAACGACGAGGTTGCGGCAGTCATGATGACCTGTCCCAACACCCTCGGCCTGTTCAATCCGCATATCAAGGAGATCTGCGACTTGGCCCATTCGGTGGACGCCATGGTCTATTACGACGGCGCCAACCTGAATGCCATACTCGGCCAGGTTCGCCCGGGCGATGTCGGTTTCGACGTCGTGCATGTGAACCTGCACAAAACCTTCGGCACCCCGCACGGCGCCGGCGGGCCGGGGAGCGGGCCGGTAGGGGTCAAGAAGGCGTTGGTCCCTTTTCTGCCGATGCCCAGGGTGATCAAGCGGAACGACGCCAGTTTCGGGGTGGAGACCGGCAACCCGCAGAGCATCGGCCGGACGGCCAACTTTTTCGGTAATTTTGGTGTCATGGCCAAGGCCTATGCCTACATCCTGATGCTCGGCCGCGAAGGTTTGATCGACGCGAGCGAAAAGGCGGTGCTCAATGCCAACTATGTCATGGCCCGGCTGAAGGACCTGTATGAAGTCCCCTACGACCAGACCTGCATGCACGAATGCGTATTCTCCGCTGCCAGGCAGATGCAGCATGACGTGCACGCCATCGACATCGCCAAATTCCTTATCGACAAGGGTTACCACCCTCCGACCGTCTATTTCCCGCTGATCGTCAAAGAAGCGATCATGATCGAGCCGACCGAGACCGAGAGCAAGGAAACGCTCGACGAATTCATCGCCGTGATGCGCGAGGCAGCGGAAACAGCGGAAACTGATCCGGCGGCCCTGAAGCTCGCCCCTCTGACCACTCCGGTATCGCGGTTGGATGAGACCAAGGCAGCACGTGAGCAGAATGTCTGTTTTACCTAGGGAAACGGATCAATTGCCCAGAGATCGCGTTTCTGCAGATGCTGATGCCCGATGAATACTGTTTGGCGGCTCATAGACACCGGCCCGCTTTCCGGTCCCGAGAACATGGCGATCGATGAGGCGCTGCTCGCCTGCTTCGACCCGGAAAACTCAGCTCCGGTGCTCCGGTTTTACGGCTGGAATCCCCCGGCGTTGTCGCTCGGCAGATTCCAGGATAGCGCGGCAGTGCTCGATCTTAACCGCTGCATGGCGGACGGTGTCCCGGTGGTCCGGAGGATCACCGGCGGTGGAGTCATCTATCACGCCGATGAACTGACCTATTCGATTGTCTGTGCCCCGCGCCACATCCCCCATGCTGCTACCGTCAAGGAGTCGTTCCGGATTCTCACCGCTTTTCTGCTCAGGTTTTACCAGGGGCTTGGGCTCAATGCCCGGTATGTCGTTGATGCCGCGCCCGACCTGTCGCGGTTAGGAGAACGGACCCCGTTTTGCTTTGCCGGCAGGGAGAGCTTCGATATCATGCTCGATGGCCGCAAGATCGGCGGTAATGCTCAGAGGCGTCTGAAAGGGGTTGTTTTCCAGCACGGCTCGATCCCACTCCGCAACAGGGTAGCGACCGGTATCGCGTATCTCCGGGAGCCCCCGGCCGGACTGGACGTCGCGGTTGCGGCCCTGGCTGATTTCGGGGTGGGATCTTGTGTGGATGACTTGAAGGAGAGACTTAAAGATGCTTTTGAAGAGGCAATAAGCAGCTGTCTTCAACCCGATGTTCTCTTTACAGCTGAGAAGAGCATGGCAGACAGGCTTGGAGTGAAAAAATACCTGACTTCATCCTGGAATATAGGGGGCGAGGAGGTTGTCTCCCAATCATGACAAATGTGGCTGCCATGGAACTTACGGCGTGTATAGCCCACCCCCATAAGTGTTATTCGGCGACCATCCAAAGAAAAACACTTGGCTCCCGGTCCAGACCGCTATTGCGTCATAACTCATCATTGCCGGTGCATTGGCGGTGCTGATCGTGCTCCATATGCCGGTTGCATAAGTGTATTTGTAGCCATTAAACGTGAAGGTGCTGGAATAGTTGGCGGTGTAGGCATCCCAGATGATCATCTCGTTTCCGGTGCCGATCGAAACATAACCTCTATTCATAAGGGTGCTGAAAGCCGGCGGAGCTCCAACATCTGATATTATGCTCCATGAATCGTTTCCCGGGTCGTATTTCCACCCTTCGCTCAACCAGGTGCCATCAAAGCCGCCCCAGAGAATAACCTTATTGTCCGAGGTCAGGAAGGCCGTCGGGTAGCTTCTGCCTGAAGGGCCATTGGTAGTGGTGATTGGTCTCCAGGTATCGGTTGCCGGATTGTATCGTCCGCCGGTATTGTTGGAATAGAAATTTGTCCCGCCCGGATTGTGACCGCCCCAAATGACAAATTCAGTACCAGTCCAGGCGTAACCATAACTGCTTCGTCCTGTTGGCGCATTTGCGGTGGTCATGGCTGTCCAGGTATCGGTTCTTGGGTTGTAACGAGCCCCGGCGTTGCTGCTGTCAGAACCCCAGACAATCATCTCGCTTCCGGTCCAGACCCCCCCATTATAGGTTTGAGGCGCATTTGCCGTTGATACCGGTTGCCACGAGTCAGTCGCCGGATTGTACCTGGCGCCGCTGTATGTTGCGGTCGTGCCACCGTAAGTTGCTCCCCACACGACCATCTCCGTGCCGCTCCAGACGGCACAGGCGCTGTAACCATCCAGAGAAGGGGCATTCGTGCCGGAAATAGTTCTCCAACTCCTGGTTGCCGGATTGTAGCGCCCACTATATCTGTGCAGACCGCTGCCGGGGCTGACGTGGTCCGGACCGTTCCAGATGATCACTTCCGTGCCGGTCCAGACAGCCAATGGTTTCTTTGCGGTGTATTCAGGAGCACCACTTAATGCTATCGCACTCCAGAAGTCATGCGTTCCTGATGGAGGCGAAATATTGGCATCCGTGACCGTGCCATTGAATGCGCCGGAAGCTGTAATTGAGGCGCTGTAGATGGTGCCGCCGGTCGTAGAGTTGGTGATCGTTACCGAAGCGCCATTGGTTGCGATCGTGACGGTAATAGCGTCAAAGAGCCTGTCCAGGGAATTGCCTATTGAGTAAGAAGAAGAGAGCGGATCATAATCAGTTGGCACACCATACATTGTCAGCATGGTTGCAAACTTTGACTTAAGTTGCGCAATGGCACTTACTATGTTTCCTCTGATGACGCTGTGCGATGTCTCACTATTGGCGCCACCGCATGCAGAACGGACGATCAGGTCGGAAAAGGGGTTGATGTTGGCAATGCCGCTACCGCTCGCAAACGAATAGAGAACCCTCCCTGGCCCGGCATCGACCTTGATCACGAAGGGTGCAGTCAGGCCGGTGATATTGATGCTGTAACTGCCGGTTGCTGACGTAATTGTCGTTTTTGTGGCGGCATTCGAGTCGATGATTGTGACTGCTGCATTTCCGAGAGCCCTGCCGGTCGCGGCTGTGCCGCTCATCGTACTTGCCGGGGAATTTAGAAACCCTGTCCCGCCGTTGCTGCCGCAGGCAACCAGCAAGCCCGCCACCGCACATACCAGCATAATCCTGAAAACTTTGGCCATGCTTTTTGTCTCCTCAGAAATCTTCATGCCTCACTCAGGAAGATGAAGAGATTTCAGCATCAAGTGATGTTCAGGACACTTCAGAAGCGATATCGGCATCCAAGCAGCAGGTTGTGGCTCCTGTATTCCAGTTTGGTTCCGTTCAAATCAAAGTCGGAAGTGGCAAAATACCGATAGCCCGCATCCAGGTCGATTCTTCTCGAAACCTCGTACGAAATCCCTATCCCGGTCTGATAGGCAAGCTGTGAGTTGCTGGTGGAGTCGCTGATACGAGTCCCCCCCTGTTTTATCTCCCCTGCATACATTGTTGCGAGCCCAACTCCGGCCATGACAAACGGTTTGACTGGATAGAGAAACGGGACAACCAAGTATCCGTTCGCCATGTAATCCACAACATCGATTGTACCGCTCAGGATGTTGCTGTTCCCATTAACGGAAAGACTGTCAACATCGTTGGTCCGATAGCCGATCTCCATTTCTATGCGCGAGATTCCAAAATCAAGCCCGGCATTCCCAGATAGTGTAAACCCGGTATTGTATGACATAGTGCCGGATGCGGTATTGTCTGATAACTTACCGTCAGTATTAATTGCCGCCCCAACATTTAAGCAGATATATGGCTCAGCCGCTGCTTTTTGTGCAAGTGAGGCCAAAAATAAGGATGCAACAGCAATAAAAACATATGATTTCATTTAAATCACCCCTTGTTGGTTATTGGAACTAATAAACTTTATAAGTGATTTTGTTATCTGAACAAGTAAAGGTAATTTCTTTACTGCTCATCTTGGTGATTTTCCCCGTCGTCAAATCAAACTTTTTAACAAAAATCATAAGCTTGTCAGGAGACTGGCTATACGTTCCGACAATAAAATCTTTTTTAACTTCGTCCTGACGAATTAACAAATTATTTCGTGTCAAGACGCCCAATCCTTTTTCGTTTAACGTGAAATATTTGGAAAGTTCGGCCTGTTGTATGTTATAGCCACAAACTGAATTCAAAGCACTTCTCATTACCTCACCCATGACAATACCGGCCGGTTTTGGAGTAAGTGAGTTGAGGTCCACAAAGTCGGTTACCAGTACGGATTTTTCCTGCATGCACAAAGGCGCGTTTTTTTCTGCGACCTCCGCACAAGTTGACACACTGCCGCCATTACAGATATCTTTTGCAAGTTCCACAAATAGGCACTTCAGGTCTAATACGTCAATTTGCTTGTCGAGACTCTCATAGCAGACATTCCCCTGCCTGATTATGCTTCGGCTACCTTCATGACAACTAGATATGGCCGAACATCCTGTAAGGTTCAAAAACAGACATAAAAGGATCGATATTAAATACGTGAATTTTTTCCTGAGCATCATTTAGAACCCACCGATTATTTTCATTGATGACTTAACTTCGTATGACGGAACATTATAGAGCAATTCCTCTGCGTAATCGTTAAGTGGAAGATGAACTTGGCCTGCGGACGCCACTATGCCTGTTTCGATATCAATTACTCTCGCGTTCACTACAATATGATTCTGATTAACTGAATAGGTTCCAGCAACGATTCCACCTACTTTATAGGTGTCTCTGATCTTCTTGATGTCCCTACTCAAGGAGAATTCTCCTGAATCGTTGATAACAATATCTTTTGTAAGTCTCACATCAAATATCTTCCAATGTCGGACCTGTAGTTCATGAATCAGGTTCTCTGAAACCAAGCGACCCAGGCTCGTTGTTTCGTTCAATTTGTCCAGATTGGCAAATGAAGTGATGATAAAAGTATTTGCCAATATTTTCCTATCAATATTTCTTTCAAGCTGATCTGCCAAAAAAATCAATTGTGCATTAAAATTGCCTATCTGTGTGCTGCTGCGTTGAATGTTCAACGGTTCATTGACCAAATATCTCTGATTGGAGTGCAATTTCGAGTATTCAGATTTAACGTCATAATGTTCACTCTTGTTATTACAATTCTTGAAATGACAAGGTGCGCATGCAGATAATAATGTAATAGATAAGATGTATGATAAGATCCAGTAAAAAGTGCTTTTCATTAAATTGCCCTCCCTTAATTATCTTTCAGTTACAATTTCCTGATGATAGATATATTCAGATCTAGAAGATCTATATTCTGACTGTTTGGCTCGATATGAAATAGGATAATCAGCGCAAGCATAATCCCAAATAATATCATATGAATTATCTGAAAAGCATAATGCACTATTGTTACATGGAATAAAAACCTTACTTCTTGTGCCGTCGTTTAAAATAGTCGAAGTTGCACATCCCGCAATTATCGTTGAAGCAGCCAATAGTAATAATGTTTTATTCATAACTCCTCCCTCTTAATTTATGTGTGAATAATGTAATATGATTGCCCGAAAAAAAACCCAACAGAAGAATAAATCCACTGTTGGTGATCTCTTTTGCATCACAAATTATGTAAAAATACTTAAACTTGCCGTCAATGGATTTTCTGGGCAAAGTATTATATTTTGTATTACCTTGTGCTTCAGTGTAACGTAGTAAAAAGGCACATTGCACTGGCCGGGGTTATTGCATTTAATTAACTTCATGAAAAAACATATCGGCAACAAATGTTAGCTCTTGAATATTTTTTATCTTTTCCGGGGCAATTATTTTATTTACTGTTTTCCTCCAAATTTACTTTGGATGGATTCTTGTTCGCGGGGATCTCGTATTTACTAAGGAATGAGAGGATAATGTCTAATTCGTCGATTTCAGGAGATAAGAATGCCTAAGCTGCCAGTTGTCAGAAAGCCGGAATGGCTGCAGAAGCGGGTCAGTCCAGGCTCGCATGCCGAAATGGAGCGATTGCTCGGCGGCCTTAAGCTGCATACGGTTTGCCAGGAGGCTCTCTGTCCGAACATCAGCGAGTGCTTCCGTCAGAAACAGGCGACCTTCCTGATTATGGGGAATGCCTGCACCAGGCTCTGCACCTTTTGCAACGTCAGGCAGGAGACTCCTCAGCCGGTTGACCCGGGAGAGCCCGTCCGTGTGGCTGCGGCTGTTGAGCGGCTCGGACTTGCCCATGTCGTCATCACCAGTCCGACCCGCGACGACCTCCCCGATGGCGGGGCCGGCCATTATGCGGCAACAGTCGCGGCAATCCGCTCTCTCTCGCCTGACACCCGTATTGAACTGTTGGTCCCGGATTTCCAGGGGGACAGGGGCAGCCTGGCTACTGTTCTGACAGCGCAACCGGACATCTTGGGCCATAACCTCGAAACAGTGCCTAGGCTCTATGAGATCCGCAAGGGGGCCGACTATTGCCGCTCACTGGCACTGCTTGAGGACGCAAAGCGTCTGGCCCCATCGATACCGACCAAGTCGGGGATCATGCTGGGGCTTGGGGAGACCCTTGCCGAGGTGAGGGGGGCACTGGCCGATCTCCGTTCCGTGGACTGCTCGTACCTGAGCCTGGGCCAGTATCTGGCGCCAAGCCGCAGTCACCAGCCGGTGATCGAGTTCGTGCCGCCTGAGGTATTTGACCTGCTCCGCCTGGAGGCTCTTGAAATGGGGTTCCGGCATGTGGAAAGCGGGCCGTACGTGCGGAGTTCGTACCATGCTGCGAGCTACGGACAATGATGAATTCTGTGTAGAGAGCGGTAGAATTAAGCGATACCACATGGTCCGCCTGCAGTTGCCGGTTATTTGGCCCCCTTTGACTTTCTGGTGAGTTAGAATATACTTATTCTGTCAGCGGTTTCTATTGATTGGTGCGGTAGCCAATGGAACGATGTCCATCCAGGAACAATCATCGCGAAGGGATACCCATATGGCACATCAACGAGGGAAAGTACTGATTGTCGATGATGACCTGCTCAGCATAGAGACCCTTTCCGTTCTCCTATCTGCCGATTATTCCATATCCGTTGCCCGAAACGGTTTAGAGGCCCTTGAATCAGCCAATGCAAGCGAGCCTGACGTCATACTCCTCGACATTGTCATGCCGGAGATGGACGGTTATGAGGTTATCAGGCAACTTCAGGCAAATCCAAAGCTGTGCGATATCCCTGTGCTCTTTATTACCGTCATGTCTGAAGCGGAATCTGAAATAATAGGGCTGTCGCTCGGAGCCCACGACTACCTAACCAAACCATATAACCCGAAGATCGTCAGGCTCCGGGTAAAGAACCATGTCAACTTCAAGCGCAACAATGACCTTGTAAAGCAGCAACGCGATCTTCTGAAGCAAAAAAATGAAGAACTGGAAAATACCCTGTCGCGATTGCGAAAGCTGGAAGGGATTATTACCATCTGCATGTACTGTAAGAATATCCGCAATGAAATGAATTCATGGGAACAGCTGGAAAAATACGTATCCGCGAACTCTGATGCGCTGTTTAGCCATGGCGTCTGTCCTGAATGTTTCAAAAGGATCAATCTGCAATCAATAGAGGCAATTGACCAATAGGCCGTCAGGTAAGTCCCGCCCGCACGGTCAGTTTCCAAAATACAAAAGAAAAGAGGGGTGCCGCAACGTGCGACACCCCTCTTATTTTTCAACTTAGCTGAACTGTTGGATCAGTGACCGCCGCCATGCATGAAGGCGAAGATCATCAGGACCACCAGGGTCAGGCCGGTAATAACGGCACAGAAGCCGAATGCCTTGACGAAGAAGTCGTACATCACGCCGCTGGTCTTCTTGCAGGCGTATTTCTCCATGATCCCCATTTCCTGGTAGCGCTTCCATTGATCGCCACGCTCTTCGAGCAGTTCCTCCTTGGCGATCTGGCCGTTGAAGATGACGAAGTCCATCGGGAACTTCTCAGGCCGTCCGTGGGTGTTGAAGAAGTGGACGGTGAAGATGAATCCGGTGGCCAGCAACGCCTCATCGGAGTGGACAATGGTGGCGATGTTGAATGCCCAGCCCGGCAGGAACATGCCGAAGAATTCGGGGAACCAGAGCATCAGACCGGAGCCGCCGATGGCGAACATACCCCAGAAGACCGCAATGAAATCGAATTTTTCCCAGTATGTCCAGCGGTCAAAGGTCGGTTTCGGCCCTCTGAAGAGGAACCAGCGGACCATGCCGGTTACGTCCTTGATGTCGCGGAAGGTCGGCATGAGCGAGTCGGGACCGAACATCCTCTGGAGGAAGTTGCCCGGGAGATCCTTCCTGACGAAGAGGAAGTGGAAGGAGAGGAGCAGCGCCCCGGAGAAGTATACGAAGGTGATGCCGGCGCAGCAGCGATGGATGAAGCCGGCGTTGGCCGACCCGCCGAAGAACTCCATGAATACCTTGGCCCAGGCCTGGTTGCTGAACTTGAGCGGCAGGCCGGTCAGCGAGAGGCCGAGGAAGCTGATGATAACCAGCAGGTGCAGGAAGACATGGCGTTTGAGGAACCGGCGGTATTGCTTGTGCGGCTCGTCGACATGTGCTTCGTGATGATGCCCTGCGTGCATGGCCGCCAGTTTCTCACGGTTCTCCACGAAACCGCGGAACATCCAGAGCAGCGAATGGATCCAGAAGACGACGAAGGTGGAGACCAGCAGGCCGGTCATGGCCATCAGGGTCCAGTACAGAAGCGGATATTTGTCGCGGTCCGCTTCGCCATGAGCATAGAATTTGGCAAAGAGCGGGGTGGCCTTGGGGTGGCACTTGGCGCACATCTTGACCATGTTCTGCGGATTGACGCTGGAGGCCGGATCGTTCTTAGGTAGAACCATATGGGCGGTGTGGCAATCGGCGCAGCCCGCAACTTTTTCCGGGAAGCCGAGGCGGTAGTTCTTGCCGTGGTAGCTCTCCATGTAGGTCTTGACTGCAACGTTGAAGACGTTGTTGCGCTGCATCATCTCCTTGTCGCTGTGGCACTTCATGCAGACCTTGGTATGGAACTCCCGTACTTCTTTGGATTTACCGTCGCCGATCGCCTTGATTTCATGCAGGTTGTGGCAGTCGTTGCAGGCAGCGGAATCCTGGTTGCCGGCAGCCACGGCCTTGCCGTGAACCGAGGAGCGGTAGACCGATTCCTTGTCGTGACACTGCACGCACTTGGCAACCGCAATACGCTTGTCTTTTTTCCAGTAACGGTGGATATGGATATCAGTGTGGCAGTCCGCGCACATGACACCCTTCTGGACGTGAACGCTGTTGTAATGTTCGGCGTTTTCCCGCTTGTGGCAACGCTCGCAACGGACCTTGTGGACCTTGGTCTCGCCCTTCATGTGTTTGGCGAGATCCACGATCTCCACGTGGCAGCTGGTGCAGGCGTTTTTGCCGTGCACGGAGGCTGCATAGGCGGCTGCCGAAACCTTGGCGCTGTGGCAACCGAGACAGGTGGCCGGGTCGATGGCCATTCCCTGTTCTGCATGTACCGGCAGCGCAAAACAGGCCAGAGCGGCCAATGCGGGAATGAGAGTAATTAACTTCTTCAACATGAATGAAACTCCTCCTCAAGCGAGAGTGGTAATAGCGACGGATAACGCTTCCATGTCTTTGCCAGTTTTATGACGTTTATGGAAGCTGTCGTTTAATGGGGAATTTGCAATAATTCCCCATGATTAGTTTATAATCTTGGCGATATTAATTGTCATGGGAGGAAAAAGCAACTTAAAAATGGTATACTGTATACTTTTTTGATACACGGAGTTACGCGTTTGCCTGTAGAACGAAACCGGTCAGACTCAGGTTTTGGGGCGGGCTTTTATCTTGGGTTTTCCGTCTTCGATAACCACGCGGAATTCGATGTTGTTGCAGTTGTGTTTGTATTGCAGGGCTTCCTTCTGCTTTTCCAGAGTAGATTTCAGCGCCTCGGGGTTTATGTTGTCCGTATCAAGATTGCAGGTTCTTCTTGCTTCAAGGTATTGGGCGAAAATGCCGTCTATCTCGCCGTTGCCGCCCGATACCGAGGTGCCTTCCCGGGCCTGCTGGTGCATGCCCATTCTGAACTTGTCCCTTGAATACCGCCCCTCCTCGATCTGCCGGTTGATCCTGCCCCAGTACTGTTTGTAACTTTGCAGCCGCGCTACCAGGGAATTGTATTTGAATTTGACCATGGTGTTGACGATATTTGTGCCGACATATTTCCGGGCAGTCCGTTCAACCTCCTCCAGGAGCTTTATCGGCTCCCTTTTTTCCAGGCCGAGGAAATACTGTTCGTATTTGCGGACGAGCTCGTTGAGCTTTTCTTCAAAGACGATTATTTCTTCAGCAATTCCCATACAATCTCCCGAGTTGTAAACTATATCCGCATAATATTGGCAAGTAAAGGCAAAATGATTGTGCTGACGGGTACTGACGGCGCCTAATTCCTTGACGGTTGGAGAGACTAGTGTATATAAAAAGAGACGGTTTTTACCGAATTGCTCCAATTTGTTGGAGGTGAGGCATGAGCGAAGTGGCAGCCCTGGTCCTGGCGGCAGGAAAGGGTACCAGGATGAAGTCCGGTTTTGTGAAGGTTCTGCATGAGGCAGCAGGAGCGCCCCTAATTGACTGGCCGGTTGCCGCAGCCAGGGAAGCCGGGGCCGGGAGGGTTGTGCTCGTTGCCGGACACCAGGCCGACAGGGTTCAGGCGCATTTCAGCACTGATCCGGCCGTCAGTTTCGCTCTTCAGCAGGAACAGCTCGGTACCGGCCATGCGGTTGCCTGTGCTGCCGGTGCCCTGGAAGGATTCAGCGGCACTATCCTGATTCTCTGCGGCGACGTGCCGCTGATACGCCCCGAGACCTTGCAGGGGATGCTGGCTGCGCACCGTGACCTCGGGGCAGCATTGACGGTGCTGACTACCCACGTGGACAACCCGTTCGGCTACGGCAGGGTCGTTAAAGGCGAAGGAGGTCGAATCCTCCGGATCGTCGAGCAGAAGGACGCAACACCCGAAGAGCTCAAAATAAACGAAATAAATTCCGGAATTTACTGTGTCGAGTCTGAATTCCTGTTTGCTGCCGTTGCCTCTCTTTCCAACGACAATGCCCAGAAGGAATACTACCTGACCGATATCGTCCTCCGTGCCGCTGAACAGGAGCTGCTCGCGCTGGCGTTCTCCGTGGACGATCCGGACGAGGTGATGGGAGTGAACGACAGGGCCCAGCTTGCCGCGGCCGGAGCGGTTCTCAGAAAGCGGATCAATGAATCGCTCATGCTTTCCGGCGTCACCATGATCGCTCCTGATACCTGCTACATCGACAGCGGAGTGAAGATCGGCAGCGACACGATCATCCATCCCAATGTGCATGTCTCCGGCAATACGATTATCGGCAGCGAGTGCGTGATCGAGCCGTCGGTGGTGATAAGGAATTGCACCATTGCCGACAAGGTGACGCTCAAGGCCGGGTCGGTCATGGCAGACTCAGTCATCGGGGAAGAGGCGGCCATCGGGCCGATGGCCCATCTGAGGCCGGATTCCCAGCTCGGCGCCCATGTCAAGATCGGCAACTTCGTGGAGACCAAGAAGATCGTCATGGGTGAAGGTTCCAAGGCGTCGCACCTCACCTATCTCGGTGATGCCTCCATCGGCCGGGATGTGAACATCGGCTGCGGCACCATAACCTGCAACTACGACGGGGTGAAGAAGCATCGTACCGTGATCGGCGATGGGGTATTCGTAGGGAGCGACGTGCAGTTCGTTGCCCCGATAACCGTGGGGGCGAATTCCCTCATTGCCGCAGGCACTACCGTCACCCAGGACATCCCCCCGGACTCGCTGGCCCTTGCCAGGGTGCCGCAGGTAAACAAGGTGGGCTGGGTTAAGAAAAAGCGTGAAGGGTGAATCGCTCCCTTCAGTCGCTGTGAAGAGTGAATTAAGATCTTATTCACATTTTCACAATTCACATTCACAGGAGTTTAACTTATGTGCGGAATAGTCGGATACATCGGCAGTCAGCAGGCAACACCAATAATCATCGACGGACTGCGCCGCCTGGAATATCGCGGCTACGACTCTGCCGGTGTCTGCACCATCGCGGACGGTTGCGTTGAGATCCGTCGCAGCGAGGGGAAGCTGGTGAACCTGGAACGGCTCATCGCCGACCGTCCCCTAAGCGGCAGCATCGGCATCGGTCACACCCGCTGGGCCACGCACGGTCGCCCGTCCGAGGCCAATGCCCACCCGCACCAGGCAGGCTCCGTCATTGTCGTGCACAACGGGATCATCGAGAATTACCTCCCGTTGAAAGAGATGCTCAAGGGGCGGGGTTGCATCTTCAAGAGCGATACGGACACCGAGGTCATTGCGCATCTCGTCGCGGATCGGCTGAAAGAGGCCGGGGATTTTGAAAAGGCGGTCCGCCTGGCGCTGGGGGAGGTCCGGGGCGCCTATGCCGTTTGCATCCTGTGTCAGAGCGAACCCGACACCATGATTGCCGCCAAGCAGGGTGCGCCCATGGTCGTCGGCCTCGGCAACAACGAACATTTCATCGCCTCGGATATCCCGGCCATTCTTTCCCACACCCGGGAAATGGTCTTCATGGAAGACGGGGAGATGGTGGTGTTCCGTAACGGGGAGCCGGTTTTTTCCCTGGTAACCGGTGAACTGCTGGAGAAAAAGCCGCGCCATATCGACTGGTCCTCGCTTATGGCCGAAAAAGGCGGTTACAAGCATTTCATGCTCAAGGAGATCTTCGAGCAGCCGCGGGCAGTGCGCGATACCATCACCGGCCGGCTTATGGAAGAGCAGGGGGATGTGTTCCTCGAAGACATGCAGCTCTCCGATGAAGAGCTGAGATCTGTCGACCGGGTCTGCGTGGTTGCCTGTGGTACTTCCTGGCATTCCGGGCTTGTCGGCAAATTCCTGGTCGAGGAACTCTGCCGTGTTCCCACCGAAGTCGATATCGCTTCGGAATTCCGTTACCGCAATCCGGTGATCAACGACAAGACCCTGCTGCTGCTCATCTCCCAGTCCGGGGAAACCGCCGATACGCTGGCCGCGTTGCGCGAGGGTAAATCGCGCGGCGCGAAAAATGTCGCGATCTGCAATGTGGTCGATTCTTCCATTGCCCGCGAATCGAACGGGGTCATTTACACCCATGCCGGCCCCGAGATCGGCGTTGCCTCTACCAAGGCTTTCGTGACGCAGCTCGTGGCGCTCTACCTCTTTGCCCTCCGTTTCGGCCAGGCTCGCGGCACCATCGACCGGGAACGTGGCCAGAGGATGCTGGCAGACCTGGTTCATTCGCCGTCCATAGTCGAGGAGGCGCTGAAGCTTGATCCCCAGGTGGAAAAGGTGGCCCGGACCTATATGACGGCGCGGGATTTCCTTTACCTCGGTCGCGGCACCAGCTATCCCATTGCGCTTGAAGGTGCGCTGAAGCTGAAGGAGATATCCTACATTCACGCCGAGGGATACCCGGCCGGCGAAATGAAGCACGGCCCCATCGCGCTGATCGACGAGAACATGCCGGTCGTGGTGCTGGTGCCGAAAGACCGCCATTACGAAAAGGTGGTCTCGAACATGGAAGAGGTCATCGCCCGCGGCGGCCGCGTCATTGCCGTCTGTACCGAAGGGGACGAAGAGGTGCGCGCCAAGGCCGAAGTGACCCTGGAGATACCTCCGGTACCGGAAGACCTGCTCCCTCTGGTTCTCTCCGTACCGCTGCAACTGCTGGCCTATCATGTCGCGGTTCTAAAGGGGACCGACGTCGATCAACCGAGGAACCTGGCAAAATCAGTTACGGTAGAGTAGGGGTTATTGTGCATATTTAAAATGACACTTTAAATCTGCATGGTTCTATGGTATTCTCATGTCATGACATACATTCAACGTGACATTGAAAACCGATTGGAGCGCTTACTGGCATCATCCCCCTGCGTGGCCGTCACCGGTCCTCGGCAGGCAGGCAAGTCCACCCTTCTCAGGCACTGTCTCCCCGATTATCGGTACAGGAGCCTGGACGACCCGTTTTACCGGGAGCAGGCCCTTGCCGATCCCCACCTCTTTCTCGACGACCTAGGCGAGCGGGCCATCATCGACGAGATCCAGCTTGCTCCCGGCCTGCTTTCCTACGTCAAGCTCCGCGTCGATGAGCGTCGGGATGTCAAAGGGCGGTTCGTCTTCACGGGCTCACAACAGTTCGGCCTGATAAAGAATCTCTCCGATTCCCTGGCTGGCAGGATCGCCCTGCTGGAGCTTCTTCCCTTTTCCATAGCTGAAAAGCGTCGTTTTCTTGCCCTTCCCAACGCCATCGACCTATTTACGGATGCGGCGCTGAACGGCTGTTACCCTGAACTGGTGGTGGATCAGTCCGTCGACCGGCAGGCGTGGTACGCATCCTACCTGCAAACCTACCTGGAGCGGGACATCCGGACCATATACAACATAGGGGATCTGCGGGACTTCCAGCGTTTTGTGCGCCTGCTCGCTGCTCGCTGCGGGCAGCAACTCAACATGTCCGATTTCAGCCGTGATCTGGGCATATCCGTTCCAACCATAAAGAGTTGGCTTTTGATTCTTGAGGCGAGCCGAGTGGTCTATCTGCTCCCCCCCTATTTTACCAACCTTGGGAAGCGGATCACCAAGGCGCCCAAGATCTATTTTCTCGATATAGGCCTTGCCTGCCACCTGGCGGGCGTGCGGGACGAAACCCACCTGTTCAACGGTCCCATGGCCGGCCATCTGTTCGAGAACTTCTGTGTCCAGGAGACGGTCAAGTTCTTTCTCGGTCGGGGCGAACAGCCGCCGCTCTACTACATACGAACCGGCAGTGGCCTTGAGGTAGATCTGCTGATTGAACCCTCGGCAGGGATGTTGATTCCGGTGGAGATTAAACTCACCAAAACCCCATCGCCCAATATGGCCCGTACCCTGACCACGTTTCGCGATTCATTTGCGTCCCTTGTCCCTGCGGCAGGGCTTCTTCTCTCTCTTGCCGATCAGCCCCGCCCCTTGACCCGTGATGTTGCTGCGGTGACCCTGGACGATTACTTTGCCCATCTACAGCAGGTGGCAGGATAGAGCCGGTTGCAGTGGGGCTTTGGTATGGTAGTTTTCAGTGGTTGAGAGACAAGTGCTAGCCGCAGCATACGAGGGTATCCAGCTGGAAAATAGATTTTGATAGCGGAAGGCTTGAACTCAGCAGAAGTGATGAAATGAGGGCGCCAGTATACAACTATATTTCGTTGCTCCTGAATGGCAATAATTGTAACCTGTTGAAATCACGTTGTCACCAGTATACGACTTTATTTTACTGGGACACTCTCTCGACGGGCATTAGCCGGACTTTAGAAAAATATTGACAAACCCTAATAAAAAAAACTACATTACAAAAAAGTTGTTTTTGAGCGATAGACGATAATACTCAACCATCCGCGAGGATGGGGCGGAAAGCCTATAGGGTCTCACTGAGACAGCCGGGTTGCCGAAATTTCACACGATATTCGGTCCCGGCTTTTTTGTTGCCAAAAACATAAGAGGAGGTCGAATAAGCAAGAGGTGCGTCTTTTCCGCGTCTTATCTATTTAAATGAAGTTGAAGAACATTTTTTAGGGACAGCCGATATATGGATATCTCCTATTCGTTCAATGTAAATGATCAGATGAAATCCAAAGGCAGGACAATTCTTCTCGCCGAGGACAACCTCGATGATGCCTTTTTAACCCAGAGAGCACTGAAGAAAGCCAACATCATAAACGCAATCTACTGGGTCAAGGATGGCGTCGAAGCAGTCGATTACCTGTTCAGGAAGTGCCTTGACCGGAGGGAAAAACTCCCGAATCTGGTACTCCTCGATATTCACATGCCCAGATTAAACGGCATCGAGGTTCTACAGAGGATCCGTTCTGACGAGAGAACCCGCTTATTACCGGTCGTTATCTTCTCCTCTTCATCCCAAGAGAGTGATCGGATTGAAAGTTACCGTCTTGGTGTCAACAGCTATATTCAGAAACCGATCGACTTTAATCAATTCGAGCAGATGGTCTCGTTGATCGGCTATTACTGGATGCTATTAAATCATGGGCCAATCCAGAAGTTTTGACATGTAAGGTTTTGCTTTGGTTTTTAGGTGCGGTGATAAAAAGGAAGGCGCCGTGCCTTTAGACCAAAAAGAGAGCCGGTTACCTTGTGGTGACCGGCTCTTTCTTTGCCAACCCATTCAAAGTGTCACGGCTTCTCATTCCAGATCGGGTTCTGCTTATCGTCGGGATGTAGCTTTTCGAGATCCTCTGGATCAACATGCCAAAATGACTTGTCGATTGCGCCTTCCTCCCTATAATTCTATTGAATAGCTAAAGATTATAATCTTTCGCATTGCGCATCTTTTACTCCGGGCGCCCCATCCGGACGACAACCTGATGCTTCACCAATCCGTGCTCCAGCGTGATCACACCGCCGGTAATACGCTGTCCATCCATCTCCACCCAGGCGACTCCAGACTCGCAGCCATCCGGATTCTCCACCTGGATCGCGTAGATCGCTTCACCGTGCCGATAGCTAAGGCTGAACCCCTGCCACGCCGCAGGAATGACCGGATTAACCCGCATCTCCCCGCTTTGCACCTGTAAACCCAGGACCTCTTCGATCCAGGCCCGATACATCCACGCCGCCGATCCGGTATACCAGGACCAGCCACCCTGGCCAACGCGGCCGGACAATCGGTAGACGTCGGCGGCCACCACGTAGGGTTCGACCCCGTAGTGCCAGACTGCTGCCGCATCGCGGGCGTGCTCGATCGGATTGAGCATGCGCAAGAGCTGCACCGCCCGCTCCCCATCCCCTTTGCGGGCCATGGCCATTGCCATCCAGAGGGCGGCATGGGTGTACTGACCGCCATTCTCCCGCACCCCGGGGGGATACCCCTTGATGTAGCCGGGTGACGGCTCTGCAGTGTCGAAGGGTGGCTCGAAGAGCAGCACCATACCTTCATCCTGGCGGACAAGATGCTGCCACGCCGATTCCAGGGCCTGATTCGCCCGCGCCGGATCGGCGGCGCCGGAAAGCCATGCCCACGATTGGGGCAGGGAATCGATCCTTGCTTCAGCGTTCGCCGCGGACCCGAGCGCAGAGCCATCGTCAAAGGTCCCCCGCAGATACCACTCGCCATCCCAGCCGGCCTGTTCTACCCTCTGGATCAGGGCATATCTGTCATCCCGATAGGTTTGGCTCAGCTCTGGTTGATGAATGAGGCTCGACAGTTCAGCCATCCCCTGCAACAGCTCGCAGAGGAACCAGGCAAGCCATACGCTTTCTCCTTTGCCACCGGCTCCCACCAGGTTCATTCCGTCGTTCCAATCCCCTGTTCCTATCAATGGCAGGCCGTGGGGCCCGATAGTAAGCCCCTGGCTGACCGCGCGACGACAGTGTTCAAAGAGCGTGGCGTGTTCAAAGGTGACTTCCGGTGTGGAGAATTGCTCGTGCTGATCGTCCAGCAGCAGGGGGGCGGTGAGAAAGGGGACTTCCGTCTTGAGAATACCGGTATCGCCGGTTGTCCGAACATAGTGAGCGACGACATAAGGGAGCCAGAGAAGGTCGTCGGAAATACGCGAGCGGATCCCGGCGCCGGCAGGTGCATGCCACCAATGCTGGACATCACCCTCTTTGAATTGCCTGCTGGCCGCCAGCAGGATATGGTCGCGCGCCAGTTCCGGCTTGGCGTAAAGGAAGGCCATGATATCCTGTAGCTGGTCGCGAAAACCGAAGGCACCGCCTGACTGGTAAAACGCGGAGCGTCCCCAGATGCGACAGCTTAAGGACTGGTACTGGAGCCAGCGGTTGATCAGGAGGTCGGCGGCCAGTTCGGGGGTATGCACTTCAATCGTGCCGAGTAGTGCATCCCACCAAGCCCTCGTCTGATCGAATGCGGATTCGAATGCCTGATCCTCCTGGTAGCTGAGCGCCAGCTCCCGGGCCTTGGCCATTGATTCGGCCTGGCCCAACATGCAGATGATATCTCGGCGCTCTCCCGGTGCCATTTCTATGGTGACCCGGAGGGCAGCGCACGGGTCCAGACCAGCCCCGGTCCGTTGTGACAGCCGGGTCAGCTCCATGCCGGCCGGATTGGCCAGCGAGCGGTTGCGGCCGATGAAAGCAGTCCGGTCGCCGTCGTATGAGTCGGCCTGGGGGGTGATGGCCACGAAGGCAACCCGCTCTCCGTACTCGGGGTGGTAGCGGTTTTGTGCCAGCAGAGCCCGGGCTTCGTCGTCCCAACCGGTTATGACGTGCATCTGTGAGCTTTCGCGGTTTTCGCCGAGGGTGAGTTCGGCATAGTAGGTTATTGATACCCTGCGCCTTCTGGCTGATGCGTTGGTGAGCCGCAGACGCTGCAGCTTGATCGGCTTGCCCCCGTGCTCATTCACCGGCACAAAGACGGTCAGCTCCTGCTCGATGCCGTTGCTGTTATGCTCGAAAACCGTAAAACCCGCTCCGTGTCGGGCACGATAGGCGGTTTCCTCCCGGATCGGTCCTGCTGTCGGCGACCAGAACACGCCGCTCTCCTCGTCGCGAATGTACAACGCCTCCGATGCCGGGTCCAGCACCGGATCATTAGACCAGCCGGTCAGACGATTGCGCTGGCTGTTGCCGTACCAGGTGAAGCCGGATCCGGTTTCGCTGACCATGGTGCCGAAAGTAGGGTTGGCGATGACGTTTACCCAGGGTGCGGGGGTGTTGGTGTTGGGACCGAGGTAGATTACGTACTCACGGCCGTCCTGCGTAAACCCGCCGAGACTGTTGAAGTAGTTCAATTCCATGAACGGGAGCGGCGCCGAGGGCTCACGGAGAGCGCGTTTCCGGACCAGCGGTTCAAGCAGCTCGGGAGCCTCTACCGGGATACCCAATTGCTGTGGCAGTGTGCCGCGTGCCGCCACCAGCACGATACTCGCTGCGGCCTTGAGCAGCGTTTGATCTGCCTCCGGGATGTGCGCTGCATTGCGCAGGAATATCCCGCCGGCCCGATCAGACGCTGCCGAGAGGGCATGGGTCTGGATCAGCTGTTCCAATCGTTCCTGGAGCGGCCGCTCATAACTCCCTGCCTCCTCGTTGAGGATTACCAGGTCGGCCGACAAACCATACATCCGCCAATAGGTGTGAGCCTGGAGCAACTGGCGGACCAGGCTGATATCCCGGACGGCGCCGATGGTGATCAAGACCAGCGGCAGGTCGCCCGAAATGGCATAGGGCCACAATCCGGCCTGGCCCTTGTGGTTCTCTTCCAGGCGTTCGGCCGGGGCGCGCAGGAGGTGATTGGGATAGAGCAGGTGACTTGCAAGTTGCTGGAACCGGCGCGCTTCGTCAGGCTGGATATGAAGCACCTGCAACTGCTGCTGGGACGAGCGCCAGGCGAAATCCATGGCCCGTTCGGTCGCATGTGGGTCGCTGTACTTATCCATCAGCAGCAGGACCTGCTCGCGGGTGGACCCGGCAGTGAGCACCAGGGAAACCTGGGCGCGCTGGCCCGGTTCCAGGGTGAAACTCCGGCGCAGGCTTAAACTGGGGTCAAGAACAAAACCCTGGCTGTTGCCCAGACTCTGGCTGGCTCCCATGGGGTTGGCAAGGGTCCGGCCGCGGCCGATGAAGCGCCCCCGGTCGGTTTCAAACTGCCACTCTTTTCCGGACAGGACTACATCCCCGGCATGCTGCAGCGTCAAGCAATGGGCCACATACAACGGCAGTTCGTTTTCACTGCGCGGCCGCCGGTAGGCAAGAAGAACTTGCTGCTCAGGGAGCGCTTCGGTCTGGATGAACAGCTTGTTGAAGGCCGGATGCTGGCGATCCGCGTTGTGGGGCGCCATGGAGAGTTCGGCATAGCTGGTCAGGTTGAGGCGGCGAGCGTGAAGGGAGCGGTTAACCAGGGTGATCCGGCGCACCTCGACATCATCTTCCGGGGAGACGACAATCTCTGTTTCCGTGCGGATACCGTTATCGACGCGGCGGAATGCGACCCGGTCAAGGGCAAACTCTACGGCATACCCCTCAACCATCCCGCCGACCGGGTGATAGGTGTTGGCCCAGACGCGATCCGGATCGGCCTCATGGATGTAGCAGAAGGTCCCCTGGCTGTCACAGGTCTGATCAGAACGCCAGCGGGTAAGTTCCCGGCCGTTCCACTGACTGTAACCGCCACCGCTGTTGGTGACCATTAGCCCATAGCGGCCGTTGCTGAGCAGGATGCTCTTGGGAGTGGCGGTATGGGGCGTGGTGATGGTGCTTCCTGCCGGCGCCACCAGGTCTGCACCCAGCAACTGCGGCTCATTCTGACGCGTCGAGATCAGGTGCAGCGGCGGCAATGTCGGGATGCGCTCCTGAAGCAGGGCCTCAAAGGCCCGCACTCGCGAGTCGCTATGAAAACGGCGGGGGAAGGGGTTGCCATGCAGAAAGTTGGTCAACGCCAGGAACGCCATCCCCTGATGATGGGCCATGTACGCCTCAATAATCACTCCCCGCTTGAGGGGCTGACTTCCGGGATCGCGCTGCGGTTGCCGGCTGAAATCCATGGCTTCGTAATACCCGTAATCGCCCAGCAGACCGAGCCCTGCCAATCGGTGCAGATTCTGCACGGTCTCTCTGGGCGCTACGTTCAGTGCCAGCATGGAGGCGTAGGGAGCGACTACCAGCTGTTCCTCCAGGCCACGCTTCAAACCGAGCGCCGGTACACCGAAGGCCTTGTACTGATAGGTCTTGTTGAGGTCCAGGTCGGCAAACGCCGACTCGGAAATGCCCCAGGGCACACGATGCGTGCGGCCGTAGGCAATCTGGGTCGCCACTGCTTCACCGGCGGCCTTGTCTAGGAGCGAGTTGTCGTAGGAGCGCTGGAACAGGAGTGGCATCAGGTATTCGAACATGGTCCCGGTCCAGCTGAGCAGTACGCGCTGTCGGCCGATTGCGCCGTAGGGGCGGCTCATGGAGAACCAATGTTCCAACGGCACATCGCCCCGGGCAATGGCGACAAAACTGCCGAGCCTCGCCTCACTGGCCAGGAGATCGTAACTGGAGCCGTCCAGGCGAGCCAGAGAGACGTTATAGCCGATGGCGAACAGCTTGCGTTTTTGATTATAGAGAAAACGCATGTTCATCCCCGCTGATAGTTCGCGGACGCTGACCAGCAACCGCTCAATCATCCCCAGGGTTTCGCCGGCCAGCCACTGGCTGGTTGCGAAGGCTGTAATGACGCGGTCTAGCCATGGGTCGAACGGTGAGCCTGCTTGTATGGACTCCTCCCGGATTTCTTTGAGTATCCGGATCGAGTCGATCCGGCCATGGGCAAGGTTGAAGAGGGTTGGCGCCTGAGACAAGTCCTTGCGAATGGCGAGCAGGGCCTCAGGACCAAGTTTGACAGACTCTGATTTCAGTTTTTCAGCAAGTATTTCGACCCAGTTGAGATAGCGGTCCACGATCGATATCCAGGCGGCCACCTGCTCCTTCATCTCGTCGGTCCATGATGCCGCTCCTCCCGGAACAGGAGGGACCCGGAAGTTTCGGTCCATTTCCCGCAGCAGGCGCAGCTTATCAACGAAGTGAGTTGGTGGAGATTCACATGAGGTCATCAGCTCGTTCAGGATGTTGAGATCGAAACCGGGCCGGCGCTCATGGCTGACAACCTGTTTCAGGATTTCACCGGTGTCGAGAAAGCCGGCAAAGGCCTTGTCATCAAGTATCGGCTGGTGCATCAGCTCACCCACCCCTTGTTCCATGGCCCACAGGGCACCAAGAAGGTTGCCGCTGTCAACAGTGGATACGTAGCGTGGTTCGAGCGGAGCCAGGGTCTGGATATCGTACCAGTTCAGAAGATGGCCTTCATAGCGCTCCAAGCGGCCGATGGTTGCCATAGTTCGGGTCAGTTGTTCGACGACCTGGGTGATTGTCAGGTAGCCCGAATCATGGGCTCCCAGAGCACTGGTCATCCATAGGCCGATGTTTGTCGGACTGGTGCGCATGGCCAAGCGGTCCTGATGCGAGACCTGGTAGTTATCGGGAGGCAGCCACGACGTGTCATTACTGACAAAGGCCGAAAAATAACGCCAGGTGCGCCGGGCGACCTGCCTGAGAAAACGGCGGTCCGTCTCCGGCAGCGGTTGTGCCCGCTGCTGCAGAGCAGGGCGCAGATTCAGGCGCCAGCCGAGCAGCGGGGAGAGAAACCACAAAACGAGCCAGGGGGCGGCCTGCAGCAGGCTGGCCGGCATGACGCGCCAGATTGCATAGCCCACGATTCCGCTGAAGATGCTCCCCAGGGCCAGGGTCGCCACGAAGAGCGGTTGCCGCTTGGAGGCGCTCCAATGGGTTGCCTGGGCCGTCCACTCCAAAAGATTGCGCCGGGAGATCATGCGGCGGTACCAGACCCGGCCGATGGCGTCCAGGGCGACTGCTGCCTGGTGCGGCAACAGCGCGGCGTCGGCAATCGCCCGCAACAGGTCGTGCATCACCTTCGACAGGTCGAAGTACTTCAACCCCTTGTGAGTGGTGGCCATGGTGAAGGGTTGGGCCAGAGGGTGGAAGAGGAGCTGCATGCCGACCACCAGCGTGGCGATCCCGCCGATTTTGGGAGAAATGAGCCACGAGGCGATCAACAGGCCCAGACTGGCGGAGGGCAACAGGCTGCGGCGCAGGTTGTCCAGGATTTTCCAGCGGTTCAAAAAGGATAAGGGGTTGGGTCCGCGGCCACCGCCGGGCAGGGGAACACGCTGGAAAAGCCACCCTGCAATCTGCCAGTCGCCGCGAATCCAGCGATGGGCACGGCTTGAGTAGCTTTGGTACCCTTGCGGGAACTCGTCAAAGAGCTCAATGTCGCTGGCCAGTCCCACCCTGGCGTGAGCCCCTTCGATCAGGTCGTGGCTCAAGACCCGCTCTTCCGGGAAACGACCCGAAAGCACACGGCTGAAGGCGGCGACATCATAGATTCCCTTGCCATGATATGACCCTTCGCCGCTCAAGTCCTGATAGACATCGGAGACCGCCTGGCTGTAGGGGTCTATGCCAACGGCATCGGCGAAGAGCCGGCTGAAGATCGAGACGCTCGTGCTCGGCAGGGTTGGACTCACCCTGGGCTGGATTATGGTGTAACCGGCAATGATGTTACCCAACCCATCGAAACGGGGCTGATTAAGCGGGTGCGCCAGGGTTTCAACCATCCTGCGGGCCGCAGCGTGCGGCAACTGGGTATCGCTGTCCAGGGTGATGATGAAACGGATGTCAGCCAACTGATCCGGGTCGCCCACGTAGACCATCGGAGCAGCGGTTTCTGACCGTGTGCCGTCTATCAGGCGGTTCAGTTCCTCCAGCTTGCCCCGTTTGCGCTCCCAGCCGATGAATTTCTGCTCGGATTCGCTCCAGGTACGCTCTCGATGGAAGAGTAAAAAACGCTCGGCGCCATGGCGCTGATTGAGAGCCTCCAGAGATTCTTTTGCAGTTTGGAGTAACCGACTGTCGTCTTCAGCCGTAAGCGCGGCTGAATCGGTGTAGTCAGTGAACAGGCTGAAGAGCAGATTCGCTTCCTTGTTGGCCAGGTAGCGGATCTCCAGCTTCTCCACCTCGGCGCTGACCGTCTCCGCATTGGTAAGCAGCATCGGCACGACCACCAGGGTGCGAAATTCATCGGGAATCCCCGAATCCTCGAAATCCATCTTGGGCAAGGGCCGCGGCTGCAGCAGTCGCGTAATCAGGTAATTGACGACCTCGATTGCCAGCTGGCTGACCGGAATCAGCAGGAACAGCAACAGTCCCATCTTGATAGCGGGTGATAGCCCGATGGTCAAGGCGGCGATCAAGGAAAGAAACATGGCGGTGAAGCCGCCGATACCCAGGAAATAAACGGCCGTATGGTGGCTATAGACCCATGCCAGGGTGCGGTAGCGATCTGTTTCGCGACAGGCGATCAGCCGGGCCAACTCGGCACGTGCCTCACCGATCAGCCAGGTGCCGACGTGGCTGCGCAGTGCACTGGTTGCAGGTCCTCTTTTGGCCTGAGACGCCAGCCTGATGACCTGCTCCGCGACCTGTTCTTCGCTATGGGCGGAGCGGTGGGCGAGCTCTTCAATTGCCCGCCGGCAGCGGTCACGGGTTGCGAAATCCATTCCACAATAAACTCCGGATGGATCGCGGCGCAACAGCTGCTCGACCCGGTTGAGCTTTTCGAAAATCTCCCGCCAGTCCAGCAGGGCAAGCTGGCGCAGGCTGGTGATGGCATTGCCGCAGGACAACTGCTCCCTGGTCTGCCGGTTTTGCTCGCGCAGATTGAGATCGGGCAAAGGGGTTTTGAGCGTACGCTCAAGCCAGCTCTGCACTGGTGACAATGCCGCGGCCTCGTCATAGAGCAGTCCGACCAGTTGGGCACCGAAATAAGGGCTGGGACTCGGTTCCGCTTTGGCAAGTTCGGCCAGGATCGCGAACAGTTGGTTGGAATCGCGGCGATTGGCAGCGATCAGCCTGTTTGCCCAGAAGTCGGCCAACTGGCGTTCGCGCAGATCCGCAAGCGCGGTGACGGCCAGGCTCTGGATGCTTTCGATCAGCGCGATGCGCAACATCTGGGGGATTGCCCAGAGTTCGCCGATCGACAGCGTGCGCACGGATTGATACGCCTCGATATAAGCCAGGATATTTTCCCGGTCCAGGCGCAGTTCGTTATGGGAAACAAGATCTTTGGCCAGACCATAGATGCACGGCAGACCACGGTAAGGATCAGAGGCCAGTGCGGGCAGCTGCCGGTAAAAACGTCGGGGCAGGTTCAGCAGGACATCGCGGGCGGTCCCCTCCAGGATGTACTCGTTATCAAGAATCCAATCGGCAGCCGGCGTGGCTTTCTGCTCCAGGCGGCTCGCTGCGGTGAGATCGGCGCAGACCTGACGGACCCATTGGCGGGACTTTTTGAGACGATTGAGCAGCTCGGAAGAGTGCTGCGGTTTTGGGTCTACCTGTTGCTCTCCGGCATGGCGCTGGGCATGTTCAAGGATCTGTGACGGGGAAAGCTTTACCTCCTGGGTTCGCGCTTCAACGCGCCGCTCGCGCTTGGGATGCATGACAAACAGCGCCGGAGGGATATCGCTGCTTTCCCGCAGGATAGACAATGGACGCTGTAAAGATTTGACCGGTGCCCGGAGAATCAGTACAGATTCCCCGGAGACGAGCCAGCGGGCATGATCGCGCATTACTTCCGGCTCAACGCCCTGTCGCCGGAAGAGTCGATTGCAGATATGGACATCTCCGTCAGTGCCTTTATGGATCAGAGTAGTATGGCGTAGGCCTTGTTTTGACAGTTCCCGCCGAGCTTTACGAGCTTCATTCTGTTTTGCAAAGTAACCGATTAGAATGCCAACGCTCAATTTGTGTCCTTTTCTTATTAGGTATCCTGGACGCTTAGCCAATGTGAAGGATTTCACGTTACGGAAGGACTCAGAAAGGAACCGTGCGGACTGTTCCAGAGGATGCGAAAGAGAGGTGGATGGAGATGACCGGAAAGCAGAAGGGTTCGAAATGACGAAGAGAGAAATGATTTCGGGTGGTGGGTCAGTTGGTTAACTCTACGCCGTTATCAGGTTTATTGCCAGGGATATAATTTCTCAGGGAGCTGTTTTGCGCTGAATAGGCGGTTACGGGAGGGAGACCGGCCCGGACCGCGAATCAGCCGAAGGAACTGCTGGTCTTCGAACGGGGCGGCCACAACACGATCATTGCGGTTAACCGAGATGCCTATTTTGCTGCTGTGGAAACATTTTTACAAGCAATACTAAGGCCTTGATATGGCAATGGCAGTTGATGCGAGGGCAACAAACTCTGCATCCCGGTCATTCCCGGTTGGCGAGCACTTCCAGCAGCAGCGGGACGGTGCTGATGACCCCAACCAGGGCCAGGGCAGTGCCTGCCGCTTTTCGCTGTTCGCTGGTCAGCCGATCGGCCAGCAAGAGCGCGATCCCCGCCCCCAACGCGCCCCGGGTCCCGGCGATAAGAGCCAGTTCGGGCATTGACAGTTTCACTTTGCGCATACTTCCTCCCTTCCGTTTCCGGGATCTCTTACATATTAAGTATAGCCGAAATTGAGGATGTGTAGGCCATTATCCTCGTTCCAGATGCCCTGATTGGGCGTATAATCACTCTTAAGAGGGAATCGGGATGAGGTTTGAGCTTTGGCGACAAGACGACAACGGCAATCGGTTCCTTGTCGGCAGTTTTGCCGATCGTGACGCTGCGGAAGTGCGGTTGACGGAACTGACTCGTGTCCAGCATAAACAGGTCTACTGGATAACGGAACAAGCGGGCGATATTGGCCGTCGAATACGGGAAGAAAAACTGTTCACAACTCGCAGGCAGGTCTTTTCCTGCCCCCACTGCGGTGAACGCATCTCCGTGCTGCTGGATCTCTCAGCCGGCAACCAGTGCTATATCGAGGACTGCGAAGTCTGCTGCAACCCCATCGAGATTAGCTATCAGGTGGAAGAAGGGCGGATCGTCTCGTTCCAGGCCGGGCTGTGAACGGGATTGCTGCCGTAATCCTCACGGGAAGCAGATTTTCTTAACATTATAATCACCTCACCCTTGAATTTGTTTCATGTTGCGATTACAGTTTAGATCGCATGTCGGTGTGCAAAGATATCAGTTAGTTGGTTGTAGGGGGGGGTAGATGACCATAAATAATTTGACACAGACTTTCAATCTGCTCGACAGCATCCGTACTACATGCAATGAAATCCAGCAAGCGCTCAACGAGCATTTTGAGAAAACCAGCATTCAGCAATACAAAAGTGATATTGAAAAGGACTTGGTGACAATTGAGAACCTCAAGCATATTACCATTGCAGTAAAGGACGATATCCAGTCTGATAAGGTAGGTGCCAGTACCGAGCTCCTTTTGAGGGTGGCTGCAAATGACTTCAAGAATAAGTTGAATATGATTCCGGAGAAGAAAGCACTCATCAAGCAAGTGTTGCATTCTCTTAAAGAGATACACCGCCAAATCCTGCATTATTCCCTTAAAGCAAAATAGCTGTCCGGACTGAAGACGTAAGTCTTCGTCTGGATGCAGTCGGGAAATTGAGCTGCTGGCGGGGACTCTGTCTTCAGCCTGTTTGTTTTGGGGAATGTCACACATTTTTGCTGCCACTTGCTCCGTGACCGGCTATAGTCGTCAGCATGGTCCGGGAGGGGGATATGTCGAAACATAAAATCAGATTTACTATCACAAGCGGCAATATTGAAACAGCACACAGTTGCGATTGCCAAAAGTGGATTCGTCACCTTGCCACCAATAAAATCAAGATGAATGACCTGCAGGCGCTGTACAATGGCAAATTCCCGGCTGGGAAAATGTTCGTGCTCGATATGCTCGAATTTCTGAGAAAGTCTGACGATCTGCTTGATCGCTTCTTGATCAGGCGCGGAGGGGTGCATAAAGACGATCTGCCGTCCATCGATAATGATGCGGTTCGCCAATTGCTCAACAAGGAATTTCCAGATGTCGTCGCAGAGTTTACAGATCAAGAAGGGACAAGAAAGGTAATCAAGCGCAGACCTGGAACCGTTGACCTGTCCGCTCTTAAGACAATAGGGAAAAAGTAGTGATCAAGACCGGGAGGAGGGGCTCAACCTGCCCGGCCTAATCCTTGGGCGTTCACGCCGGCATGATGTTACGGTTCGTGCGGAACAGGTTCTGAGGGTCCCATTTCGCCTTGATCTCGGCGAGCCGCGAGATATTATTCCCCAGTGCTGCCTTGATGCGATCAGGGCCTTCTTCCTGGGTCAGGAAGTTGATGTATGTGCCCCCGGTCGAGAACATCCTCAGGTCGTCCCATGCATTGCGCGCCCACGCAATGTTCGCAGTGTCGTCAGAAGCCTGCTCCCACGCGCCGCCGATGTTGAGCACATAGCGCGCATTGCGGTTGCCGACCGGAGAATGTTCGTCATTGAGTCGGTTAAGAGCCCCGCCGATCTGGAACAGGATCATGGACGAGTGAGGCGAGCATATTTTTGCGGAATGCGCCATGAATTTCTCGCAAAACTCCGGTTCGATGCCTGCCAGATATTCGCTCTTCCAGTAGTAACGTCGCCCCTTCGGCTGGGTGCCATCGAGCAATGACTGTAACTGACTGTATGGCCGCCGCACGAGTATATCGCCAATGGGTGTGCCAAAAGATTTGATCACGGCGACTGCCTGCTCGCCTTCTCCGGGATTCCCGCTGTAGCAAGCGATGATCGCCACGATCGGCTTCCCGTGCATATCCTTTGGTAGCCAAGGTGCCGGTGGCGCCGGACGCATGAAAGTGACGAGCGTGAGTTCCGGCGGGGCCTCCTCGGCCAGTGTCCGGTAAAGTTTGAGCACCGCCGGGGCCTCGCTTGCGGGCCAGGCAACGATTCCGCCGACCACCTCCGGGCCGACGGGGTGGAGAGTGTAGTCGATGCCGGTTACAACCCCGAAGTTGCCGCCACCGCCCCGCAACCCCCAGAAAAGCTCCGGGTTCTCCTCACTGGTCGCACGGACCAGGCGGGCCTCGGCGGTGACAACGTCCATCCCGACCACGTTATCGGTCGTCCACCCCCAGCGCCGGGTTAGATAGCCGAACCCGCCTCCCAGAGTGAGTCCGGCGATCCCGGTCATCGAGATAAATCCGAGGACAGTGGCGAGGCCGTGCAGCTGCGTTTCGCGATCCAGGTCGCCGAGCAGGCAACCTGCCTGTGCATGTGCTATCTTTCGATGTTTGTCCACCCAGACGCCACGCATCAGTGACATGTCGAGCATCAGGGCGCCATCGGCTGTGGCCAGCCCCGCAATATTGTGTCCTCCCCCCTTGATGCAAAGCAGAAGCTGATGTTCAAGTGCGAACTGCACGCACGCAATTACATCGGCAATGCCGAGGCATCGCACGATAATCGCCGGCATCCGATCGATCATGGCGTTCCAGACGGTACGAGACTCGTCGTAGCCGGCATCACCCTGCACGACTACCTGCCCCTTGAGACGCATTTTGAGACTGTCGAGCGTCAGCTGTTGCATTTCTATCTCGCGTCCATCCATCGTTTTCGCTCTCATAGGTGTCATCCTCTCTTCTGCACAGACATTTTTCTTTTCATTCAGATTCTTATGTGATCAGCAGAAGCCATACCAAGGTGAGACAATTTAGAAGTCACCACAATATCAAGCGGATAAGGCAAGTTTATTCTTGTTGTTAAAAGCTCATTCTGCAACCTGTGTTGCTGCAAAGTCGGGGTTTTCGGCAAGGACTGACACCAGTTCTAAGGGGTTCCGGGATATCGGCTCGATAATATGTCTGCAATGAATGTTTCTGATTCCAGTGATTGGAGGAATGATGAGCCTTGCGCGGGAGACGGGGCCATAAATGACAAAAGCCCCTGCATTTCTGCAGGGGCCTTGGTTGTTCCGCCCGTGAATGTCTTCACGGGCTAAATACTGCATCCCTCTTTGCAGCGGGATACAGGACGAATCCGAAAGTGCTCAGTCCACATTGGCGTGATCTCCTTTCTGGGCGGTCTTTATCGCTGTTATGACTACCATACTCCTCAATCAAGGTTATGGTCAAGAGAAATGGGATAAAAATAGTCTTATTGACGGATGCCCATATTACTTGCGAGGGTGATTTTTTTCATAGGATGTTTCCGCCTGTTTCTGGAGGGCAAATTGACGCTGTATCACTGTTTCCAGCTGGTCAACCTGGATATTTCCCAGAATCTTGTTTCGGATCACTCCATTTTTGTCGATTATGAAGATGGTTGGAAAGCCGAATACCTGATATTGCTCGAATATGCCGGAATGCTCATCTGCCAGCATGGTAAAAGTCAAACCATTGTTTGTTGCATATGACGTGACAACCTCTTTTGTGTCGCCAATATTTATTGCGATAATTGCCAGCTTCTTGTGCCTGTTCGCTTCATAAAAAGGTTCAAGCAGTTTCAAACTGTCGCCACAGCATGAATTTTTCCAGAAATACAGGACGACAATCTTGCCTTTCAACTGGGTCAGGCTGACAAGGTCGCCGCTAATGTCAGCAACGGAAAATAGCGGTGCATCTTCGCCGGTTTGTATGTCCCGCTTCTGTGTGTCGCAACTGCAGAAGAAAGAAAGGGCGCACAGTAGCAGCAGTATTCTTGTGAAGTTCATTTGTTTGCTGAAAGCCGCCATCCGGTCCGATATCATGTTTTTCTGAAAAAATGTCGAGAAACTTCTGCTGCTGGTATCCATTAAAATGCATTCCAGATGAAATACCCGCCAACCAGGGCAACCACAAAGCCGCTGACCCGCTTGGCCCAGAGGGAAAAGTTTACCACACCACGGGCCTTGACGAACGCCTCGATGAAGCCGGTAAACGTTCCGGCCGCCAGCATCAGCAGGCAGTGGCCGATGGCATAGGTGAAGAGCAGGGCAACGCCGTAGAGCACCTGCCCCTTTGTGGCAACAAAGGTCAGAATTACCACCAGCACCGGCGTGGCACAAGGGGAAGAGACAACACCAAAGAAAAGCCCCAGCAGGAACGCCCCAATCAAGCCGCCCCGTTTCGGCTTGAAATCACGCCTGATCGGGAGACTAATCTCGTACAGTCCCATCATCTGGCCTCCCATCACCAGGGCCACAACCCCTGCTGCCACGTACCACCAGCCGCCTAAAGCGCCGAACATGGTGCCGAGCAGCCCGGCTGCAGCGCCGAAGGCGGTGAAGGTGAGCGAGAGCCCCAGTATGAAAGAGAGGGAATAGCGAAACGCCTTCCAGCGGTCTCCTTCGGCATAGCCGCCGACGAAGCCGACAACGAGCGGTATGGTGGCCAGTACGCAGGGCGAGGCGGAGGAGATGACCCCGGCGAGAAAGACAGCGCCGAAGGCCAGCAGCGGGTAGGCGGCAACGATCTGCTCGATGTTGTCGAGGAAGGTCATCTAAGCCCCGCCGCCTTCAACTCCTTGAGGATGTCCGTTTTGTCCATGAAGCCGATGTGGCGCTTGACCTCTTTACCCTGGCTATTGAAGAATATCTGGGTCGGGATCATCTGGACGCGGAATCTCTTTGCTGCAGCCTTGTCTTCTTTGACATCGATGAACAGGACGCCTGCCTTTCCCCGGTACTCGGCGGCCAATGATTCCAGGATCGGAGCCATCTGCTTGCACGGGATACAGGTCCGGGCGCCAAGATCAATGACCGTCGGTTTGCCGGAAAGGAGCGCCCGGTTGACATCGGCATCCTTGGCGGCCGGGAGTTCGGCATAGGTTGTTGTGGCAATCAGCAACAGAAGACCGGTTATGAACACCCTCATGGCAACATCCCGATAATCTCGGCTACTGATGCCAGTTTTCCGGAAAACTTCACCTGACCGTCAATCACCAGTGCCGGCGTACTCATGACGCCGTACTTCATTATAGAGTGGATATCCTCTACTTTTACCAACTCGGCGCTTTTGCCGCTCTCTTCCAGCGCTTTATTCGTGTTTTCATAAAGGGTCTTACATTTGGCGCAGCCGGTACCGAGTACTTCGATCTTCATGGCTAATCCCTTTCATTGCAGCCTGTTTTATCGGTTTGGGGCTAAAGCAACAACTTCAGCCTTTTCAAAGCAGTTGCAACGATCTTTCCATGCACTTCAATATTATCAATGATCATGTCCAGAGTTCGGTCATCGATTTTTGTGACTGTATTCGGATTAACTGCTTTCAGATCGAAAACCGCAGCATCGATCTCATCAGCCTTGGCCTGAGCATCCCGAGAGGCTTTTTCCGTTTCCTTGACCTTTGCTTCAATAGTTTCAATCTCTTCTTTGGTGGCATCTCTTTTCTTGAGGGACTTCAGTTTTTCCTTGTACGACACAACTTCGGCCTTGAGTTTAGCGGCTTCATCAAGATAAGGCTGCATCTCCTCTCTGGCTACCTTACGACGCTCAGCAAAATCAGTCGTCCATGAATAGCGGCTTTCTCCTGCCGGCGTGCCTCGATGTGCCAGCAATCTGGCATAGCTGGGAAATGGTTTCCCCTGATTCGCTTCATCCTCCAGCCAATCCGCAGTGAGTGTCGCAGGGAGCAGGCTGTCGTCAAGCAGTTCACCATTTTTGCCAAAACCGAACAGCGCCAGGGTCATGGGCGTCTTCTTGCCGACTTTGATGTGCGACAGGTCGTAATACCAGATCTTCTCCGTTTTCTTTCCCTTGGTGAAAAAGAGCAGGTTGGTTTTGACACCGGCTCCTGCAGTTGAGAACACCCCACCCGGAAGACTGATAATGCACCAGAGGCTGCACTCATCCACCAGCTTGCGCTTGGTCTCCACAAAGGCACTTTCGTTGGTACGGAATAACAGCCCTTCATCCAGAACAATGCCGCAGCGGCCACCGGGAGCTAGCTCCGCAAGAATGTCCTGAACAAAAAGCACCTGAGTTGAACCGGTTTCAAAAGCGTAGTTCTTCTGAGCATCCTTGCCTTCCTTGCCACCGAAAGGAGGGTTGGTCAGGATTACCTCAAACGTCTTTGGCGCATTATCAAACAACGCCCCGTAAGTGGCGCGTCTGGTCAGCGTGTTGCCATGCCAGAGGTTCGGCTGGTCGATGCCGTGCAATACCAGGTTGGCAAGGGCAATCGGGAAAACCAGATTCTCTTTTTCCCGGCCGAAAAACGTGTCGTGCTTCAGTATGTCAATGTCCGTTGAAGCGGGTGAATTCCCCTGGTTACGGGCGATATGCTCGTAGGCAACAGCCAGAAAACCGCCGGTGCCGCAACAGGGGTCGTAGACAGTTTCGCCCGGTTGCGGATCAATGGTATGAACCATCGCCCGGATAACTTCGCGTGGGGTGAAAAACTGTCCGCCGTCGGAATTCTTTTCCCCCATCTTCAGCAACAGGTCTTCATACACTTGAGACAGGGTAAAGAAATGGGTGTCATCGATATTATTGATGCTGATTTCGTGAACCTTATCGAGGATGTCGCGCAGATTGGTTTCGCTATCCACCCGAACCCGTTCCACAGCGGTCATGATACGCCCAATGATGCGCTGCTTGCGAGAGGCCGCTGGATTGGGGAGCTTGGTTATCTTGTCAATGTCGAGCCCATGCAGATGCGGGAGCAGTTCGGTATTGATGAAATCGAAAAGCTTGCCGCCACCTTTGGCAAACAGTTCCTGCCGCTTCCAGCCGAAAGGCTTTCCTTCGGCGGTGGTGGGATGATCCGGTTTATCAGAAAATGGCGCGGCCCAATCCTGCCAGCGAAAGGGGCTGACCAACGCCGGGGTGAATGTGCCGCCGACCGCTTCGGCTGCCTCCCGCTCCCGTTCTTCCTGGGCATCGAGGATACGCAGAAAGAGAACCCAGGTCAGCTCAGGCACATACTGCAAGGCACTGGCACAATTGGAGCGGCGCATGATGTCGCAGATGGACTTGACGAAGGATGACAACGATTGTGTTGAGGAGATGGTTTTGGTTTTTTTCTGTTGCTTCGACTGCTTTGGTGTTTTCTGTCTGGGCATGAAGTGTCTTTTCTCGGGTTATTTTTTTCGCTCAAGTTTTGATTCGGTGTAATTGCCGGGAAGCCCTGTATCGTCTACCTTCCGCGGGGCCTGCTCCCTGGCTAGCTCTATGGCCAGGTGCAGACGCGAGCGCAGCAGTTCCACCGGCGGTAGCTCCGTCAGGTACTCAGCGACACGGATCGATTTCTCATTCAACTGCAACAACTCCACCTGTTCTGCATCCGACCCGGCGCAGAGGATCAGTCCTATAGGGGATTCTTCGCCTGTTGCCCGCTCGTGCTTGTCCAACCAGCGGAGATACAGTTCCATCTGGCCGATGTGTGCCGGTTGGAAAGATTCCAGTTTCAACTCTATTGCCACGAGCCGTCGCAGATAACGGTGATAAAAGAGCAGATCGAGATAAAAGTCATCCTTGCCAACGCTCATCCGCTTCTGGCGGGCTACGAAAGAAAAACCGCTTCCCAGTTCCAGCAGAAATCTTTCCATCTCGCGCAGGATGGCGTTTTCCAGATCTTTTTCGCTGAAAGAATCTTGCAGGCCGAGGAAATCCAACAGGTAGGGGTCGCGAAAAACCATATCGGGGGTCATCTGTCCGTCGCGAAGGGTCGTCAGTTCAGCCGTGATCACTTCTTCTGTGTTTTTCGAAAGGGCCGTTCGCTCATAGAGCATGCCGGCAATCTTCTGCCGCAAGGTGCGAACCGACCAGCGCTCCACTCGGCACATTTCGGCGTAGAACTCACGGGCAAGAGGCTGTTTTATGGGGAGTATTTCAATGAAATGGCTCCAGCTTAATTGTTTTATCAGCGATACAATAATTTGTTCATCCTGAAATAGTTCTGCAAACTGGATCATTCGCCGAACACTTTTCTCACCAAACCCCTTACCGAACTCCGTTTCCAATTGTCGCGACACTGTCGCGACAATCTGCTCGCCATAGACAGCCCTGTTGTCTCCCAAAACTTCGGTGCGGAGACGCTTACCGAGACGCCAATAAAGTAGCGTCTGTTCGGCATTGGCAGCAGTAGCCACCCGCTGACGGGCGGAGTGGATTAATTCGCGCAGTTCGACAAGAAGACCGGTTGCATCAACAACGGCTGATGACTCTGTCCCGATTACGGCAACTTTTTTAGCCATGCCATGTCCCTCTCGATTATGTTCACCGACCATATAGAGGACATCCTCGATATGGTCTCAAACCGTTATATCAAAGGCTTTTGCCAGAATCTTGCCTGGCAGCAGATTGATCTCTACCATCTGTTTTTCAATGGCGCAGCGCATCGGTTTCAGCTCTGCGAGTGCTTTTGACGCCGCAATCTGAACATCAAACGGAGGCAACTCGATAGAGCCTTCCGCCAGCCGGTTGAACAGCATACGCTCCCGCACCGCACCACGAGCCAGGGAGGCGATGCAGCTCACGCCATAGGGAGAGCGGAGCCAGTAATAGAACCAGCGCGAATCAACCAGGCCGGGCTTCCCACGCAACGCCACATAATCGGGGCTGGTGATGCCGGGGGTGTCGTCATCGTCAACCATGGCAATGGAGCCGATCATGATACGCATGGGGTTGTAGAAAACCGTGCCGTGCAGCACCGGCTTGTACCGCTCCGGGCTTTTCCCCACCGGCTCCTTGGCCAGCGCCAGCCCTGCCCGTGTCGCTCCAAGCACCGGGTAATCCGCCCACGTTGTGCCGATCCCCTTCTTTACCTCATCCAGCACGTCACCCAGTTTTGCCAAACCGGTATCAGAATGCTCGACACTCTTGCGGATGATGGCGTTGGCAAGGTTGACGAGTTCATCAAGCTGAGTTTTTGCAGCGTTGCGGGCTTCTTCGACTGCGGCAAGCTGGGATTTCAGGCTGGCTGCGATGCGGCGTTGGTCTTCAATTTGTGGAATTGGGATTGGTAAACTCTCAAGGAATTTAGGGCTTAGATTTGGTTGGGCAGCTCCTTCTGCTGAAGGAAGTAGTTGCAGCATATAAATGCTTCTGAGGATAAAGCTCAAATAGCTCGTATTATCTGGATTGTGACCTCGAACAATTGCTACTCGTTGATTAAGGTAAGCCCCGGCTGCTTCAGTTGAAGCGACACCAACTTTCCCGACCGTCGCTCCAGACAAGGCAACTAGAATATCTCCAGACTGAATTTGATATTTGGAAGAGACAGGATGTTTTTTTGCGTCAAATGAAACCGCATTTGTAAGTGTTACTACACCGTTATCGAAATCGCTAATACGAACAACCTTTTCCATGCCACTGCCAAACCAAGAACTTTTGAAAGCAAAACCTGAAATGACTTCAGCAATTGAGGAAAGTTGTCCAATAAAGTCATTTTTCATGCCCCAAACAACCTCATCTTCGCCTCATGCATCACCAGCGGCGGCTTGCCGATCAACTTCAACGCGGCCAAACCACCGGCCTTGCTGATCTCCGGCACATCCCATAACGCCGGGGTTTCCAACGCCTCGGTGCCCCCCAACTCAAACTGATCCCCCAGCGCCATCAGCACCGTCGCCGCCTTTGGATCAACATTCTCGAACCAGCTCCGGTTGTTATCGATGTAAAACCAGTTCCGCTCCGAACGCTTGAGAGCGCTGGCGCGGTAGCCGAGATGAACAAAGACATCGTACAGGTCGCAGTCATTCAACTGATCGATGTCGCGGATCAACTCCGGGCTGAAGTTACTGGAGATCAGGTGGTCAATCAGCAGGCGTCTCTTCTGTGTCTCCACCCACAACTGCCGGAATTCCTTCAGACTGTGTGCTTCCTGCAGCACCCGCTGAATCATGCCGCGCCGGTATTCATCCACCGGAATCCTTACATCGCGGCCATCGCGGCTGCTGAGGATGAACCGCCCTTGAGGGGTTATGCTGACATACTGGCCGGTAATCTGCGCAACCGCCGGAACATCATCCTCGCCCCCTTCTTCACCGCCACCGGTTCCCCCTCCTGAACCGCCGCCACCGGGCCTTGGCGGCCTGGTGATGAAATCGGTGCCGAACAGATCGGTAACTCCGGTGTAGTCGTAGAGCCAGAACTTGTATTTGTCAGTCTCTTCATGGATACGGGTGCCGCGTCCCAGCATCTGATAAAACTTGATCGGAGATTCCAGATAGCGAAAGAACACCACGGCATTGAGCCGCTCGATATCGACGCCCGCCTCCAGCAGATCGACCGTACAGGCGATGAAGGCCCGCTCGCCGGAGCCGCGCATCGGTTCAATCATGTCACTGCCGTTGTTTTTGCCCCCCATACACTTGAAGGCATAATGATCCTTTGTGGTCTGTCCGTTCTCCTTGCACCAGGCGGCATACAGGTTGTTCATCTGCATGGCGACCCGGTCGGCCTGAATTTCGCGGGTGCAGAAAATGATGACTTTCTGCTCCGGCCCGCCATTCTGACAAAGCAGATCAAAGAGATCCCTGCACATAGCCGGGGTACGCATATCTATGAACAGCTCATCGTCAAAGTCCTTGCCGGTGTACTGGCTCTTGGTGAGGTCTTCGGCGGTTATCGGCTTGCCGGTTCTGATGTCCAGCGGCTTTGCGGCCAGGATTTCCTCTTTGGTGAATGTCCGGCTGTCGATGGAAGGCTTGCGCTTGACGATTTCGCAGGCGGCCAGATAGCCATCTTCCTGGGCCTGAATCAGGGTGTATTCGTAGACCGGCTCTCCAAAATATTTCCTGTTGTTGGCGGTGATTTCATCGTCTTCGGCAGTTTTCTTCTTCGATTCGCGCAGCTGGCGGGGTGTGGCAGTCAGGCCGATATGGACGGCGTTCGGATTGCGTTTGAGCACTTCGGACCAGCGCCCCCAGGCTGAACGGTGGCATTCGTCGATAATGATGACACTGAAGGCATCTTCCGGGTAAAAATCGGTGAGGAAACTGGCAATCTTCTCATCCTCGGTATCGTCATCCAGCCCCAGCGTCTGGTAGGTGGCAATGTGAATCCGGGCATTCCTGGCGGCATTCTGGCCTTGTTCCGTCTTCACTATCCGGGCATTGTCGCCGAATACCGCTTTCAGCTTGTTATAGCCCTGTTCGCGCAGTTCGTCACGATCGCACAGGAACAGGGCCGGCTTGGGGAGTTCCTCAGCCTCATGCAGCCGCCAGAGCAGATTGGCGGCAATGATGGTTTTACCCGCACCGGTCGCCAGGCTCAGAAGCACACGCGCCGGTTCTCCATCCTGCCTGCAGCGGATGATTTTTTCAAAGGCAGCGCGGATGGCGGCATCCTGATAGTAGCGGGAATCAGGATAGGCAGCGCTGTCCAACATGAACAGTTTCTTTGCTTCGGGCTGGGTTACATCAATTCCGGTGTCTCTGGAGAATCGTGCCGTCAAATCTGGATGCGGCGGGAAATCAGGAAAGGGAATCGGACCTGCCTGCAGTCCGGAAAACTTGTCATATTCTCCGTAGCGGTGGCCGTTGGTGGCAAACACATACTTCACATCGTAGCGGTCAATATACCCTTTGGCCTGCTGCATCCCCTTCAAAGGGTCTTCAGTTTCCTTCTTTGCTTCCAGTACTGCGACCGGCAGCGCTTTGGGCATGTCACCCACCTGAACGCAGAGCAGATAATCGGTGCGACCCGAACCTTTGCGCCGTCTCCCCTTGGGGCCGGTAGGTTCAACCGGAGCAGGCGTTTCCAGTTTCAACCACTGGTGAGAGTCGTAACCCTTGTCACGCAAAACAGGGTCAATCAGGAAATACCTAGTTTCCGCTTCGTTATAGCTCATGGAATCAGCCTCAACCGGAAGTATCATCTTTGTCATCAAATACCAGATATTGGCTCAAATAGCCACTACGACAAGTTTTTTTGGCATTGGATAGTCACAGTATGGCGTTGAACAGATAACCCACAATCACAATCGCTGTTGCTACGATGCCGAAGGACGGCAAAGGCTTTTTCAGGGCATTGCTGAGGATGGCAGGGACAGCGCTGTCACTGCCATCATGAACGCCAGCACTGTGCCGATGGCCATACCCTTGGCGGACATGAGTAACTGATTGATCACTCACTTAGCGGAAATCGAGTCGCCGGGCTTTATCACGCCACCGAGCACAACCTTGGCAAAGATCCCTTCCTTGGGCATGACGCAGTCCCCGGCCTGGTGATAAATGGCGCAGCGGGTATGGCACTCCTTGCCGATCTGGGTGACCTCCAGCAGAGTGTCCCCCACTGCCAGACGCGTGCCGATCGGAAGTGACGGCAGGTCGATCCCTTGCGTGGTGATGTTCTCGGCAAAATCGCCGGTCGTGACATTGAGCCCGAGTGCTTGCATCTTGGCGATGCTCTCCATGGCCAGCAGGCTCACCTGCCGATGCCACTCTCCGGCATGGGCATCACCGACAATGCCGTGATTTTCCCGCAGTTCGACCTGATTAACCGGTGTTTTTCGCTCCCCTTTGTTCAGGCTTATGCAAACCGCCACCACCTTGGCTGCAGTCATTGTTATCCTCCTATCCGGGCCATATCGATCTGTCCCTGTGCGCCGTTGTTTTCCGCAAGCTGGTGGCGGTCGGGTTTTTCGGCCACGGTACGCCGGAGGGCCTCGCGGAGCGCGGCATCGTCGCCATTGGCCAGTATGGGGCGCAGGTCAACGGTGCCGCGATCAAAGAGGCAACTCTTGGCAATGCCGCGGGAGGTGACCCTGATCCGGTTGCACTCTCCGCAGAAATGACAGGAGACCGGGGTGATCACGCCAACCAGCCCTGCAGCCCCGGCAATCCGCCGGTAGCGCGCCGGTCCGGCCATCTTCTCCGGCGCCTCGTCGGCCATGGGAAACCGTTTTGCCAGCCGGTCAAGGATCTCTGCGCCGGGCATTACCGTTGCTTCCCATCCCGGCTGGGCCAGGGTCGGCATATACTCGATAAAACGCACCCGGTAGGGGCTAGCCAGGGTCAGAGCAGCAAAATCTTCCAGCTCATCATCGTTTACTCCCCGCATCACCACCACGTTGATCTTGATGAATTCGAACCCGGCAGCCTCGGCTGCGGCGATCCCGTTCAGCGCCCGGCGCAGCTCTCCCCCCCTGGTAATCTCCGCAAAGGTCTGCGGCCGCAGCGAATCAAGGCTGATATTAAGGCTTTCCACTCCGGCAGACCTGAGGTCAGCAGCCATTTCTCTCAACAGCATCCCGTTGGTGGTCAGCACCAGCCGCTGCAGTCCGGGAACTGCCGCCAGCCGATGCAGGAAGTCGATGATCCCCCGCCGTACCAGCGGCTCGCCGCCGGTCACCCGGATCTTTTCCACGCCGATAGCCACTGCAGCACGGGCAATCCGCAGCAACTCCTCGTAACTCAGGATATCGTCATGACCGACCTTGATCAGCCCCTCGGCCGGCATGCAGTATCGGCACCGGAGATTGCACCGGTCGGTCACGGATAGCCGGAGATAGTTGATCCTTCTGCCATGCGGATCGTGCAGAGTCATTAACTTACCTCGCCCATCTCGAACTCCCGGTCCAGCAGGAGCACATCTACGACATCTCCGGCGGCATGGACAGCATCGGGCGCCAGATAAACCAGTCCGTTTCCCTGGATCAGCGATGAGAGCCGGCCGGAACTCTGGTTGCCGGTAAGCGAGACCGCATAACCGCTATCACCCTTCGAGACCAGTCCTCTGACCAGGTGGGGGCGCTTCCCCTTATTGGCTGCAGGTTCAAGCAGTGACGCCCTGACCTTCGGCCGCAAAATCCGGCGGCGCCCCATTGCCTTGAGTATCGCCGGCCGCACGAACAGTTCAAAAGAGACCATGGCGGCAACCGGGTTGCCCGGCAAGGCAAAGACCGGCTTCCCGTGCAGCATGGCAAATGCCAGCGGCTTGCCCGGTTTCATGTTGACCTTCCAGAATGTCACTTCTCCGCCGAGATGTTCGATTGCACTCTTGACAAAATCTCGGTCACCGACCGACACGCCGCCGGTAATGACCAGCAGGTCGGCGTTCAGTCCGCCCCTGATCTTCTCACAGGTGGCGTCGAGACTGTCCGGTGCGATGCCGAGCAGTACCGGATCACCCCCGGCATCCAGAACCTGGGCGGCCAGGCTGTAACTGTTGCTGTTAACGATCTTCCCCGGTGCCGGTGTCGAACCCGGCTCCAGGAGTTCGTCACCGGTAGCCAGCACTCCGACCCGCGCCCGGCGGTGAACCGCCAGTGTTGTCACCCCCATGGCCGAGAGCATGCCGATCTCCTGGGGACGGAGGGTCGAACCGGCAGGAATGACAATATCACCAAGGCGGATATCCTCGCCCCGCTTCCGGATATGCGCCCCTGCTTTGGGAGGCGATGTGAAGCGGATCCATTCGTCAAGCTGTTCGACATCTTCGATCGGTGCCACGGTATCGCATCCCGGCGGAACCGGCGCGCCGGTCATGATCTTCACCGCTTCACCCGGCGGAACCGGCAGATCCCGTTTTTCCCCGGCCGGAAGAAAGCCGGTCACGCGGAGGCGATCGCCTTTGATCGCGGCATGGGAGAAGGCATAGCCGTCCATTGCCGAGTTGTCGGCTGGCGGGATGTCCCACGGGGCAATGTGGTTTTCCGGAGTGACCCGGTTCAAGCCCTGGAAAGCCGAAACCCTTTCCGTCTCCAGTGGTGAGATATATTCAAAAATGGTTTGCTGCGCTTCCTCGATGCTGATCATAAGCCGGATGCCTCCTTCTTACAGTACGAATCTTCAGATGCGCGGAAATTCCTTATTCCGAGATTCTTTCAAAATCTTCCGGGGTATTTACATTCACGAATGCTCTGCCATCCCGGTCAAACCGGGCCAGTTCCTCGGTTTGCACATATCTGGCCTTAACCTGCGGATAATAGGCAAAGGCGCAGTAGTTGCCGCTCTCCAGCAGCTCTCTGATCGGCCCGAGGCAGTTTTTGGAGTACAATGCGAACAGCGGTTCATAGCCATGTTCTGTTAACGGCACCACTGCATCGTAGCCATGTCTGAGGGAACAGAGGTAGCGGAGCAGTTCCCTGTTTGGGAACGGGAGATCGCAGGAAGTGACAAAGACGTGCTCTGTTTGAGCGTGATAGAGCCCGGTGTAGACTCCCCCGAGCGCACTGCCGGGGTAGATGTCCGGTATGACTGGAAGGTTGTAGCCGGCAAAGCGCTCCTCCCGATCGCCGACCAGCAAAACTCGCGAAAAGCTCTCCCTGAACAGCCCGGCTATCCGCTCGAAAATTGTAACGCCGCCAATCTTCAGAAATGCCTTGTCACGCCCCATGCGGCGGCTTTTGCCACCTACCAGGATAACGCCGGAAATGGTTTGTTCAAGGTTATTGGGCATGTTTTCTCTTATGTCAGGGTTTATGGTCGTCCATTGTCTCTCAATCTCCTAGTTGCCGCTAAGGAGGTTAACAGCACCCTTTGGGACCGCAGCAACAGGCGGATTTCTTTTTCTCGCCAAAGGTCACATCCATTCCACCCCGCTTCAGGATTGCCTGGAGCTGCTCGTCGGACGGGTACCGTCCCTTGCAGACCAGCTCGCCGTCGACAAAGGTGAGCGGCAGACAGTCAGGACCATCGCTTTTCAGCAGTTCCGCCACTGCACTGTTGCTGACAAATGCCTGTGGATCTGCAGAAAGGCCGTAGCGAGACACCTGTACTTCCGGCGCCTGCTTCTGGATCTGGCGCAGCGCTTCCTGGATGCGAACCAGCTCCGGGTCGACACTGGGACCGCAGACACCGGTTGAACAGCACATGGCAGGGTCATAGATTTCAATCTTCATCGGTTTCTCTCCTTGTGGCGATTATTTGTCGTGTATATCGGCAGCTATTGTCTGCTCTTTGCCGGTTCGGACTGCCAGGGAATGAGAAAGGTCGGCAACCCCTCCCTGACCACCTCAGCGATGTAACGAAACTCTCGCGTACGCCGTTGCTCAAGTACCTGATTGGTGACAGTAAGCGGCGCCAGACTCTGGTTGACGATCCAGCCTGCCGGCTCGATCCCGGCTCTTCGCAAATCCTTCTGGAGCGCCAGCGCCTCGTGGACTGGCGTGGCTTCCGGCAAGGTTACCAGAAAGACCTTGGTGAATGCCGGGTCACGCAGGCGGGGGAGCAATTGGCGTACCGTTTCAGGTATGTCGCTCATGGAGCGCGACACCTCCCGGTGATACGACTCAGAGGCATCCAGCAGTAGCAGCGTGTGGCCGGTCGGGGCAGTGTCCACCACCACGAAACTGTCTGCGCCTTCGGCAACGATCCGTGCAAATGCCCTGAACACGGCAATCTCTTCCGTGCAGGGGGAACGCAGGTCTTCTTCCATGAGCGCCCTGGCCTCATCGTCCAGATCAGCACCGGCAGTAGCAAGCACTTCCATGCGATATGCTTCGGTTTCAACCTCGGGATCGATGCGACTCACCTGCAACCCATCCGGTGCTTCTCCCAGGGTCTGGGCGACATGGGCCGCCGGATCGGTGGTCGTCAGGTGCACCTTTTTGCCCAGAGCAGCCAAGGCAGATGCAATGTTCACCGCGAGGGTGGTTTTACCTACCCCGCCTTTTCCCATGGTCATGATCACCCCGCCGGGTTGGGCTGACAGCATGCCGAGAAGATCGTTCAGAGGGGCGGGAAGCGAAGCGGCAGGTATGGAGCTCGCAGGCGGCATGACGCATTCCTGGGTGAAGAACGCCCTTAGCGCCGGTATGCCGACCAGTTCCGTACCGCGCAACGGCAGTTCAGTTCGCGGCATCGATTGCAGTTCCGGCGGCATGTTCGAGAGCGCTTTCATGTTCCGGTCATGCCAGGCAACTGCTATGGGGTCATCGGGATGGGGCATCTGCAGTACGCCGTTAATTACCAGATGCTGATTGGCTACCCTCAGTTCGCGCAATTCAGCAGATGCGCGGGCTGCTTCGTTCAGAGGGGCTTCATCCGGACGGCTGACCACGACCACCATTGTCTGAGCCGGGTCGGCCAAAACCCGCCTGGTGCCTGCGTAAAGTTTATGCTGTTCTTTCAAGCCGGCAAGAGGGCCAAGGCAGGAGGTGCCCCCTGTGTTGGTATCGATGAAATCGCTCCAGGCTGCTGGCAACGAGAGCAGGCGCAGGGTGTGGCCGGTGGGGGCGGTGTCGAAGATGATATGGTCAAAGCTAGCCGCTGCATCAGGATTCCCCATCAGCCGGGCAAATTCGTTGAAGGCGGCAATCTCAACCGTGCAGGCGCCGGAAAGCTGTTCTTCCATGCTTCTCAGGGCTGCCTCGGGAAGAATCCCGCGGTATGGGCCGACCATCTTTTCCCGATAAGCTGCCGCTGCTTCCACCGGGTCGACATTGGCGGCGAAAAGACCCGATACGCCGGGCACCGGCGCAGGTTCGGCCGACAGGGACAGTCCCAGGACCTCGTCCAGATTGGAGGCCGGATCAGTGCTGACCAAGAGCACCCGTTTGCCATGATCGGCCAGCGCAATGGCGGTCGCCGTCGATGCGGTGGTTTTGCCTACTCCGCCTTTGCCGGTGAAAAACAGGTTCCTTGGCGGATTAGCAATGAAGTTTTGAGACACGAATATACCTCTCTCCCTATCTAATCTATGCCGTTTGTGCCACCTTCGCCGGAAACCAGTGCCGGGTGCGGTTGCAGATGGAGCAGACCGAGAGCATGACCGGCACCTCCACCAGGACACCGACTACACAGGCCAGGGCAGCGCCTGATTCGGGGCCGAAGATGGTGATCGCAACGGCTACCGCCAGTTCAAAGAAATTGCTGGCACCGATCAGCGCCCCCGGCGCAGCGACATTGTACGGTAGCTTGAGCCACTTCATCAGTCCGTACGCCAGTGAGGAGTTGAAATAGACCTGGATGGTGATCGGCACTGCGATCAGCAGCACGTGGAAGATCCGGCCGGTGATGTTGTCGGCCTGGAAGGCAAAGATCAGCACCAGCGTGGCCAACAGGGCACTGATCGCAACAGGATGCAACTTTGGCAGAAAAGCATTGTCGAACCATTCCGGCCCATGCGATTTGATCAGCACGTTGCGGGTTATGACCCCGGCAGCCAGCGGGATGACGATAAAGACAACCACCGATGTAAAGAGCACGCCGAACGGGACGATCAGGCTTGATGCCCCGGAGACGAGAAATTTGACGATCGGTGCGAAAAGGACCAGCATCAGCAGGTCGTTCACCGAGACCTGCACCAGGGTGTAGCCGGGATCGCCGTCGGTCAGGTAGCTCCAGACAAAGACCATGGCGGTGCATGGGGCGGCGGCCAGGATGATGGCGCCGGCAATGTACTGGTCGGCCTCACCCGGCGCGATCCAGTGACTGAAAACCATACGGAAGAAAAGCCAGGCGAAGAAGGCCATGCTGAACGGCTTGACGATCCAGTTGACGAACAGGGTGACGAACAGCCCCTTGGGATTCTTGCCCACATTGACCACCGAACCGAAATCCACCTTCAGCATCATCGGGTAGACCATGAGCCAGATCAGCACCGCGATCGGGATATTGATCTGCGATCCCTGGCCGAACTCAAGCCCCCGTAGCGATGCAACCGCCTGGGGAACCGCTTTGCCCAGCAGCACCCCCACCACCATGCAGATGGCAACCCAGACGGTCAGGTACTTGTCAAAGAAACTCATATGTCTTCCTGCCATGATAAGTTCACCTCGCCGGGATTTAATGATGGGTAATTATATCCGCTTTAGCGGATATATCAAGGGGAAAATCAGGAACAGCCCGAAGGTTTTTCTTTCAGGAAGGCGGCAAGTGCGGAACGGTCGGATGCAACCTCGGGGAGATCATAGGCATGCTGTTCGAGAATCTGGAGCAGTCCTTTGCAGATGGCACAGCTTCCCCGACTGAGCGTGTAGTGCATCCAGACTCCTTCACGGCGGGTGTCCACCCAGCAGCTGCGCTTGAGATAGGCAAGATGGCGCGATACCGTGGATTGCGGCAATTTGAGGACCGCCATCAGGTCGCACACACATAACTCACCTTCAGATTGCAGCAGTAGAACTATGCGTAAGCGAATGGGATCGGACAGGGCTTTGAATATCTGTGCATGATGTTTCATCGTTGTATGTATATAACAGTCATCATGCCAGGTCAAGTTGTCGATACTACGGCATTTCTTTGCAGAGACAGTATGCGCTTGATTTATCCGCAGACACGGATATAATTTCGGGATTCAAATAATTGAGGAGATGCAGAAAGGCAAATCCTGCGGAGCTTGTCACAATGGCAAGAATGCCTTTTCGGTAATAGGCGACTGCGCCTAGTGCCATAAAAAATAGGGAGGAACGGAATGGAAATCAAACGTCGGGATTTTCTCAAGTTGTCCGCTGCGGCGGGTGCCGCGGCAACCGTTGGGCTACCAAAGCTGAATGCGTTTGCGTCGAGTCATATGCCAAAACCCGGTGACCCCAAGGGTGAATGGATACCCTCCACCTGCCAGGGGTGCACTGCCTGGTGCCCGGTGGAATTCCTCATGCAGGAAGGGCGCATCGTCAAGGTACGCGGCAACCAGCTTTCCAAGGCCAATAACGGGTACTGCTGTCCTCGTGGCCATCTGATGATTCAGCAGACCTACGACCCTGACCGGATCAAGGTGCCGATGAAGAGGACCAACCCCCAGAAGGGGCGCGGCATCGATCCCATGTTCGTCCCCATTACCTGGGATGAGGCCCTGGACACCATTGCCGACAAGATGATGGAGCTGCGCAAGAACAACGAGCCGGAAAAGCTGATGTACATGCGCGGTCGTTACTCATCCACCGCCACCGACCTGCTCTATGGGACTCTTCCCAAAATATACGGTACCCCCAATTATTTCTCCCACAGCGCCATCTGCGCCGAGGCCGAAAAAATGGGGCCCGGCTATACCCAGGGGTTCTTCGGCTACCGCGACTATGACCTGGCAAAAACCAAGTGTCTGGTGGTCTGGGGGACCGACCCGCTCAGCTCCAACCGCCAGGTTCCTAATGCCATCAACAAGTTCGGTGATATCTTCGACCGCGGCACGATCATCGCCGTTGATCCGCGCCTGTCCGCATCGGCTGCCAAGGCGAACGAGTGGCTTCCCATCAAGCCGGGGGAAGACGGCGCCCTGGCAGCTGCTATTGCCCATGTGCTTTTAACCGAAGGATTCTGGAGCAAAGAGTTCGTCGGTGACTTCAAGGACGGAAAGAATCTCTTCAAGACAGGCGTGACGATCGACGAGGCCGCTTTTGTAGAGAAGCAGACCCACGGCATCGTTAGATACTGGAACCTGGAGCTGAAGGACAAGACTCCGGCCTGGGCTGCCAAGAAGACCCTGATCCCAGAGGAGCAGATCGTTCGCGTGGCACGAGCCATGGGAAAGGCCGGAACGAAAACCGCGGTATGGATGGGACCCGGCGTGGCCATGTCCCCCCGGGGCACCTACGCCGCCATGGCGGTCTACGCCCTCAACGGAATCCTCGGCTCAATCGAGACCGAGGGAGGCGTCATGCAGAGTTCCAGCGCCCCGGTCGAAAAATTCCCTGAAATCAAGAAAGAGTTCATCGACGAGATGGCTGAGCATCACGGCCACGGCAAGAAGATCGACGGCCGCGGCGCCAAGGACATGCCGGCCATGATGAGTGCCAAACCGGGGAGCGGCGTGGTCACCAACAACGTGGCCAACGCCCTGCTGAAGGATCCTGCCAAAATAAAGGTTTTCATCAGCACCTGGAGCAACTTCGTATTCTCAGCCACCGGCGCCCAACGGTGGGAAAAGGTGATGGCGAAAATGCCGTTCTTCGCCCACATGGTCACCAACGCCTCGGAGATGTCCCAGTATGCCGATATTGTCTTGCCGGCCACCTTTGCCCCGACGGAGAAGCTCTCGATCATCGGCAACATGGCCAACCTCCACGGCCATATCTCCATTCAGCAGCCGGTGGCCAAGCCGCTCTGGAAGGTAAAGGCCGAGGAGACCGAGGTGATGTGGCTCCTGGCCGAGAAGCTCAAGGCCAAAGGGTTTGCCAACCTGTACAACTATTACGCCTCCTTCGAGGACCCGGAGACGAAGAAAAAGCCGACCACGGCGGCCGAATTCGCCGAGATCGCAGCCAAGATCTCGTCACAGAAGGTCTGGAACGGCAAGGAGAAGATGAAGGGAGACCAGATTGCCGGCTGGGGCGAATTCAGGAAGAAGGGTATCTACAACTCCGAGACCTATAAATACAAGAAGAACTGGGGCAAGGATAACCCCGAAACCAAGAAGTTCGAGGGCAAGTTCAAGACCGAGACCAAGAAGTTCGAGTTCTACAGCGAGACCATGAAGAAGGCCCTGGGCGAACACGCCAAGAAGCACAACACCACCATCGACGACATCCTTCAGGCCAGCGGTTACGAAGCCCGAGGCGAGCTCGCTTTTGTGCCGCACTATGAGTCCCCAAAGCGTCACGGCAGCGACACGGAGTACCCGTTCACCTTTATTGACTACAAATCGCGCCTCAACCGCGAGGGACGGAGTCAGAACACAGTCTGGTACCAGGAGTTCAAGAAGGTGGATGTTGGCGACGAAAGCTGGGACGATGTCGTAAAGATCAACCCGATCGACGGCAAGAAGCTCGGCATCAAGACCGGCGATACGGTACGCCTGACGTCGACTACCGGCTCCATCGTCACCAAGGCTAAGCTGTGGGAAGGCGTCCGCCCCGGGACCATCGCCAAGTGCTACGGCCAGGGACACTGGGCCTATGGTCGTGTCGCTGCCAGGGATTATGCCAAGGCTCAACCCAGGGGCGGCAACAACAATGAGCTTCTGGTAGACGATTACGACCGCCTGAGCGGCGCCACCGCCCGGAACGGCGGCTTCACCGGTGTCAAGATCGAGAAAGTCTAGGAAAGGGGGGATATACAACATGTCAAAACAATACGGAATGGTCATCGACCTTCAGAAATGTGTCGGCTGCGGCGCCTGCGCCCTGGCCTGCAAGACCGAAAACAACACCCAGGCCCGCGTGAACGGCCAGACCTTCAACTGGGCCGATTTCATCTATACGGAAGAGGGAAAATTCCCGAATGTAAGCTATAGTACGATTCCGGTGCTCTGCAACCATTGCTCCGATGCACCGTGCGTCAAGGCGTGCCCGGTAACGCCCAAGGCGATGTACAAAACCGCCGACGGCATCACCATGCACAACGACGAGCGCTGCATCGGCTGCCGCCGCTGCCAGAAAGCCTGTCCCTACAGCGCAACGGATGTCGCGAAGGAAAAGGCCGAATATTCGGTTATCAGCGCCAATATCGGCACGGAGGCCCCGCACGCGGCTTCCCGCGACACCAGTGAAATGATCAAAGGGTGCACCGCCTCCGGCGCCGAAGTCGCCAAGCTGGCCGGTGCTGCACCGCCGTATCAGAACAAGTACAACCATCCTGATTATGAAAATATCAGGAAAAGGGGTGTGGTTGAGAAGTGCATCTTCTGTGAGCACCGCGTCAAGCAGGGCATGAAACCTAACTGCGCCGAAGCCTGCCCGGCACAGGCCCGCATCTTCGGCGATCTGAACGACTCTGCCAGCGAACCGGCCAAACTGCTGAAGAAGTTCAAGCCGATGCGGCTCAAGGAAGAGAAAAAGACCAATCCCAATGTTGCCTATATCCGTTCTTTCAAGGGAAGCAACAAAGTCTGATAAATTCTGTAGTCAGTTATAGATGCATTGTGACGGGGTGGGGCGCAGGCTCCATCCCGCTCTCTTTTCAACCACAGCCATTATTTTCAGAAGCCCGGGATCAACCAGATATGACAGACATCGAATCACTCACCACATTCCGTGAAGACGCCTACCGCCTGCTGGCGGCATGTTACTACCCGCCGACGAAGGAGCTGCTTGAGGAGAATTGTTGTGCTTTGCTGGCGGTTCTTCTTGATCAGGCTATTCCGGATGCCGCGCAGTGTGCCCGTGAAGCCGAACAGACCATGGGTGCGGATCTTGAGCCTTTGATGGTGGAACACGCCCGTCTTTTCATCGGTCCCTTTCACCTGGTTGCTCCGCCGTACGGTTCGCTCTATCTGGACGACGCCAGAACCGTCATGGGTGAATCCACCGCCAGGGTGGCCGCATTCTACCAATCCTGCGGTTTGCGGCTTGCCGATGATTTTCATGAACTGCCGGATCATATCGCTGTTGAACTTGAGTTCTTGTCTTACCTGGCTCACGAGGAGCGCGAAGCGGTTGTAATGGATAATCGCGACGAGGTCGATCGCCTGGCGGGATTGCAGCGGGAGTTCCTGGCAACGTATCTTTTGCCATGGCTGGAGCCGTTCACCCGCGCCATAATCGATGATGGAGAATCACCTTTCTACCAGGCAGTGGCCCGTTGTACCGCCGCATTTGTCAATGCGGACAACGAAGCGCTGACAGCCAAAGAACATGCCTGACAGCAGCAATCTTACCGGGAGCCGGGACGACCTGAGGATTGATCGCTCTCGCTGTCTGCGGATGCGGTTCAGCGACAGCGGCTGCCGGCGTTGTCTCGATATTTGTCCGAATGGAGCGGTCTCTCTTGACGACGGACTCTCCATCAATTCCAAACAATGCCGCGGCTGCCTTCTCTGCACCGCTGTTTGCCCCGCCGGGGCACTGGAACAGGGTAGCGATTTTTCAGCCTGCCTGGCGCAACTCTCCAGGGTCCCAGAACCCGTTTTGGGCTGTGTCCGTACGAACGAATGTTCACATGCGACAATGGCCTGCCTGGGCAGTCTTTCCGAAGAACATCTCTTTGCGCTCTGCCATGCACTGGACGGCAGGCTGACGCTCAACCTTTCACAGTGCGGGGACTGTCCGAATAGTGCCATGCTTGCAATTCTCGCACAGCGGCTGAATACCCTTTCAGCGTCAGGGTTGTCCGATGAGGGTTGTTGTATCGTCCTTGCGGAATCGGCACAGGATATCAAGTGCCGCGCCGAATCTGTAGACCGGCGGAGCTTCTTCAGATCTTTCGGCAAGGTGCTGTTGCAGAACGCAGCGGTTATACTCTCGAACACCAGGGAGCAAACCGAACAGCGCACCGATTATACGGGAAAACGGCTGCCGATGAGACGGGAACTGCTGAACCGTACCAGAAGCAGGCTCTCCCTGGAGTTGGAACTACTGGTAAGGACGCATTTCGACACCTGTGTCTCCTTTGACAACAGCAGTTGCACCGGATGCCAGGGGTGTGTTGCGATCTGCCCGACAGGCGCGCTGATGACCGGGGTTATGGATGAGAAGCCCGTTTTTGACTACCTGCTTTGCACCGGCTGCGGGCTGTGCCGGGAATTCTGCCTGGACCACGCAGTTCGGGTTACTCCAAGGGCGGGACTCTAGTCCAGCCCGTAACAGATGAAACCTGACGCTCTTCCCATTTTAAGTCAGATCTAGCAGACCCCCCTGGAAAGGCTTCACGGGATCGGTGCTACCGCATGCGGCATGGCATGGCTATGGCTCTTGACGGCATGCATCATCTGTTTGACCTCTTTCGGCATCTCTTTGCCGCTCTTCATCGCCTCTTTCATCTGGCCGGCCAGATAGGAATGGTTCATCAGCAGATCGAGTACCGACAGCATGAACTCCTGTTTCCAGGGCGAGAGTTTATGGAGGTTCTGGAACTTGTGCATGAAAAATCTTTGCGACGCCTTGCCCAGCTCCTGTTCCAGCTCTTGCAGGGTCATATTTTTCGGCTTTACCACCGGCTCCACCAGGTTGTATTTCCGGTAATCCCTGGTCGCCACATACGGCTCCAGTTCAGGGTAGAGGTCTGAATAGGGCCAGGGCGCAATGGCCAGGAAAAAGCCCATGTCCGGGTTGTAATGCTTGGCGAGTTCTACGGTCTCGGCAATCGTCTCGGGAGTGTCATCCGGCATCCCGAGTACAAAAGAGGTCTCGGAGACGATGTCGGCATTGTTGATCAGGTCGATCGCCTGCTTGGATTGCTCGACCTTGGTCTCTTTCTTGAAAAGATCGAGGGTCGCCTGTTTGCCGGCCTCGACCCCGACATAGATATGCTCGACACCGGCAAGCCGGTATCTGTCCATGATATCGGCATCGCGCAGGATATCGTCCACCCTGGTCTCCATCAGCAGTTTCACCGGCACCTGGCGTTCGGTCATCAGGCCCAGAATCCTGACCCAGCGTTCCCGGTCAAAGGTCGGGATCTCGTCGGCCAGCATGGCCACCTCAACACCATAGCGCTGGCTGAGCAGTTCCAGTTCCGCCACCACGTTCTCCGGACTGCGGGCGCGCCAGGTCTGGGCCCAGAACAGCTGCTGGGAGCAGAACGAGCATTTCTGCTGACAGCCTCGTGATGTGGAGACAATGGCCAGCCGGGCGTTGTTCTTGGCCCGGTAGCTGTAAATCGGCCACTCCACCAGGTCCCAGGCGGTCGGCAGAGCATCGAGATTCTGGATATAGGGGCGCTTTGTCGTGACCTGTACCCCACCGTTCTGCCAGAAGGCCAGCCCGGGGACCTTGGCCGGGTCATCGCCGCTATTGAGACAGGTCAGAAGCTCGGGGAGCGTTACCTCACCTTCGCCCCTGACAATGAAATCGATCTTGTCGTGATCGTGGGTGAGCATCTCGTCATAGCTGAAAGTTGCATGGACATTACCGATAACCGTGACAATGCGGGGATCGATCTCTTTGACCAGGCCGCAGAGTTTGATGGCATGCACGATCGAAGCGGTGAATGAGGTAGTGGCAACGACATCGGGCCGAAACGCCTCGATCCGCTTCTGGATATCCGGCCATTTGTGCCACAGAGACATGGCATCGTAATAATCGACTTCAAAACCGGCGGCCCGGAGCGCCCCGGCGATATAGACAAACCCCACATTCAGCCAGGTGCCGGCGGATTCAACGACACCGGAATGGTACGGCGGGGTGATGAGTGCAATGCGTTTGATCTTCATCTTTGCTCCTTTAGTTGAGTGCTGCTCGGCGCTTCACCGGAATGACTACTTGAAATACTGCGAGTGTATTGATGTGCTCAGGTGCGACATGACAAATATGGCCAGCAGCGACACCAGAAAGCAGATGATAAAAAACCAGGCTGCCCGTGCTCCCTGCAACCGGAAGAAACGCCGGAGATGCAGGTAGATGCCGAACAGCAGACAGGTGATCAGCGACCAGGTCTCCACCGGGTCCCATCCCCAGAAGCGCCCCCACGACTGGTAAGCCCAGATCGATCCGGCCAGCATGCCGATGGTCCAGAATATGAACCCGAACCCGGCGAACCGGTAGGCATAGACATCGAGGGTCGGGCAATCAGGGAGACGCTCCAGCCATGGCGAACTTTTTCGGGATTTGCGCAGATAGAACACGGAAAACGCAAACCCGATGATCAGGGTGGCCAGGGATACCTTGTACAGGCCGATATGGATAACCAGCCAGATGCTGCGGAAGGTGGTCGGCAGGGTACGGATTCCCGGGTTGTAGAACAGCGACAGCGCCAGCAGCAGGAATGTCGCGGGGAATGCCAGGATGCTTGCCTCACGAATGCGCGGGTAGAGCCTGAGAAAGACCAGAAAGCAGAACATCACCATCCAGGAGTCGGAAGAGAGCACTTCGGTAGGCGCCATGTAAGGGCCGTGGCCGACTTCGCGCCACCAGAAGGCGATAATGACGGTGTGCAGGGTGAGCCCGATCCAGGCGCCGCAGTAACTCATCAGTTCGAGCCGTTTCTTGGCAAAAATGACCCCGCTGACATTGGCAACCGTTGCCAGCACATAGATGATGACAACTCCCCATACCGCGGTGACATAGGTTGTAAGACTCATGTCCGGCTCCTTTGGTCCCGATTTCTGATCATGCGGCTGACTCCAGGATGCTGACGAGCGCTGCCCGCTCTTCGGCGTAGAATTCGGCAAACTTGGTTGACCGCCAGTAGGCGGAATAACGGTTGTCCTCTTGCGGCACGATGAACAGCTCCCGTGGCGGTGTCATATAGCTCAGCAACGCCCCCAGCATCATCAGGGCGAATCCGGCAAACACCGCCGCCATGCCGTGGACATCGACAAAGGTGAATTTGGCCCACTTGTCCACCCTGAGCAGCCGGACCTGATAATCGCCCAGCCTTGCACTCTGGTTGGCGATCAGGGTTGCCCTGGCTCTCTCCTGTTTTTCAGTCATAAGCCGCATTATGAGCTGCCGGTTCGGGCTGTTCATTGACTTATGTTCAAAGTCGGCAAAATATTTGAGCGACAGGGTGAAGGGGAGCCATGGCAGTTTGGTATCCAGGTAGCCGGCCTCCTTCAGCCCGGTCGGGTGCTCGATCAGCAGTTTTTCCAGGTGGCGGCTGCCATCCGGCGCAATGAATTCGAGGCTGAAGGCATCGCCATATTCATTGGCGTGATAAATCCGCATCCCCTGGTACCGGGCGACCGCATTGACCGCAACGCTGAGTTGCTCCTGCGAGCCGCTCCTGATAAAGGTCACCAGTGATTCGATATGTTCCGGGATATTCCGGCTATCATAAGTGATTCGCAGGTCGTCGAAGCGAAACGTTGCCGGCAGGCGCAGTTTCCCGGCCAATAGCCCCTCTTCGGTGTTGGTCCATTCGTCGGTGGGGGCCAGAGTTTCACCCTGGGCAATCATGAGCGCCCCCCGCCGCTCGGTGAGGGCAATAACCAGCGATGTTGCGATTACCACTACCATGCCGATATGGAATAGCGCAGTGCCCCAGTATCCCCAGGAGCAGCGGATAAATTTTAATGCTCTGTCTTGCCCAACCGGCTGTGGTCGGTATCCGGCCGCAGCGATCCTTCTTAACTGCTCCGGTTTGATTTCGTTAATTGTTGCCAGTTCCTGGCCGGACGTGACCACCACCTTGATTCTGTTGCGGGCCAGCCGGATTTGGTCGACAGAGGAGACGGCCAGAGAAATACCTGCCAGCGCGATTACCAACACAAACCAGAAGCTGGTATAGACTGAGTGCAACTGCAGGAGGTCAGCAAGGGGGATCAGCCCGCTATGCAGGGTCCGCCATTGGGAAATCTGGTCAGCACTGCTCTGAAACCGCTGAGGGATGATATCGGCAACAATTCCGCTAGCAATTACCGCAAGGATTTCAGCGATTACCAAGAGCCGGGAAATGATGATTTCTTTTAACTTGTTCGGCATGATCTACTCAATATTCTTTAAAATCTGGCCTGCGGTGTAAGTTGAGTCATGACAGTAACCTCGTCAGTGCTGCGGTGCCCATGCCGACGGGAGTGAGTTGACCATTTCCATGTCTCTGGTCGATTCATCACGCATCCCCATTCTTTCATAGGCCTCGGCCCTGAGGCTGTAGACCTTGGCAATCCTGGTGTAGCCAATTCCGGAAAGGATCTCCAGCGACCTGGACGCGTCGGCAGCGGCTCGCGAATAATCGCCTCTGTCAAGCCAGTACAGCCCCCGTTGATAATAGGCCCGGCCGGCCTGATGGGGGCGGGCAGTTATCGCCCGCGTCCAGAGGGTTTCGGTGTCATGCCAGCTGGTGATGAGCCTTTGGGCGACGCAGGTATAACCGGCCAACATGGCGATCATCCCGGCAATCAGGGCTGCTTTTCCCATTGTCTTTTTCTTCAGGTGCTGATAGAGGCTGGCGCTGCCGGCAGTGGCCAGAATGGTCAGACCGATCCCGGGTAGATACATGAACCGGTCGGCCATGGCCTGGCCGCCGTTCTGGGTAAAACCGAGCACCGGCAGCAGGAGCGCCACATAACAGAGCCAGGCTGTCAGCCATGACTTGTCGGTGCGCGCCCGGTAGATGCAACCGGCCGTGATCACTACGACCAGCAGGATCGGCCAGACATACTGCCAGGAGAGGAGCGGAACGCTGTTGCCGGGGTGGTCATAGAGCGCCATCAGGTCATTCGGCAGAATCATCAGCCGCAGGTATTCGATCAGCGACCGACAGGCTACATAGAGCCGTGACCAGAGGGTTATCTCGCTGAACGAGATATCGCTGACCGGCTTCAGGTAGATGGTTATCAGGGAAACGATGCCTGAACCGGCCAGGAAGGGGATCTTTTCCAGAAACAGGTCGCGGCGCGCCTGCCGTTCGGCAAACCTTCCCAGCGGAAATCGGTCGAGGATGATCATCACCACCGGCAGGGTAACGGACATTGGCTTGCACAGGAGCGACAACAGGAACAGGAACAGCGCCGTCAGGTAGGAGCGGCTGGCTAAGCGTTGGGCCAGGGATGTGGGATGCTCTGACTGTCGGCAGGCAAAACTCAGGTAGGCCATCAAAGCCGGAATGGCAAAGGCGGCGTTAAGAAGCCCCTTGCGTTCTGTTGCCCAGGCCACCGGTTCGGCTTTAAGAGGATGAAGGGCAAACAGCAGGCCGCCGACCAGGGCGCAGAATATAAGGACGTTGCTTTCAAGGCGGACATTATTGCTGCGGGATGAGATTTTCACCACCTGCACCGTAAGCAGGGCAACAAAAAAGGTGTTGAATCCATGGAGCAGAAGGCCGGTCAGATGGAAGCCAAACGGATTCATCCCCCAGATTTGATAATCGATGGCAAAGGAGAGCCAGGTAAAAGGCATCCAGAGGAGCCAATACTGATCGAGAAACGCCCAGCGGAAAAAATCTGAGTTTATCGCTGACAAATGGCTGTTCCGGGAGATCAGCTGGACGTCATCCCAGGCCACGAACTGGTTGTTTAACACCGGCAGGCAGACTATGCAGGCAATGATTGCCGTTGCCAGTGCCGCGCTCCAAACTGTTATCTTCATGCTTCAGGCTCCGGGCCGCTGCTGCTCGTGCCGGAGTAATTCGTTTTATTCATGTATCTGCCGTTGTTCCGGAAAGAAGGGCCGGGATCCGGCCCTTCTTCCGCGATGTTTGCTCCAAGGGTGTATCAGTACCAGTAACAGCTGGTTCCGTGACTGCCGCAGCCGGTTGACGGCGTGCCGCTGCAGGTGCCGGAACTGGTGGCTCGTGTCCCTGATCCCGGGCTCGGCACACTCCAGACGGTAACCTTCTGCTTCACTGCGCTGTAGGCGCTGAAGCTCTTCTTCCGGTTTGACCAGCCGTGCTTGGTGCTGCCGGTTCCCCAGGCATGGCAGGTGGTACAGGCGACGTTATGCTCGCCTCTGGCATGCTGACCCCGCCGGTCCGGGAACGACGTGGTGTTGGCAGTAGCCGGCCGGCCGATGTTGGTTCCGGTCGCTCCGGAGGCGCCATGGCACGAATAGCAGCCAGTGGTTGTATTGCCCACCGGTGCAGCCTTGGTGTGACAATTCTGGCAGTCGGGAGCTACGCCCACGGCCTGCGGATAGGGATAGGAAGCGCTCTTGGTATTGGTGTGACAGCCGGTGCACGAAGAGAAGGGGCTTGCCCCGGCAGCGCTGTTGTGAGTCGAACCATAATACGGGACGGTGTGGCCGCCGGTCGGCTTGAAGGCATCGCTGCCGTGGCTGCTCCCTACGTGGCTGTGGCAGCTGGTGCAGCGGGTCGTGGAGTTGTGGCTGTCGCCGGCGGTCTGGGTGTAGTGGCCGGTGGTGGTATGGCAGACGTTGCAGACGCCGGTGAACGGTGTGGCGCTCTTGGCGTAGTCGGTGCCGGTCGGTGTTGCCGAGAGCCGGAAAACAGTGGCAGTTGCGGTCAGGGTTGTCGGGCCGCTGGTGCTGGGGTTGGAGACCTGAGCCAGGTTCGAGCGGACCATGTAGTGGTTGGTGTTGCTGGTGCCGTGCGGGTCATGGCAATCCCAGCAGAACTGACCGCCGTTAAGGGCCGTGGTGTGTTTGGTGCCGTAGTGATCGGCTTCGATCGCCTTGGAGGTGGTCCTCTTCTTGAGGGTGCCGTTCACTGTCACACCGGCGCCGCTGGCCGAATGGCAGACGAGGCAGGGAGCGTTACGGCCATAGCTGGCGGTGGAGTAGCTCAGCAGCCGGAACGGGTTTGACGACAGTTTGTGGCCGACGGTAGAATCGTGGCAATACTCGCACTGCCTGGCCTGGACTGCGAAGTTGGCGGCCGGGTTGGCAGAGCCGGAGTAGTTGCCGAGCGGCCGACCATGGCCCTTGCTGGCCCAGGAACCGTAGCCGGTCATCTGAAATTTGGAGATTGAGCCGTTGCTCCAGAAAGTTGCGCCGAAGTCAGCAGTAGAAGCGGAGGCGCCGTTAGCGTGGCAATCCTGGCAGTTGAGGGTGGCGCCCCAGGTGGCGCTGCTGCCGGTTCCGCCATGGCAGGTGACGTTGTTACAGATGCCGCTCCCCTGGTTCCAGGTAGCGGTTGCGCCGGCATTGGCGCTGTTGAAGTAGACATTGGGCGTGCCGTTCAGGTGATAGTTGGCGGCGGTATAGTCCTTGAACCGGCCGGCAGTGGTCATGCTGGCGGTCTTCTGGTGGCAGTCGCTGCAGATGGTGGTGCTGGCAGCACCTGCCACATGCTTGGCATGGCTGTTGGCCGTGGTGGCAGGCACTGCGCCGCCGTTGGCGTAGTCAGGCGCACCCAGAGCGGAACTGCGTCCGTGGCACCCGTTGCAGCCCAGGTTCGCAGCGCCGGTCCAGGTCTTGCTGCCGGTCATGCTGATGAAGACGATGGCGCTTGGGTTGCCGTTACTATGGCAATAGATGTTGGCGCACGATTTGGTCGCCGTGCTGTAGCGGGCGCTGCCGCCTGCCTTCGCGCCCGAGTAGTCGATAAAGGAGTTCACATGGTTTGACCTGGTGCCGATGGCGGTGTTGCTGCTCACGGTCTTTGCATGGCAGGCGATGCAGTTAAAGCCGTTGCCGAGGCCGAGCGTGGCGTTGCTGGCCGGGTTGAGGTGGCTGCTATGTTTGCCGGAGAGGGTGTTGCTGGTGGCGGTGCCGTGACATCCGGAGCAATCGGCAGGAAGCGTGCTCCCCCAGGTCGGGCTGGTGTAGGTAACCGGGGATTGGCCGTTGCTGTGGCAGTAAATATTGGCGCATTGGCCATAGCTTGCGCTTGGCGCAATGGCGCCGGTAGCGCCGTTGTTGGCGCTGCGGTAGGCGGAACTGCCGGTTATCGGCCCGCTGGTTGAGGAACTGAGCCGCCACTGGACGTTGCCGTCGATATGGCCGAAGTTTACAGCCGCCCCTTTGTAGGCATTCGGGTGGCACTTGGTGCAGGAATAGGCATATCCTGTTGTCGCCGCATGCCTGGAATGGCTCCCGGTCAGCGGTGGCTGGGAGGCGGAAGCTCCATGGCAGCTGCCGCAGGCGGCCTGCGCTGAACCGCCGGTCCAGGATGGGTTGAAAGTGCCGTTGCTGCCGGTCCAGTTGGCGTGGCAGTAAACATTGCATGAGTTCCGGTAGGCGGCGCTTGTGTTGACGGTCGTCCCGGCAGCACTGGCGACGAAGCCGGTGTATGGGGCGTTGAGCGGGGCATGACCGCTGAAAGAACCGAACGAGGCGCTGCCGCTAAAACCGGGCCAGTTGGCGTTGTTGACCACAAATCCCATCTGAATGCTGTTGCTCACTGTCGGCATGGTGGTACCGCTGTGACAGGCGGCGCATTTCATCCCTTCGGTCTGCACATGTACAGCATGGGCGCCGGGACTGGCAGGGCTGGTAGCCCCGGTGGCCGGCGATGCCAGGCCGTTCAGCGCGCCGCCGCCGATATTGGCGGTTACCGGCGGATTGCCGTGGCAACCGTCGCAACCGGCCTTGAACCCGGTGCTGTGATCATGGCAGCTGACACAATCATGGCGGTTCTCGTGCGTTTTGTTCAGCGCCGTGATCTTAGTAGAGCTGTACTGGTGGTAGGCGGTGTTGTGGTGACAGACTTCGCAGATATTGGTTGAGGCGTTCTGGGCATAGGAACGCTGGTCATCGCCGAAAACACCCTGGATAGCGGCAGACGATGCGGTCATACGGAGAAATACCACATTTCTCGGCCCGGTTGGGGTAGCAACGTTCTGAGCGACCCTCTTCACATTCGAGCTACCGCGCACATGACAGGTCGAGCAGTCGAATGTTGTCCCCCAGGTGCCGTACTTGGTGCCGAGATTGGCGCTGTTGTGGATCAGCGGCCCGGCAATAATCCGGGCTGGGTTGTGCCAGCCCTGAAACATGAAGATGCTTGTCAGCAGGGTAAAGATCGGTATCAGGCGCAGCTTTGCCCGGTTATCCCTCCTCCCGACCTTTCCGGTTATGAATTTACCCATGGTGCAAACTCCTTTGCCAATATTGAAATACATAAGTTTGTTTAGAAATTGTTTCTGCGGCGTTGATGGGTGCTGCGCAGGGCGAAGATGGCCGATCTCAGACTCTTCAGGTTGCTGATATAGGTCTTGAGCGACGCTGAATCCCCGGCATAGAGTTGCCCCATCTTGTCGGCAATCTTGCCGTAAACCTCAAAAGAAACCTTGCCGGACGGATCCTGGAGAGGAGAGTATTTGATGGTCGGGTCGAAGGTTACCAATGCTGCAAGCAGGTAGGTGTCTTCGATAATTGATGTTTCCTGGTCTTTGATGGTTATCTCGGTAAATCGTTTACTCTGCGAATTCTTATTAATTGGTTCAATAGTCCCCATGATGACGTCACCTTTTCTCCTGATAAATTGATCAGGGAGCGCTGTAAGATCCGCATGCAATGGAGCACTAAAGATAAAGTCCTGCCTTGCATGCACGGATAGATGACCGGAGTTGCCGGCCGGTTGTCAGGATTGCAGCGGTATGGAAAAAGGGGTCAGGCTGGTGAGGCGCGGGAAGGGAGAGCCAGGGCAATGAATGCCAGGGGGGTGATAAGGAAGATGAATACAGGGGTGAGAATGTAGCTTGCAGGTTTTAGGAGTGATAATACGCTGGTGAAAAAGGCTAAAACCGGTAAGACGAGCTGCTTTTTCTTGGTATTGTCCAAATCGCCGGCGAAGGGGTCGGCTTGATCGATATGGAGGGTCTGGGCATTGTGGATATCCGAGATGTCCCAGAAATTCGCAATTCTGATGCCGCTGATAACCAGTATCAGCAGCAGGGGGATAAAGATTGTCCGGAGCCGTTTAACTGTCATTTTACCTGATTCAGAGCTGTTGACCGTGGGTCATAACTCCTTACTTGTTATTATTCAGCCGTTTGAGTTTCTCATTAAAGCATGAATCATGCCGCCATTGCAACGACAATTTGAACGCTGCACCGATCAACCGCACTATATTAGTCAAGAATGCGACAGCGTTGAGGTTAACAGAGAATTTTGCTTAAAGCCCGGCACATTTTCGCGGGTCACCACTATTGGTCATTTGACCGTAGTTAGCCGCGGCTAATCGCTTTCAGGCGGATTCTCTCCCTATGATTTCCCCGGGCATGAATTCAAGTGGTTTTGTCCCCGCCGCGATGGTTCCATTTTTCCCGGAAAAATTTAGTTTCTCCCAATATTCATTAATGTTTAAAGCTCTTATACCGATAATTGCTTAGAGCAGCAAATAAATGGCGTGCATATCGGTTAAGGGAGAAACAGCGATGGACGCATCTGATGAACAGCTCAAGAGCGAACAGATCCTGTGCGATATAAAAAGGCGTCATAATTCAAAAGAAGTCATTGATGTCGAAGAGCAGCGGGTCAAAGTCGTGGTCTTCATTTCGGGCGGCAACCGGTACGCATTTTACGGTTCTGATATCAGAGAGATCCTTACTTCATGCGAAATCGCCTGGGTGCCCGGTCTTCCCGAGTTTCTTCCCGGTCTCATCAATGTGCGTGGTGATATCGAGTCGGTCATCGACATTCACTATTTCCTGGGGGAGGGGAAGGCCGACCCACACAAAAGCCTGATTGCCATGGCCGTCCGGGGAGATTTTCGCTCCGGTGTCATGATCGATTCCATTGAGGACGTCGTGGATATCCCGCTGAGCGAGGTAAAGGCCCCGCTGTCAACACTCAACGGCGCTGCTCGCGATCTGGTGATCGGTGAGATTGATCATGGCGGTAAAATGGTCTCGCTGCTGGATATCGATAAACTGGCGGCCCGCGTCTCGCTATGATTGACCAGGGGGGTATTAACCTTAATCTGTTCCTCTTTTCGGTCGGAGGCGTTCATTTCGCGATCGACCCCGAACAGGCCGTTGAAATGATCCCCTATGAGGGGGAGAAGGACGACGATCTATTCTGGTTTCACGAAGAGCTGGCTTTCGGTGACGAAGCGGTTACGTATCAAGCGCCGGTGATTGTCACGATAAGGACCGGCGATCCCCGGCCATACCGGGTGATCATCGACTCGATGGAAGATATCGCGGGATTCTGCACGGATGACATTCGGCCCTTTCCGGAACTGTTGGAGCCTTTTACCCTGCGTAAAGGGCTGTGGGGGGTCGTGGTGAAAGACGGCCGGATGATCCTGCTGGTGGATTTTGTCCGCTTGTTGCGGGAACGACGGTCTGACATCGCATATTCGTAGGCAACGAGGAACATGTCAATTCCATCTGCGTAGTGAATACAGAACAGTGACGAGGGGGGCAACATGAGAATTTCGCTGCGGAAAAAGGTCCTGGGATTAACGCTTATATGCGTTTTTTCGATTGCGGCCGTCATTTCGGTCATCTCCATCAGGAATATTACCTCCCGTGGAGAGGAAAGGATTGCAGCGTATCGTGCGACACTTCTCTCCGAAAGAAAGCAACAGATCAAGGGCTATGTGGAAATGGCGGTACGGGTTGTGGAAAGGCTGCCTGCCGAAGACGCCAAAAAAGTCATCAGGAGCTTGCGTTACGGCCAGAGCGGCTATCTTTGGATCAACGATTTCAAAAACGTCATGATCCTTCATCCCGATCCCCGTCTGGAGGGTAAGGACCAGAGCGACCTCCGGGACCCCAACGGCGTCTATATCCTGCGGGAGATCACCAGGGTCTGCCGGGAAAAGGGGGAGGGCTTTCTTAACTACATGTGGAAGGTGCCCGGGCAGGAGGAAATGAAGCCGAAGATCTCTTTTGCCAAGGCCATTCCTGGCAAGGACTGGATCATTGGCACCGGTATCTATGTGGACGATGTCGAGAAAGCGGTACTCAAGGAACGCGGCACCATAAGGCAGGAGGTCTCGAACAGTATTGTCCAGTACATTGCAATATCGTTGACCGTTCTGGTTCTCATGCAGATTATGGCATTTTTCCTGGTTAACAGGTTTATTGCCGGCCCTATTGAAACCATTACTGGCCGGCTCAAAAACTTTGACAATGACCTGACCGCCTCAGTACCGGTGACCACTGCCGACGAAGTGGGAGAACTTGCCCGCTGGTTCAACGAGCATATCGGCAGGCTGCATCATATTATTGTCAAACTGTCCGGGATTACCGATAAAATCCACTCACATTCCGGTGCTATTGCGTCAACCATGGACCAGCAATCCGGGTTTGCCACTCAACTGTCCAGTTCAGTGGTGGAAATATCGTCCACCATGGAAGAGTTCTCGTCAACCGCGAGTCAGATTGCCCAGCATAGCCAGGGTGTTGTGGAGAGGGCCGACAAGACTCTGGCCGACAGCAAAAATGGCGCTGCCGAGGTCGAGAACCTGACCTTCAAGATTAACGACATCAGCCAGAACATTCAGGCAAATCTAAGCGAGATAGTCGAATTGGGTAGAAAATCGAAAGAGATCAACAAGGTTATGGAGATCATCAACAATATCGCCAACCAGACCAAGCTGATTGCCTTCAATGCTGCGCTCGAAGCGGCCAGCGCGGGAGAAGCCGGGAAACGTTTCGGCGTGGTCGCGGTCGAGATCCGGCGCCTGGCTGACAGCGTGGTTGAGTCAACCGCCGAGATCGAGGGGAAGATCACCGAGATCCTGGATTCCGTAAATCGTCTGGTGATGTCTTCGGAAAAGAGTTCCCAGCTGATTCAGGAAGGCCAGGAGTATGCCTCCCATACGGTAGTGATGCTGATAGAGAGCGTTGACGGTGTGGAAGAAACCGCCAACGCCGCCCGTCAGATATCGCTTTCCACCCAGCAGCAGCAGATTGCCAGCAGCCAGGTGGTTCTGGCGCTCAAGGACATTGAACAGGGTGTTCGTTTCTCCACTGACTCCATTTACCAGACAAACGGTGTGACCAGCGAGCTGGCCGAATTGTCGGAACAATTGCGGACATTGGTCTCGACCTTCAAGATCGGCGCTGTGACCGGCAACAATGAAACTCCCGTTGATCGGGAGAATTGTTAACTCATGGCGCAAGCGGTCGGTACAATACGGGTTCTGATTGTTGACGACAGTGCGCTGGTGCGCGATATGATCCGCACCATCCTTGAGTCGGAGCCGGGGATCGTAGTGGCAGGAGAGGCTGTTGATGGCGCCGAGGCTGTGGCCAAGGTCCCCCTGCTCAAACCGGATATCGTGACCATGGATATCGAGATGCCGGTTATGGGAGGACTGGAGGCAATTGAAAGGATCATGGCGAAGCACCCGGTGCCGATCCTGGTAGTAACCACTCTGACCGGTGTGCGCACGGCCTTTGATGCCGTATCCAAAGGGGCGCTGGACGTCATCGAAAAACCGGACATCACCCCTGAAAACGTGCAAACCTTTATCAGCAGGATCCGGCGCCTGTGCCGGGTGGATGTTCCCGCGCATCTTGCCGTCATGGGGAGACGGTCTGGTCATCCGGCAAGAAGCGGGGGACGGGCGCCTCAGCATAAGGGGAGTATCGTCGCCATTGCCGCTTCGACCGGAGGTCCGCATGCAATTCACAGTATCCTGTCGCAATTGCCGGTTACATTTCCGGTGCCTATTGTCATCACCCAGCATAATGCCGAAGGCTTTACCAAGGGGATGGCGGAGTGGCTGAACAGCGGAACCCCGCTCACGGTTACGGTGGCTCGCAATGACGACTGTCTCGTTAGCGGCAGAGTCTATATCAACCCTGCCGAACATTCGATGCGGATAACCGGGAGGGGTACGATCCTCCTTGGCGACAGGGATCTGGGGCAGATCTACAATCCATCCTGCAACACGCTGCTCACTTCGGTCGCGGCGGCATATCGGGAGAAGGGCATTGGCCTGATATTAACCGGCATGGGTAACGACGGCGTCAGCGGCATTCAGGCCATAAAGCAGGCCGGGGGCTATACTCTTGCACAAGACGAGAAAAGTTCCGTGGTTTTCGGCATGAACCGGTGCGCTGTTGAACTCGGTTGCATCGACAAGGTGTTACCGCTCGGCGATATCCCCGCTGAGCTGATGCTAAGGGTTGGCGGCAGGCAATGATATGCTCGACAGGCGCAAATCAATGAAAGCCGACAGGGATCTCGACCGTTTCAAGGAGCTTCTGCTGAGCAGCTGCGGGATGTTCTTTACTAACGAACGGGAACTTACGCTCTCCTCGGCAGTGACCCAGAGGATGTCACAACGAGGCATCGATACGGCGGAACTCTATCATTCTCTTCTGACCACTGACCAGGATGAGTTCCGGCGGTTCATTGAACTGCTGACCGTCAACGAAACCTATTTTTCTCGTGAGAATGATCACCTGAAGCTTTTGGTCGACAAGATCATACCGGAAATCCTGTCGCAACGTGAAACAAGGCCGGTGCGTATTGTGAGCGCCGGATGTTCCACCGGAGAAGAACCGTACTCCATTGCCATGATGCTGGCCGAACGTTTCGGCGAAGACAGCGGGCGTCTTTTTTACATAGCCGGGACGGACATTGACTCGTCTGTCATTGCCAGGGCGAAACAGGGGATCTACGGAAAAGGGTCTTTCCGGAGTATGGACAAAGCCATCCAGGATCGCTATTTCAAGATGTGCGGTCCAGGCGCATACCAGCTCGGAGATATCAGGCACCAGGTGCACTTCGAGGTGGTAAATCTCAAGGATGCCTTATATCCCGCCATCATGCAGCAACCGGATATCATTCTGTACCGGAACGTTTCGATCTACTTCCCGCCCCAGGTGCAGCGGGAGATATTCGGGCGGTTGGCGTTAATTCTCAACGAGGGGGGATACCTCTTCGTCGGCGCAACTGAGACCTTACAGCATAACATTGGGCTCCTGACCCTTATGAATCGCGACTCCGTCTTTTTCTACCGGAAAATACCGGGGGTGATTATTGAAGAGCGGCGCTCTGCCAAACGCAACCTGAGCCCGCGGGAGCAGTCAAAACCGGGATCGTCACGGCAGACCAATTATGGTGGTGTTCCTGCCGGAGCAGTGCAATCCGGGATCAGGGCCATAAGGGCTGTAGCCGCGTCCGATGCGTCATCTGTTACCAATAGCCGTGATCCGAAAAGTCTCTTTGACGACGCCCTGGAGCTGGCGATTTCCAGACGCATGGATGACGCTCTGGCACTGCTTGACGCCATCATCGAGCAGGATGGGTCCTTTATCAAGGCCCATTCCCTCAAGGGGAGCATTTTCATGAGTGCATCCCGTTTCCAGGAGGCCGTCGCTGTGTGCAATGCCATCCTCAGCCACGACCCGCTCTGCCTGGAAGCATATCTGATGCTCGGTGTCACGGCGCGTCATTCCGGGGATGATGATGATGCCCAGCGCCGGTTCCGCGAGGCGATTTACCTGAAATCATCCTGCTGGCTGGCCCATTTTTACCTGGCTGAGATCCTCTTTGGCCAGGGAGACAAAAATCGCGCCAGAACCGGATACGAAGCGGCTCTTCGCGTTCTGGAAAACGGTTCGTCCCTGGAGCTGAGCAGGGAATACTTTCCGTTGTCCTATAATGCCGAACAGTATATGGCTATCTGCCGACACAAATTGTCGCTCCTGAAGAACGGATAAATAATGGCATTTGATCATTCAAAATTCCTGGCCCGCTTTGTCGATGAAGCCAGAGAACATTGTTCCCGGTTAAATGAAGGCCTTCTCAACCTGGAAAGCGCGTCCGGCGATGCCGAGATGATCAACGGGCTGTTCCGTTCGGCGCATACCATAAAAGGGTCGGCTAAGATGATCAAGCTGGCGGGCATCGCCGAACTCGCCCACCGGATGGAGGATGTGCTCGACGCGGTGCGGGGGGAGAGGATTTCCTTGTCCGGCGCCGCCTCAAACTCACTCTTTCGCGGTGTGGACGCACTCGTGGCAATGCTGGATCGTATCGCTGCAGGAGAGACTTCACCGGAGGCGCCGGCCGCACTCTGCGAAGAACTGGCGCAGGCAGCAGCTGCGCTGAAAACACCGGGGCCATCGCAGGCTGCGGCTACGCCGGCGCCGGAGCAGCCGGCAGCTCCTGTTAAGGAAGAGATGCCGGCTGTCGTTAGCCCGGCCCCGGCCGCCGGGACCGGCACCGAGGCGGCAAAACCGCTCGCATCAACACCTGCCACCCCTGCGCCCGAACCCCCTTCCGAGGAGCGCAAAACCGTAAATCCGCCCGCTAAACCCAGACAGGTCGATTATCTGCGGATTAACGCAGTGAAACTCGATGACCTGATAAGGCTCATGGGTGAGATCGTCTCCGAACAGAGCAGATTCAGGCGCCATATCGGGCATCTTCGTGAAATCGAACGCGCAACAGCGCTTCATCTGGCTGCCATTGCCAAATCACTCGGCACAGTTCCTGAGAGCAATAGTGAGCACAAAGCATTGATAGAGGCCGGATCCGCCTTGCACCTTTCTCTGCGCCAGGCAGTGAGAGCCATGCATAACGCATCTCTGATGCAGGATCATCTCATCACCGATCTTCAGGAGACCTCTCTCAATTTGCGCATGCAGCCGCTTTCAACTGTGTTCGATCCGCTTCGCCGCACGGTCAGGGATCTTTCTCAGGAGCATGGCAAGGAGATCGATTTCATCGTTGACGGTGGCGAGACCGAGCTTGACCGGAAGATAATTGAACGGATCGGCGATTCTCTCATGCACATGATCCGCAATTCGATCGATCATGGGCTGGAAAACGTTGATGAAAGGGTTGCGGCCGGCAAGCCCGCCAAGGGGACCATCAGGCTGTCGGCATATTATGACAGCGGCTGTGTCACCATTGCCCTTTGCGACGACGGCAAGGGCCTTTGCGCTGGCAAGATCCGCGAAAAAGCCCTTGCCAAGGGGCTGTTCGACGCCGACACGCTCGACAGAATGTCACATGCGGATATCACCAATCTCATCTTCATGCCCGGGTTCAGTACCAGCCCGATCATTACCGACCTCTCCGGCCGGGGGTGGGAATGGATGTGGTCAAGAGAAGCATCGTTGATGAGCTCAAAGGGGCAATCCATATCGAAACCCGTGAAGGGAGCGGAACCACGTTTTTTCTCCGCCTCCCCCTCAACCTGGCCGTGTTCACGCTCTTTCTCATAGCTGTGAACGATAAGATCTGTGCACTCCCCGCCACGTCGATCGTGGAAATGCTCACCGTGCAGCGCGATGATGTCATTGAGATCGTGAATAAACGCGCCATCCGTCTGCGCGAACAGATCATTCCGGTGGAGAGGCTGGCCTGCATACTCAAGCTCTCCCAGGACGCGTCGCCGGAAAAAGACGAAGTGATGATCGTCATCATCCGGAATGGCGAAGAAAAACTCGGTCTGATTGTCGACGAGATCCTTGGCCGGGAGGAAATGGTGGTCAAGCCTCTTCCCCCCCGACCTCCAGAATCTGCGGATGGTCTCGGGAGTTACTGTCGGGGAGCTGAACAGCATCATCAATGTCCTCCATATCCCAGAGCTGTTAAGCCAGGCGCATGAAATCGCCGAACCGGCGAAGAGGAGTAGCCAGAGCAAAGAACAGCGGACAACGACCATACTGGTGGTAGACGATTCCCTTAATACCCGTGAAATCGAAAAAAGCATTCTTGAGGCCTATGGATATGTTGTGGTCACAGCCGAAGACGGCCAGGAAGCGTTTGAAAAAACCCGTGAACTCCTCTACGACCTCGTCATTACCGATGTGGAGATGCCCCAAATGGACGGGTTCACCCTGACCGAGCGGTTGCGTGGCGATGAGCGTTACCGTAATGTCCCGATTATTATCGTTACCTCGCTGGAAAAGGATGCGGACAAGAAGCGCGGCATAACGGTCGGAGCCAACGCCTATATCGTAAAGGGGGCTTTCGACCAGTCAAATCTGCTTGAAACGGTGCGTACTTTGATTGGTTAATTATGCGATGTCTCAACCTCGACAAGGAGAAAGAAGATGAGTGATTCACCTGCAAACATTCTGGTGGTAGACGATGACGAATTTACCGGCGAGCTGACCGGGCTAATCCTGGAGTCGGCCGGTTATGACACGGTAATTTCATCAGGCGGCATGGATGCGCTGGAGAAGCTGGCGAACGACCCTGCGATCCGCGTGGTGGTTTCGGATATGAATATGCCGGTCATGGACGGGATCAAACTCTTTGCTGAAATGCGCAAGCAAGGGTTCTCTCAGCCGTTTGTCCTCCTTACCGGAGAAGAGGCCGCCCCTCTCAGGATCGCCCATCCGGATATGGAAGCAGTACTCACCAAGGACGAACAGCTTCAGGAGGCTTTGCCGGAGGTTGTTGAATCTCTTATCGCCCGTCCATAACCTGTCAAGATTCGCAGGTTGAAAATGCATTTAAAGGATGACTGGTCTTGACCACGAAATCGGCAGCCGCTGCGGTAAAACTGAAAAACATCCGCAAGGCTTACATAAAGCAGCTTCCCGCGCAGCTGCAAGGAATCCGGGCCTCGTATGCCGAGTTTGTTCTCGGAGAACAGGGAAACGCGCCGCTGGAGGATCTGCATCGCCGCATCCACTCCTTGAAAGGGGCATCTGCTTCGTTCCGGATGAGCATGTTGAGTGCGGTGGCTACGGCGGGGGAGCATCTTGCCAAGGAGGCTTTGCAATCAGCAACACCACCTGACAGGTCCTGGCATCAGAAAATGCAGGAACATTTCGCCCGGATGGAGTACGAAATTTCCACCATTGACCCGATGCAAGGGATGGAGTTGCAGGTCCAGGAACTGGCAATAGCCGCAGAGGGAACCCCTGGCCGGGAACGAAAGGTTGTGTATCTTTGTGATGACGACCGGTATCAGCGTCTGACGCTGGAAACGCAGATAAGCTGTTTTGGTTTCGAAATCCTTTCTTTCGGCGAGCCGGAGCAGCTCGCCACCGCGGTGCGGGCTGCGCCGCCCGACGTGATAGTGATGGATATGATCTTTCCCGATCGGCCGTTGGGCGGTTCCGACATCATGCAAACCATTCAGTCCGGTCGTGAGAACCCGATCCCAACAGTGTTTATTTCAACTCAGGGTTCGATTGACGCCCGGTTATCGGCCGTGCGTGCCGGATCCAGCGCATATTTTGTGAAACCGCTCAATGTGACGGAACTCTGTTTTACCCTTAGCCAGCTTACTACTTCGCTGAAGCCTGAACCGTACCGGATCATGATTATTGATGATGACCCGCAACTTGCCGAATATCATGCCTTGATACTTGAAGAATCGGGAATGATGACCCTGACTGTAAACGATCCACTACAGGTAATGTCGCCATTAATCGAATTCAAGCCGGACCTTATCTTAATGGATATGTACATGCCGGGCTATAATGGGATGGAGTTGGCCAAGGCCATTAGGCAGATCGGTTCTTATTTTTGTGTTCCCATCGTGTATCTTTCCAGCGAAACCGATACCGACAAACAGTTTGCAGCCTTGCAGACCGGAGGGGATGAATTTTTGACCAAGCCGATCAAACCCGAGCGCCTGGTTTCTTCAGTAGTTGTGCGTGCCGAACGGATGAAGATCATCCGCTCACTCATGGTGCGTGACAGCATGACCGGTCTGTACAACCATACCGCGACCAAGGAACACCTGGATACGGCTATTGCCCATGCCCAACGCAAGCAGGAAGAGTTATGTTTCGCCATGATTGATCTGGATAAGTTCAAGTCGGTGAATGACACCTATGGCCATCCGCTCGGTGACCGGGTGTTGATTACCCTTGCGCGCCTCATCAGTCAACGCGTGCGGAAACAAGACATCGTCGGTCGATTTGGCGGTGAGGAGTTTGCGGTTATTCTTCCCGATTGCAGCATCGCCAATGCGATTCAACTTCTAAATGAACTACGAGAGAGTTTCGCTGCCATCCGTTTTCAGGCAAAAGACGAAACCTTCTCCTGCACCTTCAGTTGCGGTGTTGCCCAACTCTCAGTCTATGGAGATTCCGCTGCCATTAACGCGGGGGCTGATGAGGCGCTATATGCTGCAAAGTACGCCGGACGCAACATGGTTCTGGTTTCCGGGGAGCTTTGATGGATTTCTACTGAAAGGATGATGAACCATGAGCACTCAGGTTATTTCCGTTGCAAACAAACTGCAAAGAATACGCGATTCGTACATTAAACAGCTCCCCACGCAACTGGAGACACTCCGCAAGGCATATGACGACCTATGCCAGGGGCCTTTGGAGAGTGAGGGTCTCGAAGACTTGCATCGCCGTATCCACACCATAAAAGGGGCGAGCGCATCCTTTGGTCTGAGCGGGGTAAGCGCTGCTGCTGCCACAGGGGAACATCTGGCCAAGGAGGCGATGGAAGCTGAGGAATTGCCGAAGGACTGGCACTACAGGATGTCCGAGTGCCTCAAAGCGATTGACGCGGAGGCGTCAAAGATCACATCCTCCCAGGACGTTGACCTTAATACCCTGGAACTGGTGGCTGCCACCGAGTCCTCGAAAGGCAAGGAAACCAAGGTGGTTTACCTCTGCGAGGATGATTCCTTTCAGCGGTTGACCATGGCAACCCAGATCGGCTGTTTCGGCTTCGAGGTCGTATCCTTTGCGGATCTTGAGCAATTCAGCCAGGCAGTGCAAAACTCTCCCCCTGCAGCCATCGTCATGGATCTGGTATTCCCCGACCGGCCGGTGGGGGGCGCCGAAGCCATTCAGAAACTTCGGTCCGGCCAGGACTTTACTATCCCGACTATCTTTATCTCCTCACATGACGAGCTCCCTTTTCGTCTTGCGGCCGCCCGGGCCGGCTCTGATGCCTATTTCGTCAAACCGGTAAACCTCACCATCCTCTGTTCGACCCTCAGCGTGCTGACATCAACGGAACAACCCGAACCGTACCGGGTGATGATCGTTGATGATGACCCTCATCTTACCGAATTGTACGCCACCATTCTTACGAGTGCGGGGATGGTCACCCGGACATTGAATGATCCACTGTTGGCGATGCCGCTGCTCATCGAATTCAAACCGGACCTGATCCTGTCGGATATGAATATGCCGGGATGTAACGGCATCGAACTGGCACGGGCGATCCGGCAGATCGATGCCTATTCCGGTATTCCCATCGTCTTTCTATCGAGCGAGACCGATAGCGACCTCCCCTTTCATGCCATGAGGGTGGGCGGTGACGAATTCCTGTCCAAGCCGATCAAGGCAGATCACCTGATCAGCGCTGTATCCGCCCGCGCCGGGCGGATGAAGACCATTCGCTTAAGCATGATTCAGGACAGCATGACCGGTCTCCTCAACCATACGAACTTCAGGGAACGTCTGGGCCAGGCCATTGCCGAGACCCGAAATAGCAAGGAAAAGCTGTGCTTCGCCATGATCGATCTGGATGGGTTCAAGCAGATCAATGACAGTCATGGGCACCCGACCGGCGACCGGGTCCTGATAGCCATGGCCCGTTTTCTCCAACAGCGGTGCCGCAAAACAGATATTATCGGTCGTTACGGCAGCAATGAATTCGGGGTCATACTCCCCGACTGCGACATCGCCACGGCCCGATCGCTGCTCGACCAGCTTCGGGAAAGCTTTGCCGCCATACGGTTTCCGGCTGGAGGCGACGCCTTCAGCGCCACATTCAGTTGCGGTATTGCCGAGTTATCGCCCCAGGGTTCTGCCGAAGATCTCTACAAGTCCGTGGACGATGCCCTCTCCGAAGCAAAAAACGGGTGGCCGCAATAGGGTTGTTGCTTGAGTTGTGCTTGAGCCGGTCTGTTTGACATGATATTGCCGACGACAACGGATTCCGGATACTTTCACTGGAGGTTGACGATGCCTGAAAAACCGAAACTGGCGATCTATTGGGCGGCTTCATGCGGCGGTTGCGAGATCGCGGTGGTAAACCTCCACGAAAAGATTCTCGATGTTGACGCTGCCTTTGAGTTCATGTTCTGCCCCTGTCTGCTGGATACGAAGAAGAAGGATATCGAGGCATTGCCTGACAAGAGCATTGCCATCACCCTTTTCAATGGCGCCATCCGCACGGCGGAGAACGAGGAGATGGCCCGCCTCCTGAGAAAGAAGTCGCAACTATTGATCGCCCTCGGTTCCTGCGCCTGCGAAGGGTGCATCCTGGGTCTGGCCAATTTGCATTCAAAGCAGGAGATATTCAAGGCCGTTTACCTGGATAACCCTACCATTGACAACCCGGCTGGCACCATTCCGTCACCCGCCAGCGAGGTTCCGGAAGGGACATTGACCATACCGGCCTTCTACGACAAAGTCAAAACCCTTGGCCAGGTAACTGCGGTCGATTACTTCATCCCCGGCTGTCCGCCGGAGTCGCATCAGATATGGAATGTCGTTGAGGCCGTTGTCAGCGGGGCACAGTTGCCCCCTGCCGGCAGCGTGCTCGGCGCCGGTTGCCTCTCTGTTTGCGACGAGTGTGAGCGGGTCAAGGAGGACAAGAAGATCGCACGCTTTTACCGCAACTTCGAAATTACGCCGGAACCGCGAAAGTGTCTGCTGGAGCAAGGTCTGCTCTGCATGGGAATCGCCACCAGGGACGGATGCGGCGCCCCCTGCCCGCAGGCCAACATGCCCTGTACCGGTTGTTACGGCCCACCTGAAGGGATAACCGATCAAGGTGCCAGGATGATTGCCGCGCTTGGCTCTATTCTCGACATCGGTGACTGCAAGGGGAAAAGCGAGGAGGAGATTGCCGCCAGGGTTGAAGCCCTTCTGGATAGCGTTCCGGACTATGCCGGTACCTTCTACAAGTATAGCCTGCCAGGCTCCATCATCGGCGGGAGGGTAAAGCGATGAGCCGAATCTCGATAGACCCCATCACCAGGCTTGAAGGTCACGGAAAGATCGACATCTTTCTGAACGAAGAGGGGGATGTGGCCAATGCCTACTTCCAGGTGCCGGAACTGCGCGGCTTCGAGCAGTTTTGCGTCGGCCGGCAGGCCGAAGAGATGCCGGTCATAACCAACCGGATCTGCGGGGTCTGCCCCGAAGCCCATCATATGGCGGCAACCAAGGCTCTGGATGCCCTTTTCGCAGCCGAGCCGCCGCCAGCGGCCAGAAAGCTGCGAGAGCTGTTCTACTCGGCGTTTTACGTTACCGACCATACCACCCACTTCTACGCCCTGGGTGGACCTGATTTCATCATGGGGCCTGACGCGCCGCCAGCCGAGCGCAATATCCTCGGTGTGATCAGGAAGGTCGGTCTGGATATCGGCAGGCAGGTAATAGAATGCCGTGCCCGCAACCACCAGGTCATCAAGACCGTGGGGGGGCGCAGCATCCATCCGGTGGCCGGCCTGCCCGGCGGCTGGAGCCGGCCGATCACCGCCGCCGAACGGGATGAGATCGTCGGTATCGCCCGGAAGAATATCGACTTTGCCCTGTTCACTCTGCAGATCTTCGAGGACCTTGTCCTCAAAAACCGGGCATACGTTGACCTGATCACTAGCGATATCTACACCCACAAGACCTACTACATGGGGCTTGTGGACGGGCAAAACCGGGTGAATTTCTATGACGGCAAGGTGCGTGTTGTGGGACCGGACGGGGCCGAACTGGTCAAATACCCGGCCAAGGAGTATGCCTCCCACATTGCCGAACGGGTGGAGCCGTGGACCTACCTCAAATATCCCTATCTCAAAAACGTCGGCTGGCAGGGTTTCGTAGACGGACCGGAGAGCGGTGTCTATGCGGCATCGCCGCTTTCCAGGCTGAACGTTTCCGACAGCATGGCGACTCCACGGGCGCAGGAGCAGTATGAACGTTTCTACGAGACGCTTGGGAGCGGCAAGGCCAATGGCCGCTACAAGCCGGTTCACTATCGTCTGGCAACCCACTGGGCACGGCTGGTGGAGCTGCTTTACGCTGCCGAGCGGATGCTGGAGCTGGCCATGGACCCGGAGATAACCTCTCCTGATCTCCGAACCAAACCCGGAACGATTGCCGGCTGCGGAATAGGGTGCGTGGAGGCTCCGCGCGGCACCCTCACCCATCATTACGAGACCGACGGGCGCGGCGTGCTGACCAGGGTAAATATGATCGTCGGCACCACCAACAACTACGCCCCCATGACCATGTCCATCAAGAAGGCGGCCCAGCAGATCATTACCAGAGGCAAGGTGGTTGAAGAAGGGATGTTGAACCGGATCGAAATGGCCTTCAGGCTGTATGACCCATGCCTTTCCTGCGCCACCCATGCTGTGGTAGGCAGGATGCCGCTCTGCGTCAATATCCGCGATCTGTCGGGCGCAATCATCCGCACCGTGAGCAGAAACTGATGCGTACCATACTGGTGGGGCTTGGCAACCCGATCCTCTCCGACGACAGCGTGGGGATAAAGATTGTGGGCCTGGTCAAGCAGCGTATCCCCGAACATGCCGGGGTCGATGCGGTTGAAGCCTATGCCGGCGGGCTGAGGTTGATGGAGGCAATTGCCGGATACGACCGGGCGATCATTGTGGATGCCATGAAGACCGGTATACACCCGCCGGGTACAATGCAGATGCTCTCGCTCGACTCGTTCACCAAGACCCGCAACACCCTCTGCACGCATGACGGTGATCTCGCCACAGCCCTGTCGCTGGGACGGGATCTGGGTCTGGCGATTCCCGGCCTTGTGGAAATCATCGGGATCGAAGCCGACGATGTTGAAAGTTTCAGCGAGGAGCTGACCAATGGGGTGAGCAGGGCTCTTCCGCTGGTAGTGTCTTATCTGGTGCGCCGCTGCGGATTTTAACTATTCTATGGACAGAAGGGTGAATGCCATGAAAATCGGCGTATACTTCTGCAACTGCGGGACGAACATTGCTGACAGGATTGATGGCGGCAAGGTCAGGGAATATCTTGAACCGAGCGGGAGGATGTCGTATTTCAAAACCTGCCCGTTCCTCTGCTCAGAGGATGGGAAGGTGTTCCTGGAACAGGACCTGAAAGATGAAAAACCGGACCGGATCGTGATCGCCGCTTGCTCCCCCAGGGAGCACGAAGCGACCTTCATGCGGGTAATGGGGCAGGCCGGCATGAATCCGTATCTGATGCAGATGGTAAATATCCGCGAACAGATTGCCTGGGTTACCGAAGATCCGGAAAAGGCCGTCAAAAAGACGTCGGTGGCAATCAACGCCGCGCTCAAGCGGGTGGAACTCCACGAGATGCTCGAAAAGCAGGAACTTGAAGTCTCTCCGGCTGTGCTGGTGATCGGAGCCGGCCCGGCCGGTCTCAAGGCGGCACTCACCCTCGCTGAAGCCGGCCGGAGGGTGACGCTGGTGGAGAAGTCCCCGGTTATCGGCGGATTGCCGGTCCTGTTTGAAGAGCTGTTCCCAAACATGGAGTGCGGACCCTGCATGCTGGAACCGGTCATGGCCGAGATACTGCACGGTGAGCATGCCGAGAACATCGAGCTTCTGACCATGGCTGAACTGACCGAAGTTGCCGGCTATTTCGGGAATTTCGAGGTCAAGATCCGGCAGCGGCCCCGTTATGTGGATATTCATCAGTGTATCGGCTGCGGCGAGTGTTTCGAGCCTTGTCCGGTCAGCGGGACCAATCCATTCAACAACGATATGGATGAGAAAAAGGCCATCGGCTTCACCTTCATGGGTGCTCTTCCCAATGCGCCGTATCTGGATCCCACGCTCTGCACGCGCTTTACCGAGGGTTCCGACTGTTCCGCCTGCAGTGCGGCCTGTCCCATGGGCGAGGGGGTCATTGTCTTTGATGACCAGGAACAGATCATTGAGCGGCAGGTCGGTTCCATCATACTTGCAACCGGGTCGACTCTCTACGATTGCTCCCGCTTCGACAACTTAGGGTATGGCCGTCTCCCGGATGTCAAAACCGCTCTCGAATTCGAGCGCATCCTGGCCTCGAACGGCCCGACTGCCGGTGAAGTCGTCACCTCAACCGGAGAGCAGCCGGGTTCAGTCGCGTTCATACACTGCGTCGGCTCGCTTGACGACGACCACAAACCGTACTGCTCCGGCATTTGCTGCCAGTACGCCTTCAAGTATAATCATCTGCTGGAGTCAAAGCTTACGGATACAAAGATCCTTCACCTGTACAAAGAGATCGTCTCTCCGGGCAAGGAAGAGTACGCCCTCCATCGCGCCGCCCGGGACAATCATAACGCTACATTCATCCGGTATGACCGTATTTCCGATCTGGCGGTCACAGGCGAAAATGACGGTCAGAAGATCCGTCTGCCGGACGGCAACAGTATCAATGCGGACATGGTTGTGCTTTGCCCGGCTGTGGTTCCCACCGCTGACACGGAAAAGCTGGGCGCCATGCTGGATGTCTCCCTTGACCGTTTCGGTTTTTTCGAGGAACTCCATGGCCGGATGGATTCAGCCCGCAGCAAGATCCGCGGTGTCTACCTGTCCGGAGCCTGCCAGGCGCCTGCCGATATCCAGAAAGCAACCAGCCAGGGGATGGCCGCGTCCGGCTTCATTCTGTCCGAACTGGTCGAAGGGCGGAAGATCGAGCTGGACCCGTTGTTCGCTTCGGTCTATCCGGAAAAATGCGCCGGCTGCAAAGTATGTATGAGGGTCTGCCCCTACCGGGCCATACATTTCGATGAGGAAAACAGCGTGTCAGTAGTGAACGGTGTGCTCTGCCATGGGTGCGGCACCTGTGTGGCAGCGTGTCCGATGGGGGCTATCAAGGCGAATCACTTTACCAATGAAATGATTCTGGCCGAAATCGAGGGGGCGTTGAAATGAGCGCAACATGTTTGTTGAACAATACTCCTGATGCCGATATAGTTGCAGAATTCGAGCCGCGTATCATCGGGTTCCTCTGCAACTGGTGCTCGTACGCCGGAGCGGACAAGGCGGGATCGTCGCAGACTCCCTACCCGCCAAATGTGAGCATTATCAAGGTTATGTGTACCGGCAGGATAGATCCCCAGTTTGTCATGAAGGCCTTCAATGAAGGGGCGGACGGTGTGATTGTCCTGGCATGCCACCCCGGCGACTGCCACTACAAGGAGGGGAATCTGCGGGCGGCGCAGCGTCACGCCATGCTGATCAGGGTTCTGGAGCAGATGGGCATAGAAGGAAAGCGCTGCCGTTTTGATTACGTTTCTGCCGGCGAAGGGGAGAAATACGTCCAGGTAATCACCGAGATGGTTGCAACTGTCAAGCAGCTGGGTAAACTATCATTAATAGATTAATAGGAGGATATTCATGTCTGTCCAGCAGCTCGACGCACGCGGGTTGAAGTGCCCGCAACCGACTCTGAAGGTAACCGTTATGGCCACAAAGATGAAACCGGGCGATGTGCTTGAAGTGCTAGCAGACTGTTCGACGTTCGAGAAGGATGTCCGTGACTGGTGCGGACGCGCAAAGAAAACGCTTCTCTGGATCAAGGAGGAAGGGGGGGTAAAGCGTTGCCAGATCCAGTTTTGAGCGACTGATTGATGAATGTCATTTCTCAGTCGTCATACACAAGGGCTAGTCACCGGACAACGCCTTACGGATGGAATCGTTCAGGCTGTTTCTCGCATACGGTTTCAGGATGTACCCCTTGATCCCGGCTTCTTTGGCCAATTTTTCGTTGATCTGCTCGCTGAATCCGGTGCAGAGTATGATCGGGATTTCCGGTCTGATCCCCAGGAATTCCCGGGCCAGTTCTTTGCCGGTAAGTCCCGGCATGGTCATGTCAGTAATCACCAGATCAAAATTCTTCGGCGCTGCCCGGAACAGCTCCAGTGCCTCACGGCTGCTCAAGGTAACAGTGACGGAGTAGCCTAAAGATTCGAGCAGTTCCTGCCCCAGATCCGCCAGCATGGCTTCGTCATCCACAAACAGGATTCGCTCCGTACCCCTGGCCTCTGATGTCTTCGATGCCTCAGGACTGACCGCGTCGCCGCGAAATTTCGGCAAAAAGATATGAAAGGTGGTTCCAAGCCCCGGTTCACTATAGACGCTGATTGCCCCGCCGTGGCTCTTGACGATTCCCTGGACCACAGCCAGTCCCATTCCGGTCCCTTCGCCCACCTTTTTGGTCGTGAAGTACGGATCGAAAATCCGCTCCCTCACGCTTTCTTCCATGCCGTGGCCGGTATCACTGACCGTCAGTCGCAGGTACGGCCCCTGTCTGATATCCGGATGAAAAGAGATAAGCGGGGCATCGGCTTCGATATCCGTCAAAGATACGCTTAACACCCCTCCATGGGGGCGCATTGCATGCGCCGCATTGGTGCCGAGATTCATCAAGACCTGGTGAAGCTGGGTCGGATCAGCAAGGACTGTGTCCCCACTTACAGGGGTATGAACCTGCTGATTGATTTCAATAGTGGACGGAAGCGTGGATCGGAGTAGTTTGAAAACTTCATCAATAATTGTAGCAAGTTGCACCGGCTTTCGCTTCTGCTCGCTCTGGCGGCTGAACGTAAGGATGCGCCCCACCAGATCTTTGGCACGGGTGCTTGCTTCCTGCACCCTTTCCAGGTCTCGCAATGCCGTGCTGTCATTGGGCAGCTTGCTTAGCGCCATATCGGTGTAACCGATCACAGCGGTCAGAATGTTATTGAAGTCATGAGCTATGCCGCCGGCAAGGGTGCCGATCGCCTCCATCTTCTGGGACTGCCGGAGTTCCCGCTCCAGTTTCAATTCATGGGTAACATCCCTGAGGATGCTGACATAATTGATGATGGTCCCTTTCGAGTCCCGCACCGATGATACCGTGGTATCGGCCTCGAAGACGGAACCATCCTTTTTCCTGGTGGTTACGCGGCCCGACCAGTCGTTGTCCCGGTCTACGGCTTCGCGGATCTGAAGGTAATAGTCCGGATCATTGGTATCACATTCGAGAATGCCGGTTGGCTGGCCGATAACCTCATCCCTGGAATATCCGGTCGTCCGTTCGAAGGCAGGATTCACATAGGTGATGAGTCCCTGTGCATCGGCCATGTAGACTGCCTCCGCAGCCTGTTCTATGGCGCGGGCCAGACGCACCCGTTCTTCTTCCGCCTGTTTGCGCTGGATAATTTCATCATGCAGGGTATCGATAGTCTGTGCCAGTTCCGCAGTCCGTTCCTCAACCCGTTTTTCCAGGGATTCCTTCGCTTCCTGCAAGCGGGCAGTCAGCTCCCGGATCCGCAGGTGCACCGAAACCCGGGCGAGAACCTCTTCACGCTGGAATGGCTTGGTGATGTAATCCACTGCCCCTGCTTCAAATCCCTTCACTTTATGTTCGGTCTCTGCCAGTGCGGTCATGAAGATTACCGGGATATCCCTGGTGCTTTCCCTTGTTTTCAGCCTGCGGCAGGTCTCGAAACCATCGATTCCGGGCATCATGACATCGAGCAGGATCAGCCCGGGTTGAGCATACTCAGCCCGGGAGATCCCGCTCTCGCCATCCTCGGCCACGAGGATGGTATAATCGCAATCCAAAAGATAATCCGTAACAATGTCCAGGTTTGTGGGATCGTCATCAATCAGAAGGATGGTTGATTCCGTTGAGTCAACAGTCATCACTATTCCCCATATATTCTTCCAGTAATGCAAGGATGGCCTTAGTCCGGTAGGTACTGGCAAGTTCCCGCAGTTTGCCCGCAAACGGGCGATAATTGGGTTGATCCTGTTCCAGTTGCACCGACCAGGTCTGGATTTTGCGGATATCCCCGCGTAGCGCAAGTTCGTGCACCTCTTTAAGCCGATCGAGCGGCGGAATATCAGTCAGGGAGAGGTGCTCGTAGGATTCGGCAGCTGCAACTGAAGAGTGCAGTTCGTCCGTTGTCATGATCCATGAAATCGCGAGCAGTTCTTTGATCCGCTCCAGCAGCAGGTTTATCCGGATCGGTTTGGTCACGAAGGCATCGCAGAGGGTCATGAACTCTTCCTTGAACCCCGAATCCGTTACCGTCGCCGATGCCCCGATGATCTTCACCCCGGAAAGCTCCTGCCTTTTCCGCAGTTCCAGGGCGGTTTCAAAGCCATCCATCTCCGGCATGACCAGGTCAAGGATCATCAGGTTCGGACAATGATCCGCTGCCAGTTGCAGAGCGGTCCGGCCGTTTTCCGCAGTGGAAACGTTGAAGCCGAGCGGGTCCAGCAGCGAAACCAGCATGGACGTATTGTTCATGTTGTCGTCCACCACCATGATGCTTTTGCGCTCGCCCTGATAACCGATGACGCTTTGCTGTTTCTCCGGAGCAATATCCATCTCCAGTACCTGCGGCAGCGGCACTTCGATCCAGAAGGTGCTGCCGCTGCCAAGGATGCTCTCCACCCCAATTTTGCCATTCATCAGCATCAACAGCCTCTTGGAGATATTGAGCCCCAGACCGGTACCTTCCCTGACCTGCCGGTTGGCCGACAACTGCGTAAAGGGTTCGAAGACGGCTTCCAGCTTGTCAGAAGGAATGCCGATCCCGGTGTCGGTTACCTCGCAGCGCAAAAATGCATCTCCAGGCCGGTCGTAGGCCACTCTAAGGGCAACCTCCCCCTTGCGGGTGTACTTGACGGCATTACTCAGCAGATTCAGCAGGATCTGGCGCAGTTTTCGTTCGTCACCCTTTACATACTGCGGCAGCGGGGTAACAGACTCATAGGAGAACCGCAGTTCCTTCTCTGCAGCTTGCAGTTTGGTAAGGTTATATACCTGCCGGATAAGTGCCGGCAAATCGAAGGGGGTATCGGCGATCTCCATCTTGCAGGCCTCTATTTTGCCCACATCCAGAATATCGTTGATCAGCATCAACAAATGCTCGCCGCTGCTATGCATTATGTCCAGTTGCTGTTGCTGGGTGTCGTTTATGTTCTCCTGGCGCTTGAGAATCTGGGCATAGCCGAGTATGGCATTCAGCGGCGTGCGGAGTTCATGGCTCATGCTGGAGAGAAAATCGCTCTTGGCACGGTTTGCCGATTCCGCCTGCTCCTTGGCAACGGTCAGTTCTGCAGTGCGTTCCGCGACCAGATCTTCGAGATGGTCGCGATGGCGCCGCAGTTCATCCTCCCTCTCCTTGATGGCCCGGCTCATCCGGTTGAATTCCGTGGAAAGCCTGCCGATCTCGCTTTTGGGGGAAGAGATCCTGACCTCGGGGTGTTCCCCCTCCTGCACTTCTTTAACCGCATTGATCAGGGTATACAGTGGCCTTGATGCCAGGGTTATGAAGAGATAAAGGAGCAGCACGCCGGCAATGGAAAAGGCAATAGCCAGAATGCCGCTGCGTAATATGATCTGATGTTCCGATTTTTCCATGACCTCTTTGGAGAGCCCGATACGTACCCATCCGATCTGTTCGCTGACAGTCGGGGGGGTGTCTGCCCCTTCCAGGAGGAAGAAAGCATCGGCAGTCTTGATAGAGACCACCGGGACAATGAACTCAAAGAACTGGTCATGCTCGGTTAGACTGATGGTTTTGATGGAGTCGAGAGGGGGAGATGACGCCAGGGGATGGGGTTTCCCCTGATGGAGCAGGATTTCGTACCGTTGGTTGAGATACGATACAAAGGCAATGTCTTTGATCTGCATCACTGAATGGGCTGAGCTGTTGAGCTGCTCCAGGTTTTCCGACAGCAGCGGCAGTTCGGCGGTTCTTGCTGCAATTGCAGCGACGGTCTCCCCTTTTTTGATGATTTCGTTTCTGAGGATTTTTCTTTCGGTCGAGATCGACTCAGTCGTATATACAATTGAGATGATCACGATCATCGGAAACATGAACAGCAGCGCCTGACCTTTGAATGTCAAAGGGGTCAACGCTTTCAACCAGCGGGCAACCCTGCTGCCGTTCGCCAGGTTATCTCGATTCGTGTTTGTACTTCTCATTGCCGACATCGGCCTCACTGATAGATTCGTTTTGCCTTTCTCAACATCTCATCAGGCAACTCGATGCCCATTTTATGCGCCGAGTTGTTGTTGATATACAGATGGTACTTTCTGGGCGGAGAGGAAGGGATTGCTCCGGCATCCCTGCCATCCAGGATGGCTTGGACCTTTTCCCCGATCTGGCGGCTGACCGTCTTGGGGTCGAATACCAGTGCAAACAGCGATCCCTGTTTGACATTTGCTTCCGAAATCCCGAGCAACGGGATATTTTTCCGGAAAGAAAACAGGTAGACATTTGACATGACCGAAGCGGTCAGCAGGTTGACGTCCGGGAGCAGCAACAGGGCTTTGGCGTCGGTAAGCCGGTTGACGGTGTTGACCAGATCCGAGGAGCTGCTGACATGGTACGTGTCTACAGGAGAAGAGTTGCTGCCGAGAAGGCTTTTAATCATGGTTTGGCTCCCCACGACGGAGACCCTGCTGAGCGAAGGGAGATATCTTCTGAGGGTTGCCACATATTCGCTTACCGGAGGAGACATGTACACGCCGGTAGTGTTTGCCCTGCCGCTTTTCGGCGGTGCGACAACGAGGCCATAGACAACTCCGACTGATGTCGGCAATCGCTGTGCCTCGGCCAGAGCTTCCATCCCGAGAGCCACGACAACCTGGGCATCTTCCCGATCCACAACTGCCCCGAGTTTCCCTTTGACCTCAGCGATAGAATACTCCTTGCATTGCGATCTGAGGGAAAGCTGAATCTCGGAAACTACGTCGGCTACCAAAGCGTATTGGATGTCCCCAACGATGAGGACCTTGGCTGCGCAGGCCGGTGAGACCAGCAGCAAGAAAAAGATGAGGGCAAATACCCCGGAGAGGAAATGGCGGTGCGGATACAGCGGGACTCTAATATGTGGGAAAGAGGCGTCCAATGGCAGTTCCGGTTAATCCCGCCCCAAGCGAGGGGGCTGGATTCTGTTTTATTGTCAATGCGTCGAATTATCCAATATTATTACAAGAGTGAATATACTATCTTTTTTCAGGTGTAAAGCTTTTCTAACGATGTAATGCGCGAATGTATCGGTGGAACTTCTTCCGGATCGATGATGACATCCAATACCGTCGGGAGTTGTGACGAGATAATCTCATTCATCATCTCCCTGTTTATCTGCCCCGGTTCCGTAATCCTGATTCCCCGCGCCCCCAACCCTTCCGCAAGTTTGACGAAATCCACCTCTTTGAACCTGGAAGGGATTCCCTCCGGTATGCGCGACAGTTTCCTGGCGTGATAAACAGTGCCGAGCATGGAGTTGTTCATTACCACCCAGATTACCGGAATTCCGTGATTTACGGCAGTGGCTACTTCCATGCCGTTCATGAGGAATGAGCCGTCCCCCACCAGGGAGATTACCGGCCTATTGCCTGCAGCCAGCTTGGCGCCGACAGCCGCTGCGGTTGCAAACCCCATGGAAGCGAAACCGAGGCCGACATAAAAAGTGTACGGCTGAGTAATGGTCAGGTGGTGTATGGCCCAGGCCATACAGTTGCCGTTTTCCACAAAATAGACGGCGTCTTCCGGCAGGCTTTCCGCCAGATCCCTGATCAGTCTCTGCGGTTTGTAGGGGACCGCCTCCAACCCCTTCTGGACCTGTTTTAGCTTCGACTTGATCGCCCTGACTTTCCGGCGTCGCTTCTCGCCCATACTGCTGCGAGGTTTGAGAGTTCGGAGCAGTTGGTGGGTCAGTTCGTGCAGAACGGTTTTGGCGTCGCCGGGGATACCGACATCGACGCAGTAGTTTTTCCCGATTTCGTTGCAGTCGATATCGATTTGAATCAGCGATTCCATGGGGCGCAACCGCTTGTCCCACCCCGAGGTCACGAATTCATTGAAACTGGTTCCAACTGCCAGCATGACATCCACATCGTTTTCGAGTATGTATTTCTGTGAAACCGGAGAACCGGCAAATCCCAATACACCAAGGGAGAGTGGGTGCGCCTCGCTTAAGATCCCCTTGGCTTTGGGGGAGGTGGCTACCGGGATATCCATCATTTCGGCCAGCTTCAGTAACTCCTTGTCCGCCCTGGAAAGCACAGTGCCCCATCCGGCGAGGATGACCGGATTCTTAGCTTCCATCAGCAGCTTTGCCGCTTTCCGGACCCCATCCCGGTCAAACCCCAATACCTGCGTAATGTTGCATTGGCCGTGGCTTTCGCCGGATTTCCGTTTCATGATATCGGCCGGGAGATTCAGGTGAACCGGCCCCTTTCTCCCGCTCAACGCCAGCCGCCGCGCCTTGGAAATCATTTCCCACGCCTTTTTCTCGTTGATGACAATATCGCTGTATTTTGAGACATGTCTGAAGATGTCGACGATACTGAAGCTTTGTGTGGCAAATTCCTGTATTGCACCCTTGCCGAAGAGAGAGGTGGCTACCTGGCCGGTCAGGGCGATCACCGGGATGGAATCGCCGAATGAGGATGCCAGGCCGGTAATCATGTTCGTTGCCCCGGGGCCTGCAGTACTGCAGCAGACCGAGATGGAGCCGCTGACGCGGGCGAACCCGTCAGCCATGAATGCGGCTCCTTCTTCGTGTTTGGCCACGATTACCTTGATCGCACTCTTGTGCAGCGCGGTATTCAGCGGTTCAATGGCCCCTCCGGGAACACCGAAAATATACTCGACGCCATGCTTCTCCAGGTAACTGACCAATTCTTCTGCGGCATTCATATCGTCCCCCTTAATGTTCGTATCGAAACTCGAAGTCTTTTCTTGAGTGATTTTCAGTGTTTTTGCAGTTTTTTTCGCGATACTTAAACCCTGTCTTAGCGTTAAGCAGACTAAAGATATAATTGATTAGAGAAAGATGAAATTTTTGTTGATATTTTGTTTGACACTATTTATACAACCGTATTAGTAATATCAATACTTAAGTTTAAAGTATTAGTCGTAAAGGGGGATGTAAGTGCAAAGACTATCGGGTAAGAATGCCCTGATCACGGGCGGAAACAGCGGTATCGGGCTGGCTACGGCCAAACTCTTTTTAGAGCATGGCGCCCGTCTCGCAATAACCGGCCGCGATGCTGCAAGCCTGGAACAGGCCAGGATTGCATTAGGTGGGAATGTCCTGGCAGTCCGGAGCGACGCCGGCAAGCTCAGCGATATCGAACAGCTGATGAAACAGGCGGAAGGGCATTTCGGGAAGCTGGACGTATTGTTTGTCAATGCCGGCATTGCCCAGGCAGCGCCATTTGAATATGTAACCGAGGATGCCTTTGACGAGATGGTGGCGGTCAACATAAAGGGGATCTATTTCACCATCCAGAAGGCATTGCCGCTACTTTCGGCAGGGGCGTCGGTTATTGTTACCACGTCGATCACCAATCAGATGGGATCACCCAATTTCAGCGTTTACGGGGCTTGCAAGGCAGCGCAGCGTTCTCTGGTCAGGTCACTGGGACTTGAGTTGATCGCTAGAGGAATCCGCATCAATGCCATCAGCCCCGGACCGATCTCAACGCCGATGTACGGCCGGGTCGGCTTGCCGAACGAGGTTGAGGAGATGGTTAAGGCCGAAATCCAGGGCAAATCCCCCATCAAGCGTTTCGGTGAGCCGGAAGAAGTCGCCAAGGCCGCGCTGTTTCTCGCCTCTGATGATTCATCGTACATCGTTGGCGATGAGATCGTGGTGGACGGCGGCATAAGTCTCCTATAGCGGCACAAACAACTCTTTGCATAGGTGTTATATGAGTAACGATAAACCCACGGAACAGATCCGCACCCGTATCTGGCTTGAAGAGCCGGAGCCTGACAATCCCTTTGCTACCCGCGCGGCCTACTGTCACGGTTACGATGTCTATGGTGCCATGCTCGGCCAGGCAAGCTGGGTGGAGATGCTTTATCTGCTTTTTCGGGGGGAGGCGCCAACCCCTCCCCAGGCGGAACTGCTCGAAGCAGCGGCAGTGGCTCTGGCCAACCCCGGTCCGCGCGACCCGTCGGTGCATGCCGCCATGTGCGGCGGTGTCGGCGGCTCCACGGCCGCTGCCTCTCTGATTGCCGCCCTGGCTGTCGGAGCCGGACAGTTCTCCGGAGGCCGGGAACTGTTCCTGTCCATGGAGGCATGGAACGGTTGCGGTATGAACATTGAGGCCTGGCAACGTCATATGGCCGCGCCCGGCGAGGACACGGCCTCCATCTGGCCGGCACCGGAGCATCATCCCGGATTCGACCCGCATGGCGTCAGCACCACCACCATTGTAAAGCAGACCCTTACCTGTCTTGCCGGTATGAGCACCGGACCGAGGCTTTCCTGGTTGCAAAAGAACCGGTCGCAGCTCGAGTTCGCTGCCGGTCGCCCCTTGACCATGAGCGGTGTGGTCGCAGCAGCCTTCGTGGATCTGGGTTTTACCCCGGAGCAGGGCGAGATGCTCTACCTGTTGCTCCGCCTTCCCGGCGCAGCTGCCCATGCCCTGGAACAGTGGCAGTATGGTCACAAGAAATTCCCGTTTTTCCGGATAGAACTGGAGAACGATCCGGCCAAGGAGGGGCTATGAACGGACCCGAATTTTTACAGCAGAATGTTGATTGCCTGAAAAGCAGCATGGGCGCATGTTTCCCGGGGGAGAGGGCCGTGTTCCGCGGCCATGACCTGCATGGAGAACTGAAAGATCTGGATTGGATGGAACTGTATGTCTTCGGCATCACTGGTCGCCGCTTCACCCCGGAGCAGTTGCGACTGATGCATGCAATCTGGGTCTTGACCAGTTACCCGGATGCACGCATCTGGAACAACCGGGTGGCGGCCTTGGCGGGGAGCGCGAGAAGCACTGGCACGTTGGGCGTAGCTGCAGCCCTGGCGGTTTCCGAAGCATCAATCTACGGACGAGGTATAGATGTCAAGGCAATTGAATTTATAACTGTTACACGCAAGGCGTTGGACAACGGAGTCGAACTTGCCGACTGTGTGCAGGCGGAGTTGAAAAAACACCGTGGCATTGCCGGCTTTGGGCGTCCACTGGCATCCGGTGATGAGCGTATTGCCCCAATAATGGCCTTGGCCCATTCACTCGGACTTGACGAAGGCCCACATGTACGGCTGGCCTTTGATGTTAACGAATTTTTGCTCTCCGGCCGTTGGAGGTTGGGCATGAATTTCGGCGCAATTGCTGCCGCCTTTGGAGCTGACTTAGGTTTGTCAACCCGCGAATATTATCTGTTTGTTTTCCCTGCATTTCTTGCCGGTATGCCGCCATGCTTCATCGAGAGCGCTCAACGAACCGAAGGAGCTCTTTTCCCCTTGTCGTGCGAGCACATTCTCTATGAAGGTGAGCCAAAGCGGTCGTGGCAACCTGAAGATAGATTGTTAAAATCTGTAAGTTGCTGATACAAAAAATGAAATCCCTCCTCGCGGGAAATCGCCCGGTATCTTTGGCCCCGTTCCGGCAAGGTTTAGTGCCCCACCGGAGGTGTCCGGGTCTTTGAATCGCTGGTCAAAGAGGTTACGAACTGTGGCCTGGATCTCCAGGTTGTCGATCAGGTTCTTGAGAGTAACAGCCAGGTCGACAGTTGTATAGGACGGCATTTCCGGGCGTTTGTCCCCCTGCGGCCTGGGGCGTGGCCCGGTCCAGAGCACATTGGTGTTCAGGTTCAGGTATTTGGTCAGGGCGTAATTCACGATGCCTGAGGCACGGTGAGAAGGCACATAGGGAAGCCGTTGGTCTGTATTGGCATCGCGCGGGTCCTGCCAGGCATAGGCCAGTTTCCAGTAGATGTTGGCCCCATAAGCGCCGTTTAACCCCATCTCTACCCCTTGGGTCTCCGACTTGCCGATATTAGCATTAACGGCAGGTGTGGATGTGGTATCCCAGCCGATCTGGTCGTCGATGGTGCTGTAAAAGTAGTTCATATCTGCAGCAAAGTAGCGGTTTAAGCGCCAGGCAACGCCGGCCTCGAAGGTTTCGATCCGCTCCGGTTTGAGATTTGGGTTGCCGACCACCACCGGGTTATTGATGTTGTAAAGCTCCTGGAAGTTGGGAGCCCTGAATGCCTGGCCGTAGAGGAGTTTCAGGTCGGCACTCTCAAGGAAGCTCCAGACCAGTCCGACCCGCGGGTTGATTGTGTCACCGAAATCGCTGTAATGGTCGAAGCGTCCTCCAGCAGTCAGGTTGACCTGCTCGCAAAGCTGCCATTCATCCTGCAGGTAGGTGGCAAAGATCTGGCGGGTGGCGTCCTTGTTCCAGTTGGCGACCTTCTGTACAGAGCCGAGAGGAGCCCCGGTATTTGGGTTGAAGTTGGCCATTTGCTCGACGTCGTACTGGCTCAACACCTCGTAAGAAACCCCCGCAATCAGGTGATTCCCCTTGAAAAGGTCCCAGTCGAACTGCAGTTCCCCGCCGATTGTCCGGTTCTTTAGTTCTGGCTTGCCGATCATGCCGTCAGGAAAGAGGCCGGCAAAACCGTTTGGGTAGATCTTGGCCTGGCCCCCGATCTGCTCGTAGTAATCATAATAGACCTTCAGGTTTGCCGATAACCCGTCCATTAACTGTAAACCATAGGCCAATTCACCCCAGTAGTTTTCAAGCACGCCGAAACTGTCATCGGTGAGGGCCGAAGCTAGGCCGATATAATGGTTTTCGTTCTGGGTTAGGTAGTGCCCCCGGAAGGTGAGGTCGCCATAGCCGACCTTCAGGAAGGCGTCTGTCTGTTTCGTTTTCAGACTCGGTGTTCCCGGGGCCAGTGAGAACGGGGTTCCTGTCAGGGTGTCCGCCTCGACCCGCAGCCTTGGCCCTTCAGTTTTATAATGGTCCAGGCTGCCGAAAGCGGTGAATTTGTCGCCGATGGCCTTGCCGGCGACCAGGTCGCCTTTGAAGGTATCGAAGCTGCCGCCGCCGAGCTTGGTCTCAACGCCGTCGATCTCCTCGGCATTGCGGGTGATGATGTTGATCGTGGCCACAAAGGCGCTGTTGCCGTACAGGGCCGAACCCGGCCCTCGCACTATCTCTACCTGTTTGACATTCTCCATCGGCAGCTTGTTGGCGACGTTGTACACCAGGGCGCTGCCGTTGGTATTTCTGTTCAGCGAATGACCGTCGATCATGACCAGGATCTTCTCGCTGGCGCCGGTCCTGATACCGCGCACCTCGATCATGTGGGTTCCCCACTCATTGGTCGCGATACCGAAGCCTGGCACCATCTTCAATACATCTTCCAGGTTTCGTGCTCCCATGTTTCTGATCTCATCGGCAGTGATAATTGTGGCAATGGCCGGGGCCTTGCGGAGCGAGGTGTGGCGTTTGGTGGCAGTGACCAGGTCCTGTTCTTCAAAAAACATCAGCAGTTCTTTGCCGTCACCCCGGCTGCTGGCCGCGTCGGGGGCGGGGGGATCGGCTCCCAGGGAGAGGCTATTCAACCAAAGACACAATGCCGATGATGCGATCGCGATCAATGCCATTTTTCTCATATTGCTGTTCTCCATCAAAATGGTAACCTACCAAACATTGTTAGATCTTATGTGGTATACCTTGAATAAGACCCTGCAGCGGCTTAAACCCTGTTCGTTACTATTCTTTGATATGAAAACCTTTGTGTGAACAGATTAATGCGGCTAAAGTATAACCGAGTTTTCGATCTATACAAGTGGACGGAAATCAAATAATTAAGATATGAACTATTCAGCTTTTCGTAATGGCCAGAAAGTTTCAACCCACCGTCAGGACTGCTGAGCGGTGCCGAATCCAAGGCCAGGGAGTGTCACGGTTATGGAGCCAGGAATAAACAATCATCTGAAACGGATACTGACGCAACTGCTCCTTGTAGCGCTGACGGCGCTGCAGCTCTCCTGCAGCAGTCAGCCCGGCAGCTTCAAGCTTACCCTGGCCCATCTGAACGATACCCATTCCCATCTCGAACCGGTTGCCGTAACCCTGAAAATCAACGACATTCCGACTACTGCCCAACTCGGAGGATTTGCCCGGCTGAAGACCGCTCTTGACCGGATGCGGGACGAGGACCCTAATCTGCTGTTGTTGCACGGCGGCGACGCAGTGCAGGGAACCCTCTATTTTACCCTGTTCAACGGCTCAGTTGAGTTCGATTTTCTGAACCGGCTGGGGGTGGATGCCATGACCTTCGGCAACCATGAATTTGATCGGGGGGCCGCTGTCATTCCGGACTGGATAAAGCGGAGCAGATTCCCCTGGCTTTCGGCAAATATCGATTTTTCCGCCGAGCCGGCGGTCTTTCCTCTGGTAATGCCTTATCTGATCAAGGAGATCAATGGCGAACCGGTGGGGATTATCGGGGTCACAACTGAAACAACGCCACAAACCACCATGGATGTGGGCAAAACAATATTCAGGGATCCTGCGGAGAGCACCCGGCAACAGGTAGCTCTGCTTGAAGCCAAAGGGATCAACAAGATCGTCCTGCTCTCGCATCTGGGGTATCAGCAGGACAGCCTGCTTGCAGCCCGGGTTTCGGGGGTGGATATCATTGTCGGCGGTCACAGTCACACTCTTCTGAGTGACGACGCCGAGCTGCCGGCCATTGGGCTGACATCGGAAGGCCCGTATCCAACCGAACTCCGGGCACCGGACGGCAAGAGGGTTCTGGTGCTGCAGGCCTGGCAATGGGGGGATCTGCTGGGGAAGTTGAATGTCACCTTTACGCCTGATGGCGAAGTCAGCAGTTATGCCGGCGGTGCGGTTATCCCGGTGGGCGAAACCTTTACCCGCAACGGGTCGGCGGTGCTGCCCGGCACGGAACCCTACCGGGAGATCGCTGCATCATTAAACCGGACCGGGACTGCCAGGATAGTTGTCGAGGATGCTGCAGTAGCGGCCGCCCTGGCGCCCTATACCGCTCAACTTGAACAGTTCCGCAAGGAGATTGTGGCCAATGCCGCAAACGATATCACAATCGGGGTAAACAGCGGTCCGGGTCCTCTGGTGGCCGATTCGATGCTGGCTGCAGTGCCGAAGGCCCAGGTGGCGATCCTTAATTACGGTGGTGTGCGCAAAGGGCTTGGCGCCGGTAAGATCTCGGTGGGTGATGTGCTGGAGGTGATGCCGTTTGCCAATACCCTGGTGCTGGTTGACCTGACCGGGGCCGAGTTGAAACAGGCGCTGGAAGAGGATATCGACTTCCTGATCGGCAAATTCGGCAAAGATTCGCAGGCACTGCCGTATATCGGTGGAGCGGTAGTGACGGTACAGCCGGCAGCGGCTAATGGATCGCGGGTGACTGCCCTGTTGATCAAGGACGTTAACGGTGTCTATCGACCGGTAGAATCGGGGACCATCTACCGTATTGTGGTGAACGCCTTTGTGGCCAAAGGGGGCGACGGTTTTACCATCATCCGGAATGCCGGTGGTTTTCGCAGCGATACCGGCATCATCGACAGTGATGCCTTCAGGGATTTCCTGAAAAAAATCGGCACAGTCGTTAACCCGGCCGAACAGCGCCTGGTCATTCTCCCCGCAGGAGAGAAGGTGTCAGCATCCGGTCAGCGCTTCTGAATTTGTATCGGGTATCTTCATTTTGCTAAAGTGCGCAGAATTGGTTTACAAATTCTCAATATGAAAATTCCTGGGCGCCACTACTTGGTACGGACTGGAAATCATGGGTGCAAACTATAAACATCGGCTGGCAAGCCTTACCTTGGCGCTGAACGAACGCCGGGGGCTGGTTATTTCGGCGAGTGCCTGCCTGCTGCTATTGATAGGGGCTCTGGATTATTTTACCGGCTATGAGTTCGGTTTCTTTATCTTCTATTTCATCCCGGTCGCCATTACTTCCTGGTTTACGGACCGGCGCACCGGACTGTTTACTGCCTGCATTGCCGCCCTGTTCTGGTATCTCTCGGACCTGCTTTCCCATCACCCCTATTCACGAGCCTATCTGATCTACTGGGAAACTCTCATGCGTTTCATTTCCTTCATAACAACGTCACTGACCCTTTCCCGCATCCGTCAGATTGGGATGGATCAGGTCCGACTTGAGGAGGCGCTGGCCATTGCCCTTGAAGAGAATGAACTGCTGCGTCAACAGATCCAGCTGAAAACTCATCAGGAGGGCGCCCATTCTGCTACTGAGCCGGATACCGGTCAGTAGCGCCATTCTGCAGTCAATCCTGAAGGCCTGATTTTTTCCTGCTCATACCCTTCGACTATATTTTGGTAATGCTCTCTGGAGTTGCCAGATACCCGGAGTTCTGCCCTTTCGTACTCAGCCAGGATCTCGTCCCGCATCGACTCGGGGATGAGCCGCTCTGCCAGGGGATAGAGGATGGTGTCTTCTTTGTCGATATGCTCCCGCAGCAGCGATGCATAGGAGAGGGCATTCCGGGCCACGGAGTTTTCCCGCCCATGAAGTCCTGCCAGCGCTTCTTTGGCCCCTGCTTCCATCCCTTTCACGTAGGCGCGGCCCTTATCGTGTTCCATGAGCATGGCTGCCACCGGACTGTGTTCCCTCGGCATGCCGTTCTTTACCAACGCCTCGAACAGGACATCCTCTTCTTTGGCATGATGAAAGCGGTCGGCGTAGTTGCGGATGAATTCAACGCCGTCCAGGTAAAACTGCCAGTTACTGAAGAGGCCGGTTGTTGTCAAGGCGGCATTGCGTTCCAGCAGTGCTATCATCCGCAGAATGAGTTTGTGTTCGTCCACCAGTGCCTTGGTTATGACCGCTTTCATCAGTTTCTCCTGTTGCCGTCAATGCCGATGACCACCAGCTCCAGCGGTATCTCCCGGCCGCTCTGATGGACCGCCTCCCTGACCATCATGTCGAGTCCCCGGCAGCATGGGACCTCCATGATTGCCACGGTGATTTTTGGGGTGTTGTTGGTCCGGAAGATATTGGCCAGCTTCTCCACATAAGGGGCAGTGTCATCGAGTTTGGGGCAGGCAATTGCCAGCGCCTTTCCTTTCAGCAGCTCCTGGTGCATGCTCCCCATGGCAAAGGCCACGCAGTCGGCGCATACCAGGATCTCCGCTTCTTTGAAGTACGGGGCGGTAGGCGGTACCAGATGGAGCTGTACCGGCCATTGCCGCAGTTCGGAAGCTGCTCTGAAGCCGTTCGTCTCTTCGGTTGTCTCTCTTTCTATAACTCGTGCCATGCTGCCGGGGCAGCCGCATCCCAGGTTTCCCATGTTCTTATGCTCCTTTCGTTGCCAGATAGTTGTTGATCTCTTTTTCGATCCTTGCTTCGTCTTCTTTGGCCAGCCCGTGGATGGAAACCACATCCTTCAGCAGGCAGATTCCAACCTTGCAGGTAACGCATCCGATATCGTACCGGCTGAGAATAGCGCCGATCTCAGGGTTACCCTGAATCACATCCTGTATCGCCATGTCACCCAGGCCGTTATTGAATTCCATAATCCTCTCCCCTTCCTTTGTTCAACTTGATGAGTCCACCTTAGTTGAAAAAGTGAGAAAGCAGATTGATGTGAGTCAATAAACGTGACTTTCGATACTGGTGAGTTTCAGAGGTCTATTTCAACTTGTCGCGGAAATTTTTGCCGAGTTTGCTGATTTTGGGGTCGATGACAATCCGGCAGTATGGCTGGTAGGGGTTGAGTCGGTAATAGTCCTGGTGGTAGCTTTCCGCTGGGTAGAAGGTGGTGAGCGGAACAATCTCGGTAACGACCGGATCAGGCCAGAGCCCGGCGGCGCTAACTGCGCGGAGGGATCGTTCTGCCGTCTCCTTCTGACTGTTGTCGTGATAGAAAATGGCCGATCGGTACTGGCTGCCGCTGTCGGCCCCCTGACGGTTCAAGGTGGTAGGGTCGTGAATCTGCCAGAATATCTCCAGGAGCTCGGCAAAGGAGATTATCCCCGGATCGAATGTTATCTGCACTGCTTCGGCATGGCCGGTGGTGCCGTTGCAGACCTCCTGGTAGGTGGGGTTGCTGACGGTCCCTCCGGTGTAGCCCGATACTGCCTTCTCGACCCCCTTCAGCCGGGAGAATACAGCCTCCACGCACCAGAAGCACCCTGCTGCCAGCGTTGCCGTTTCATCAGGTTTTGTCATGGCCTGCCTCCGATCAGTGAACACACCTGCCGATGATTGGATTATAACAGAATGCGGCTAAATTCGGTATCCGATGCTGGTTGACCTGTTGCGCTTGGCAGCAATGGATGATGAAGTATACTTATCCTCGTCTGAACTAAGCTCCGGGGAGGCGTCATGAGCAGCGTTATCCTTGCCCTCGACCAAGGGACCACCAGTTCGCGGGCCATTGTCTTCGACATCCGCGGCAATGTCCGTGCCGTAGCCCAACATGAATTCCGCCAGATTTTCCCCCAACCCGGCTGGGTTGAGCACGACGGCCGTGAGATCTGGTCGTCGCAGGCCGGTGTCGCTGCCGAGGCGCTCTCCCTTGCCGGCGTATCCCCGCGCGAGGTGGCGGCAATCGGGATCGCCAACCAGCGGGAAACAACGCTGCTTTGGGACCGAAAGAGCGGTGAGCCGTTGCATAATGCCATCGTCTGGCAGGACCGGCGGACAGCGCCGCACTGCGACCGGTTGCAGCAGGAGGGCTTGGCGCCGCTATTCCGGGCAAAAACCGGACTGGTTCTGGATGCCTACTTTTCCGGGACCAAGCTTGCCTGGCTGCTGGACAATATCCCCGGAGCCAGGGCCAGGGCAGAGGCGGGAGAGTTTGCATTCGGAACCGTCGATTCCTGGCTGGCCTGGAATCTTTCCGGCGCCAGGCTGCACATCACCGATGCCAGTAACGCCTCCCGCACCCTGATGTACAATATCCATTCGCTTGCCTGGGACGATGAATTGCTCGACATCCTGCGGGTGCCGCAAGCGGTGTTGCCCAGGGTGGTCGATTCCAGTGAGCTGTATGGTCACTGCTCCGGCAATCTCTTTGAAGGCATCCCTATCGGCGGAATGGCGGGCGACCAGCAGGCGGCGCTCTTTGGTCAGGGGTGCGGCAGTGAGGGGATGGCGAAAAACACCTATGGCACCGGGTGCTTCATGCTGATGCATACCGGTGCCCGCCCGGTGCCGTCGGAACATAATCTTCTGACCACCGTGGCCTGGAAGATCGACGGCAAGGCCGAATATGCCCTGGAAGGTTCGGTCTTCATCGCCGGTGCCGCAGTGCAGTGGCTTCGGGATGGTTTGGGGATAATCCGTGATTCGGCCGAGGTCGAGGCGTTGGCCGCAACTGTTGCCGACAACGGTGGGGTGTATTTCGTGCCGGCCTTCTCCGGCCTCGGTGCCCCGCACTGGGACCCATACGCGCGGGGCACCATTGTCGGCATCAGCCGTGGCACTACTTCGGCCCACATTGCCCGTGCCGTGCTCGAAAGCATCGCCTTCCAGACGGCTGATCTGCTTGCCGCCATGGAGTCCGATTCCGGGGTGAGGCTTTCCGAGCTGCGGGTCGATGGCGGTGCTTCGGTCAACAACCTTTTGCTGCAGTTTCAGGCCGACCTCCTCGGCGTGAACGTGGTTCGCCCCATGGTCAGGGAGACAACGGCGCTCGGCGCGGCATGTCTTGCCGGTCTTGCGGCCGGTTTCTGGAAGGACCGGGATGAAATCGGCCGTTTCTGGCAACGGGATCGTCTCTTTACTCCACGAATGGCGTCTGATAGGGTAAGTGAGCTCAAACAATTCTGGGCAAAGGGGCTCGACCGGTCGAGGGCATGGGAGACCCCTTGAGCAAACAACACTGTTCATCTGGGTGTTAAATGGCAAAGAAAAAGAAACGGAAATCGATCGGAACCGGCGGACTGCATCTGGTTGCCCTTTTTGAAGGGGCAAAGGGGGTCCTGGTTCTTGTGACCGGCTTCGGCCTTCTCGCCTACATCCACAGAGACGTCCATGAAGCGGCAGCCCAGCTTGTCAGGCATCTCCACCTGAATCCTGCCAGTCATTACCCCCATGTCTTTCTTGATTTGATGGAACGGGTCCACAGCACGCAGCTTTGGGCAATGGCAGGAGCCGCATTGGTCTATGCGGTTGTTCGTATTGCCGAAGCGGTGGGGCTTTGGTTTCATCAGCGTTGGGCCGAATGGTTCGGAGTCTTGACCGGCGGGATCTATATCCCGGTGGAGATTTATGAAGTAACCCGAAGCGTTACCTGGCCCAGGGTTACGGTTCTGCTGGTAAACGTCACTATCGTAGCCTACCTGCTGCTGGAGATGTCGCGTCATGGCAAGAAATGACGCCGGCAGGAAAACGGTGCCGAACTTACCCCTCTCACATCCCGAAGGACAGAATGAGCCGAGTCGTCATGGCGGCATTGCAAGGCATTTGTGACAATAAAATTGACTCTTAAAGTTGGTTTTGGTAGTTTCTAATAATCTGGCCGGAGGATTGCAGTAATGGCTGTAACATGATGAATGTTTGCATAAAATAGTGTTGCGGTGGTTTTTTGAAACTCAAATTTATAAACAGTCGATGGTCTATTTCTCTGGTGTTGGTGGTTATCTGCCTCGGGCTGATTTCGCTCGGGGTCAGGCTCCCCTCGCTGGCCGGCGTTTCAAGTTCGTCAAAACCCAAACCTCGCCCCCGCGCCACAATCCAGACCCAGATCAAGTCCTGCAAGGAAAAGATATGCAAGGCTTGCCAGGTTGATCTTGTTGTCAAGGGTTTCACCGTCACTCCCCCATCTAGACATACCCTCGTTGTTGATGTCCAGGATGCACCGGTCAGCAACAGACCGGTTTATATTGCCCGAGCATCTTCCCGCGCTTCGCCTGCATTCTCCTGACCCATATCTACTGATTTTAGATCCGTTAAATGACGGCAGCTTTCGTTTTCGATCGTCATTTAAAGACATAAGCTGTCCGGCTATCCAAAGGGATGATGCCGCAGATTTTATGGATACGAAATATCCGTAAGGTTTTTGCGAACTCAACGGAGCTGATATGACAAGGCTTTCGATTGTAATTCCGGTCTTCAATGCGGAAAAGACAATAGAATCATTGTGTAATACCCTGATTGCCCTGTATTCGGCCAGGTTTGACCTGGAAATCGTTCTGATAAATGACTACAGCCGCGACAGCACTGACCTGATCTGTCGCAGATTACAGATGCAACATTCTGAAACAATTGTCTATCTGCGGCTGTCCAGAAATTTCGGCGAACACAATGCGGTCATGGCCGGGCTTAACAGTGTGACCGGCGATTATTGCGTGATCATGGATGACGATTTCCAGAATCCTCCGGAAGAGGTAGGAAAGCTCGTCGAGGAAATATCGAAGGGGTACGACGTGGTTTATTCGCGCTACCCGGTTAAGAACGACCACCTGTTCAGAAATATCGGGAGCCGGGTAAACGACAAGATGGCCAATCTTGTCCTAAGGAAGCCGGCGGACCTGTATCTCTCCAGCTTCAAGGTCATCAACCGGTTCCTTGTCGACGAAATTATCAAGTATACCGGCCCTGATCCCTACATCGACGCCATTATTCTGCGCTCAACATTCAGCATCGGTTCGATTGAGGTACGGCATGATGTCCGGAAGCAAGGTCGATCCGGCTACACCTTCATGAAACTGGTGTCGCTCTGGGGCAACATGGTGGTGAGCTATTCCATGATTCCGTTGCGGTTATTGGGCTTATTCGGTTTCATCATGACCCTGGTCGGCATTTACTTCGGCGCCAACACCCTGGTGGATTATATCTTCCCGGGTATCGACGATCCCACGGAATATGAGACCCTGATGTCGGTTACCGCCTTTTTCCGGGGGTTCCAGCTGCTCGCTATCAGTGTTGTCGGGGAATACGTGGGAAGGGTCTACCTTTCTCTTAACAGCGATCCACAATTCATAATCCGGGAAAAGTTCTCGGCGCGCAGAAAGAACCAGGTCGTGAGCATATACCGGGGAGCCGATGGAGCCGCTAATGAAAGCATCTCTTGTGCAGCGAAACAGGATTGAATCAGGAGCCGGACAGCCCGAATCAGCCGCGGAGCCGAAAGAACGCTGTTTACAGAATCTTTCCGATCTTGTCCGGTCAAGGGTCAGCGAAGAATCTCTGCATTCGGACCGGGAGTTGGATGCGTGGATCGAGGAGACTCTGGCCAACTGCAGACTGAAGGTAAGCCGGATAGCGCTCGATTCGATGAAAAGATGGTCGATTGACACGGCGTCCGGCAATATTGGCCATGAAACAGGCCGATTCTTTACCTTTACCGGCGTGGGAATCCGTCATCGAACCACTTCAGGCGAACTGGAATGGGACCAGCCGATCATAGATCAGCCCGAGTTCGGTATCCTCGGGATCCTGGCCAAAATGATCGGTGGGGTCATGCATTTCTGCCTTCAGGCAAAGGAAGAGCCCGGCAACATAAATTCCGTGCAGATTTCCCCAACCGTTCAGGCAACTTTCAGCAATTATACCTGCGTCCATGGCGGTACCGCTCCCCAGTTTATCGAATATTTTCTCTCTCCCAAGCCGGAAAGCCTGATTTTCGGAAAGCTCCAGACCGAAGACGGAGGGCGTTTTCTGTACAAGTCCAACCGGAACATGGTCGTAAGGGTTGGGGACTCGGAACTTACCCATCTCCCCGATGGTTTCATCTGGATGACACTGCGCCAGATTGTTCGGCTTATGAAGCAGGACAACCTGGTTCATGCAACTACCCGGAGCGTGTTGTCTGCGCTTCTTCTCCCAGTGATCGGGGATTCCTACTGCCTGGAAAAGTTTCTGTGGGATTCTTCCGGAGCGGTTATGAATCTTGGCGAGACCATTCAGTGGCTGGACGAAAGAAAAGCCGCCAATCACATGCTGGTAAAAAGGAAGGGGCTTAAATCGCTTAAGGAGTGGACTTTTTCGGCTGACGGCGCTTTCCGTCATCAGGAGGAAAGATTTTTCAAGATAATGGGAATCGACGTCACCGCTGGCGGCAGAGAGGTAAGCAGGTGGCAACAGCCAATCATAGCCAATATGCAGCCGGGAGTAATCGGTATCCTGGTCAGGAATCAACACGGGAAGCGTCATTTTCTCATTCAAGCAAAGGCAGAAGCCGGGAATCGCACCATAGTCCAACTTGGTCCGACAGTTCAGTTCTCCACGGTCAACTATCAGGACAACCCGAGGCTTCAGAAACCGTTTCTGTTCGATGAGTTCTCGACCCCGGGGCACTACCCGGTACTCGCGGAAAGCATGCAGGCAGAGGAGGGAGCCCGGTTTTTCCGGGAGACAAACTGCCACAGGGTTCTTTTTTTGCCTGAAGGGGCAGAGATTGACCTGCCGGTGGATTTTCGGTGGTTCTCCGAGGACGAGATCAGATTTTTTCTCAATCTGGGAGAAACCGTTAACTCATGTGCAAGAAGTATTATTGCCTGCCTGATATAAGGGGAAATAAATGGATTCGGCCAGGATTAAATTGCCGATGGGGGTAACGGGTGAAGAGGACCGGACGCTGACACGTCGCGATGTTGTTTTCATCGGGGCGATGGTTGTCATCGGCCTGTTGATAAGGGTATTTTGTCTTCGTTACTATGATGTAATATCAGCTGACGGCACTGCATACGTCGGGGTCGCCCGCGGCCTCAGGAATCTGGATTTCAGCGGGTTGGTCAGTTACGGGTTTTACCCGGTTCTTATCTGGATTGCCGGAATGATTATCCCTGACCTGGAGACTGCAGGCAGGGTTGTTTCCGTGCTCTTTGGGGCGCTTCTGTGCATACCGGTATATCTCCTCGGGTTGGAGCTGTTCTCAAGACGTACTGCCGTTGCGGCAAGCATTGTGCTGATAGTATGGCCTTCACTCAGGCATTGGTCTTGCGAGGTCATGACGCAGAGCGTCTACACGGCATTTGCATTTGCCGGCATCTACTGCATTTGGCGGATGATCCGAGATTCCTCCATCAAGTCCTCCTTGCTTGCCGGATTTTTTCTCGGACTTGCCTATGTCACCAGGACTGAGGCCATCCTGCTCTTGATTCTCTCGCCGTTACCTCTGTTGGTGGCCTGTCGCAGAGAACTGAAATCAAAAGTGCCGGTTCTCTTCGCCTATTCGGCAGTTTTTGCGACAATAGTATCGGCAAATCTCCTTCTGGTTCATCATTCTACCGGGTCATGGCAACTTGCCACCAAGACATCCGTGGCGTTGAACGATGCAATTTCCTATGTTATGAAAATTCCCGATCTCAACTATATCCCCGGGGTAAAGCCAACCAGTTACCTTGAGATCCTTGTGGAGTATCCATCATTTATCCTGAAAAACACGCTTTACAACCTGGTGGAATTGGTGAAAACCCTGCTGCCGCCCCCGTTATGGATCTTATTGATAATCGGTGTTGCGGCCGGTGGTCTGAGTGCAGAACGGAACCTGGTCAGGGTCTTTCTGCTCGCCGCCTGCGCCCCATTGGCAGTAATAATTGTCTATTATTATGTCGGTCCGGAATATACCCAGCCATACATTCCGGTAATCCTGCTCTTCTGCGCGGAAGGGCTTCGAACGGCGGAAAATTTCATCGTTAGCCGGCTTCATCCTGAATCGTTGCCGACGGTTGTAAAACAATGGCTGCCGCAAAATCCGCTGACACTGTCAGCGGCGCTGGTCTATGCGCTCATCACCTTTGCAGGGCAGATACCCGACAGTTCGGCCACAAAAGAGTATCTGCCGGAAAGCGACGGGGGCAGGCGCGACCAGAAGCATCTCGGACTGGTGCTCAAGCAGAACCTCCCACCGGGCAAGATCATGACCCGATGGGCCCGGATTGCATTTTATTCCGAACGTGAATGGGTCAATATCCCGAATACGGACTATAACGGCATCATGACCGCTGCCCAGGAGGCAGGGGCGAAATTTCTCATCGTGGACGGCGGGCTTTGGGAGATACGCCCCGGACTGGGGGAAGACCTTTTCGAGCCGTTTGTGCCGGGCGCTTTTGCCAACGGAACATATTTCAATAATGACAAGAACTCTATTGTCAAGCCCGGCCTGCGTCCTTTCATGATCTACCTGAACGATCCGACCAGCATGGGTATGGTTGTCTATGAGATCATCTGACGATACCCGCTGCCTAGGGGTCGGGATTCTCGGTTGTTCGGATATTGCGCGGCGGAAGTTTATCCCTGCGGTTCTTTGCAGCAAACTGGCACGGCTTAGTGCAATCTACGGACGGGATTCCGGGACGGCCGCCGCTCTGGTTCCGGATCTGCGGTGCGATTTCATGGATTGCGATGAGTTGCTCGCCTCCCGGCACATCCAGGTCATCTATAATTCGCTCCCCAATCATCTTCACGAAGAATTTACGATCCGGGCGCTTGAACAGGGAAAACATGTCATCTGTGAAAAACCGCTCGGACTTTCCACTGCTTCGGTGGAGCGGATGCTGCAATGTGCCGAGGCGAACGGGTTGCTCCTGTATGAAAACCTGATGTTTCTCTGCCATCCGCAGCATGATATGGTCAAGAATCTACTGCAGTTCGGCAAAATCGGCCGCCTGGTCTCGCTCAGGTCGGTCTTCGGTTTCCCTGCCCCGGCAACCGGAAATTTCCGCCTTGACCCTGCCATGGGGGGTGGGGCATTGAACGACCTCTCGCGTTATCCCGCTGCAACGGCTCTTTATTTCCTCCGGGGAGCGCTTGACGGTTTCAGCGGCATTGCCCTTAACCGCAACGGTTTGAACCTTGCCGTTCATGGCACTGCTGTCAGCACTGCTAATGAAATATACATGTTTTCCATGGTATTCGGTCAGCAGTACGAATCTTACTACGAGATTGTCGGTGAAACGGGCAAGATCAGGGTTGACCGGGCCTATACCACTCCGGCCGATCTGGCGAACGTCGTAATACTTGTTCATGGCGCTGAAGAGACCACAATAGCTGCCCCCGCGGCAGACCATTTCCTGCTGGCACTTGAGCATGCCTGTTCCTTGATTCTTGCAGGGGGGCCTTTTCAGGAAATCCACGACCGATCCCGGACCATAGCCGCAATCAGCGACCGGATCAGCAAAGGATGCCGAGATGTCGAACTCTGAAGTGCCCAGGATCAGATACTGGGACTACCTCGATGAATACCGTGCGAACAGGGAGCAATACCTGGCCCTGACCGATGCGGTTTTTTACTTCCGGCCGGCTAATCCTCGGCGACTGCGTGGCCGGTTTCGAGAAGAATTTTGCCGGCTACTGCGGCGCAGTATTCGGGGTCGGGGTCAACTCAGGCACCGATGCCCTGTTTCTTGCCCTCAAGGCGCTGGAGATCGGACCCGGCTATGAAGTGATAACCGTCTCCAATACCGCTATTCCGACGGTTGCCGCAATCCGGGCAGCGGGCGGGGTTCCGGTTTTTGTCGATGTGGAACCGGATACTTTCCTGATGGATGTTACCCAGGTCGAAGCGGCAATATCGCCCCGGACCAGGTGCATTCTGCCGGTGCATCTCTGCGGACAGGCAGTGGATATGGCGCCTCTGCTCGCCATTGCCCATGATCGGGGAATTCCCCTGGTGGAAGACTGCGCGCAGGCAGCGGGTGCAATTTATCACGGCCGGAAAGTAGGCTCGTTCGGCACCATCGGGGCATTTTCCTTCTACCCGACCAAGGTGCTCGGGGCATTCGGCGACGGGGGTATGATGGTGACATCGGATGCCGCGCTTGACCGCCGTTTGCGGCGCCTCCGGTTTTACGGCATCGACGACAACTATCATGCGGAAGAGGAGGGATACAACTCCAGGCTCGACGAGATTCAGGCCGCCCTGCTCGACGCAAGGTTGACGAACCTCGACAGGGAGGTCGACCGGAGACGGGAAATCGCGGCCGCATACGATGCCGGGCTTAGCGGTGCCGGCGACATCGGATTGCCGGCTGAAAGGGAAGGGCGGAGGCACCAGTACTATCTTTACACCATCCGGACATCCCGGCGGGATGCCCTCAAGGCCTATCTTGCCGATTGCGGCATCGAGACCCGGATCAATTACCCCACCCCGATTCACCTGATGCGCGGCTATCGCTTCCTGGGATATGCACAAGGTTCACTCCCGGTTACCGAGCGGCTTAGTGTCGAAATCCTCTCTCTGCCGATGTACCCGCAGCTCACCGATGCCGAAGTGGCAAGGGTCGTGGCTGCGGTGCGGTCGTTCTTTAATGCATGAATGATATTGAATACCAGAACATGTATGAAGTGGAGGATACGCACTGGTGGTACGTCTCGCTTCATGAGCTGATCTGCTCGTACATAGCCGATGAGCGGCGCGGGAAAGGAGCGCCACTAGATATCCTCGACGCCGGTTGCGGCACTGGTCGCCTGATGCAGCTTATGGAAAGGTTCGGTACTGTCGAGGGTTTCGACATGTCGGAGCACGCCCTTGGATTCTGCCGGGCGCGGGGTATGGAGCATACCCGGCTGGCTGATCTGAACGAGGTCGAACTGGGTGAGAACCGCTACGACGTCATCACCTCCATCGACGTCATCTATCACCTAAATGTGCGGGACGAAGCCGCTGTTTTCAAGAAACTGTACCGGGCATTGAAGCCCGGCGGCTTGCTGATCCTCAATCTGGTCGCCTTTGAATTCCTGCGCAGCACCCACGACATTGCCGTGCATACCAGAAGACGCTATACCAGAGCCTCGCTCCACCCTCTCCTTACCATGCAGGGGTTCCATATCGAAACATCGTCCTACCGCCCTGCTTTCCCCTTCCTCCCCATTGCCCTTTACCGCCTGGTCCGGCGGATCCTGCCCTGCTCTAGTGACCCGGAAATGGTCATTTCCGATGTCCCGCTTCCGATCAGAGTGGTGAATGATTTCCTGCTGCATATATCCCGGTTCGAAAACCGCCTGATCCGCGCCAGGTCGCTCCCGTTCGGGACCTCTCTCTTTATAACCGCTCGTTGTTAATTGGTTCAAATGTGTTATTGTTTATTGGCTTTGATTCAGTCATTGCGGCGGTATTGGAGGGGGTCTGATGGGTTGGTACGCTAATCTGAAGATCGGCAAGAAGCTGGTGCTCGGCTTTGTTTCGGTAATAGTCATTTCCGGGCTTGTGGGAATAGCCGGGATCAAGGGGATGGGCGAGCTTGACGGCATGCTCGTAAACCTCTACGGCACCACTCTTGTCTCGACCGTCTATGTCAACGAGGCATACACGCAGCTGATAATGCACAACCGAAGGATTTACCGGCACATTGCCTCCGGAGAAAAAGGGGTAGAGGAGCAGGTCGCCAGCCAGCTAAAGATCAATGAAATGGCGATCAGCGAGGCAATGGGAAAATACCGCAAAACGAGTCTGGTACCGACAGAAACAGAACTGCTGGAGAGATTCAACCGGATCTGGCCCGAGTATTTATCCGTTACCGCCAGAATATTGAAAATATCCTCGGAAGGGCGAAACCGGGAAGCTGTAGCCCTTGCCGAAAATGAGGGTCGGCCGCTCTTTTACAAGCTGAACGATACTCTGGCCGAGCTTGTCCGATACAACCTGGCCGAGGGGAAACAACAGAACGATGAAGCTGAGAGGCTTTTCCATGCGATACGGTACTGGATGATTGCATTGATTCTGGCAACGGTGGCCATAGGCGCTGCCATGTCTTTTTTCATCACCAGAAGCGTGGTTTCTCCGCTGCGGCAGGTTTTAGACGCCGTACTCTCGATTTCTGAAGGGGGAGAGGAAAAGGCAAGGCTTGCCGAAGCCATATCTTCCGGAGATCTTAGTCAGGATGTGGCGATAACCGAACGGCTAAGGCTGGACCTCGATACGGTTCCCAAGGACGAGGCCGGCATGCTGCTCAAGGCGGTGGCGGGCTTGAGCGATATGCAGTCTTCCGTGGATGCGGCGTTTTCCCGAATGACCGAATCGCTACGCAGAAGCCGAAAGGAGGATCAGGAGCGAGACTGGCTGAAGACCGGAACCAATGACTTGAATGCCATTCTGCGCGGCGACCGCCGAGTGGGAGAGATGGTCGAACAAAGCCTCGCTTACCTCTGTGAGTATCTGGGCGCCGGTGTCGGTGCTTTCTACTTTTACAATGACAATTCCCGCGATCTCGAAATTGGCGCTACCTATGCCCTTACCCGCCGGAAAAACCTTAACGAGCGGATTGTCATGGGCGAGGGGTTGGCTGGGGAGGCTGCCAAGGAACGGAAAGTCATCTGTCTTACCAATGTGCCGCCTGACTATCTGCCGATCAGCTCTGCCACCGGAGAGTCGAAGCCGCTCAATATTGCGGCAGTTCCTCTTCTCCATAATGATCGCCTCGTGGGAGTCCTGGAGTTGGGGTCTTTCAATGAGTTCATGGACAAGGAACTGGAATTTCTCCAGCTGGCACGGGAAGGTTTGGCAATCGGGATAAGCATCAGTATATCGAGAAAGCAGATAGATGAACTGCTGGAGCAGACCCAGGCCCAGACCGAGGAGCTGCGGGTGCAGCAGGAGGAACTCCAGCAGACCAACGAGGAACTTGAAGAGCGGGCGCAGATGCTGGAACAGCAGCGGGAACAGATTCGCGCCAAGAACCGGGAGGTTGAGGAGGCGAGCCTGGAAATCCGGCGCAAGGCCGAGGAGCTGGAACGGGTCAGTACTTACAAATCAGAGTTTCTGGCCAACATGTCCCATGAGCTGCGGACTCCGCTCAACAGCCTGATGATCCTTTCGAGCCTGCTGAGGGAAAACCGGGACGGCAATCTTACCGAGAAGCAGGTGGAGTACGCGGCGACTATCAACAGTTCCGGCAACGACCTTCTCAATCTTATCAACGACATCCTTGATCTCTCCAAAATAGAGTCCGGCAGGCTTGAATTCAATTACGAGCCGCTTTCGGTTCAGACCCTGTTCGGCCAGATCCGGACGATGTTCGCTCCGATCGCGGAGCAGCGGGGGCTGGCTTTCGATGTTGCCATCGAAGAGGGTGTCCCTGAAGAGATAACCACCGATAGCCAACGGACGCAGCAGATACTGAAGAATCTCATCTCCAATGCCTGCAAGTTCACCACCTCGGGCGAGGTGACGGTACGGGTGTTTCTGCCATCCGTAGCGGAAAACCCTCTCAATGCTCCGGCAATTGCCGTTGAAGTCGCGGATACCGGGGTCGGAATCGCCGTCGACAAGCACGAACTGGTATTTCAGGCATTTCAGCAGGCCGACGGGACCACCAGTCGCAGGTTTGGCGGGACCGGTCTCGGCCTTTCGATTTCCCGGCAGCTCGCCAGAGGGCTTCATGGCGATATCCTTCTGCAAAGCAATGAAGGGCAAGGGAGCACCTTTACGCTTTATCTCCCTCTTGCCCCTTCTCCGGCAACCAGGGAGCTGCACAAGGATCTCTCGACTGCGGCGGTTGTGCCGGACCGTGATGCGGTGAATCCGGATGCAAGCGCCGACCTTGCGCCTGCGCCTGTCCAGGATGACCGGGAACGTTTGCTGCCGGGAGAACGGAGCATATTGATAATCGAGGACGATCTTAATTTTGCCGGCATTTTAATGGATATGGTTCGCAAGAGGGGTTTTGCCGCCATTGTGGCAGCAGACGGCGAAAGCGGCATTATGCTCGCCGAGCGGTTTCTTCCCAGTGCGATTATCCTTGATGTCATGCTCCCTAAAGTCGATGGCTGGGGGGTTATGAGAAGCCTCAAGGGGGACATGAAAACCCGGCACATCCCCGTGCATTTTCTTACCTGCCTGGAAGACCGGCAGAAGGCGATGAGCATGGGTGCGGTCGGATTTCTTAAAAAACCGGTGGACAGCGAGCAGCTGAACCAGCTCTTTGGAACCATTGAGCAATCGATCTCGCGGACGGTAAGGAAACTCCTGATAGTTGAGGAGAGCAGGGACGAGGCCAACAGCATGGTTGACCTGCTCGCGGAAAGGGATGTGGCGATCACTGTTGCCGTTTCCGGTAGAGAGGCTATTGAACGTCTGACCGGCGAACTTTTCGATTGCGTGGTGCTTGACCTGGGGTTGTCTGACATCTCCGGTTTTGAGGTGCTCGCAAAAATGCAGGAACTCGACGAGCCGCTGCGTCCGCCGGTCATCATTCATTCCGGGAAGGAACTGACCCATGAAGACGAGCACAGACTGCGCAACTATGCGGAAAGCATCATCATCAAGGGGGCAAAAAGCCCCGAGCGGCTGCTGAATGAAGTAACGCTCTTTCTGCATGTCGTGGAAGGGGGAATCGCTCCGGACAAGCAACGGATGATCCGTCAGGCGCTCGACAGCGAGGTGATCCTTGAAGGAAAGAAAGTGCTGATCGTTGATGACGACATGAGGAACATCTTCTCCCTTTCCAGCATCCTGGCCGAGAAGAACATGCAGGTCGTTGAGGCTGAGAATGGCGTGGAAGCGTTGGAGCGGTTGAACGAGCAGCCTGACGTTGATGTTGTGTTGATGGACATCATGATGCCGGAAATGGATGGTTACACCGCGATCCGGAAAATCAGGAAGGATGCGCGGTTTGCCAAGCTCCCCATTATTGCCCTGACCGCAAAGGCCATGAAGGGCGACCGGGATGATTGCCTCAAGGCCGGCGCCAGTGATTACATTCCCAAACCGGTGGAGGTTGAAAAGCTGTTTTCTTTGCTCAGGGTCTGGCTCTACGGAAACTGAATGGATCAGGACGAACTCTTCGACATAGAGCTGCGCCTTTTGTTGAGCGGCATCAACCAGGCATACGGCTACGACTTCACCGACTACTCGGAGGCTTCCCTGAAGCGGCGGATCATGCACTGGTTCGTCAACTCGGATTACGCGACTCTATCTGATGCCCAAGCCAGAATCCTGCGCGATCGGGATGCCTTTGAAAGCCTGCTGAGAGGGATAACCGTCAATGTCTCGGAGATGTTTCGCGACCCCCCTTTCTTCAAGGCAATGCGGGAAACCGTGATACCGCATCTTCTGACATACCCGTTTGTAAAGATCTGGCATGCCGGGTGCGCCACCGGTGAAGAAGCGTATTCCACGGCCATACTCCTGAACGAAGAGGGGATGGCAGGCCGTTTCAGGATGTATGCCACGGATATCAACAATGCGGTGCTGCAAAAGGCCCGGGATGGTATATTCCCATTGAAGGAGATGCAGCGGTACACGAGAAACTACCAGTCCGGTGGTGGGAAAAAGTCTTTTTCCGATTACTATACCGCAAGGTACGATCACGCCATCATGATGCCGGCCCTCAGGGAGCAGATTGTGTTTGCCAGTCACAATCTGGTGGTGGACAGCGATTTCGGCGAGATGCACCTGATTCTGTGCCGCAATGTTCTTATCTATTTCAAACCGACCCTCAAGGAGCGGGTATTGTTTCTGTTCGACAACTGTCTCCTGCCGGGGGGATTTCTCTGCATAGGGTTGAAGGAGTCTTTGGAAGGCCGGAAAATTGCATCGCGTTATTCGGAAGTTGCGCCCAAGATGAGAATATACCGGAAGAGTTATGGATAGAAAGGGTAATGGACGCTTTCGTGCCGTTGTCATAGGGGTTTCAACCGGCGGGGTGGAAGCCTTGAAGATCCTTTTGGGAGGGCTGCAGGCGAGTTATCCGTTACCCATACTGATTGTCGCGCATATCGCTTCTGAAGCAAGCAACGGTCTGGCTCTATTGTTGGACGATTTTTGCAGTGTCCGGGTCAAGGAAGCTGATGAGCTGGAGGAGATCGTGCCGGGAACGGCCTATATCGCCCCTCCGAATTATCATATGCAACTGGAGCGGGACGGAAAGATCACATTGTCAGTTGATCCGCCGGTTAATTTTGCCAGGCCTTCAGCCGATGTTCTGTTTGAAACCGCGGCCGATGCCATGGGGGCCGGACTCATAGCCGTTGTTTTGACCGGCGCCGGATCGGACGGGAGCATCGGTTTGAAGGCGGTTGCTGCGAAAGGGGGGACCACAGTGGTGCAGTGCCCCATGAATGCAGTCGCCGATTCAATGCCGAAAAGCGCCGCTGCGGTGATAAAGCCGGATTATGTGATGCCGTTGGAAAGGATTCCGGAGTTATTGATACAACTCGCCTGGGAATGAGAGGATGTGAGTTCAATGAGTGAGCTTTGCTGTGGTGAAAAGCCCGGAATATTGCTTGTGGACGACAGACCTGAAAACCTCGATGCCCTAGAGGGGCTTCTTGGTGACCTGGAACTGGAGATGATCAGGGCACAGTCCGGTAATGAAGCGTTGCGCCTCGCCCTGAAAAAGGATTTTGCCCTGGTGCTGCTCGACGTTCAGATGCCCGAGATGGACGGATTTGAAACCGCCGAATTCATGCGCTCCAACCCCAAGACCAGGCACCTGCCGATAATCTTTGTCACCGCTGGAATGAAAGATCTTAAATTCCAGTTCAAAGGTTATGATGCCGGGGCCGTGGACTACCTCGCCAAGCCGATCGAACCGGTAATCCTCCGGAGCAAGGTCAAGGTATTTCGCGACCTGTATCTCCAGAGACGGGAACTGGATCTGCACCGGCAACAGCTGCAACTACTCGTGGATCAGCGTACGGCACAATTGCGGCATGCCGCACAGGAACTTGAGCAGAGGGTCATTGAACGGACCGCAGAGTTGCAGCAGGTCAATCGTCAGCTCGAAACCTTTGCCTATTCGGTATCCCATGACCTCAGGGCGCCGTTACGGCATATCGATTCATTCAGCCAGATCCTGATGGACGACTATGCCGATCGTCTTGACGAAGAGGCCCGGGGAGTGCTCCAGCGAATCGTCAAAGGGTGCAGCAGGATGAGTAGCCTGATCGACGCCATTCTATTGCTCTCCAGGACTGCGCGCCAGTCTCTTAACAAGATTCCGGTAAACATGGAGCGGCTTGCAGCTGAGACCTTTGAGCAGTTCAAGGACCAGTGCGAAGGGAAGGAGGTTGAGGTCTCAATCGGTAGCCTCCCGGACGTTCAGGCTGACCCGGTCCTGATGCGGCAGGTATTTGCCAATCTCATCGGCAATGCGCTCAAGTACAGCAGTCATTGCGATCGGCCCCGAATCGAGGTCGGCTCATTCCCGAAAGAAGGGAAAACGGTATATTTTGTCAAGGACAATGGCGTGGGATTTGACATGAAATATGCTGACAAACTGTTCGTGGTCTTCCAGAGGCTGCACGACTCAAAGCAGTTTGAAGGGACCGGAGTCGGACTGGCCATAGCCCAGAATATCATCCAGCGGCATGGCGGCAAGATCTGGGCTGAGGCCGAGCCCGGCAAAGGGGCATCATTTTATTTTTCGCTTTGAATCGTTAGCGCTGGGGATACTTACCGATGCCACTCTCTCCTCTGCAATCCGGAACTTCCCATAGAGATTGTCTGCAGATTCCGGTCAAGCTAAGTTCCCGTTGAGAAAATCAGGTATTACACCGATATTATGGAACCGAAAAACAAAGCAATAATTGCATTTTCAGCCGCATTAACGGTCATTCTCCTTCTGCTGCTGATCAGCGTAAAGTATCTTGTGCTGAACAGTTATCTGGCTCTGGAAGAGGAGGATGCAAAAGAACATCTGCAACGAGTGGACAATGCGCTTGAAAGCGAACTGGATTCACTCGAATCAACGGCAGGGGACTACGCTGCATGGGATGATAGTTATCGTTTCATGCATGACGCCAACCCCGAATACGTTGCTTCAAACCTATCCGAATATTCCCTGTCAAAGCTCAGAGTCGATTTAGTGGTTTTTGTCCGCAACGACGGCGGAATTATCCATGCAAATGCACTGAAAAGCAGAACCGGCGCCGGTTTGTCCACCCCGGACTGGCTGGCAAATCACCTTGAACCCTCATCTCCTTTAAGGCAATGCAATGCCCCTGGCGACAGAGTCAGGGGGGTCATTGTGATTGAAGGAGCTCCTTATCTGATATCGGCACGGCCTGTGTTGACCAATGACATGCAGGGACCGGTTATAGGTTCTTTGATCATGGGGCGAAAAATCGATTCTGCAGAACTATCCAGAATGCAGAAATTTACCCGGTTACCGCTCGATATTTCAGTTCTGGAGCCGAATCTCAATCTCCCGGTGTCTTTGAATAACGACAAGCCGCTTTCCCTGGAAAACCGGTATGCAGTCAAGAAGGTCAATGTCGGGGTTCTGAACGGCTATGCTTTAGTCGGCGACATTTACCGGCGCCCGGCTTTGCTGGTAAAGGCCAAGATCGAACGTGACATCTATCGGTCAGGAGTAAAGACCTCCCGCTATTTCATGGCCTGGGCAGTGGTCATCTCAATCCTGAGCATTATTGTCTTAGACTCCGTACTAGCCAGGTTCGACTCGACAAAACGCAATATTGAGGCCGAAAGGCTGAATTTTGCAGCAATGCAAGGGATGGCCTGCGGGGTCATCCTCCTTGAATCAGAATCTTTCCGGATTGTGCAGGTGAACCCGGCTTTTGCATTTTCTCTTGGGTATTCGCCTGAAAGGTTATGCGGGGTTCTGTTACGTGAACTCTTTGCCGACATCGGTGATTTTGCCGTATTCATGGCATCGGTTCAGAGCAGAGCTAGGGCGGAACTCCCCGAACTGCGGCTATTAAACAATGACAGATCGGCTGTTGCAATGACGGCGGATGCAAGCCGGGCAGTGCTTGACGGCAATGAGTATGACTGCCTCCTCCTCAGAGTAAAGTAGGGTAACCAGGCAATGCGGAATTCATATCTCGTTGCCTTGTCATCACCCCTGTAGTAAAGTTCCCTTCCATAATTCAGTTGAAAGCAGATCCAAATGCCACTTAATAAGCTTAACCCCCCACAGAGGGAGGCTGTTCTGCATGGCGAAGGTCCGTTACTCATCCTTGCCGGAGCCGGTTCCGGCAAGACACGGGTCATTGTCCACCGGATAGCCCAGCTGGTTCGTGTCAGCGGAGTGCCGGCTTGGCAGATACTGGCGGTCACGTTTACCAACAAGGCTGCAGGCGAGATGCGCGAGCGGGTCGAAAAGGAGCTGGGAGGTGGCGAAATGCCGCTTATCTCCACTTTCCATTCCCTGTGTGCCCGGATTTTGCGCCAGGATGGGCATCGCTTGGGTTATGATCGCTCATTTGCCATCTATGACGATAGCGATACCCAGAAGCTTCTTAAAGAAATCCTGGCCGAACTGAATCTGGATGATAAGCGCTTTTCGGCAAGGGCATTGGCCGCCGCGATCGATGACTGCAAAAACAGCGGGCGCTCGGCCGATGAAATCCCCCACGATTTTCAGCATGCCGTGCTTGCCAAGGTATACACTGCCTACCAGGACCGTTTGAAGCGGTGCAATGCGCTTGATTTCGGCGATCTGGTGATGATGGCCGTAAAGCTGTTCGAAACGGAGCCGGATCTGCTGTCGCATTACCGGGACCGGTGGCGCTGGCTTCTGGTCGATGAGTATCAGGATACCAACCCGATTCAGTACCGGCTTATCAGGCTCCTTGCCGGGGAAAGACGGAATCTCTGCGTAGTCGGCGACGACGATCAGTCCATCTACCGGTGGCGTGGCGCGGATATTCGCAACATCCTCGACTTTGAAAAGGATTTCCCCGGCGTCAGGGTGGTGAAACTGGAGCAGAACTACCGCTCGACCCAGGCGATTCTTTCCGCTGCCGGGGCGGTGGTGGCGAAAAACCGGGGGCGGAAGGCGAAAAAACTCTGGACCGAAAACCGTGAAGGGGAGCGCATTGCGTACCACCGGCTTGAGGACGAGAGGGGAGAGGCCCGGTTTGTCTGCAGGGAAATCGCCCGGCACCGGCAGGGTGGGGGAGCGCTTGCGGACATCGCCGTATTCTACCGGACCAATGCCCAGTCCCGGCCGGTGGAAGACGCGCTGGTTGCGGAAGGGATTCCGTATCACATGGTTGGTGGCATGAGGTTTTACGAGCGGATGGAGGTTAAGGACATCCTTGCTTACCTTAAGGTGCTCGTAAACCCTGCAGACGAAATGGCATTGAAAAGAATAGTCAACACTCCGCCCCGTGGGATCGGTCATGCGACACTGGACCGGATTGCCGAAGTCGCAGCGCAACAGGGGATAACCTATTACGAGGGGCTCAGGTACTGTTACGCGAGCAGTGCCTTGTCCTCCGGTCCCCGGGGCAAGCTGGCCTCATTTGTGGCAATGATGGACGGCTTTGCCTCGCTGCTTGATGACTTATCTCTGGAAGAGATCACGAGCCGCATTATCAGGGATTCCGGCTACGAGGCGAAACTGCGCGAGGAGCGAACCGAGGAGTCTGCCGACCGCCTCGCCAACCTCCAGGAACTGCTTGCCGCCATGGCCGAGTTCGAGCAGGCCGGCGATGAAAAGGGGGCAGCGCTTTTTCTTGAGCAGGTTGCGCTGATCTCCGACCTGGAGCGCGGTGAGAAGGGGCGGGATTCTGTAACCCTGATGACGCTTCATGCCGCCAAGGGGCTGGAGTTCCCGGTCGTTTTTATAGTCGGTCTCGAAGAGCGGCTGTTCCCCCATGTGCGTGCCCTCGATGACAACGAACAGATGGAAGAGGAACGCCGGCTCTGTTATGTCGGGATGACCAGGGCCATGCAGCGGCTTTTCCTCACCAATGCCCGGCGCCGAAGGGTCTTCGGTCAGGACCAGATGAATCCCCCCTCCCGGTTCATCTCCGATATCCCGAATGATTTGATCGATTTTGAGGAGACCCCGTCTCATTCTTCGTCCTGGGGGGCTGCCAACTGGAGCCGCCAGGCAGGCCCGGGGCCGGAACGGCGTGAATCCGAATCTCCTGTGTCACAGCACAATCTCGGAAGGGTCCTGACCCGGGAGGGTGAAGAAAGCGGCTTTCCAGAGGTGGAGGTCGTTCCTGACGAGGAGTCGGGGGTCATGTTGGGTATGAAGGTTCGCCACGGCAAGTTCGGAGTCGGAACCATACGGCGGATCGAAGGAAGCGGCGACGAGCAGAAAGTGATTGTCTGGTTCAACTCGGTGGGGCCGAAGAAGTTGCTGGTGAGATTTGCCGGCCTGGAAAGGGTTTAGTGCCCTTGTGGCGAACTAACTGCACGGGACACTAGTCGAGCAGGGTTTTTTCAAACTCCACGGCAAACCCCTCTGCGCTAATGCGAACCACCCGTCCCTTCAAGCGGCAGATCTGCTGGTCCTTGGTGTGATGGTAAAGGGTAATCATGATCGAATCGTTTATCGGTATCTTTTGAGTGGTCCGGACAAAAACTCCCTTCAGGCTGATGTTGTCAAGTTCGCCTTCAATGATGGTGCCGTTGTAGGTAATGGTTGCCTCCAGATGGATCGGAAGCCTGGAAAAACTCCGCTCCGGCATTTATCCCCCTATTGTACGAGCAGCATGCTTTCCGTTCAACAGCGCGAAATATAATTATATCTCCCCGGTCTGCTCATGCAATAGCGTCAAGGCAAAGTTTTTGACAAGGTGCTTTGATTCGGTTACTGTGGGCGCCATGCAGGAATTCCTGACCGCGCACGGATTGCCGGCGCTCTTCTTCCTCAGTTTTCTGGCTTCTACCCTGATTCCGCTCGGCTCGGAATGGCTGCTCGTGGCGCTGCTGCTCAAGGGGGGCGCTCCGATCCCGGTTGTTGCAACCGCATCTGCCGGTAATTTTCTCGGTGCCTGTACGAGTTACTGGCTCGGCATTTATGGCAGCCGGTTCATCGAGGAAAGGCTCTTCAGGATGCAGCCCAGGGACAAGGAGCGCGCAGAGCGCTTTTTTGCCAGGTTTGGCAGCTGGAGCCTGCTTTTTTCCTGGCTGCCTGTGGTTGGCGATCCTCTCTGTCTGGTTGCCGGCGTCCTGAGGGTCGGATTTATCAGGTTTTCGATTTTGGTGCTGACCGGCAAGTCGGCCAGATATGCGCTTGTTGCATGGGCGGCACTGGAAGGCAGGAGTTTGTTTGTTTGAGTTCACAATAACGGAGCAGCAATGATTACATGCAAAACCGCTACCCTTACCAACGGACTGCGACTGGTGGCAGTAGAGATGCCCCATCTTCACAGCGCCGAAATCGCGGTATACGTCAAAGCCGGTGGCAGGAACGACACTGCGGAAAAGGCCGGGATCGCCCACTTCCTGGAGCATATGCTCTTTCGGGGGACGACGGAGTATCCGACCACCCTGGAACTGGAGACCGCTTTCGAGGCAATCGGCGGGAGCGTCAATGCCGCTACTGATGAGGAAACAACCTGTTTCTTTTCCCGTGTGCATCCGCAGCATGTGGCGAAAGGGGTGGCAATGCTCGCCTCCATGCTCCGGCGGCCGCTGCTTAGCGGGCTCGAGACCGAAAAGCGGATCATAATCGAGGAGGCGCTGGAAGATATCAATGAACAGGGTGAAGAGATCAATACCCATAATATCGCGAGCCGCCTGATGTGGCCCGGGCACCCGTTGGGGATGCCGACCATCGGCTACCTGGAGAGTATTCGCGCGATATCGGTCGAGGACCTTTCCGCATACATGGCCCGTCATTATCTTCCTGCAAATGCCGTGGCTGTCGTAGCCGGCAACGTAAACGGGGCGGATTTCTTTCGCGCGTGCGAGAGCGCTTTCGGTGATTGGGTCAATGGCGGTCTGCCGCCGCAGATGCCGGCAGTCCACAGTCAGACCGAACCGCAGGTTCATTTCGTCTCCGACTCTGACAGCCAGCTGCACCTGCAGCTCGCTTTCAGGGGATTCTCCCGTTTTGACCACCGGATCATGCATCTCCGGCTGCTGCGCAGAATCCTGTGCGGGGGGGGGAGTTCACGCCTGCATATCTCGTTGCGGGAGCAACTCGGCATCGTCTATTCGGTTGATGCCAGCATCGCTGCCTACGAGGAGACCGGCGCCTTCTCGATCGAACTCTCCACATCTCCGGAGAACCTGGAAAAGGCGGTGGAGGAGGTGCTTGCCGAGGTCGTTGCGCTTGGGTTCGGCACCATCCCGCTGGAGGAGTTCGAGCGGGTCAGAAACAGTTATTTCTTCGATCTCGAATACAGCCGGGATTCCACCTACGAAATGCAGGTCAGGTTCGGGTGGGGTGAACTGATGGGGATTGTGCGGAGTATCGAAGACGATTACGCCGAGGCGGCTGCCCTGAGTGCTGCTGACCTGAAGGCCGCAGCTGAGGCGCTTTTTGCGCCGGAGAATCTGAATCTGATCGTGGTCGGGCCATGGCAGGATATACACAGAAATGCCATAGAGTTCCAGATTACGAGGTTTTGCCGAGCTTGGGCAGCCAAGCAGGTCATCCGGTAATCTCGGAGATCAGCCGTCGCAACTCATCCCCGTCGAACCGGTATCTCTCCTGGCAGAACTCGCAGGTGACCTCTGTTTCCCCCTGTTTTTCAATCATATCCTCCAGCTCGTCCTTGCCGAGCGAAATCAGGACCTTTTCTATTCTTGCCCGGTTACAGGCACAGACAAACGCCAGTTCTCTCTTCTCCAGCGTTGTATAGGGAATCCCTTCAAAGAGGCGCTCAATAAGCAGTTCAGGTGTGATCCCCTCTCTCAGCATTGCCGTCAGCGAAGGGAGTGTCTCCAGGCGGTGCATCAGCTTGTCTACAATCTCGTCGTCGCCCGGCGGCAGAGCCTGAATCAGGAAACCGCCGGCAGCTGATACGCTGTTGTCCGGTTCCACGAAGACTCCGAGGCCAATGGCTGAAGGGGTTTGCTCCGATTCCGTGAGATAGACCGCCAGGTCTTCGCCAATTTCGCTGGTTGCCAGGGGAACAACCCCCTTGTAAGGTGCCTTCAGCCTCAGGTCCTTGGTGACAGTCAGCAGCCCGGCCCGGCCAAGTGCCGAAGCGATGTCGAAGGTGCCGTCCGGTTTCTCCATATGAACTGCCGGGACCCTGACATACCCGCGTAGTGCGCCATTGGCATCTGCTTCTATCAAGATCTTCTTGAGCGGGCCGTTCCCTTCAAATGAGAGAGCAATGCGCTGATCAGTCTTAAGCAGCGCGCCCATGAGCGCCCCAGCGGTAAGGCCCCTGCCAAGGGCAACCGCAGCTGTCGGCCAGCACCCCTGTCGCAGGCAGGCCTCGTTCACCAGGGATGTCGTAATGCAGGCAAACGCCCGGACCGTGCCGGCTGCCGTGATAATTCTTACCAGATAATCCATTGCGTGCCGTTATTCCTTGGCGGCTTCTTTCTTTTCTTTGCGGATCAGCAGCTTGAGTGCCGCTTTGCAGATGGCCACTCCCAGCGATTCATCGTACCAGTGCGCCATCTCCCGCTGCTTGTCGTTGTAAATCCCGCAGGTATAGATATCGCTCGCCACGGTACAGGTGATGGTAAGGTTACTCTCCTTCA
>NZ_BAZF01000006.1 GCF_000813145.1 Geobacter sp. OR-1 | reverse complement strand
TCGAAGCGGCGCGTGCCGGCGAACACGGCAAAGGGTTCGCAGTCGTCGCCTCCGAGGTCAGGAAACTGGCCGAACGGAGCCAGAACGCCGCCGGCGAGATCAGCGAGCTGTCCGGCTCCAGCGTCGAGGTCGCGGAAAAGGCCGGTGCCATGCTCGCCGGCATCCTGCCCGACATCCAGCGGACCGCCGAACTGGTGCAGGAGATCTCTGCCGCCAGCAAAGAACAGGACACCGGCGCCGAGCAGATCAACAAAGCCATCCAGCAGCTCGATCAGGTCATCCAGCAGAACGCCGCCGTTGCCGAAGAGATGGCCTCCACCGCCACCGGGTTATCCGGCCAGGCCGATCAGCTGATCAGCTCCATCGGCTTCTTCAAACTCGACCTGTCGGACCTTAGGAGCAGCCAGCGGCAATCGGAACTGCCGGCGCAGCCACAGTCACAAGCGGTTGAAAAGGCCAAGCCCAAGCAGCTGGTAGCCAAGGCGCAGAGGAAGATAGCCGTCAATGAGAGCGGTTTCGGGCTTAACCTGGGGAAAGACCACCTGGATAAGGAATTCGAGAAATACTAGAGGCGGTGAAAGGTGAATAGTGAAAGGTGAAGAAAAGAAACTAACCATTCACTATTCACAGAAGTTATTCACGGAGGTTAAAATGAGCGTAACAGGGATAACGGAAACGATACAGTGCCTCACCTTCAAGCTCGGTGATGAAGTCTTTGCCGTCAACGTCGCCAAGGTCCGCGAGATCCTTGACTTCACCACGGTCACCAAAGTCCCCCAGACTCCTGATTTCATGCGGGGCGTTATCAATCTCAGGGGGAGCGTCGTACCGGTGGTTGACATGCGGCTCAAATTCGGGATGACCGCCACGGAAAAGACCGTCAACACCTGCATCATCGTCATGGAGATCGCCCTGGACGGCGACACCTCCATAGTCGGGGCCTTGGCGGATTCGGTTCAGGAGGTCCTGGAACTGGAGCCGGAGCAGATCGAAGCGGCGCCGCGGATCGGGACCAAGCTCAACACCGAGTTCCTGATCGGCATGGGCAAGCATAACGAGACCTTCATCATGATCCTCAATATCGACAAGGTCTTTACCTTTGAAGATATGGAATCGATGCAGGGAGGCGGCAGCCAGGCCGCTGCCTGAGCAGACGGAAACCGGCAAGGCATGATAGTGACACAAAGCGCCATGGGCAACCATGGCGCTTTGTCGTTTACAGGTCAAAACGATTTGGCCAAACCCGATCTTTAGCATGCAGAACGGGTTGAAGATTCATGGATAAGTGTTAGTCTTGCTTAATGGCATGATCCCCTGAAAGCGGCTGTCGTGCCGCTGTAACGAGGAGTTTGTGCCTGTGGCTTTGTCAAAAGGGGATCTTTATGTACCGGAATCCTGGCATCAGAATTATTGGCAATTTCATCGTGCTACTGCTTTCCGTATTGCTGGTTCTACCCGGTTCCAGCTTTGCAGCAAAAGAGCGGCCCAAGGTTCTCAAGACATCTGTCCCGGCTGCAAGTTCCCCCTGCGATCTTCCTTTGAGAGGGCAGCTTTTCCCCGCCGAGAGCGTCGAGAGGGGGGCCTTCTCGATCGATCTCTCCAAGGCGTTTACCACCGATCAGATCGCCCAGGTTGAAAGTAATGTCAAGGCGTGCCAGAGCCTGATCTCCAGCCGTCTCCTCGGCTTTCAGGATAAAGGATCCGTGCTGCTGCGCGACAAGGCGTCCATGGAAGGGATGCGCAACATAAAGGCGCATATCGATACGTTAAAGGCCCTGGAGGCGGAAAAGATCAACATCAGGAAGACCTTGAGCAAAGACCTGTCGCAGGTCAGCCTGAAGGGGCTTTATGCCGTGGTCCTCGAAGCGGATCTCAAAACCCCTCGGGACAAACTGCTCGACAAGGCGAAGAAACTGATCTCTCCTCAGGCAATCCACGACCTTCGCGGGGTCGCGGTCAATTCGGTTTCAGTGGTGGAAGAAAGCCGGTTGGTGTTCGACCGGGTGGTGGCCGAGACATCGGGCGAAATGGACGTCGAGGTAGTGGCCTTCGAGGACCGCAAGTCGTTTCTGGGCAAGTCGCAGCTTCTGTATGTCGCGGTTGTGAAGGTGAATCCCCTTTCCGGACCTATTCGCAATCAACGGAGTTCCGGGGCGGGTGTCAGGGGATATGTTGCCGATCTCCTTTCTCTCGAAAACAATGCGCTCTTTTTCAAAAAGGAGCTTGCCAAGTACACGAGCAACACCTATGCGACGGAGAAGATGCGTTCGCTGGAGGAGATTGTCTCGGTCTGGCAGAACGTGGTCCAGCAGGGGAACGCCCAGGCGAACAAGAAGTCGGGCGAACTGCTCGCCCAGCTTGCCAGGCGGTTGAAGGAAAAGGATGACGAGATAAAGGCCACGAACCGGAAGATCGAGGATTTGAGGAAAAGGCTCTCGGAGATCTATGAGCAGGTAGGATACCGATGCAACCTGGTGGCCGAATCCTGCCTGGATGATGCTATCGGTCATGTGGACCGGAATATCGGCGTGGTTGTCAATGCCAGCCTTGCGGAAAAGGCCAAAGAGATGGTTTCTGCAAAGGGGGTGGTGATTGGCGCCGGCGATCCCGAGAGGGAGATCCAGCGGCTTGCCCAGGATTTTTACCAGAACCTGCGGACCACCTACTCGAAGCGCGAGCAGTTCCTGAGCCTCAGCGTTGTGGACAGCGGGGTGCTTGCCGGCGCCGTGGACAAGCAGGGGTACTATATCGTCCGGAGCCCGCGGGAAATAATGGTTTATCCCTACTATGACGAAAACGGCAACATGCTGGTCCTGGAAGTGATGGGATTCCGCGTCTCCCAGGAATCGGACCAGGACAAGCTTTCTCCCCAGCCGCCGCCTGCACAGCCGCCATTGGAACCGGAACCGGAACCGCCCCGGTCTGAGCCGGGTCTGCCAGAGCCGGCACCAGAACCGGTTTCTAAACCGGTGTCTCCCGAGCCTCCTAAGAAGGTTGCTTGCCGGAATGTGGGGTTGAGCCGCTCTGCCGCTGAAACCGACCCGGAGACCGGAATGAAGTTCGTGTTCGTGAAGGGGGGATGCTACCAGATGGGGAGCAGCGAGGGCGGCAGCAAGGATGCTCCGCCCCATGAGGTCTGCCTGGACAGCTTTTACATCGGGAAATACGAGGTTACCCAGAAGGAATGGGGCAGGATCATGGGGCAGAACCCGTCGGAAAACAAGGGGGGAGGCGATTATCCGGTTGAGCGTGTGAACTGGGAGGATGCGAGGAAATTCAGCGAAAAACTTTCTGCGCTTACCGGCAGGTGCTACCGCCTGCCGACTGAGGCGGAGTGGGAATACGCCGCGCGTGACCGTGGCGGTAATACTGTCTGGTCAGGCATTGATAATGAGGCGGGGCTCGACGCGTATGCCTGGCACAAGGGGAATTCCGACGGCAAGACCCACCCGGTCGGGAAGAAGAAACCGAACAGGCTCGGTATTTACGACATGACCGGCAATGTCTGGGAATGGGTCGAGGACAGTTATAACTCCGACGCGTACAAGAAGCTCGACAAAAACAACCCGGTTGCGGCCGATACCCGCTGGAGCTGGTCGGCTGTCCGCAGGGGGGGGAGTTGCGAGACCAAGGCTGAAAGGATGAAGAACGTTTCGCGCGACAGCCACCGTAAAGGGAAAACGTCCGAGGACCACGGGTTCAGGATTGTCCTGCCGGCGCCGGCCGACAATTAGGCCCGAGGTAGCGGTCCGCTATCCGTTGCTGCATTTTTGAGCAGTATTTTCCATCTGTCCGTCTTTACTATTCAAGCGGGATGAAGCTGGTGATTCAATTCGGCTGCAATAGAAACCAGGAGGTGGGATATGAAGAAGACGACGTACCTGACACTGTTGGCGGTATCCGGAGTTCTGGCATTAAGCGGGTGCACGACCAAAGTGGCGAAATGCACCGGCGACACCGACACCCCTCAGCATCACTACCTGATGGGCATGAAGGCCCTTGAAGAAGGAAAGCCGGCCGTGGCGCAGGAGAAGTTCGACCGTGCCCTCTACTGTAACGAAGAGTACCCCAATGCCTATGACGGCCTGGCCATTGTGGGCGGCGAGAAGGTGAAGGTCCAGACTGATGCCGCTTTCCGCGCCACCGAGATTGAACGGGTCGGCGAAAGCCTGGCAAAGGGGAGGAAGTTCGCGGACAAGCCGGACGAGTATTTCGATTATCATGTTGCCGCCATCCGCACCCAGACCGCCATGAAACCGAAAGGGTGGCTCGCCGAGGCAGAGGACGCCTACCGGGACGCCAGGACACTGAAGGTGGATGAGCGGAACCTGATCTACTACTTGGGGACCGAGGCAGCCACCTACTTCATGGGGGTTGCCTATCTGGAGGGGTTGGATTTTATCAAGGCCCGCGACACCTTTGCCGAGGTGCTGAACGCCAAACGCGAGGGTAAATGGCATGAGAAGGCCGACAAGGGGTGGAAAAAAGTGGACAAGATCGTCCGCGCCATGTCCGGGTTGACCGTTGGTGATGTCGGGAAGAAGATCGCCGTCAAAGACGCTGTAAGCAGGGCCGACCTGGCCGCCCTGCTCATCGACGAGCTGAAGATCGACAAACTGATGGCTGGCCGGATTCCGCTGTCCAAGTCGCCCCAGGCGGAATTCACTCCGGCCGACATGCTGAACCATCCCTACAGGGAAGAAGTGCTGACCTTGATGAAATGGAAGGTGCGCGGTATGGAGCCCAAGTCCGACGACGCCACCAGGGCCTATCTGTTCAAGCCCGGCGACTTCGTAAGCCGCGGCGAGCTGGCGTTCATCCTTGAAGATATCCTGATCAAACTCACCGGCGACGAGAAACTGGCCACTGCTTACTTCGGTCAGGACAAAAGCCCGTTTCCCGATGTCAAGACCACCTCCGCCCAGTACAATGCCGTCATGAACATGACCACCCGCAGCATCATGGAGAGTGAGCTGTCCGGCGAATTCAGGATCAACGACGCCGTTGACGGCGCTGAGGCGTTGTTGGCGATGCGGATGCTCAAACAGAAGATAAACATCTACTAGGAACCGCTCTTTTCCGCCCTGGCTGCGTAAGTCTTCGGTAGCGCTTGTGCGGCGTAGCGCTGCTACGCCTCCGCGCACTCCCTTGACAGCCTCGCCAGGACGAAAAATCTTCGGTTCCACTCGAACGTTCATTACTTTCAAGGAGGATATACTGATGAAAAAGATATTGTTCGCCATTGTTGCAACACTTGCATATGCTGTGGCCGCTCAGGCCGACACCATCCAACTGGACGAGACCTTTACCAAGGCCAACCAGTGGCTGAAGAAGGAAAACCTCTCCCTTACCGGCAGCCCGTCCGCCCGTGACGATGCGGCCGCCTTCATGCAGGAGACGATCCTCTTCTACGGCGAAGGATATGGCAACCCTCAGCACGAGAGCCCGGCACAGAAGGAAGGGATGGCCAAGCGGGCCGCAGTGGTCTCGGCCCAGAGGGCCGTGGCCGAATACCTTGAAGGTTTTGCCCTTGCCAGCGACACCGTGGTCAATCAGGGGGTCACGGTAAAGGACATGGTCCGCTCCGCCACTGCCGCCTATGTCAAAGGGGTACAGGTGGTCTTCCAGGATTACAGCAAGGAAAAAGACATTGCCATTGCCATCGTCAAGATCGGCATGCATGGTCCGGATGGGTTTGCTTCGCACCTTTACAACAAGATGAACAGCGATCCCGCCTTCAAGAAAGCGGTCGCCACCGACAAGCCGGTCTTCAGGGGGGATACTGTCAAGCTTGAGCAGGCCTACGACGGGCTGATCGTAGATGCCACCGAGCATCAGTTCCGTCCGGCGCTCATCAACCGGATATTCACCCAGAATGGCGAGGTAATATATGATCCCGCCAAGGTGAGTCAGAAGGTCCTGGTCGAACAGGGATGCGGGGAGTACACCAACAGCGTAGACAAAGCCAGGGCGGCGTTGGAGAAACGAGGGGTAAAGAATCCGCTGATCATCAAGGCCTCCGGCGCTACAAACTTTTGCGACCTGCAGGTCTCGGACAATGATGCGGTAACGCTCTTTTCCGCCAACCAGAAAGGAAACTTCCTGGCCGCAGCCAAGGTGGCCTTTGTCCTGAAATAAAGCCCTGGAGGTTTTGACAGTTCCCACGCAAGGGATATGGCCTACCGTGACCCTGCAGTATCTTCGGCCATCAGGTTCTCAGAAACGGTTGCAGTCCCAGCGACCGTGCGTTATCAGCAGACCAGTGAGGCATCCATGGGAAGATTCATTACGGTGTTGTTTCTGCTTTTTGCTTTGGCCATCCAGGTTCAGGCGGCCGAATATCCGGCTGTTGCGTTTAAGACGAGCGGTGCGGTCTTTGTGAAAGGTTCGGATACCGAACCTTACCAACCGCTCCCGGCAGGGACCAAACTCAGTGGCGGCAGCTTTGTAAAGACCGGTGCCAATGGCTGGCTGCTTCTTAAACTGTCGGACGGCAGCACGCTGGCGCTTGCCAACAATACCGAACTGGAACTGGCAACCCTGCGGCTGACCGGGGACAAGAGAGAGGGGCTGCTCTCACTTCTGGTGGGGAAGATCAGGGCGAGCATCGTCAAGCTGGCCGGCCAGCAGACGGATATCCGCATTAAAAGCCGGACTGCGGTTGCGGGGGTGAAGGGTACGGAATTCCTGATGCTCAACAAGGGTCCGGTAAACGTCTTTTTCGGTAATGAAGGGCGGGTGACGGTCGCCGGGAACAGCGACGGCGCCACCGACCTTGACGCCGGCACCATGACCCAGACCACGAGGGGGCATAAGCCGATCGCGCCGGTGAAAGTCGAGCCGGACTCCACCCTTCAGAAGGCGCAGATGGTCTTCAACGCGGCGACCGGCGAACTCCCCCCGGCCGAATGGACCGAGAGCGATAATCTACCGGACATCATCGCACGCTGGGATATCAACTATGCCCATTACCTGATAGACAAGGGGGAATACGGGCAGGCCCTGGAGTTGCTCCAGGCGGCATTCGACCTGGCTGCCAACGAAGGCGTCAGGGCCGATAGTCTTCTCGAACAGGGGAGCGTCAATGGCCGGTTCCTACGCGATCAGACCGCCGCACTGGACGCCTACGCCAAGCTGCTGAGCGAGTATCCCGGGCGGCCCCAGGCCGAGGCCGCCCTGTACTACTCGGCGCAGCTCCGGTTCGACCGGGAAGAATTCACAACCGCCCTCGACCTGTTTGAACGGTATCTGACCCGTTATCCCGACGGGATGTATGGGCAGAACGCCCGGACACTGATCAATCGGATCAGGCAGGAACTGCCACCCGAACCGCCGCCGGGCAGAGGGCCCGTTCTTAAGCCGACTGGCGGGCCGCAATCCGGAGGCCGGTGACGGTGGATCTGTTCAGGCGAAAGTTTCTGCTGTATCTGATCCTGGCCGTCGCCTCGGCCCTGGCTACCTTTTTGCTGTACCGTTCCGCCATCCCCTTTCTTACGGAAACAGACCTCATTCTCAAGGACACACGCCTCAGGCTGCGTGGAGCGCAACCTCCGGACCCGCGTGTTGCCATCGTTGCCGTAGACAACCGCAGTGTAAAGGATCTCGGCCGCTGGCCCTGGCCCCGCGCCAGGATCAGCGAGCTGGTAACGGCGATCATCTCTGCCGGGGCACGGGTAGTCGCCCTGGATATGGTGTTTTCTGAGCCTCAGACGCCACAGGACGACCAGTTGCTGGTCAGGTCGATGTCTGCTTCGGATCGGGTGATTGCCGGCTATTTTTTCCGGGTCGAACAGACTGAGCCGGCTCCCCGCTCCCTGGAACTCCTTTCCTTGTCACGGATCAAGATGGTACGACTTGAACCCGGCGCCGATGCCGGGACGATCCCTGATTTCCCGTTCGTGGAACTCAATACCGGCCTTATCGCTCGGGAGGGGCAAGCGCTGGGGTTTTTCAACCAACTCCCCGATCGGGACGGAGTCGTGCGTTCCACGCCGCTGTTATGCCGGTTCAAGGGGGAAATGTTCCCATCGCTCGCCCTGATGTCGGTCTCTGCCTACCTGAACGCCCCGGTTGCCGCAACAATCGCTCCTTTCGGCCTTCGTTCCTTGTCAATAGGCGGGATTACACTGCCGGCGGCTGAGGACGGGCGGCTAAGCCTCTGCTTTTATGGCCCTGGTGGCACGGTTCCGATCTATTCGGCATCAGATCTTGTTCTCAATAAACTCCCCCGCGGGGCGCTTCACGACCGGTTGGTATTCCTCGGGGTAACGGAGACCGGGATCTCCGACCTGCGGATCACCCCGTTTGACCCCTCTTTTCCCGGCGTGGAGATACTGGCGACTGCTGCCTCGAATATTCTGGAGCAGCGGTTTCTGATTCACGACAGCCGGACCTATGGCATCGAGATGGCTGCGATATTCCTGCTGCCGTTCCTGCAATTCCTGGCCATCGCGTTGTCCCGCAGGGCGCTCTTTGCCCTTGCTGCCTTCGTTCTTGCCGAGGGACTGTTCCTCGGCGGCAACTTTCTGATGTTCTCCCTGTTCCGGTTCGATATCAGTCTATTCTTCCCGACCCTTGCCCTCGGGATGACCTATGTCTGTTCCGAATCGTACCGGAGCCTGATTCTTGACCGCCAGGCCCGCTATCTGAAGAAGGCTTTCAGCTCGTATGTCTCGGCCGATCTGGTGCGGGAGCTGGTAAAACGGCCCGAAATGTTGAAGCTCGGTGGCGTTAGCCGGGAGGTGACCGTTATCATCTCCGATATGAGAAAGTTTTCCACGATTTCCGAAAAGCTGGGACCGGAAGGGGTGGTATCCCTGCTGTCCCGCTATCTCTCCGCAATGACCGAGATTGTCATGGAAGAGCACGGAACGCTTATTCAGTATGTCGGCGACGAAATAGTGGCGCTGTTCAACGCCCCGCTGGACACTCCGGATCATGCCTCGCGGGCGTGCCGGTGCGCAGTCAGGATGACGGAGCGCCTGCAAACACTGAATGCCGAGTTCCTGGCATCCGGCCTGCCGGAAATCGATATCGGTATCGGCATCAACAGCGGGGTGGTAATAGTCGGGAATATCGGGGCCGAGCGCAGGTTTCAGTACACGGCGGTCGGTGATGCGGTGAATCTGGCCTCGCGTCTGGAAGGACTGAACAAATACTTTGGCACCAGGATACTGGCGAGCGCGGCCACGGTTAAGGCCTCGGGCAGCAGTCACTTCTTCAGAGAGATCGACCGGGTCAGAGTCAAGGGGAGGAAAGGTGTGACCACTGTCTACGAACTCCTCGAACAGCCGTTAGTGTATGCCGATGAGTTTGGCTCGGCCATGACCATGTATCGGAACAGGATGTTCTCCGAGGCCAGGGAAGCGTTCTCAGAACTGGCAGAGCGAAGTGGTGATCCTGTTGCCTTTGTTTACACCGCTCGCTGCGATGACTATCTTGCGTCGCCGCCATCCGGGGATTGGGATGGGGTCTATGTCCCTCCGGGCAAGTAATATTTTTGTTTGCGCTTATCTGACGGGTATTCCCGTTAATACTATTTGAAACCGAGGGGGATTATGGAGTCAACGGACAGGATTTCAACTGACAACGGGATTCAGATCGAAAAATTCAAACAGCTGGTGGGGCTTGCCTCGCTGATCAACTCTTCGCTGGATCAGTCCGTTATCAGGATGAGGGCTATCGAGGCTGCTAAAACCCTTCTTAATGCCGAAGAAGGGAGCATGATGCTGATCGACAGGAACACGAACGAGCTGTATTTCGACGTGGTGGCCGGCGAGACCGGAACGCTTCTGAAAAAGGTCCGGATCGGCCTCGATCAGGGGGTAGCCGGCTGGGTGGCAACCAATGCCGTGCCGCAGATCGTCAATGATGCCGGCAGCGACCCGAGATTCTATTCTGCCGTGGACAAGGCGGCAAGCTTTGAAACCCGGTCGATCATCGCGGTTCCGCTTCTGTTCCAGGGCAGGGTTCTTGGGGTCCTGGAGGCAGTAAACAAGATTACCGGGCCATTTACCCAGGAAGACCTCGACCTGTTCGTCTCGCTCTCCGATCTGGTCGCTTCTGCGGTTGAAAACGCCAATCTGCACGAGGAGCTGCGGGAGGCATTTTTCGGGATTGTCCTGGCCCTGGCAGACGCTTTGGAAAGCAGGGACACCTATACCGGCGGCCACACCCAGAGGGTCAGGCATTACTGTCAGTCAATCGGCACAGCGCTGCAACTGGGCAAAAATGACATGGAGATCCTGCTCCTCTCCGCGATACTGCATGACATCGGCAAGATCGGGGTAAGGGACGCCATTCTCTGCAAGGAAGGGCCGCTGACAAGGGAAGAGGCCGCACTGATGAGCGAGCACTCGAAAAAGGGGGCCGAGATCCTGAGCAATATCAAGGCTCTCAGGAATGTCATCCCCAGCGTTATGGCCCACCATGAACGGTTTGATGGCAACGGTTACCCTGACCGGCTTTCCGGGGAGGATATTCCGATGTTTGCCCGGATCATTGCCGTTGCGGACACGTTCGATGCCATGACCACCGACCGTCCTTACAGGAAGGCTTTGACCCCGGCCGAAGCTTTTGCGGAACTGCTCCGCTGCAGCGGCACCCAGTTTGATCCGGATGTTGTCGCAAAGTTCATCCCGGCAATTCCGGAAGAAACTGAATAACGGTTTCTGAGGTAACAATGAAACGGTTTTGTTCGATTATTCTGCTCGGTCTGCTTCTGGTCCCGTTTCCGGCCCACGCCAGGACCCTTCTGCTGGAAGGGAAGCTGGACACCGAAGTGGCTGTTCGGCAGCGGGTAAGCTTTGGCGTGGATAAGCCGCTCAGTGAGATTGTCTACCGTTATCCGTTACCGGCGACCGTTAATGTGCATGGATTTTCGCAGAACGCGCTCAATAGCGGCTTCATATTCGATCCCCGGCCTACTGCAGTCAATGATGAGACCGACAAATACGGGAACCGTTTCAAGGTGCTCACCTGGAACAACATAACATCCACTATAACCGGCGAGGTCAGCTTTACCACCGTCATTGCCGCGGAGCTCAGGCCTGTGACCGTAACGGCGCCGTTCCCGCTAAAAGGGGTGTCTGCCGAGCATCGGGTCTATCTGCAACCGTCCAAACTGGTGCAGAGCGACCACCCCGGGATCAGGGCACGGTCCGCGGCGTTGACCGCAGGGGCAACGAGCCAGCCGCAGGCAGTGGCGGCGATCCTCAACTTCGTTGCCGATCATATTGTCTACGAAACACCCCCCAGCTCCTATGACGCGCTCTTTGCCCTGCAATCCGGGACCGGCAACTGCCAGAACTTTGCCCATCTCGCCATCGCCTTGCTGCGGGCTTCCGGAATACCTGCCCGGGCAGCGGTCGGTTTGACACTGAAGGACAAATGGCGGATACCGACCGACGACCTGGGCTCGGTCATTGTCCAGGGGATGGGGGAGGGGATGCACGCCTGGCTGGAGATCTGGTATCCGGAACTCGGTTGGCTGCCTTACGACCCGCAGCAGTCAAGGCAGTTCACCTCCACGCGCCACATCAAGTTCAGCCACGGCCCGGAATGCGCCAACATCGGCGTCTCCTGGCGGGGAGCACCGGAACTCCCGGTATTTTCCACTGTCATCAGCAGCAGTTTCGGTCGCGACGTTATCGATCTGCGTCTGAAAGGGACCGGCAACGAGCCTCGCGGGTACATGGCCAGCAACCGGATGACCGGAGCAGAACCCGAGCCGCTGCCGCCCCCTCCGGTCGTAGAGCCTGCCAGGCCTAAACCGCCCCCACCCTCTCCGGTGCCGCCGCCAAAGCCGCAACCGAAGCCGCAAATGGTCAAGCCCGCGCCGAAGGCCGACGACAGCGGTCTGGTGGTGTTCGGCAACCCGCGCCTGCCGGAGAAACTGTCCCTGCAGACCATTACCGGCAATAGCGGGGAGTTGGCGCTGGAGCGCGAGACCGCGGAATATGTAACCTCTACTGCCGTCTATGCCCAGGCGTTTATCGTGGATCGGTTGATGACCCTGCAGACCGTTTCCATCGGCATGAAGAAGTTCGGTGGCGACGGCACGGTATACCTGGACATCGCGGCGGACGACAACGGCCGGCCGGCACTTATGAACGGCGTACGCACCAGGCCGATCCCGTTGGAACAGGTCAGGAAGCTTCCGGGATACGGCTGGCTCGACTTCCCGGTGCCGACCGAGGCTGGACCGTTCAAACCGGGCAAGTACTGGATCGTGTTTCGCCGTTCCGGCGAGGCGATCATGAATTGGTACTACACGCCGGGCAAGCCGTACAGCGGCCCGGACGACACCCGCTCAACCGCCAGGGGATGGCAGTGGGAGGATATCCTCCCGTATGATTTTGTCTTCAAGGTAACTGCAAAGCAGCTCTGAAAATCTGTACCTGTTTGTCCAACCGTTGCGGGGGATGCCATGAAACGATTGCTGCTGGTCTGCCTCTTTCTTCTCACTGCCTGCGCCCCGACTCTCAAGGTCGAGCAGTACGGCCAGGGGATACAGGAAATCCGCGAAGACGAATTCCCCCGCCAAGTAGCTATACTCCCCTTTGTGAATGAAACCGCAGAACCTGGTTTGGACGCCATGGTCCGCCGGAATTTCGCCAATCACTTCTCCTCGAAAAACTACGTTGATGTAAAACTGCCGGTCATCGACGAGAAACTGGTCCGTTTGGAGAAATCCTCCGGAAAAATCGTGCGGGAACTGCCCGCACTGGAACTTTCGGCGGCAATCGGTATTGACGGCCTGTTGTACGGCAAGGTGACTGATTATATATTCGTTTATGCCGGGGTCTACTCCCAGCTCGGGATTGAAGCCGAGGTCTGGCTGGTCAACGGCAAGACCGGGAAGGAGCTGTTCCGGCAACGCGAATCGGTCCGCTACCACGAAGGTGGTATCCCGACCTCGCCGCTGGCAGCGGTGGTAACGGCTGTCTCTACTGCCATGAACCTGCGTGAAATCCAGAAGGTACGGCTGGTCAACGAACTGGCATACAAGTTCATGGGAAAGCTGCCATCGCCCCGGACGATGTCTGCGGAAAACCGTCCACAGATCAGGGAGGTGCTGACCAATGCCGGCGAGGGTCCGTTCGGGCCGCGGCGGGTTATCAAGGCGGGGATGCAGGGGGACCCCGGACTGGTGGCAACCTTTGACATCGGAAGCTTCAAACGGGGTGTTCCGATGAAGGAGCTGCAGCCAGGCATCTATAGCGGTGAATACGCGGTTCTGCCGGGTGACGGCTGCCGCGACATGCCGGTGACCGTTACCCTTACCCGGCCGGGGGGGCTGGAGAGCCAGTGGCTCGATCCGACCGGCTATATAACCATCGACACCATTGCCCCACCGGCAGTCAGCGGGGTGAAGGCAAAAGGAAAGGTCGATGCGGTGGAACTGGTCTGGCAGGCGGTGCAGAGCAGTCCGGACCTGAAGGGGTACCGGGTACAGCGGAGCGAGTCGCCTCTTTCCGGATACCGGGAGCTGACATTTACTGAGCAGGCTCTCTTTAGCGACAGCACCGCGCAGGTCGGCACGCAGTATTTCTACCGGGTGATTGCCGTAGACCGGGCCGGCAACGATTCCGAGACCGGCGAAACGGTGCGCGGAGCGCTTGCATCTGCCCAGCCGCGGCAGTTGTCAGGCGAACTCACAGCAGATACCGTGATCGACGGCGAAGCGCAGGTGACCACGCCTCTGCTGGTGCCGCGCGGGGTCACTCTCACGTTTGCAAGTGGTGCCAGGACTCGCTTTGCGGACAATGCCGGCCTGACGATACTCGGCAAGCTGGTTGCACACGGGGGGGATGCCACAGTGGAGTTTGTTCCTGCAGGCAAGGAGATCTGGCCCGGCATTACGGTCGATGGCGGACAGGTTGCCGTTAACCGGCTGCGGATTACGAGGGCAAGCACCGGGTTCGATCTGAAGAACGCCGAGGGGAGCATTGGCGATGCAATCATTTCCGGGTGCAGGATCGGCATGGCGTTGACCGGGGTAACCCCGGTTACGGTTTCAGGCACGACCGTATCCGGCAATGATACCGGGCTGAGCCTGACCAGGACCGCCAGCCGTTTTTCCGGAGGGAATATCATTCAGAACAGGACCGGTATAATTGCAGACAGCTTCTCGGGCGAACTGCTGGATAACAACATTCTGGACAACGAGGTGAACATCAGCGCAAAACAGCCTTTCACTCTCGGCCCCAACTGGTTCGGTACCACGAATATCGAAGATATGAAGTTGTCTGGCGTCGCACCGCTAAAGGTTTACGATGCCTTGCTGCCGGGCGGAAAGCTGGTGGAGCCGGTCCGCAACCCTTATGCCGGGTTGAACCGGGATGAGCGGTTAAAGAAGTCAGCCGAGCTGATGATCGAGGCGGGCGGTTATTTCCGGCAGCGCAACTTTGGCAAAGCGGCATCGCTCTTTGCCGAACAGCTGAAAGTCGTACCGACTGCCGATACCTATTATTATCTGAGCCTCTGCCATCAGGAGATGAAGGAGAAGGAGCGATCGTTGGCCATACTCCGGGAAGGGACTGGGAAGTTTTCCCAGGATGCCTTGCTCTGGAAATCTCTTGGCATGCTGGCCTGTGAAAAGGGGGACGAGGCAACCGCCAGGTCTGCCCTGACCGAGGCGCTCCGTCTCTCTCCCGACGACCGGCAGGCTAGATTTGTGCTGGACCGGCTGGTAAAGCCATCTGACGACCCGCCAACTGCTCCCTCTCTCCAGCTGCTCACCGATGAAGAGGCGGCGCTACCGAACAGCCGCAAAGCCGGATTTACCGAACTCCCTGCTGAAGGTCCCGAAATAAGTGCGGATAATGTGGAGATAACAGACCGGAAACCTTTCCGGCTGGCCATCTCCTTTAAACCCAAGGCGGGCGAAGGAGCCGACATTTCATCACTACGGGTCACCGGCCTTAAGGTCACCCCAATTGATCTTACGCCGAGGATAAAACCATTTGTCTCGGAAGCCGGGCTTTTCATAAGAAACGTTATCCTGCCTGAAGGGCAGCACCGCTTCAGGGTGAGTATTGCCGATTATCGAGGGCGTCTGTCGGAAAAGGAGTTTGTGATCAACGTCAAGTACAGTTTTTGAGGAGACCGCCAGAGTATGTTATTCATCGTATCAGAATCAGTGGAAAAGGAGATTCAGACCATGAAACGCATAATCATAACCATTGGTATCCTGATTTCCCTGGCAGGAATTGCCTATGCCGTTGACCTGATCAAAGAGGAGCCGGTAGATCTTTTGACTCCTGAGGAGGGGGCCATGGCCGAGGCCAAGTCGTTTGGCTATACCGCCGACCTGCCGAAGAGCGGCCCGGCCATCAAGGTGCTGGCCCCGGACACTGGCAAGGAGCAGCAGTCGCCATTCAGGCTGTCCGTGAAATTCGTCCCCAAACCGGGGAGTTCGGTCGATCCGGCCAGCCTCAAGGTTGAGGCTCTTAAGTTCGTCACCCTGGATCTGACCAACAGGGTCAAGCCGTATGTAACCCCCGAGGGGATCAACATGGAGCAGGCCAAGATCCCGAGCGGTAACCATAAGCTGCGTGTTACCATCGGCGACGGCAAGGGGGGGATCACCCAGGAGATTTTCAGCGTCAGGGTGCAGTAATGATTCACAGATCCCGGCATATATCGACATGGCTGCCGTTGCTGCTGGTTCTGTTGGCATCTGTGCCTGCGTTTGCCGTCGAATCGCTGCCGGTCTCGCATCCGACTTTTCAGCAGGTCAAACGGATCTACGATACCATCGCCAACTCCTTTGGCACCGGCCGCCGGCCGCCGCGGTTATTGGTTGTGCCCGGAACGGTCCGGCCCGGCTTTGCCGTGGCCATTTCCGATGCCGGGAGCGAGGGGGGTATCGGTATTCCCGGCAGTACACTGGTCGAAGGATATATTGCCATTGAGGAACGGGCGGTGGAACTGATGGGACGGCTCGGTCCGGATCGGGACAACGGCATTGCCTTCCTGCTCGGTCATGAGCTGACCCATTACTACATGCGCCATGGCTGGGTGGGTGATTTCGGCAACGCCTTTGTCTCTACCGACATGGGAAAGCAGATGATCAAGGCCGCCACCTATGAGGATGCGGTCAAGCGGGAGACAGAGGCCGATTACTTCGGTGGCTTCTACAGCTTTCTAGCAGGCTATGACACACTCAGCGTCGGTCCCCGGGTACTGGATGCGCTTTACGCCGAATACCGGATTCCGGACAAGATCGACAATTACCCCTCCCGCAACGAACGCAAGGCTATCACCGAGCGGAGCGCTGCAGATCTGGCGCGGCTCATACCGCTATTCGACACCTCCACCCGGCTTCTGGTGGCGGGTAAATACGAAGATGCGGGCCGTCTCTTGAGCCATCTGGCATCTATCTTTCCGAGCCGGGAGATCTGCACCAATGCCGGGGTCGCCTATGCCCAGGCTGCCGTGGCGCTGTTTCGGCCGGGGAGTGTGAAGTATGCCTATCCATTCGAGTTCGATGCCGATACCAGGTTGAAAGGAAATCGGCTCAAGACCCGCGGAATCGATGATCAGGCCGAAAAACGCAGCCAGCTCCTGCTGACGGCTCAGGAGTGGTTCGAGCAGGCGATCCGCCAGGACAAACGGTATGCCACGGCCTATGTGAATCTGGCCTCGGTGCAGAGCCTCCTGGGCGACAACGATCAGGCGGTGGTGACTGCCAAAAAGGGGCTGGAACTGGCCCGCGCGTCCGATGAACCGGCCACTGCCGCCAATGCCCTGGCAGTACGCGGAATTGCACTGGCCTTGACCGGCGACATTGAGGGCGCTAAGGCCGATTTCATTGCGGCGGAGAAGGGTAATCAGCCGTTTGGCGGCGCAAACCTGGCTGTACTGAAGGGCAACTTCCCGACGGTCGCACCACCCGGCGCCGAACTGCCCGGCGGGAAAGAGACCATTGCCGGCATTTCTCCCTGGGACGGCCTGCCGAAAGACAGGGAGACCAGGACTTATACCCTTCATGCCACCGCTGCGGGGCAGCAGTCGATCTCCATCCTCTCCCGAACCGGTCAGGGGTGGGATGCCGCCGTAGTGCTGAGCGGCAACAGGCAGACAGCCATTGTCGCTACCCTGGCGGGATACCCCGGAGTTACGGCACGGGGGATAGCTATTGGCAGCCCGGCTGCGCAACTGTTGGAGAAGTACGGTAGTGCAACCCGCATAATTTCGAGCCGCCAGGGTATCTGGCATCTGTATGCAAAGTCCGGCATCGCCTTTCTGGTGAACGGTGACGCCAGGGTCGGCGGCTGGCTGCTTATGGCAGCGAATTGAACCGAGGATTACATGCAACGGGTGCTCATTATTCTATTACTAGTCTTTTCCACCGGTGCCTGGGGGGCGGAACCGCAGCAGCCGGTCCTGCGTCTGGAGACCGGCATGCACACGGCTTTGGTGCGACGTCTGGCAACCGATGCCTCAGGCCGCTGGCTGGTGTCGGCCTCGGATGACAAGACGGTTCGGGTGTGGGATCTGGAGGACGGAAACGGGTTGCTCCCGGCGAAGATCCTGCGTCCACCCATAGGTAAGGGGCACGAGGGGAAGATCTATGGCGTGGCATTGTCGCCCGATGGCCGTACGGTTGCCTGCGGCGGCTGGACCGGCTGGGAACAGGAGAAAAAGGCAAGCATATACCTTTTCGACCGTTCTTCCGGAGAGCTGACCAAACGGCTCTCCGGGTTTCCCAACATCGTCAAGGGGCTGGCGTTTTCTTCCGATGGCCGTTACCTGGCCGTCATAATGGGGGCTGGCAAGGGAGTGGCAATACTGCGCACCGCTGACTGGCAGCCGGTGGCGCTGGATTCCGACTATGGCGACGATGCCTATGGGGTGACGTTTGACAATTCCGGACGTCTTGCCACGTCTGCCTGGGACGGGTTCGTAAGGCTGTATGACCGGGAGTTCCGGCTGGTTGCCAAAAAGAGGTTCGCCAATATCGCCCGGCCGTACGATCTAGCCTTTTCTCCGGACGGAGGCCGGTTGGCCGTGGGTAACAGCGATACGCCTCATGTTGCGGTGCTGTCCGGTCTGGATCTTTCGCTCCTGATCGAGCCGGATACCAAAGGGTTGGGGAGCGGGGCGCTGGTCAGCGTGGCTTGGTCTCCGGACGGCGGCACGCTCTATGGTGCCGGCAGTTGCCGCTCTTCGGGATCATTCCTTGTTCGCACCTGGGCCGATGGCGGCAAAGGGAGAGGTGTCGATCTGCCTCTTGCCGGGAGCAGTATCCAGCATCTATTGGCACTGGCCGACGGCAGCATTGCCTATGCGGCCGCCAGCCCTGAGTTGGGGGTTGCCGGGCCGGGGGGTAAGGTGAAGTATCGGTTGTCGCCGGCCTTCGCTGATTTTCGTGAGGGGCGGAGCGACCTGCGGGTGAGTGTAGATGGTGCCACTGTGCAGTTTCGCGGGGCTGACGGGGGGATGAGACTCTTTTCGCTGCGGGATCGTATCCTGACCAAGCTTCCGGAGCGGTCTCCCCAACTGTTGCTGCCGGTTGCCGCTGCCGGGGGGCTTGAGGTGAGTGACTGGCAGGACAGCACTGAGCCGAAGTTGAATGCCAGGAAGCTGAGGCTGGATCAGTTTGAAGTGAGCCGCAGCATGGCCGTTGCCGGACAGGGCGCGGCACTGCTGCTCGGCACCGATTGGACGCTACGCTGCTTTGACCGTGCCGGAAAGGAGCAGTGGCAAGTCTCGGCACCCGGAACGGTATGGAGCGTGAACAGCTCCGCAACCGGCCTTGTGACTGCAGCCATGGGTGACGGCACTATCCGCTGGTACCGCCTTCAGGATGGCAGGGAACTGCTGGCGCTCTTCCCGCATGCCGATGGCCGCCGCTGGGTGCTCTGGACGCCGTCCGGCTATTATGACGCCGCACCCGGCGCTGAAGAACTGGTTGGCTGGCATCTGAACGCAGGTAGCGATAAAGCGGCGGATTTCTTCGGGGTGGCCCGCTTTCGCGCCGATTATTACCGGCCCGACGTTGTGGCGGTTATCCTTGAGTTAAAGGACGAACAGGCAGCGCTGAACGCTGCGAACGGCAGAGGGGGAGCCCGCCAGAAGAGCCGGAGCGTGCAGAAACTGCTGCCGCCGGTGGCTGTGATCGTGTCGCCCGAGAACCTGAGCCTGCTTGATGGTGAAGAGGCGCTCTTGACCGTGGTGGTGCGCTCGCCTTCCGGCGAACCGGTCACCGGACTGAAGGTGCTGGCAGGCGGCAGACCGGCAGCGGCAAGGATCGAGGTGGTTGCCGGTCAACCCGACAAACGGCTAGTGCATGTCCGAGTGGGGGAGGGGGATGCCGAACTGGCCGTCATTGCCGAGAACCGCAACGGCGCGGGCGAGCCGGCCATCATCCATCTGCGGCGGGCAACAGTCGCTGCGCAGGATGACGGTTTTTCCATCCAGCCAAAGCTCTACATGCTGGCCGTAGGGGTTGGCGCCTATCCGGACAAGGATTTGCAGCTCGCTTTTGCTGCCAAGGATGCCCGTGATTTTGCCGTGGAGTTCATGAAACAGAAAGGAGGGTTGTACCGCGACGTGACCATCAAAGTGATCACCGATAGCTCCGCCACCCGCGAGGCGGTGCTGGACGGGCTGGAATGGTTGCAACGGCAGGCTACGGCCAAGGATGTTGCCATATTGTTTCTCGCCGGACATGGGGTCACCGATCCGAACGGCGTCTACTACTATCTGCCTGTCAATGCCGATCTTGCCAAGTTGAAGAGCACCGGTATCATCTTTACCGAGATCAGGAACTCTCTCATGGCGCTTGCCGGTAAGGCCCTGCTTTTTGTGGACACCTGCCATTCCGGTAATGTCATGGGGAGCCGCCGGGCAGTTGCCGACATCAACGCCGTGGTGAACGAACTGGCCTCTGCCGAGATCGGCACCGTGGTCTTTGCGTCGTCCACCGGGCGCCAGTATTCGCTGGAAGACGAGTCCTGGGGCAACGGCGCCTTCACCAAGGCGTTGCTAGAAGGGGTGTCCGGAAAGGCCGACTTTACCGGCAAGGGGCGGATCACCATAAACATGCTCGATCTCTATCTGGCCGAACGGGTCAAGGAGCTGACCGACGGGAGGCAGACGCCGACCACGGCCAAGCCGCAGACGGTGCCGGATTTCCCCATAGCAGTAGTGAGGTGACCAGCCAGGAAAGTTTTGGGCTCCATCAATATCCTTACGTCTGTCGCCCCAGCAGTGCGAGCGCCCGCTGGCAAACATTCTCCACGCTGAAGCCGTTTTCACGAAGCACGATCTCTCCCGGCGCCGAAGCGCCGAACTGCTCGATACCGAGAATATCACCGCTGTCTCCTACGTAGCGATGCCAGCCGAGCGGAGAACCCGCTTCGATGGCCAACCGCTTCGTCACCTGCGGCGGGAGAACCGAGTCGCGGTATTCCTGACTCTGCCGATCAAAGAACAACCAGCAAGGCATTGACACAACTCGGGCCCGGATATCCTGCCGGACGAGTTCCTCCTGGGCAGCCACTGCCAGATGTAGTTCTGAGCCGGTGGCAATCAGTATGAGGTCTGGTGTTCCTCCAGCTGCATCGGCAACAACATATCCCCCTCGCATAAGCTCTGCTGCCGAGGCATAACGATCCCGGTCCAGAGTCGGGATGTTTTGGCGGGAGAGAATGAGCGCAACCGGTCCGGGGCTCTCAAGCGCTGCCTGCCAGGCTACAGCGGTTTCGTTGGCATCGCCTGGACGGATAACTGGGAGGTTGGGTATGGCTCTGAGGCCGGCAAGGTGTTCAATCGGCTGGTGGGTGGGGCCGTCTTCACCGATCCCGATGCTGTCATGGGTGAATATGTGGATGACATGCAGCCCCATAAGCGCCGCCAACCGCAGCGACGGACGGAGGTAATCGGAAAACGTGAAAAAGGTGGCACCAAAAGGGATGACCCCTCCATGTGCAGCCATGCCGTTAAGGGCTGCAGCCATGGCGTGCTCGCGAACGCCGAAATGGAAGTTGCGCCCGCTGTAGCCCCATTCTCCGCCAACAATCCCCTGCCGGTCGGCGAGCGGTATTTCGGAACCTTCGAAATCCCCCATCCCTTTGAGAGCGGTATTGGTCGACGGGTTGAGGTCTGCTGAACCGCCAACCAGAGCGGGAAGGCGGGGGGCAATGGCATTCAATATTTTCCCCGAGGCAACACGGCTTGCCATCCCTTTTGGGTCAGCTGGAAAGGAAGGCATATCTGCGTCCCACCCTTCCGGGAGGCCCCCTGCCATCGCAAGTTGCAGCTCACGGGCAAGTTCCGGGTACTCGCGTGCATAGCCGGACAGTAATGTGTTCCATCTTTCCTCAACTTCTTTGCCTTGTGCGACTGCCTGTCGAAAATGATTCAGCGCCTCATCGGGAATGAAAAAAGCAGGTTCAACCGGCCATCCCAGGTTTTCCTTGGTGAGGCGTACTTCTTCCTCTCCCAGTGGTGAGCCGTGCGCCTCGAACGAGTCCTGCTTGTGCGGGGAGCCAAAGCCGATATGGGTCCGGACGATTATGAGCGAGGGCTTGTCCGCAGTGGACCGCGCGGTGTCAAGGGCGCTATGGATTGCTTCCAGGTCATTGCCGTCTGACACCGTCTGCACGTGCCATCCATAGGCGGCAAATCTCTGGGCGCGGTCCTCGGTGAAGCTCAGGTCGGTTGCCGCTGCAAGGGTAATTCGGTTGTCGTCGTAGAGATAGATCAGCTTGCCTAGCTGCAGGTGGCCGGCAAGCGAGGCCGCCTCTGCTGCAACCCCTTCCATCAGGTCACCATCGCTGACTATCCCGTAAGTGAAGTGATCGATGATATCGAATCCGGGGCGATTGTAACGGGCTGCAAGGTGCGCTTCAGCCATAGCCATTCCCACACCGTTGCCGAATCCCTGGCCGAGAGGTCCGGTGGTTACCTCTACTCCGGGAGTATGGCCCCGTTCCGGATGACCGGGGGTTCGGCTCTGCCTTTGCCGGAATTGTTTGATCTCCTCCAGCGGCAGATCGTAGCCGGTAAGGTGGAGAAGGCCGTAGAGGAGCATCGATGCATGGCCCGCGGAAAGAACGAAGCGGTCACGGTTGAACCAGCCGGGGTTTGCCGGGTTGTGGTTAAGGAAACGGTTCCAGAGGATATAAGCCATGGGAGCCGCACCCATAGGCATTCCAGGGTGACCGCTGTTGGCCTTCTGCACGGCATCTATGCAGAGAAAGCGGATGGTGTTGATGGAGAGAAAATCTACATTTGACGAAGTGAAAAGGCGCGGTGAGTCATCCTTCATAGTATCTCCTATAACGTTGGCTTCTTTCACAGCACTTGCAAAGATTCAGCATCAATCATGCCTTTCTCAGCGAATTAATCTGTTCAATATTTTAAGGCAATTACAGCCCTTTTTGTTAAATTCGGCTATGGTGTTCTTCTGTAGCATTTGCTGTCGATTCCAGCAGAGTCAGCGCATAATATGCTGATGTTGCGATTCTATTTCGGCATAAAGCGATGTGTATGTCGCAACAAATGTTGCGACTTTAGATTCTCCTGCCACGTGCGCCTGCTTAAATATTCCCTGTACAATCAAAGCATTGCGCTGCCCAGGCGCTTGTCGGGCAGAAGGCGTTGGCGATTTCCGGCAGTAAGTGATATTACCGTCACAGGAGAAAATGTTGTTCTTTACCTGACAGCAGTATTGCCACATAATTTTCTTATCTTTTCTCAATATTAGAGGTTCGATATACATAAGGGATTACAACATGTTTTGTCATAAAATGCTCCGGCTGCAACATCTGTACAGAACCGCTGCTTTGCTGGCACTGATCACTATTTTCTACAATATCGCCGAAGGCGTCATTTCCGTCTGGTTTGGTGCCGAGGATGAAACGATCTCTTTGTTCGGTTTCGGTCTCGACTCCTTTGTTGAAGTGATCTCCGGCATCGGCATCTGGCACATGGTTCGCCGTTTGGGGAAAGGTGATCTTGAGGATCGTGATCCCTTCGAAAGAAAGGCTTTGCGCATTACCGGAGGATCATTCTATCTTCTTGCCGGCGGTATGATGCTGACTGCCGGAGTTTCCATCCTGCAGAACCATAAACCGGTCACAACCGTTTGGGGCATCATTGTATCCGTGGTATCGATCATCGCCATGAGGATGCTGATCCACTACAAGGTCAAGGTGGGCACTGCCCTCAACTCGCCAGCCATTCTGGCCGATGCCGCCTGCACCCGTACCTGCCTGCAACTCTCCGTGGCTCTTTTGCTCGCCAGTATCGGCTACACCCTCACCGGTATCGGCTATCTGGATGCCATCGGCTCGCTGATTATTGCCGCACTTTCCGTACGCGAGGGGAGAGAAGCTTTTCAGAAGGCCAACGGACTTGCCTGTTCATGTTCCTGCTCCTGTTCCGGATCATAACAAAAGCACACCTTGCCAATTCGGCAGCCAAGGACGCTACGCAGGATACATCGACTACCTGGCGCAACTATAGCCGTTCATCGATGTTCTCCTGCCGTTCGTCGAAAACGGCGTGACCCATTCCGTTTGCTATACTACATAGAAAGGGTTTTCTTTTGCCGGCGACAGGGACAGCTGCCTTGAACCGATCAGATCTGGCTTGACGCAGTCAGCCCGGCCTGACGGTTCATTCGTTTATGGGAGGCCAAGCGATGATCGCAGCGACGGAAAGAAATAGCTACGTAATTCTTTTGCGCGGGGTGATGCCGACCGGCCGCAACCGGGTTCCGATGGCGCAGTTGCGTACTGCGCTCATCGAAGCCGGCCTGGTCGGCGTACGGACCTACATCCAGAGCGGCAACGTAGTCGCCGCTGCCAGCTGCGATGCCGCCACTCTGGAGCAGCTTGTTCACGACACCATCAGGGAGAAGATCGGCGCGGAGATAGCAGTAATAGTCCGCACCCCTGAGGAGTTCCGACGTATCCTGGCGTACAACCCTTTTGCCGATGCCGACAATTCGAAGCTCTATTTTACCTTGTTCCAGACGCCGCCTGATCCGGCGCGTCTCCGGGAGCTTCTTGCCATCGACTGCGGCCCCGACGCCATTCGGGTTACCGACTATGCGCTCTATACGCTCTATGCCACCAGGCACAGCGACTCCCGGTTCACCAACAATTTTTTCGAGAGCCGGCTGAAGGTAAAGGCGACGACGCGCAATTTCAACACAATATCGAAACTCGTTGACTGGTGCGACTGATTCGGCAATCAGTGGTGGATTGCCACCAAAATTGAGATCTCGATGGTAGAACTAAAGTGGCGCGTGGTCGCCATGCAACAGCAATCGACAAAGGAGGATAATGTTATGGCAGACAAGGAATCGATCATTCTGGGAGTATTGACTACGGCGGGCAAACCGCTCAAGGCGGGAGACATCGCCGAGGCAGCAGGGCTGGACAAGGCAGAGGTGGCCAAGATCCTGGCCGCGCTGAAGAAACAGGGAAAGGTCGGTTCGCCGAAGATGTGCTTCTACGAACCGGCACAATGAGTACCGACGCATGGACCCTAACCGCATTCGGGTGGAGCAGGTGGTGCACCGAGTGTCAGCAGGCACCAGGTGATGCGGAAAGCGGATCAAACGTCAGCACGCATCATGAGTAAAGACCCGTCATGAACAAGGCCGAACGACTGTTTCAGCTGGTGATGCTGCTCCGCTCCCGGCGCACCGCCATGACGGCGGAGGCGATTGCGACCACCATGGGTGTTTCGGTCCGCACCGTCTACCGGGACGTGCAGTCTCTCACCCTCTCCGGGGTGCCGGTGGAGGGTGAGCCGGGGGTGGGTTACCTGCTCCATCCCGGCAATCACCTGCCGCCACTCATCTTCACCCCTGACGAGCTGCAGGCACTGATCGTCGGGAGCCGCATGGTACAGGCGTTTACCGATCCTGAGCTGGCGCAGGGGGCGCGCAGTGCGGAATTAAAAATAAGGTCCATCCTGACGGAGCCGCTGCAGAGGCATGCAGAACAGCAACCGTACCGGATTCCGGTGCTGGAGAGGGACGACAGGCTGCGCGAGGTCCATGGCAAACTGCGCCGGGCCTGCGAGAACCGGCAGAAGATCCGGGCGGTCTATCTGGATGAAAAGCAGGAGAAGACCGAGAGAATTGTCTGGCCGTTGGGGATCGTCGGCTGGTCCGGAAAATGGACCCTGCTGGCCTGGTGCGAGCTGCGCAGCGCCTATCGGAACTTTCGCTTTGACCGTTTTGAGGCGCTGGAACCGCTGGAAGAGAACTTTAAGCCAACGGACAATATCAGCATTGCCCACTATCTGCAGAGTGTTGTCGGCATGCGCGATCCGGGTTAGCTGAAACAGCCCGACACTACTGACAGGTTCTGACAGTGTTTTTCCGTAGTGTGGTATTTGAGAGCTGATGCTCGACAAATCAATCGCAAAGGAGAAATGAAGATGAGCGTGAAACCGATTCCCGAAGGATACCACACCGTAACCCCCTTTCTGACAGTCGCTGGCGCCGTAGAGTTGATCGAATTCCTGAAGCAGGCGTTTGATGCCCGCGAGAAGGAGCGGATCATGATGCCAAATGGTGCCCTTGCCCATGCCGAAGTATGGATCGGCGACTCTATTATCATGCTGGGCGAACCGATGGGAGGAGATTGCGTACCAATGCCGGGCGCATTTTATCTGTACGTGAATGACATGGATACTGTCTACCATCGCGCCCTGGAGGCCGGAGCGGCGTCCACGATGGCGCCGGCCGACCAGTTCTGGGGCGACCGATTGGCCGCGGTAAAAGACCGGTTCGGCAACATATGGAACCTGGCGACACATGTAGAGGATGTATCGGCGGAGGAGCTGCAGAGGCGGATGGCGGCGCGCTTCGCGTCGTAAGAATTAACGTTTGCGCTGAATAGTAACGGCATCGTGTCTCCAGTAGTCATTTCCGGACGCTGGAGACACGATGTTTCCGGGCAAAGGAAGATATGGACCATGAGAGAATTCAAGTTCAGGGCCTGGGGGGCAAACAGCAGGTGCATGTGGCCGTGGGAAGAAATAATGGAACTGTCAATACGCTCTCTTGCCGGAGAAGTAGGGGATTTTCGGTATATGCAGTTCACCGGGTTTGCGGATATGCATGGCACGGAAATCTATGAAGGGGATATCGTGAAGACGGCCAGGGACGGCCGGCAAGTTGTCTGTGAAGTGCGATGGGGAAGGGACTGTGCCGGGTTTGTTCTGCATCGGGACAATCATGGCATATATGGGAGCCTTTCGGGTTCCGGTACACAGTCCCTTGAAGTAATCGGCCATATCTACGAAGCGGCTTAATACGCTTGTCACTGACAATAAAGCGATCACGAACATGAATATTGGTAATGCCATGAAACGTACGGCCATAGCCGGACTTCTAATCGCAATAATCATTGTTGCGTACTATGCCGCAGCGATCTATGAAGCACGAAACTTCACTGTTACCTCAGTAGTGCCCGGAGAAAGCAGTGCGCAATATCCGCTTGAGGTCTCGTCTCTTACGCCGCGGCAACTGGAGATCCTTTTGAAGGTGGAAGACCCCCGCTTCTTCGAGCATGGCGGAGTAGACTTCTCTACCCCCGGAGCCGGGATTACCACCATCACCCAGGGGCTGGTAAAACATCTCTACTTCGAGAAATTCACTCCCGGCTTTGCCAAGATCAAGCAGACGCTGATAGCCGCCTATGCGCTCGACCCCTTGATGTCAAAGCAGAGTCAATTGCGAAGATTCATCAATACGGCGTATCTCGGCCCGAAGGTGCAAGGTTTCGAACAGGCGGCTAATGTCTACTTTCACAAGCCATTTACGGAGCTCAACGAAGACGAGTATATCGCCATCGTGGCCATGATCATCGCACCAGAAGTCTTCGACATCGTGAAGCATCCTGCACGCAACCAGGAGCGGGTGACACGCATCAAACGGCTGGTACGCGGTGAGTACACGCCTCGCGGCTTATGCGACTTATATTACGGGCCGCTAGATGCGGAGGCGCAAAAGAACGTGCCACCGTTATCGTACTTCTCGTCCTACTACCAGTAAAAACATTCTTCCCGGAGGGCAATCGATGGGCACACCGGCGAACAGCCCCATTCATTGAACGGCACCTTGCTTTGTGAAAGGAAAACGCCATGATCCGCATATTCCCAATCCTTGCCCTTCTCATGCTTACGCTTGCCTCCTCCGCCTTTGCCGAGGATGCGGACATTGCCCGGCTATTTAAGGAAAAAAGCGTCCAGGGAACGATGGTCATTTCATCCCTGGATGGGGCCATCACGTACCGTCACAACGACGAAAACGCTGTTGCCCGGATGCTGCCTGCCTCTACCTTCAAGATACCCAACACCCTGATTGCGCTTGAGGAGGGAATCCTTGCCGATGAGAAGCAGGTCTGGAAATGGGATGGCACTGACAGGGGTGTGGCGGCTTGGAACAAGGATCAGACGCTGGAAAGCGCCTTCAAGTCTTCGTGTATCTGGTGCTACCAGGAATTGGCCCGGCGGGTGGGGACGGAACGCTACAACGCGTGGCTGACTAAACTGCAGTATGGCAATAGCCAAGCCTATCCGCAGGTGGATAACTTCTGGCTGGAAGGTGATTTACGGATCAGCGCCGTGGAGCATATTACCTTTCTGAAGCGAGTGTACCGCCGGGAGTTTCCTTTCAAGGCCACCTCCTACGAACTGCTCAAGAAACTGATGGTCATCGAACAGACCCCCATCTACACCCTGCGGGCCAAGACAGGCTGGGCAGGTTTCGGCATTTCGACGGCGCCGCAGATCGGCTGGTATGTCGGATATGTGGAAACAATAAAAGGCGTCTGGTTCTTTGCCATGAACATGAACATTACTACACCGGCAGATGCCGGGTTGCGGCAAAAACTTGTGATGGAGGCGTTGAAGGTAAAGGGAATTATTTGAAAAAATCTTCTTGCCCCTGAGATGAGTGTCAATGTTGTACGTTTGTTCCGGGTAAATGGAATGAGAATAGCCATTCCCGCAGTAACTGCCAGCGGTCGTTTGAGCTGGGGCCAGACTTGCCGGGAGAGGGAGCGAGTAAAATGAGCCATGAACTTCGCCGCAAAGATCGGGGAATAAGCGAATCTGAAGCAAGGGCATTGCTGGAATGTGGTGAATTTGGGGTGCTCTCCACCGTTTCACCCGATGGAGCGCCCTACGGCGTACCGCTCAGCTATTGTGTCATCGACAATGCGGTCTATTTCCACTGTGCCATGGAAGGACACAAGCTGGAAAACATCGCGGCCGACAACCGGGTGTCGTTCTGCGTTGTAGGAGCGACCGAGGTTTTGCCGGACAAGTTTTCCACCCGCTATGAGAGTGTCATTGTCTCAGGACGGGCTAAAGAGGTATTTGATGCCGAGAAGCAGAGAGGGCTGGAGGGGTTAGTGGTAAAGTATTCCTCTGATTTTCGCGAGTCCGGGCTTCGATATATCGATTCGGACGGCAAATGCACCCGGGTATTCAGGATCACGATCGATGCCGTCTCTGGCAAGGCGCGGAGATAACCCAGACGAGGATGGGAAATGTTCACCGGCTGTATTTGAACGTCAATTCTATCAATAACAAATGCCGCTTGACTAAATTGCTGTCCACTCTTGCCGACCGATGTCAGTATTGACAAATTGTTATTACTAAATATAGTTTATTAAAATTTATTGCCAAACCCTGGGAAACCTGGGGACGGAAAGCCACGGGACTAACTCCTAAAATCACCCAGTCAGCCGGGTTGCTGGAAGTCTTCTCCGAAAGGAGACCTTCAAGCGGCTCGGTTTTTTGTTTTCTAGTGAAACATGTGAGTTCAAGGAAATAAAACAATATGGATTCGATCCACTTGGGAGTGCGTTGTGAATCGATATATTCTCATTGCTCTCATCTATCTCCTTGTTGCCATTTGCAGTACAACTGTGTCCGCCACCGGCATTACCCAGAGTGATGAGGCTTCATCTGGCGCCAAACTCTCCACAATTTCAAATGTATTTGTAAACCAGTTTACCTTTACCGGAAACAAAGCGGTTCCAGCTGAGGAACTTGCCACAGTATCCGGAAAATACACCGGAAGAAAATTGAGCATTGAACAGATAGAGGAGCTTCGCCAGGAACTCATCTATCTATATGTCAAAAAGGGCTTTATAAACTCCGGAGTAATTCTCCCGGATCAGCAGGTGGAAAACGGCATAATCAATTTCAGAGTGATCGAAGGCAGACTTGCCGGCATACAGATATCCGGCCTGAAACATTTCCGCGAAAGTTACATCAGCAACAGATTGAGGAATGGATCATCGGAACCCCTCAATTTGAATTCATTGCAGGAGGCACTGCAATTACTCCAGCAGGATCAGCGGATCAGGAGGATCAATGCTGATCTGCAGCCGGGTAATACTCTGGGAGAAGCAGAGCTGAACGTTGAAATTGAGGAGTCATCCCCCTATCGTATGTCGCTTCGCTTCAACAACGACGCTGCACCCAGCACCGGAGAACTTCGGGGAGACCTATCGCTCGCCCATCTTAATCTTCTGGGGTTCGGAGATACTTTGGCAGCGGATATCGGTATCACCGAGGGCGCTCTGGATTTTGGCACCAGTTATTCAATCCCCGTCTCTACTTACGATTCGACCCTTTCCCTGTACTATCGCCGCAACGAGAGCACCGTAACTGAAGAATTATACCAGGATATGGATATCAAGAGCCGTTCCGAGACGTACGGTCTGAAACTGCGTCACCCTGTGAACAGAACAGCCAACAAAGAGATCGCTCTATCCGTGGCTGGTGAATTCCGCGAAAGCCATTCATGGTTGCTGGGCCGACCGTTTTCATTTTCGCCGGGAGAGCATGACGGTGTGGCAAGGGTCAGTGTGCTTCGGATTGGGCAGGAATTTCTGCACAGGGACAGCAGCAGTATCCTGGCCATAAATTCGACAATCAATATCGGTATCGCAACTCTTGGGTCCACTACCAATGTGAATGAGCCAGACAGCCGCTTTTTTTCCTGGTTGGGGCAGTTCTTGTTTCTGAGCCGGGTCGGGCAGACACCAGTGCAGTTGATGCTCAGAACAAATGCCCAGATGGCCGCTGAAAGCCTGCTTTCTATCGAGCGGTTCGGCCTGGGGGGGATGAACAGTGTACGCGGGTACCGGAATAATGCGCTTGTTCGGGATAATGGGGTCAACAGTTCCATCGAGCTGCGAATCCCCCTGTTGCAGGATGAAAATGGATGGGGGACGATTCAGGCCATTCCTTTTGTTGACTACGGGTGGGGGTGGAATGCCGATTATGAAACGCCGCAACCCGATACCATTGTGGGGGTCGGTGGCGGGGTGGGATGGAGTATCAGGAATCGCATTCTCCTCGAGGTTTATTACGGCTACGGGGTAAACAAGGTTCATGTGAACAGCAGAGAGTTATCCGATCAAGGGGTACATTTTCAGCTGAAAGCGGAGGTGTTCTGATATGAGCGCTAACGGGTTCCGCAAAGCCAGTATCATCGCCTTTTTTTTACTGTTACCTACGATTATTACTCTGAAATTCGCGGTGGCAGGAATAGTGACGGATGGCAGCATGGGGAGAAGCACCCCACTGACAGGCCCAAATTATGCCATCACCGCGGATCTTGGCAGGCAGCATGGCGGCAACCTCTTTCACAGCTTCTCCCAGTTCAATCTAGTGAAAAACGATATTGCGACGTTTTCCGGTCCGGCTTCCGTAACCAATATCATCAGCCGGGTCACCGGCGGATCGGCATCCTCAATTGATGGCACCATCCGATCGACCATTCCCGGTGCCAACCTATATATCGTGAACCCCTCTGGCATTATGTTCGGCCCAAACGCCAGCCTCGATGTCACCGGTTCGTTCCATGCGACCACCGCAGATTACCTGAAACTCGGGATTGACGGCCGGTTTGATGCCCGTAACCCACAGGCCTCACTGCTGACATCGGCGCCGCCGTCGGCGTTCGGATTTGTTACGACCACGCCGGCACCGATTACTGTCACTGACAGCTTGTTGGGAGTGTTGGAAGGGCAAACACTTAGCCTGATCGGCGGTGACCTTACCTTAACTAATTCAGTAGATTACTCGCTTCTTTGGGCTCCAGGAGGTGGGGTGAATCTTGCTGCGGTCGGCTCTTCAGGAGAACTAGCACTAACCACTTCCGGGATTGATGTCTCCAACTTCAATAAAATGGGGGCAATCTCAATTATCAGAACTGCCACGGATCGTAATTATTACGACATTGCGACCAATAGCGATCGTTCCGGCGGGGGAAGCATCTTTATCTCTGGAGGACAATTTTTTGCCGATAATGCCTGGATAGCATCAAATACTGAGGGGAGCGATGGAGGCAAGGACATAGTCATAACTGCAAGTGAACTCGTGGAATTGAAAAACAACACTGCCGTTTATTCAAATACTTATTCAGGTTCCATAGGAGGGTCCATATTTATTGCCTCTCCTCTTGTTGTGCTGGATTCATCAAGCTTGGGGTCATTTGCCTATGGTTCCGGTAATGCAGGCAATATCCGAATAAATGGTGAGAGCGTGTCACTGATTGGGAAGGCTGACATAAGTAGTGGGACATTCTCTGTTGGCTATGGAGGCTCGTTGTCAATCAAGGCCAAAGATTACGTATTACTTTCTGAAGGAAGTGTAATTTCTGTTTCATCGGAGGCAGGTACTGGCAACGCAGGAACTGCTTTCATTGAGACCACTGAATTGTATGTTGATGGTAGTGAAGCGAGAATTTTAGGTGAAACAAAATCAGAAGGTGTTGGTGGATCTTTGGTAATTAAGTCCAGCGATTTTGTCAACCTGACAAGAGGAGGTCGTATTTCTGTTTCTGCAACTGGGAAGGGCGACTCCGGCACTGCTTCAATCGAGACTGACAAATTGAATGTGTTTGGTAACTTCTTGTATTTATCAGGCATATCCAGTGAGACTTCATCGGTAGGCAAAGGTGGCACCTTGTCGATTAAGGCAACCGACTCTGTCAACCTAACAAATGGAGGTTTTATATCGGTTGCAACTACTGGCAAAGGGAATGCAGGCACCGCAAGCATCGAAACAGGGAATTTATCAATTGGGATGTTTTCGAAAATATCGTCTGAATCCAGATCACAAGGTGATGGGGGAACGTTATCAATCAATAGTGCAGGCTCCATATCACTGTCTTATGAAGGGACAGTTTTCTCCAGTGCTTATGCCGCGGGCAAGGGAGGTGACCTTGCAGTCAAGACTGCCGATTCAATAACCCTGGCTAATGGTGGACAAATTAACGTTTCAGCAGAAACGGGCACCGGTAACGCGGGGACTACAACAATAGAAACTTCACAATTGAATGTGAATGGGCGGTTCATAAATTCTTCAAGTATATTCTGCGGAACTTCTTCTGAGGGCAAAGGAGGAGATTTGTCAATAAAGGCCGCCGACTCTGTAAATCTAACAAATGGAGGGACTATTTCAGTTTCAGCAGTTGGAAGCAGTGGCAACGCAGGCACCGCAAAAATAGAGACCTCCAGTTTGAATATCGATGGTGACGGTTCGAATATATTCGGGAATACACTTTCGAACGGGGTAGGAGGGAGTTTGTTAATTAAAGCAAGCGATTCTATTAATTTGATTAACGGAGGCGGTATTGCAGTCTCAGCCAATGCTGGCAGTGGCAATGCTGGCAACGCCGCAATCGAGGCCACCAGATTGAATATTGATGGTTATGGATCGGGAATAAAGGCTTGTACATCGACAAGCGGTAAAGGAGGAGATTTGTCGATCAAGACCAGCGATTCCGTGAATGTGACTAACATGGGAGATATCTCAGTAATAGCCAATGCTGGCAGTGGTAATGCTGGTGTCGCTACCATTGAAACCGCCACATTGAACCTTGATGGCTTTGGCTCACTTAGTGCGTTTACATGGTCAAGCGGGATGGGCGGTTTTTTGTCGGTCAAAGCAAGTAATGCCGTAAACCTGACAAATATGGGGGCGATCACTGTTTCAACATCTGATGGCAGCGGTAACGCCGGCAGTGTTTCAATCGAGACCACCAATCTAAATGTGGATCGCTCGATAATATCAGGGACGACATACGCAACGGGGGATGGTGGGAGCTTGCTTATCAAAGCTCATAATTCCATTAATCTGGCTAATGGAGGGAAAATCTATGTGGCAGCGTCGGCAGGGAGCGGAAAGTCGGGGAGTGCCTCTATTGGATCAGCTCGATTAAACGTGGATGGTGTTAATTCGAGCATATCCTGTGTGACAAAGTCAGAAGGTGACGGAGGCACCTTGTCAATAAAGGCCGCTGATTCCATAACTCTAAAGAATGAGGGTTCAATATATTCCTCAGCTGATAAAGGAAGTGGGAATGCCGGTAATGCTACGATTGAAACCACAACGTTAACTATAGATAGCGATGCCCTTATTACCGCGGGTACAGCAACTTCCGGCAGGGGAGGGAACTTGACAATTAAGGCAAGCGATTCCATGACCCTGACTAATGGTGGAATGCTTACAGTTTCTGCGCTAAAGGGAAGCAGTGGGAACTCTGGGACTGCTACGATTGAGACTGCCAGACTTAACCTTGATGGCACTTCGCTAATCATGGGTTCAACGTTTTCCTCAGGAACAGGCGGTACCTTGTCAATCAAGGCGTCCGATTCAATTAACCTGACAAATGAAAGCTCCATTGATGTTTCAGCTATATCAGGGAGCGGTGCCGCAGGCTTCGCAACAATTGAAACTGGCAATTTGAACGTCGGTTCTCGTTCGGTCATATCTGGTGCGACATTGACATCAGGCAAAGGAGCAAATTTGATAATCAGAGCCCTCGACTCCATAAATCTGAATGGTGGAGGGAAATTATTTGTTTCAGCTGCGGAGGGTAGTGGCGACGGTGGTACTGCATCCATTGAAACTACCAGGCTGAACCTTGATAACGCTGCTATCAACGGTGACACCTGGTCAGCCGGCAAAGGGGGTACATTGTCAATCAGAGCCAGCGATTCCGTGAACATGTCCAATGGCGCGAATATTTCCGTTTCCAATTCTGCTGAAAGTACTGGTGCTCCAGGAGCAGTAACATTAGAGACCCGAAGATTAAATGTAGATGGAAAGGGCACTTATATATCCAGCATCACGTTCACAGGCTCCACGGGTGGGGCATTAGCAATCAAAGCTGCTGAGTTTGTAAACTTGACTAATGGGGGAGTCATTTCTACTCAAGCTGCTGCAGGAAGTGGCGATGGAGGCACTGCGATTATTGAAGCCGCCCAGCTGAAAGTGGCTGGCGCGTCACGAATAACCGGCACAACGTTGTCAGCCGGCAAAGGCGGCACCTTGAAAGTCAATGTTTCAGATATGGCCCTTATTACGGATAACGCAAGTATAATCGCCTCAGCAGCTGCAGGCAGCAGTGGCGAGGGAGGAGATATTCATCTGACTGCTGGCAAGCTGATTATTGGTAATAACGGAGCCATCGCATCCGAGAGCAACGGCACAGGCCGTGCCGGTGACATCAACATTGTCGCAGGATCGCAGGTAACGATGGACAACAGTTCGATTACGACCGCAACAGTTAATGCCGACGGCGGAAACATCTTCATCGATCCGCGATTGGTTGACCTGCGTAACTCAAGGATTACTACGTCGGTCAACGGCGGGACCGGCAATGGTGGGAATATCGATCTGGCCGCCCGGAATCTGGTGCTCGATCAAAGTAGTATCATTGCCAACGCCGAGGGGGGGAACGGCGGCAACATCAACCTGGATACTCCCTCCCTGATCAAGTCCCAGACCGGCAGCGTCATCAGCGCCTCATCACGCCTTGGCTTGCAAGGCACCATTCTCATCAGCTCTCCGATTGCCGATCTCGGCGCTACGCTTGCCGATATGCCGGATACTATCATCGATATCAGCTCTCTTGCCCCAAAACGGTGTGCCTCTAGGGACGAAGAGATCAGCAGCTTCACTGTTCAGGAAAGCGCCGGTGCCGCCCCCAATCCTGATCGCCCGATTGTCACTCAGTAAGAAAGTGAGGTGACAACCATGAGCCGTGGAATCGTTATTCGCCTCTTTCTGGTGCTATGCCTGGCCCTGATGACTGTACCGGCAACGGTTTCATCCGCCTTCGCCGAACAACCATCGGCTCCCTCTCTCTTTGTGCCAGCCTCAGACGATAAGATTGCAGGACAGATTGACGGAAAGATTTCGCTGGCCAGGCAACTGGCGCGACAGGGAATGGCTGACCGGGCAATACAGGAGCTTGACACATTGATACCGCAGGTCAGGGCTAAGGGGACGCTGCATCAGTTGATGGAGGCGCTCAATCTGTACGGCTCTCTCTATATCCCATTCCCTCATTCTGTTGATCAAGGGACCATGGCAACGAACAACAAGGTACGGTCGTTGAGACTATTGCCCCCAGACAGAGGGAAGAACAGCCTGAGCGAAGCCCTGGAGATTGCCCGTCGTGAAGGTGATCTTGTTATGGCGGCCTCAATACTCAATAATATCGGTACACTGCACTGGACACGCACCAAGTACAAAGAAGCATCTCATCACTATCGTGAGAGTGTGCGACTGGCGAGACAGACGGGAGACAAGGAGCTGCTTGGCGCAGCGCTCGCCAACCAGGGGCGGCTTTATGTCAGTGCCGGATCTTATGTTGAGGCGGTGAAGAGTCTTGAGGAATCAGGCCAGATATGGCTGGATCGGCCCGATTCTACGGCAAAGGGAGAAGCCCTTATCGGCATCGGTCAGAGTTTCAGGCGGCTGGCAGGAAGTTTTGGTAACAACGGTTCGGCGTATCGCAAACATGCAGTGTCTGCTCTGTCCGAAGCTGCCCGTTCGGCTCGCTCAAGCAACGATTCGAGGCTCATGTCATATTCAGCAGGATACCTGGGAGGATTGGTCGATGAGAATGGCGAACGGGACAAGGCGCTGGTCTTGACTCGCGAGGCCCTTTTCCATGCCCAAATGATCAACTCTCCTGAGCTTCTTTGCCTGTGGCAGTGGCAGTTGGGAAGAATCCTGAATGACTCCGGTGAAAAAGATGCATCGATAGCGGCTTACCGAATGGCGGTTCGTTCACTCCAGGCACTCCGCCGGAGTATAAAACCCGAAGCCTTTTACTCGGCTGTTTCCTTCAGAGAGATGGTGGAACCGGTATATCTGGGGTTTATCGAGTTGTTGTTGAACAGGAGCCGTGTTGACGCTGAACCGGCAGAGAGGGAACGGCTCCTGAGAGAGGTCCAGATCACGGTTGAAAACCTGCGTACCGAAGAACTCCAGGACTATTTCAAGGACAACTGCCTCGGCGACCTGCGAGGTATGGGACAAGGCCAGCAACCCGGTCCCACAGCGGTAATCTACCTGATTTCAATGCCGACACGACTGGAAATTCTCATGAATCTCCCTTCAGGTCCCCAGCACTTTACGACAGACGTCACTGCCGAACAGATCAGCTTACAGGCCAGAGAGCTCACGACTTTAGTTTCATCATCTTCTTCCGGCAATTACCTGCATCTTGCAAATAAGCTTTACACACTGATAATCCGCCCGATAGAAGAAGTACTGAAACAGCAAAAGATCGAACATCTGGTATTCGTTCCTGACGGCATCCTCAGGACGGTTCCCATGGCAGTGCTCCATGACGGGAAACAGTTTCTTATTTCACGCTACACGATCTCCACAACCCAGGGGCTGCAGTTGATCAATCAGGCCCCCCGAACCTACTCTGAGCATCAGGAGATTCTTTTAGCCGGCATCAGTAAGTCAATAAACGATTTCCCGGCACTCCCGAGCGTGCAGGACGAGGTGACGGGGATTCAGTCTCTCTTCAGAGGCAAAACCCTCCTGAATGAATCCTTTGTAAAAGATTCCCTGGAAAAAGAATTTGAACAGAAACCGTATTCATATGTACATCTCGCAACACATGGCGAGTTTGCCGGTGACATGCATAACATGTTCATATTGGCCTGGGACGGCCTAATAACCTTCGAGCAGTTTGACAAGTTCATCCGGCCGACCCGATACCGCAACGAACCCATTGAACTGCTGACGCTGAGCGCCTGCAAGACTGCTGCTGGAGATGACCGGGCAGTGCTCGGGCTCGCGGGTATAGCAGTCAAGGCAGGAGCGAAGAGCACTTTGGCAACGCTCTGGGAGATTTCTGATGAAGTCACAGCACAATTGGTGCAGAAATTCTACAACTACCTGAAGCAGCCAAGAACAAGCAAGGCTTCGGCACTGCAAAAGGCCCAGATGGAGATCATGCAGAGTCACAGCCACCCCTATTACTGGTCGCCGTTTTTGTTGATAGGTAATTGGTTGTAGAAAGCAGCATTTTCGGTAACTTGCCGGTCAGATTCTAGACATTTATAAGGGGAATAGTTATGAGTAACGATACTATAAAGTTGTTAATCAAGGCTATAACGGCGTTGTTAATAGTTTGTATTATTGCATATTTAGCTCTTAAGAAACCAACTAAAGCTGCTATTGATATGAGAAATAAAAGCATTACGTTTGACACATCAGAAGCTAACAAATCAAATAAACCAATTGAAAAAAATTCATCAGTTAATGCTAATCAGAAAATCGATAAAATTGAAGGCAATGTTACAGGTATTAATGCGAAAGATTTAGATTCAACTGATGAACAAACGAAATACAACGTCAATCAAGAGATAAAAACCGTTAAAGGCAATGTAACTGGTGTTGATCTTAGCAAAACAAAGGAGGTTAATAAATGAAATGGTATGTGATATTAACTATATTACTTTCACCAGTACATGCTCGTGCTATTGAAAACGTAACTGTAAAGCAGATCGTTGAAAAATGCGTACAAAAGGCTGATACACCTTGCGTGGTTGGTGTTGATAAGCGAACAATAACTGTTAATAACATTAAATATAATATATATAAAAAGACCATCAAAGAGTTAGAGCAATTTTTTGCCGATAATAATACAAAATTTGAAGAAAAAGCCATAGAACGTTTTGAGGTAATTCGCAGCGGATTTTCACATCTTGAAGTTGAGATTGGTGGAGTGAAAGAGGATACAGCAATTATAAGGGAATCTGTGCAATACCTCAAAGAATCGTTGGAGCCTTATTTCTTGGGTAAAAACCTTGGAGATATTGTTAAAAGCAAGAGAGTTGTTGCCACAGGAACTGGGTGCGCTGGCCATAATCTTTCTTTGGAGCAGGCCGTTCAGTTTGCGCGGAGAGACGCGGTCACAATAGCAAAGAAAGAAGCAGTTTCTCGAGTTTCAGCCTTCTTTACAGCCGACAACACTGGTAGAGGAAAAATAAGTGGCAAGAATGTGGAACAGGCTATTTCAGCGACTGTGGAAGTAGTTGGCGATATTGTATACTCTGAGCCGCTCAGCGATGCCAGTGGAATTTGTTTAACAGCTTCTTTTTCTGCTCTGGTAAGCGTAGATGCTAACGTATTGAAAGACATGTCGGCAGGACCATCCTTCAACGCTGATCCTAATGCGTTCCTCAACGTACGGGTCTGGACCGATAAGCATGAGTACTACCATGGTGAAAAGCTGAAAATATATGTTATGGCAAATAAGGATTTTTATTTGGACTTGCTTTATGTTGATGCCGGAATGAGAAAAATTAAGGTTATTCCCAATCAGTACCGTACCGATACGCGCTTCAAAGGTGGGCAGGTACATGAAATCCCTGTTGACGAGAAGGAGTTTACTATTGAAGTGGATTGCGAAGAAGGCAAATGCGGTCAGGAAACTCTGGTGGCTACGGCCTCAACGCACAAGATCCTGTACGATCCTGATACCAGCGGTGCCCCAATTGCAGGTACAAATATTTCAGAATACAAAGGTGATGTGAGGAAACGAAGCATTAAGATCCTGGCGGGCTCGTCATCGAATGTTAAAGATATTCAGAGTCTCGCTTCTTCTTATCAAGAAACAGCACAATCAACTTTGGTGTTGTATACAAGAAAGTGAAGTGGTTGCGGATTTTGAACAATTAACCCGGCTTAGTATCAAATTACTTTTGACCCTCTTGATTCTTCGATGTCTGTTATGTATCGGATAGTCAATGATGAGAGGCCCGTTTTTACGGGCCTCTTCGTTTATAGCTGAACATTGATGCTTAAAAGACAACTGCTCATCGTATTGCTATATTCTCTATGGCCATAGTGCCACGTTGGATGGTTACAGTTCCTTGTATTACGGTAACTCCTGCATTGCTTGAATAGGTGGGGTTATAACCTCCTTTGAGTGTTACCGATACTGGTCTGTTAAAGGCGACATTTTCAATGACGGTTGTCGCAAGCGTCTGGATTATGCTGGCGTCAGGAACATTGATGAATGCTTCCTGTATTGACTGATACGTGAAACTAGGAGGGACCTTGGCCAACGGGGCAATCTCGATGGTCAGCTCTTTTGTTGCAGTTGCTTCTATGAAATCAGTTACTTTAAATGTAACTGGGAAAGTGCCTGATACGGTCGGAGCGCCTGAAATAACCCCAGTACTCTGGGTCAATGAAAGTCCTGACGGGAGGCTTCCCGATAGGATGGACCAATTGTAAGGCGCTGTTCCATTACTTGCCGCCAGAGTAGCGTTATAGGCGATTCCTTGAGATCCGTACGGCAACGATTCGGTCGTTATTGTCAGTGGCTGAGGGACTATCTGGATACTCAGTTGTTTAATCACTGTTGTGTTGAATGGATCGGTAACATGGGCGTTAAACAAATAATGCCCTGGAGTTGATGATGTCGTGCCTGAAATGACACCGGTTGACGGATTTAGGGTCAGGCCGGCGGGTAGATAGCCGGGTGGGATGTACCAGGTGAAGGGTGGCGTGCTGCCCGATGCGCTCAGGGCTTGTCCATAAGCGACGCCAACCACGGCATTTGGCAGTGAATCGGTGGCAATCGCCAGAGGAACGGTATAGATACCCCAGCTATAGCTCACCGGCGGGGACTCTATCTCCCCTGCGTCTCCGAATGAACGGATCATGAATGTATGAGGGCCGTCGCTCAGAGAATAATAAGTGATAGGGCTAGTGCACGTGACAAACAGCTCTCCGTCCATGCTGCATTCGGTTTTGACTGTGTAACTTGACGGGTTGGATCCGAATGAGAAAGCAGCTTCTGTGCTGTTGCTCGGTGATGGTGGAGAGGAGCTGATTGTGGTAACAGGCGCCCCTGGAGCGGGTTGTGCATGGCAATTTATACAGTTTGCGTATCTTGCCGGCTTGGTCACCGGCAAAACCACTCGCGGAGAAGAGATGTTCAGAAACATCTGCTTGCTTGCTGTTGCCGAAACGGCATCGGTAACCTTGACCATGAAATTATAGATTCCCCCGGATGTAGGCGTACCGGATACAACTCCGGCGGAGGAGACAGTAAGACCGGGAGGCAGAATACCCGATGCCTTCCATGAGTATGGGGAGGTACCTCCGGACGCTGACAGGAACTGCTCGGTATAGGGTAAATCAACGGTACCGATGTTCAACAGCGGCGCAGTATCGATGGTGAGAGGGGCGGCGGCGACGCTCAGGCCCGACAGCACCAACACAAGAAGAATACCGATTACCGTGACCTGCCGGGAAATACCCTTCATAATCAACCTCCCAAATTCTTGCCAAAGACGAAATTACAGATCAAATGACTCCAACCGACACAATGAACGGGGTTCAGTGGACAGCACAGGCAATGCAAGGGTCGAAGGAATGCACAGTCCTTAGAACTTCCAGCGGTTGCTGCTGATTTAGAACCGGAGTGCCAACGAGTGCCTGTTCCACAGGTCCCGCCACATCGTTTGAATCCCGTGGCCCGAAGTTCCAGGTGGAAGGAACGACCATCTGGTAATTGACGATCTGCGGATTGCCGCCACCGGAAGAGTAACTGACCCAATGCCCCAATGCGCCGCGCGGCGCCTCATTGAGAAATGACCCGGCACAGGTGGGTTGAGAAGGCAATGTAAAACTGACCCGACCAACAGTGTCAGTGGTTAATTGAGGGTTAATTCTATTCATAAGTTCATTGACCCAGTCAGAATACATACTGTCGGCGATAAACTTTGTTTCAATGGCTCGTGCCGCAGTCCGGCCGATGGTGGAGTACATGTCAGGGAGTGTCATCCCCGTACTGGCAAGAAAGTCGCCTACGAGCTGCGTAATGGCCGGCACAATCCCCAACCCGTAGGCAACCATTACGCGTGCCAGAGGGCCGACTTCCATAGGTTGGCCGTTGTAACGGGGGGCCTTGAGCCAGCTGTATTTGTCATTGAGATCGAGACCGGTATAGGTCGGGTTCGTTGCCCCGCTGGCAGGATTCAGCGCTGTAGAACCTTCGTACCAGCTTCTAGCCACATGCTCCGTGATCTCGGCCTCGTTAACTGCCTGCACTGAACCAGTCGCCCTGTTGAAAATGGCGCCACGCGGGAACATCTGGTCACCTGCGGAAGAGAGATCGGCAACGCCGCCAAAGCAGAGTAGGTTGTTCGTGCCGCCGATGGCTCTGTATTCTGGGTATGCTGAGGCAATTGCCGTGGCATCCGGGAGGTAATAAGTGTCAACGAAGGTCTTTGCCTCATAACTGAGGGTGTTCAGTTCAGAGTACAAAGCCAACCACTGGGATTCGTCTAACACCAGGTCCAGCGACACCCCTCCGATCAGCATGCTTTGGGGGTGAGGGTTCTTGCCGCCCAGGAGGGCGTGTATCTTTATGATACGCGCCTGGATACGAAGCGCCTCCAGATAATCGGCCATCATGATCAGGCAAACCTCCGGGGAGAGGTTGGTGTACCCAGAATGCCCCCAGTATCCGTTTGCCAGGGGCCCAAGCTGGCCGCTGGTTGCAACATCGGAAAGCCTTTGCTTTACATCGGCAAAATACGCGGCATCCCGTTCCCGACTGGATGATATTGCCTGATCGGCAACCACAACCGCATTCATATCTGCAGCCGAAAGTGCCCTGGTGACATCAACCCAGTCAAGGAGGTGGAGGGCGTAAAAGTGAACGATGTGGTCCTGGACGAATTGAGCACCGCCAAGGATGTTACGGATGACTCGGGCATTTTCGGGGACCGCGAAATAGGGGTCAATTGAATTCTCAACGGCCCTGATCGACGTAATCCCGTGTACATAGGTGCAGACTCCGCAGACCCTCTGGGTAATCATCCATGCATCACGCGGATCGCGATTTTTCAGGATCGGCTCAATCCCGCGGAAGAGGGTCCCTGTGCTCCATGCGTTAATAACCTGTCCATTTGCAACTTCTGTCTCCACCCTGAGATGACCCTCGATACGGGTAATCGGATCTATCACAATCTTGCTTGACATGAACTGTTTCTCCTTGATGAGCTCTATTGGGAGCAAAAATGCTTCATGGGCCTACTGGCTCACAAGCATTAATGTAATAACCGTTATAAAAGAAGAAATTGCTGCGATCCCAGAAACGCGGCTCACTGCACCCGTAACAGGGGGCATTGACCTGGACCGGCCAGCACCCGTCAGGGGAGCCAGGGGTGTTCACAATATTATTGAACTTCGCCGAAGAGCAGTTGTTGTGTGTTGTCCTCCCCCTGCAGCCGTAATAATACAGACACTTGTCGGAACAGGATAACTTGCGCTCACAATTTTCGTGGTTGGTGGTTCCGTACGCAAAGAGGGGACGGCCATAGGTATCGATTTGAGGGAAAGTGCCGTTAAGCAAGTAGGAGGTGAGAGTGGCGACGAGTGTGATCGGATTGGGCGGGCAGCCGGGGATGTTGATCGTTGAAAACCCTCCGAGGGCCTTGTGAACACCCCTTGCGCCGGTAAGGTTGCCGTTTGCGGCCGGCAGGCCGCCGAAGGATGCACAGGCGCCGAAGCTTATGACTGACTTGGCCTTGGGGCAGATGTCTTTGGCTATCTGGAGCATGGTCTTGCCTCCTATCATGCCATAAACACCATTGTCTGCCGTAGGAATGGCGCCTTCGCAGATGCAGATGAATTGACCCCTGTAGTTTGTGGCTGCGTTCAGCAGGTTTTGTGTGGCGTTCTGACCAGAAGGCGCCATGAGGGTTTCATGATACTCCAGTGAAGCGGTTCCAAAAATAATGTCATCAATGAAAGGGTTTGTCGAACGGAGGAAAGATTCAGTACATCCGGTGCACTCTGCAAACTGGAGCCAAATTATGGGAGGACGAGCGCCTCCCCAGGCTTGGGCAATCCGGGGGATGAAGGATGCATCAAGCCCGAGGGCAGCCGCTACCAAGCCGCAATACTTGAGGAAATCCCGGCGCGAAATCCCTTTTCTCGGAGGTGTGAAATCAAGATCGTCTTGGCCTCGATTATCTTCAATCATAAATGGCTCTCCTTCATTAAGATGGGCATAACACAGAATACCTTTACGTTAAATAACTTGAATTCGCTCTGCATCCGGTCATTGGACTCCCATGGTATATGACCGGCATGAAATAGATGACAGCCTGATGCAATTGTCATTAAGAAAGGATTAGCTATACGAAGCTACAATTAATAGCAAATAATTATATATTTTTATTTTGTGGACGCAATTTCCATACCACAATGTCTAGCAGGGGGACATTATTGTGAACATTGCTCTTGGTGAATATCCATAAAATCATTAAGAAAAAGATGACAAAGGTGAACTAAAACTATGCGCCATTTGACTTATGTCACGGCAACAAGCGAAGTATTCAAGCTGATTAGAACTGTATTATTAGTGCAACTTATTGTAATTGCTAACATTAACACAATTTAATCACATGGTTCAAATTTTGCATGTCATAAATATTCTTTGAATCATTCATTGCTGAACTGCCAGCCTTATTGTCTCAATTGGAAACTCTCACTGCCGTCTGCCCTGCATACCAGTAGATACAGTATGAGTTTTCATATTTGGTCATATACAACTGAATACCCACTTAAGCTTGCATCAAGGAGGCACCATGAACCGTTGGCCGAGGAGAGGGTACCACTCCTGCTCATTTATAATGATGGCTCTGGTTGCGACGTTTATCTTTATGCACCCGGCAATCGGAAGAGCGGCTATCGAGTGTTCTGGTTGCCACGGCAATAAGGAGCCTGCCGACATACGTCCCCTAGATGACCCCTCCGGAGAAAGAAACACGTTAACAGGGGCTTTTCGGGGGAGCCACCGTAAGCATCTCCCTCAAACTGCTTCAAGTTCCAATTGCGAAAAATGTCACTCCGGAAGCTCTGCGTATCGCAGCGATCACCGGAACGGTGTTATCTCTCTCAATGCCAAGGTGAATGACTCACCGAGAAGGACTGTTTACGACACTCTTTCTTCGAGCGGCGCTTCTATCTTTTTTCCTCAGACCCCGGAGCCTGTTCCTGCAGCATGCAATGGCGTGAACTGCCACTTCGAAAATCTGACCAAGACATGGGGGGATCATAACCCTGCCGATGCATGCGGTTCTTGCCACGGCGCTCCCCCTACGGACGGTGCGCATGGCAAGAAACATGGCGAATATTATGGAAACAACACAGGAAGCTGCATTAAATGCCATCCTGATCACCAAAATGACCTAAACCCGATCACGCATCCCCTTGAGTCAGGGGCACGTCCTCTCGCCGTCGGATTCAATACCTCCCCGAACAACGGCGGCAATTATAACAGCAATATTAATTACCCGAACTATCTTCCAAGCCAGCATCCCACCCGAAACGGCAGCTGCAGCAATATTTACTGCCACGACGACGGGCAGGGTCATGGCCCCAACATACCCTTAACCTGGTCCTCCACCAAAACAACAACCTGTTTTTCCTGCCATAAGGGGAAAACTGAAGACAATACGTCTTTCAACTGCTATTCAAGCGGCGGGACCTGGAACAGCGACAAACAGATCTGCTCCCCGTACCTCAACATGACGTCCAATGGTCATGGCAAGCTTGTTGGACCACAATGGATCAGAAAATACGCCTGTTACTACTGTCACAACAACACCGTCAACACTGCGGGTGTCATCTCAGACAAGACAATGCACGTCAATGGTGCAAAAGATATAAAGATGGCCCCGGAATGGAATATTGTCGGGAAAGATGATGCAAGTTACGAACAATCGACCAAGAAATGCTACAACGTCTACTGTCACAGCGACGGCAGCGTGAACCCGGCATCGGTCAGGCCGTTTGCATGGACAGAACCGTCAGCCAAGTGCAACACTTGCCATGGCCACCCCCTCGGTTCATGCAGCGACACCAGCTGCCATGACGGCAGAACAGACGGTACCGGCAAGATATGGACCCTGCCGTCCAAATTCCTGAAACCAGGGACCACCAACGAGTATCAATGGCCAACAGGTGAAGAATGGAAATCCGCAATCCCGATGTTCTTGAACGCGGGCGCCGGCAAGACGCGGGCCAACTCCCACACAAGGCACATAGAAACCAATTTCTCCTGTGACCTGTGTCATTATCTTACCATCAGACAGGCTGACAACAGCTGTAACGCCACTGGATGCCATCCGCATACCACCGGCTCAATGAATGAAGTCGCCCACCTTAACGGGAACAAACACGTTAACCGCATCCTTGATGTCGCCTTCAAAAATGGTGGTAGTTACAACAAAGACACCAAGACCTGCTCGGGTACGAGCTGCCACATCAACATGGGAACTGACCCGGTCTGGGGCGATACGGTAAATGGTACTATTATCTGTCTCGGCTGCCACGGGACTACCAACGCTGATAATGACGACTATGGAGCGATTTTTAACGGGACTCAGGCAAAAATCAACCTTAGCGAATGGGCAACCACTGGTCATGGCCGATATTCAACTTCAGGCCGCTACCCCGCGTCCGGAAACCCGGCTGCAAATTTCCCCGGAAACCCCTGCTGGTATTGCCATGACAATAAAGTCTTCCACAATTACAGCAGTAACCCTTTCCGGCTCAGGATCCACAACCAGTTTGAACAGCGGTTCGAAAAGGAGTGCGTCTATTGCCACATGGAGTGGACAGCCGACGCCAGCGAGTGCATCGGCTGTCATGTGAACCAAACTGAATCGCTGGCCCCTCAGGCAACTGGTTCCGGGATACTTTTCAAGCTGGCCAACGGCTCCACCGAGAACCGGTATCCGGGCCACAAATACACCGTTAACTGCATAAACGGGGTTGATGGAACGATCACCTGCCACACCTCGGATACTGAACTGTTCACCACCGGAGCCCATAAGGGGCACAACAGTAACGCCGGCACCTGGACCAAAGCCCAGAAAGATGACATCAAAAACCAGTACGTTATGATGGGTGTCTGCCTCAAGTGCCATGACGACGACAGCGGCGACAAGTGCGTGAGCTGCCATACCTCCAGCGACCCGTTCAAATATTCACTGGGGTTCAATCCTGGGACAGGATGGATCAAGCCGAAGAAGGCACGGGCAACATCGGCCCATTTTGGTTACAAGCATTATAAGGCCCTGCAGGAGAATGGCGTCACAAAAGGCGGGAAATTCTGCTGGGACTGCCACGATCCACATGGCGACAAGAATATCTACATGATCCAGAGCATGGTTGCCACCACCACGGATGGCAAGTTCGGCAAGCCGATAACACGGGCTCCCGTCACGTTCACCCGTAAGCAGAGCGGACTTGACTATGCCAGGATATCGGCGCCGTTCGACGGAATCTGCAATGTCTGCCACTCTGCCGGGAGCCAGCATTTCAGGAGTGACGGAGGCGATGGGCATAACTCCAGCCGTGTCTGCACAGTCTGCCACGAACACCGCTTCAGCGACAGCCACGGCAACAAGCAAAGCTGCACTACTTGTCACTTCAACAAGCCGGTGCCTCGTCATTCCGGGTTCGGTCTCCCGCGCGACTGCACCAAGTGCCACGCCGGCGCGATCGGCATGCGGATGGACGTCATGAGCCAGTTGAAAGCGAACTCGCACCATGTCCAGGGGGTCGATGTCAGCAACAAGCACTGCTACGCCTGTCACTGGGAATCGACGCCTGAGGGGCTGATCGATGTCCAGCACCACGAGGGGTACAACTATAAGAACCACTCCACTGTCAAGAACGCCAAAGTTGACTTGGTTGTGTGGGGTGCCCGGTTCCGGCCGTCGGTTTACAAAAACAGCTCCACGGCCATCCAGTTCCTGGCAAGCAAAGTCAGTTTTCCAATTCTTTCCACATCGAGGAAAGAAGTTGCCAAGCTGAACACCCACTGCATCTCCTGCCACAGCGACCAGAACAACGATACCCAGCCGTTTGGCGACTGCCGGACGCCGCGGGAGTACGCCTGGGACAAGAAGAGCATCGACGCCCGCTACTCCCAGACCGGTACCGCCAGGTGGAGCCAGTACAACACCACCGGCAAGTACGGCGTCAACAAGGCGTTCTCTGCCCACGGCAATGCGACTGCCAATGCCGGCGGATGGAGCGCGACCACCGGCACTGATTCCTCGATAATCAATAGCAGAAATGGCAGCTATAGCGTTACCTGCTTTGACTGCCACAGCTCGCACGGTTCCAAGGTTACCGGCAACACCACCAGCTACGAGACCTTCAATGGGACCAAGAACGGCGGCAACCTGAAGGAGACTCAGGCCGGTAAGGGCGGCTACACCATGAGCTACAAGGCATCCGCCAACGAGAACCCGGCGGCGATAAATCCTTACAGCGCCGGTGCCGGGCAGTGCTTCGACTGTCACCTGAGCCAGAACGCCGGGACCACACCGTGGGGGTACCAGGCGACCTTCGGGGCAACGGCGGCGATCATGGGGTATAAAGACACCCCGAAATTCGGCCAGGGGACCAAGGGGTCCACGGCCCGGTTCCCCGAACGTGCCACCAAGGCGACAATTGTCGGCGGGCACATGAAGGCATCCTCTACACTGGCGACCACGCCGGCCGACACGATCGGCGGTACCTGCGCTGCCTGCCACGATCCGCACGGGGTCTCGCCGTCGTTAGGTGCGGACCAGGCGTATGCGGTGCCGCTTCTGAAGGGAACCTGGATGACCTCCCCATACAAGGAGGACTCGCCGCCGCCGAATCCGTCCGGGGCATCCTCGACCGCCCTCTCGTGGGGACAGTATAGCTGGTATCCTTCGATCACCCCAATAACGAACCACAATATCGACAGGAACACCTTCGGAGTCGGAGGGAAAATCAGCGAGGACGACAGCAAATTCGCCGGGCTCTGCCTCCAGTGCCACGTGAAATCGAGCCTTACCAACGGTACTAACAAGGACCAGGGATGGAAAAGCATCGACCGCATCCACGAATCGGTCAAGGGATGGGGAGCCAACACTGAACACAACTATACCTGCTCCAAGTGCCATCAGCCGCACAACTCCGGCCTGCCTCGCCTGATGCAGACCAACTGCCTCGACTACCAGCACCGCGGCAACCGGCCATCCGGAGGAACCCCCTGGAAGGCGAGCAGCCAATATGCGTACGCAGGGAGCCATGGCCAGTACCGAGGGTACCCGAATGGTAACCTGCTCGGCAATTTTGCCAGCTACGAGGCAGGCGTCGCATGTCACACAAGCGGGACCTGGCCGAACAAAAACTACTGGAACCTGAAGACACCATGGCCGACAGTGCCGTAAGCGACGTGACTGCATCCAATACACCCGGAGGCTCGCCAATGAACCGACTTGACCATAGAAAAATCTGCCGCACCATTTTAAGAGGATTTCTGCCGCTCCTCATGCCGGCCATAGCAGTGGCATCGTTCCTGGCCCTCGGGACAGGCGAGCTCTTCGCGGCCGGGGGTGACATCCTCTGGCAGCAACAGGATTCCCAGGCCGGGAAACAGGAGGCTCGCCGTTCCGTAGTTGATTCCAGCGGCAGTGTCATCATCACCGGCTACCGCAATCTTAACGGAGACACGGATAACGATTTCTGGACGGTAAAGTTCAAGGCCGACGGTAGCGGCATTGCCTGGCGGGCACACTTCGACAAGATCGGCGGCAATGACCAGGCCAATGCGATCTCTGTGGACAAGGACGACAACATCATCGTCACTGGTCGCGTCCTTGACGGTACGAACAATAACATGCACACCATAAAATATAACGGTGCCAACGGCACCGTCATCTGGCAGCATACCTACAACGGAGCAGCCGGCGGCATGGACAGCGGCATGGCGGTAACCACCGACGAGAACCGTGATGTCTTCGTTGCCGGCTACACCCAGAACAGCCAGGGCAACCTCGACTATATCATCCTCAAATATCCCAAAGACGGCCAGATCGACAACACCAATACTCCCAGCTGGACAGCAACCTACGGACACCCCTCCGCTGGCGACGATATTGCAGAGTCGATTGCCGCCGGCAACGGAAAGGTTGCCGTCACCGGCCGCTCTTGGAACGGCAACGATTACGACATTCTGACGATACGTTACGATATCGCAGCGGAGACATCATGGCAGAAGCGATATGCAACCGCTGCACAAGGCGGAAGCAAGGATGATATGGGGCGGGAGGTCCTCTTCGATACCCTTGGCAACGTGGTTGTCACAGGGGTTACGGTCAACGACCTGGACAAGGACATCTACACAGCCAAATACTCGGCCTCGACCGGTGATGTAATATGGGAGTATGTCTTCAACGGCGCCTTTGACGACGAGCCGACAGGTCTTGCTGTTGATGCTTCCGGAGTCGTCTACGTAACCGGGTATACCTGGACACTTGACGCAAAGCACGACTTCTACACGGCGAAATATATCGATCCCGTCGACCCGTTGGTAAAAACCCCGGTTGTCGCCTGGGAGAAGAATTTCAACTCCTACAACGGTAATGATGACATTGCTTCAGCCACAGGGATCGTCGTGGATGAAGGCGGTGATCTTTTTGTCACCGGCTACACAATCGCCAACAATAATAACGACAGCTATCAGACCGTCAAATACAGAAAAAGTGACGGGACGGAACTCTGGCAGGTCGGACTGGATGTCTCTATCGGCAGAAACGACCGCACAATAGGGATCGGGCTCGACCAGGCCGGAAACGTACTGGTGGCAGGGTGGACCGATTCAGCGGCCACAGGCTTCGATTACCATGTGGTCAAATACGATCCTGATCTTATAAATCCGCCGACAAACCTTACCACCACCCTCAACAGCGACAGTTCCGTTACCTTGAGATGGGATTACCTTCACTCTGTCGAGACAGGGTTCATCGTTCAGCGCTGTACCGGCTGGGGGTGCACCGATTTCACCGACCTCCCGATCGATCCGCTTCCGGTGGGCTCGACTACCTATACCGACACCACCATTACTGTCGACGCCTACTATTATTATCGGGTCAGGGCATTCAACACGGAGAACTCCTCCCACTTCAGCAACACGGCCCGGGTTCTCACCCAGTACATCGCTTTTATCACAAACACATCCCCTTACGTTTTTGACAGCACATACAACGGCGACGACTTTGCCAAGGTGATAGCAGCCGGGCCGGACAACAACCCGGTTGTGACCGGATACAGCGACAGCAAGGAGATGATCGAAGGGCTACCAGGTAGCGGAGGCGGGCTCGATTACCTCACCATGAAGTTTGACCGGTCGCTCAACCAATCCTGGAACAACCGTTACGACAGCGCCCAGAACGGCTTGGACGTTCCGACCTGTCTTTTTATCAACAATAATAATGACGTCCTGGTTTCAGGACACTCCGAACTTTTCTATGCCCAGGCCGGCGGCAACATCAACTCCATCTTCACCATTAAATACCCGCCCACCGGAGGGAGCTTTACCTGGGAGGACCAGTTTAACGGACCGGGAGGCATCGATGACCGGGCCACTGCCATATCGTCCAGCGCCGATGCAAACAACAACATTGCGGTGGTGGGATACGGCAAGAATGCCCAGAACAATCAGGATATCTATCTCATCAAATACCTTGCCAGCGGGACCCGTGCCTGGATACCGGTGATCATCGACAAGTTGGGTGACGATATCCCTTCGGCAGTGGTTTTTGACAAGAAGGGCGACATCTTCATTACCGGGACCAGCCATAACGGCACTAACCGTGACATCTTTACCGCAAAATACAGCGGGGCCACCGGCGCACTCATCTGGGAAGATCTCTATAATGGCGGCTATGGCGACGACCAGGGATTGGCTCTGGCCATCGACCCTAGCGGCAACCCTTATGTGGCCGGCTTTGTCACCACCGGTGCCAATGGGCGGGATTTTATCACCATCAAGTATGACGGGGCTGATGTATCCTCCCAGAGGAGAACCTGGCAACCTACATACGACGGGCCGGCGCATGGCGACGACTGGGCGGCCGCGATATCGGTCGACCCCATCGACGGATCGACCGTGACGGTAGCCGGAACGAGCCGTACCCGAAACAACGATGCCGATTTCCATGTTATCCGTTACAATGCGAATGGTGGCGAGATCTGGTCGAGTACCATCATGAGGCCGGATACCGATGAAGAACTGAAATCTATGAGTACGGACCTCTCGGGCAACATCTTTGTCGCCGGTAGTACAACCGACTGGACCAACACATCAGCCCTGGCGTTCAGGATCAAAAGTGATGGGACAATCCTAGAAGGAACAGCGGTCCCCAGCCTAGAGGAGTGGATAACGGACCCCAACTCCGAAGGGTATATGGCCGAAGCATCCTCGGTTGCCGTCAACCGGCTGGGCGAGGCGTTCATGGCCGGATACAGCGAGAACGAGTCACTCAATGCCGACTACCTGGTCTTCAAGATGTCGGGTGCCACCCTTCAGCCCCCGTACCCGGTGATAACCTCTTCTACCAACGCCAGCGTCATCGTCACCTGGAGCGACAACTCTCTGGCGGAAGACGGCTACCGGATCTACCGTAAGGCCGAGGCGTGCAGCGCGTCGACACTCTCTTTTTCCCTGCTGGCGAGTCCGGAAGCGAACCAGATCACCTACACCGACAGTACGGTCATCCCGGCAAACAGCTACTGCTACCGGGTAACCGCCTATGCCGGAGGCACCGAGACCAAATATGTGCAGGCGGACACTCCGCCGCTCACCCCGGCCCCGCTGACCCTGACTGCCGTCTCCGCGACCCAGATCAACCTCTCCTGGACCAACGTTGCCGGCGAGACCGGTTACACCATCGAGCGCAAGGTGGGTACTGCCGGTAGCTGGGCAGTCCTGGCCACCAAGGCTGCCGATGTGACAACCCACAGCGACTCCGGACTTACCGCCGGCACGGTCTATTACTACCGCGTCAAGGCATCCAACGCCATCGGTGGCTCACAGTACATCGAACAATCGCTTCCGGGGGCACCGGTGATGAGCGCCCCCGTGGTCGCATCGACCACCCAGATCAACCTCGCCTGGACCGATCTGGAAACCGAAACCGAGTACATTCTTGAGCGCAAAACCGGGGCCGGCGGAGCATGGGGCCAGGTCGGCAGCAACCTGGCACAGAACAGCATCACCTACAACGACACCGGGCTGTACACCGGTACGCTCTTCTACTACCGCCTGAAGGGCCGCAATGCTTCCGGAGACTCCGCCTACAGCGCCGAGGTGTCGGCCACCACCCTGCTCCAGGCGCCGACCTTCAATTCGGCAACCGGCACAAGCACCACCACGGTTGCTCTTGGCTGGACCGACACCAACAACAGCCCCAACGGCAATGAATCAAATTACCAGGCATCATACGCCGCCTGCACCAACAACGACCCCGTCTCCTGTGTCGATGTCAACGGCGCCTACTGGGGAGTTTGGACGAACTTTACCGCCTTCGCGGCCAACTCGATCTCAGGGAACGTCACTCCTCTCACCCCTGGCCGCACCTACAAGTTCCGGATGCAGGGACTCCTGAACGGCGCCAACTCCACTTACAGCTCTCCAGATCGGACAGCCACCACTTTTATTCCCACGCCGGCGGCACCGACTACCTCCAACATCACCAACAACTCGGTAACCCTTACCTGGACTGATATCCTAGGCGAAACCAATTACGACATCATCAAGGACGGGGTGCGGATGAACCTGGCGCTCGCCAAGGACGTCATCACTTATACCGTGCCCGGCCTCTCCCCGGCCACTGCCTATAACTTCCAGGTCTATGCCTACAACAGTCTCAGCAATTCAACATCCACAGCCACACCGGCCACTACCACTGTCAACCCGACCAGCTTGTCATCGGTTGTCCCGCAATCGGCCACCGCCATCCAACTCACATGGGCTGATGCTACCGGCGAGAGCGGCTACGAGATTCAGCGGCGGACCCTGAACAACCAGGAGGAGAACCCGGCCAGCCCGCCGACCGGCTGGACCGCCTGGACCACCCTCAACCCGCCGGCGCTTCTTGCCGCAGACACGACGACCTACCTTAACGACTCCCCGGCGCTTACCGCCGGCAATACCTATCAGTACCGGGTCAGGTACAAGATCGGTACTTCGGCTTACTCCGCCTACAGCAACGAGATATACGGCACCACCACCCCCAGGACCCCGGCCACCATGTCCGCGGCTGCCGGCGTCATTAGCTGGGAGAACGTCCCTGGTGAGACCGGTTACTATTTCTACCAGAAACAGCTGGCCGGTGCCGACTGCACCACCGAGGACTGGTCAGCCGTGACCCCGGCCACACTCCCGGCAACTACCTACAGCAATACCCCGTCCAGTCTAACCCCAGGGGCAACCTACTGCTACCAGGTCAAGTCGTTCAATAACACCGGAATCTCGTCACCGCGCGTTATCACCTATCTGCAGGCTCCGGCGAGTATTACGGCGTCAGGGGCGACCCAGAACTCGGTCAACGTTTCGTGGCCCGCGGTCACAGGCGCCACCAGCTACACCCTCCAGTGGAGCACATCCAGCGCATTCACCAGCCCCGGAAGCTACTCCGGCAACGTAACGTCGCGCAACGTTACCGGCCTGATGAGTGGCACGACTTACTATTTCCGGGTCCAGGCAGTATGGGGCAACGGCAACTCCTTCTGGACCAGCTCGAACCCCAGCGCGCTCACCATCCCGATGACGCCGGGCACCCCGACCGCCACCCCGGCCTCCTTGACCTCGGTTACCCTCTCCTGGGCCGCCAGCTCCGGTGCCACCGGCTACCGATACCAGTACAAGCCGAGGGTGGCTGCAACTTGCTCCGCCGAAGACTGGAACGGGATCACCGAAAATTCCCAGGCGGGCGTCTCGGTGCCCATCGTCAGCCTCACCACCGGTTCGGCCTACTGTTTCCGGGTGAGATCCTATAACGGCTCCGGGGATTCTCCATATTCCACCACACCGGCCACGCAGACGACCCTGCTCGCCACGCCGGTACTGAACCCACTCTCCGGCATCACGGCAGGCAACATCTGCCTCACCTGGAACAATATCGCTGCCAACGAAGGGTACAAGGTGGAAAGAAGCCCTGACAACACCACTTGGACGGCGGCCTTCAACATCAGCAAAAATGAAACCACCTACTGCGACGCCTCTGTCCTGGCTGGGACCCTTTACTACTACAGGGTTTCACCGAGGAACATCGTCAACGGCTACTCAACCGTAAGCAACGTTCAGTCGACCACAACTACACCTGCCGCGCCGGCCACATTAACGGCAACTGTTGTTTCCAATACTCGCCTGGATCTGGCGTGGAGCAGCAGTCAGAGTGCGACAAAATACCGGCTGGAGCGGAAGGAAGGAAACGGCAGCTGGGAGCTGGTTATAGAACAGCCCGATCTCACCTACCAGAATACCGGACTCAAGGCCGGCACTACCTATTCCTATCGGGTCATGGCCTGGAACACCACCGGTCTTTACTCCACTCCGGGCAGCGAGGCAACGGTGACCACCCTCACCCTGGGGAGCGTCGCCATCACAGCGCTAACGCCAGCCAATCCGACAAGCGTCACAATAGAATGGAACTACGACGGATCAGTCTGCATCCCAACTAGTTGCGCTCTCCCTGAAGGATACGAGATTCAGATGAAGCTTGCGTCCGGTCGTTGGTCGACTATTGCAACCATTGCCAAGGGCGATGAAACTTTCTACACCGACAGTTGCGGTCTGCGCCCCGGAAAGACCTATTACTACAGAGTTCGTTCCTACAGAGGGACCGAGCGTTCACCATACAGCGCCGAACAGAGCGTGACCACTCTGGCATATGCCAAGGCAACTTGTTCCTACGGGCCGAACGAGGCAAACCATACACCTGTTATCACCTCGACTCCGCCCACATCAGCTCAGCAAGGGACAGCGTACAACTACCAAATGACCGTCAACGACCCATATAGTGGCGACACCTTCCTCTATACCCTCCTGACAGCGCCATCGGGCATGACAGTGTCTTCTGCCGGCCTCGTCTCCTGGACGCCAGCCTCAGACCAGCTGGGGGATAGAAATGTCCTCATCAGGGTCAGTGATATTGTGGGGAACTCTGTTGAACAGAGCATAGTTATCAATGTGACTGCCAATTAGACGTTGTTACTGACTTATTAGTATAGATTGATTGAAGTAGCACCGACCATTGAAACAGCCACTTAGCGAGATGCTAGGCGGCTGTTTTTTTGTGTCAATTGTTGGATCAGTTTGCGGCAATACGTTCAGGTATTAATCAGTGGCATCCTGCGTTGCATATTGATGATTGAAGAATTCCCGGTTGCATAATCGCACAAGTTGTTTGCCTCATGATGTTGCCCGTGGTATTTATTGCTCGAGTTATTGACGATTTTATAGAATTGGAGGCTTAACTTGATTGAGGCATTTGCGGCTAACAGCATAGGTCGCGTCATTCAGCTTTCCATTGCCCCGGTTTTTCTCCTCACGGCAATAGGGACTTTACTCAGTGTCCTGACAAATCGATTACACCGGGTAATCGACCGGGCAAGGGTTTGGGAAGCCAGGCTGGAAGCCGAAAACTCAAATAGCGAGATTGCCCACATCAATTCCCATCTGGCTGTACTGTCAAAAAGGGCAAATCTGATCGGTGCTGCTATAACACTTTGCACTGCCGCTGCACTATTCGTATGCACACTTATCGCAACCCTTTTTGTCGAGAGCTTTGTTACTCTAGACCTGAAGACGCCCGTTGCCGTTCTTTTCATTTTAGTAATGCTGCTATTGATCGTAGGTTTGATCGTTTTCCTGCGCGAAATTTTCGTAGCCACGCACAACCTTCGAATAGGTCCGCATTGATTGACGCCTTACAGCAAAACCTTTATTCTCTCTTGTCTCTTAATACATTATACAACTCGAGCGAGGTTCAAATACATGCGTCAAATCCTTCACCTTTTCAGTTTGCTGGCACTGCTCCTGTTGGCTTCAACCATCTGCGAAGCTGCTGGCAACGGGGTCCAATCCTCGACAATCATTCTTAAAGTTGAAACTACAGCAGCTGATCTCGGTAACATCTTGAATCAGTCGATCAAAAAGGAATTATATAAAGGCCAGGGCAGTTTAGGTACTTCTGTAGAAATCTTGCGTGCCGGATCAGTGGCCGTAACTGCAGCAAACGATTTTGTTTATATTTCAATACCTGTCCAGCTAACCATTGGCTATGGAATGTTTACTACTGCCCCACTCAAGACCGACCTCCGGTTCAAAGCGAAAGTAAGCGTCTCACCTGACTGGCGATTGAAGACGGAGCTATACTACACCGGGCTTTCTGACGGGCTTTCTGACAGTATCCGGCTCGGTATGGTGACGCTGAAGCCTAAAAGTCTTGTCGAAGGTGTTACGCAGCCGGTGCAGAGACTTTTGGCTCCTGTCATAGATAACAAGATCAATGATACTGTCAGGCTGCGTGAAAAAATCACCCCAGTTTGGCAGAACGCGTTTAATCCGGTGCTGGTCGATAAAAACTTCAGCGCTTGGTTGAGAATGTCCCCGGAAAAGATACTCATGAGTCCGATATCGGCAACCAATAATAGGCTTCGCCTATCAATCGGTCTTGTTACGATCGCTGAAATAGTCATCGGGCCGAAACCGGGTTCGCCTCCGGTCAGACCGCTGCCGCAAATTCAGCAGCTCGCAAACTTCGATAACCAGTTCCATATTCAGCTGGGGACCAATATTTTCTTCGCGGATCTTGTCACTGCATTGAATCCGATCCTGATTAACAAAACCTTTGGCGATGACAAGAAGATTACAGTTCGCAGTTTCAGCTTGAAAAGCGATGATGGCCGTCTCGTTATTGATCTGGCTGCTACCGGAGATTTTGACGGCGAACTGACACTGCTTGCCAAGCCGGTTTACAACCCTGAGAACAATTCTCTGACTTTTGACAATATCGACTTTGATACCAGAAATGCCGGCTTGCTGATTGGTGTCGGCAGTTGGTTGTTCAACGGTACGATCCGAAATGTTATTAAAGACAAACTCAATACGACAATCGTCGAACAACTTGAATCCGCTCGCCTAAAAGCGTCAGCAGCGTTAGCAAAAATCAGGCTTGCGGACCATGTGGAACTCTCCGGTACTGTGAAATCTCTGAGGCTTGGTGAGGCTATTGTTGCATCGGATCGTTTGTCGCTTCAAGTTACGGCTCTGGGCGAATCAGGAATCAGCCTAAAGTAATTTGCCTGGCTGTGAAGAACATACCTTCATACCCAGCGGTATATTGGTAAAATGAAAGGACCGGCAGATGGACGAGGCGGTGTCATTCTGGCTTGACAACAGGAACTGTGCGGGCACGAAAGCGGCGCAGATAGGGAACAAGGTGCTGGTGCTCTATCGCGATCGTTACTACGTAATAGAGGGAGGAGCGGCACAGACCAGAGCGGGCAAACCGTTGCGCTTTTCAGCCTCGTCCCTACCAAAGGCCTGGAAGCTGGCATTGAAGGGAAAGACCCCGGCAGCGGTGACTTCATTGCCCGAGGCAGAGCTGGCGCCCAGAACGCAAAATACGAAACGCGAGCGTAAGAAAGCGGAGAAAACAGTCATGACTGAGACACAACAGGAGAAGGTTCCGGAGCTGAATGTCAATGCCCCGGTTTCTGCAGCCAAGCCAAAGCGTAAGAGTGAAGCTAAACCTGCCGCCCAGCCACCTGTTGCGGCGAACTGCCCATACTGCCATGCCCGTCATGAGATACCACTGGAGAAGGGCAAAAGCGGCAAGCCGTTCTTTATCCCCTGTGCCAGGTGCAAGAAAGAGTTTGCGGTTCGTTTTGTTCAGGTCACCATGTACCAGGCCCAGGTTGCCGGATTCCAGTAGATGGGTGACCGGACACGCAAGTCAGAACTGGACGTCCAAATTGTGCCTGATGACGATTACCGGCAACAGAGACGGGCGGACTATCGCGAAGAGGGTGTCGAAGTTCCGCTTGACCGTATCAGACCCGAGATTCTGTATAACATGATCGCTGAGTTCGTGACCAGGGAATGGGAAGAACTCGGGGACTCTCCCTACACACTCGAGGAAAAGATCGAACAGGTGCAGGTGCAGGTGCAGCAAAATAAGGCCAAAGTCGTATTTGACCTGTCCACGAACAGCTGCAATATAGTCGTCAACCAATAATCGCAGCTAGTTGTAACTGCAACGGTTGGAGAATCACTCGCTGTTTCACGCCCTCTCAGACCTTTGATAGAGCAATCCTATTGATCTAATTCGGCGTATCACCACTGGCAGGAAGAACATTGCGGCAAGAACGATAAACATGGTCGTGTCAGGGTCGCGAAAGTACGAGTTCAGACGCAGCGTGGTGATCGCAATGACGGCAAAATAGAGCATGTCGCCAGCGATGGCGATGGCCCAGCCGGTAATGAAGCCATGGCCTGCCGCCAGTGCCGAAGCACGCCCAGTCATGGGATCAACACCGAAAGCGATCATGATCAGCGCTATTGGACCGGCACCAGTTCCACCAAAATGTGTCACGCTCCGAGCCGTTGCCGCTTTCAATGCAGTGCTGAAGCGGGCCAGAAATGAAACCTTGCCGCAGATAAAGGCGATAATGCGCAGGATTGGTTCAAAGGCAAAGGCCAGTATAATATCCGAAACCAGGTAGAGCAGGGTGGTAATGGGCCAGGCCAACCCTTTGGACTGGGCGAGCATAACACCGGCAGGAATCCCCCCTCCGACCGGAATAATGAAGAGCTTCAGCACGGGCAGTATAGTCGGTGTTGATGCAGCAATAGTTTCAGTCATGGTTCGTCTCAATTCCTTCCAGACTCTAGGTAACGTCCTTTCCAATCACCGGATTTCCCCCGCAAAGAATCATTAACGTGAATTTGGGAGTATAATTTGGATTGAACGATATCAGTTAAACTTCTGAACTGCAAGGTTGAGGAGGGGGAGGATGAGATGTCTGTGATCAGGTCGTTCATCTACAGCCTGTATGGATTCAGCAAGGCAGGCACCTGCTACCCTGAGACAATACGGTCGTTTTTGGGGGATTGTTGTGAATACGATCGAATTGCTCTCACGGGATATTGGCGATATATTTTAATCAGACGCAGCACTGTGAAAGGAGAAACAACATGAGACTACTGATTGCATTGTTGACCCTGGCACTATCTGCAGCTGTCGGCCAGGCCGCAGGTTACACCGACGCGGTCACCGGCATGGAGTTCGTCCTTGTCAAGGGGGGGTGTTACCAGATGGGGAATACCTTTGCCGGCGGCAGTGGCAACGAAAAGCCGGTCCACAAGGTCTGCGTCGATGACTTTTACGTCGGCAAATTCGAGGTTACGCAGGCTCAGTACCAGAAGGTCATGGGGAAGAACCCTGCAGCATTCAAGGGGTGCGGCCTTAGCTGCCCGGTGGACTCGGTAAGCTGGGAAGATGCCCAGGAATTCATCCGGAAGTTGAATGCCGGTTCCGGCAAAAATTTTCGTCTGCCTTATGAGGCGGAATGGGAGTACGCTGCCAGAAGCGGCGGCAGGAATGAGCAGTATGCCGGCACCAGTGATCTGGAACGGTTGGGGGATTATGCCTGGTATGAGGCCAACAGCAGCGATAAAACTCATGAGGTTGGCACCAGGAAGCCCAATGGGCTGGGCATCTACGACATGAGCGGCAGCCTGTGGGAGTGGTGCGCGGACTGGTACGATGAGAACTATTACGCGAACAGCCCGGAGGAAAACCCCAGCGGCGCCCTGGCAGGCTCCAACCGCGTCTCTCGCGGCGGTAGCTGGAGCAGCTCTGCCGAAGACCTCCGGACAGCAGTCCGCAGCGGAGACGTTCCCGGCAGCCAGAACAACGACAACGGTTTCCGGCTGGCATTCCCTGCTCAGTAACCGCGGCGCGCAGATTTGAACGCGGCTGGGCATAGTTTTTTTCATTTGTTGGTCTGTCGCCCGAGTGGCGATCCCTGCAGAGTTTTGCCTGCCACACCAGAACAACGCCATTGTCGTTGACACCAAACCCTTCATATGTATTGATATGGTGAAATTTGCATCGTCCAGAATCAGCGTTGTTGAAGAACAGGCGGCGTGACATCATCTATCATCAAGAGTAATGAGTAGTTGAATTGAGCGAGGTAACCATGAAAAAATCATTAGGCGCGAAAACCCTCCTTTTCCCCACACCTGTTCTTATGATCGGAACCTACGACAAAGCAGGCAAGCCCAACGTTATGAACGCTGCGTGGGGCGGCATCTGCTGTTCCGATCCCCCATGCGTGACCGTATCCATACGCAAGGCCAGACACACCTATGACAGCATTCTGGAACGCAAGGCCTTTACCGTCGGGGTTGCCTGTGAAGCGAAAATCGCTGAAGCCGATTACGTCGGCATTTCATCAGGCCGCGACGTCGACAAATTCGCAGTTGCCGGGCTGACCCTTGTCAGGAGCGAGCTGGTGGACGCCCCGTACGCGGAGGAGTTCCCGGTAGTTCTGGAGTGCCGCCTTCTGCATACGCTGGAGATCGGGATACATACCCAGTTCATCGGTGAGATCGTTGATCTGAAAGTTGACCTGAATACGTTGAGTGAAGACGGGCTTCCCGATATCCTCAAGATCAAGCCGCTGGTCTACGATACCGCCCACAAGGGGTATCACGCGGTCGGGCCGTTGCTCGCCAAGGCCTTCTCCGTTGGAAAGAAACTATTATGAACGGCAAAGAGCTTTCCTCCCTGGATCGAGCCTTGGCAAAGGTATGCGAACTTTGCCCGGTCTGCCTTCACGCCCGTTACCACCAGAAGGGGATCGTCTATGGTTTTGTGAAGAACGTCGAGCAGGACATCTGCCCATTCTGCCAGGCCTATGAACGGGTGCACGGGAAAAAAGCCCACGAGAAAAGAGGATAACCATGTCAACAGTAACTGTAGTGGCAAAGGTTACATCAAGGAGTGATGCCGTCGATGCTGTTAAGGCCGAACTCCTGAAACTGGTGACAGAAACCACTCAGGAGGAGGGGTGCATCGAATACCGGTTGCATCAGGATAACGAAGATCCTGCAGTTTTCGTTTTTTACGAGAACTGGGATAGCCTTGCCTGCCTGGAACAGCACCTGAACTCGAAACATTCCCAGGCGTATCTTGCGGCAGTCGATGGCCTGATCGCTGATAAGGTCGTGCACAAAATGACTGGAATTGGGATATGAGTCGAAGTCCTGAGTAGGGGTTTTTCCCCACAATACTGGCTCAGTTAACGGTGAGACCATCACCTCCAACACACAGCTAAGGAATAACACATTTATGGCGATACAATGGTTCCCCGGACATATGGGCAAGGCCCTGGAGCAGATCCAGGATTTGATCAAGCGGATAGACGTAGTCATCGAGGTGCTGGATGCCCGGCTCCCTGTTTCCAGCTCCAATCACAGGCTGGCGGAGCTGCGCCGGAACAAGCCCTGGATCAAGGTTATGACCAGGCACGACCTGGCCGACCCGTCTGTGACCAAGGCCTGGGTGCGGGAGTTTGAACTGCAGACCGGGGTGCGGGCGCTCCCTCTCTCTGCCAAGAAGCACTCCGATACCAAGCCGCTGATCAAGCTCTGCCAGGAGATGGCCCCGAAGCGGGGCAAGCCGGGCTTTCCGGTCCGCACCATGGTGGTGGGGATTCCGAATGTAGGAAAATCTACACTGATCAACACTCTGGCAGGTAAAAACGTGGCAAAGGTGGGAGACCGGCCGGCGGTCACCACCACTACCCAGCTGATCGATCTACGCAACGGCATCGTTCTCTCCGATACGCCTGGGGTTTTGTGGCCGGATATGGGTGACCAGGAAGGTGCTTACCGGTTGGCTGTCAGCGGTGCTATCGGAGATAATGCCATGGACAGTGTCGCTGTCGGCATTTTTGCCGGCGAATATTTGCTGCGAAGGTATCCCGAACTGCTGCAAGCCCGCTACGGGCTGCAGGAACTGCCAGACTCCCCCGACGACCTGATAGTGGCGGTCGGTCGTCGCCTGGGATGCCTGGCCGGGGGCGGTGCAGTAGACCTGAACCGGGCATCGGAGGCTTTCCTGCGGGAGCTGCGGGCAGGGAAGATCGGCCGGATCAGTTTCGAAGAACCGGAAACGATTTCCTCGAAATAAAGTCGGTAGGCACTAAGAGATGAAGGCAGAAATCTATTCGATTACGTACAGAATACCATTGACTGATGCCCAGCAGGCGAAGCTCGACAGAAAGTGGCCTGACGGCGAGCCGTTCATCTCCTATGAGAAGATCGACTCACTGCTTGAGCCGCTTCCGGTCGGTGATGTCTACTGGTCGCACCGCACCGGCCAATTCCTCTATTTTACCGTTCACGGGGATGATATTGAGGGTACCGTTGCCGAGGTCATCGAACGCCTTGAGGATAAGTTGGGTAAGCATTGAATCATTCTTGATATCGGCTCTTTGGGTCGTTTTCCGCCAGGTCAGCGTTGAGGCTTGAGGGGATCTCCTTGGGGATATCCATGCTGGTTTTGGCGGCATTCAGCCGGTCGTCGCGTTCAATGCGCTGCAACTGCCTGAATACCGTGATTGCATATTTGTTGCGCTTCCCCGGGGTCTGGCTGTTGTAACAACCGATTGCTTCCCAACTATAGCCGTATTTTTTCATGCATGCGGCCAGGATCATGGCGCCGGCCTTGATGTTGGTGCATGGGTCCCCCAGGGTACTCCACCACTTCTCCCCATAGGTATGCCCCCAGCTTGAATTGATCTGCATAACGCCGAAATCGTAGCTGCCGTTGCTGTTCCAGTTGACGGCTCTGGGGTTGAACCTGGATTCGACCTGCGCGATCGCCCGGAGTATCTGCGGGTTTATCTCGTATTGCATGCCCGCCTCGTCGAAACAAAGTGGATCAGCCTTGGCGGCAGCAGCAAAAAAAACGCATCATGATGATGCAGCAACTCCTGATCTTCCACATGGCTGTAGTCTGGCCTCCGGAATCACCTTTAGGATTGGTAGAAGCGAAGAGTCTACCAGCTGATAACGTTATTTTTATCACATTTCATCGAGCTGTTCCATGGCTTATGGTTATTGGGATTGCCTGGTAATTGAAATCCAGGGTTGCCTTAATTCATAATGTTGCGCGCAGCATCATTTTCAGGCATGCTATCCACATCCATTACCCCGTCTCCTTCGATTTTACAACTATACAACGAAAGGCCATTAAATGACAGAACTTGACCAGGCGTTGGTGCCCCTCCGCCAGAGCCCGAGAGACCACAAGAGCCAAGCGAACTATTTCGATCTGTTCCTTAATTCCACCTTTTTTGTCCCGATCCTGCACGTGGAACATGTAACTGGAGCAGATGCCGAGGTGGCAGCGGAAGACGTGCTGCCGCTGATACTCGAAGTAGATGGGAACGACTACATGCTGCTGTTCGACAACAAGGAGCGGCTGCATGCCTGGGCAAAGGCCGAGGTGGAGAGCGTTGAGGTGCCGGGGTATGTGCTTGCCGCTACAACTCAACCGCCACTGCACTGGGCACTGAACGTGGGGACCGAATACACGAAACAGTTTATACCGGAAGAGATCGCCTGGCTCAAGGACTCGGTGGAGCAGTGTAACGCCGAAGCAGCCGGGGAAACTGAAGAACGGATTCAATAGGAACTCGAACTCTCAGGTTGACAGGAGATTCAGTTGAGACAGAATATTTCTGAAAATCAGGCAGATTACAAACCGATGCTTGCCATTATTCGGAGAAGAAGATGGTATCTCTGGTGTTTGATTCTGATCTACATGCCATTAGCTGTGACGACGCTCCAGACCACCCAATCCTACAAGGCGTTTGGAGTTGTCTTTGCCCTCTGGGTTATCCTGCTCTGCATTGCCGTGACTCTGACCGCCACAGCAAAGTGTCCCAAATGCGGCAACAACTTTCATATGCGGCATTCTACCCTTTCGTACTTGCGAAAATGCCGCCATTGCGGGCTCCACATCTGTGCCGACAAGATCTGAGTGACTGCAGTATTGTCCAACTGCTACCTCAGCCTACTTGCCGAAATAAATAAAGGCTGCCGGAACTGTCCGGTCAGCCTTTGATTTTGATACCCCCAAGCAACCGCATAATCTTTATATTGATTGCTCCGGATTCATTGTGCCTATGCTTATGTTTAAGCTTTGATTTCGCTTTTTTTGCTGACGCTACCTTTAACCATTCCGATTACGGTCATGATTGCCGGAATAACCTGTACTACCACAACCAAAGCACACACGGCCAGAAAGCCGATTACGAGTATCCCGCTGCTGTATACCTTAGTGGTGGTGGCAGCATATGCGTTTCCGAACATAGCAACCCAAAGCAGTACTGTTGTCAGAGTTAATTGTGTCGTTTTCATGGCATCCTCCCCGTTCTTCTTCGATTTCAAACCAGTTATTTTATATATAGCAGCATGCATACCAACAATTAGTGATTGTTAAATATAAGTTGCAACTTACCGTAATTGTTAAGTAAATACAGCAATTACTGTCTGTGGCAAGCGAAATGAATTTCTTGAACTGTATAAAAAGATGATGGTGGACAAGAAGGAACGATTTGTCTCATATTGCACGAAACTGTATTAACTTGCTGCAATGTATGTGTTTTTTGCATAGCATAGGGATGTATTAAATAAATATTCATGTATATATTCTATGTTAGTCGTGTGTAACAAAGACAAGGCGACCATGGGTATGGGTACAGGCTTTGATTCCTTGACAGGGGCGCATCCAGAGGTGTATGAACCGTTTCGGGGATGATGTTTAGGTCCGAAAATTGGAGGTAGCAATGCGAAGAATTGCCGTATTGACCAGCGGAGGTGATGCCCCGGGGATGAACGCCGCCATCCGGGCGACTGTCCGGACTGGTATTTCCCGGGGGTGGGAGGTACTTGGGGTTCGTAACGGTTATGCCGGCTTGATCTCCGGAGCCATTACCCCTTTGGGGGCACGGGAAGTGGGAGGAATTATCCAGCGCGGCGGCACTATGCTGGGGAGCGCCCGCTGCCGGGAATTCGAGACCGGGGAGGGGCAGAGCAAAGCCCTGGGACAGCTGCAGCAGCGGGGGATCGACGCCCTTGTCGTTATCGGCGGCAACGGTTCTCAGTCCGGGGCTCATGCCTTGTCGCAGCACGGCTTCCCAGTTGTCGGAGTTGCCTCCACCATTGACAACGACCTGAGCGGCACCGATGTGACCATAGGGGTGACGAGCGCCATTGACGTGGCCCTGGAGGCGATCGACCGGTTGAAGGTCACTGGCGCCTCGCACCAGCGGGCCTTTCTGGTGGAGGTCATGGGGCGTAAGTGCGGTTATCTGGCACTGATGGCCGGACTGACCGGCGGCGCCGACGCCATAGTCATTCCCGAGCAAGAGGCCGACCCGGAAAGTGTCGCCGATCACCTGCGTGCTGCCTATGCCAACGGCAAGGCCCATGCAATCGTCGTGGTTGCCGAGGGTGCCCGGAACAATGCGGAAGGGATGGCGAACTACTTTCAGCTCCATCACGAGCGGCTCGGTTTTGATCTGCGGGTTACCAAGCTGGGGCATGTCCAGCGTGGCGTTGCTCCCGGCGCTTATGACCGGCTGCTCGGGACATTGCTCGGCGCGGCCGCAACAGAGCAGTTGGCCAACAAGTCCCACGGGGTGCTGGTCGGGATGATCAAGGGAGAGGTTGCAACCACGCCGCTTAGCGAGGTTGTGACCCAGAAAAAAGCTCTGGATCTGCGGCTGCTCGATCTTGCCCATGTGCTGGCCAAGTAGCATACCCTTATGAAACACCTTCACGTTACCTGCGCCATCATCGAGCGCGATGGTCTTGTCCTTGCCGCCCAACGGAGCGCTGCCATGAGCCTGCCGCTCAAGTGGGAGTTTGCCGGTGGCAAGATTGACCCGGGAGAGTCTCCGGAGGAATGCCTGCGACGTGAACTGACTGAAGAGATGGGCATTCAGATCCGCGTGGGCAAAGACCTGCCTGCCGCAACATATCATTACCCGGAATTTGCGGTTACCCTCCACCCGTTCGTCTGTAAGATTGAGTCCGGAGAGATTGTCCTCCATGAACATGCCGCAATCAGATGGCTGCCTCCCGAGCAGTTGCTGGACCTTGATTGGGCCGAGGCCGACTTGCCGGTGATACAGTCTTACCTTTCGTCACTTGCCTATGATGGCGCCGGTAGCTCGTCGGGATGAGCCCATAGTGGTATTGATTTTCTTTCCTGCAGTTATTAGGTTACAGTATAAGAAAACGATATACCAAAAGGAGACATGTAAATGGCAATTCCCGCACATGCACGCATGCGGACATATGAGGTTGAGCGAGACAATTCAATTGCAGCGGTGTACGGCTGGATGGCAGCCGGACTCTGTCTGACGGCACTGGTTTCACTGGCAGTGGTCAGTTCGCCCGCACTGTTCAGTGCGGTATTCCAGAACCGGGCCGTGTTCTACGGGGTGATTCTGGTGGAATTTGTGCTCGTATTCGCCATAAGCGGTTTTGCGATCAGGATGGGGGCAGCAAAGGCAGCACCGCTGTTCCTGCTCTACTCGGCGCTCAATGGGGTCACCATCTCCGGTATATTCATGATCTACACCGGGGAGTCGATCGCCTCCGCCTTCTTCACCACGGCAGGGACCTTCGGTGTCATGAGTGTTTACGGGCTTACGACAAAGCGGGACCTTACATCCGTCGGATCTTTTTGCTTCATGGGGCTGGTGGGGGTGGTAATTGCCTCGGTAGTCAATATTTTCCTCCATTCGAGCATGCTGCAGTTCGTGGTCAGCGGCGTTGGGCTGATCGTGTTCATCGGCCTGACCGCTTACGACACCCAGAAGCTGAAAGGGGCTCGGGGGGGTGCCGCGGTTTCTGGAGCATTGGCGCTATACCTCGACTTTCTCAACATGTTCCTCATGATCCTGCAGCTCTTCGGCGGCAGAAGGGATTGAACGGGGAAGGGTGGTCAGCTTCCATACAGTAACCAGCAACCGGCTGTTATGGCTGAACCATACAGCAGCAGGCTCTTCCAGTTGCAGGCGATCCTGAGGTCCTGACGGGACGGTGCCGCATTGTACAGGAGTATGAACATCACCAGATAGAGCCAGATGGTCGAGGATAGTGCCGGCTCGAACCAGAGGTGCCACAACTGCCAGACAATATAAGCCGCAAAGGCAAGTCCAAGCGGGGCAAGCGCCACCGGTACGGCGTTGAACGCATTGACCTTCCGGAAGGTAACGCTCCCCAGCTTCCACCCTGTGTCACTCCTGCGCGGTATGATCGAAAAGCCTGTCGGTCCCGCTCCAAGGATCAGGCCGGACAGGAGGTGCGCCAGTTCATGGAGCACCACCCCGGTCAGGTTCCAAAGAGCGGCAATAAATATCCCCTTTCTTCTGGTCCACCTGTGCATGGCAACTAGCAGCAGGAACACGGCCATGCCGCAGGCGTCCCAAAGCAGATTATGTCCGGTGGCAATCACGGAAACGGTCTCTCCTGTCAAAACTCTAATTACTGTGACGTGCACTTGTCGGCATGCATATATTGCACTGGGTGACGAGCCTGTTCAAGCAATTTAGCCCGGGGTGGTAACCTACACTTCTGCCACGGCTGCTGTAACGGGAGCATCTATGCCGAAAGATTCCGTTGAGGTCTGATCAGTGGCTTTGATCTGTCATCAGGGGGAGTTTACATGCACATTTGGAAACCTGAAGCCTGGTTGTCGGCAGGAATGAATAAACAGCAATAACCATCTCGACCCGTAGGTCATTACTACCTGATGATCAGATCATTTACTATTGCTGTCCCATGTTCGATAGTCAGGGAACCGCGCAGCTCAGTGTAACCGCTCTTGTTCTGGAAGGTATTGTCAAAGCCGCCATCAAGGGTAACGGCAATGGGGCGGTTAAACACCAGAATCTCGATATACCCTTTTGCACCGGCTCGGACCGTGGCAGTTGAATCAATGCTGTTGTATGCCGCTTGCAGAGTAGTCAGGGTCTGAATTGTGGGGGAAGAAGACGCAATTACCTGGACCGACGCCGACCTGGCTGCCGAGATATTGTTGTCGGAATCTTTGGCCCAGGCATAGAGGGTCTTGGCGCCAAAAGAGGCAAAATTGTAGCTGGCCGGTTTATTCCCGCTCCATTCCGTGTCGGTAAGAGACGGGAGTGATGGATTCTCGGTGATCAGGTATCCGGTGACCTGCTTGGAACTGCTGACCGTAAACGTATTGATCGGCACTTCCAGCGTGATGGATGTTGACGGAACGACAAACTCGGTGATAACCGGGGGGACTGCCGTAAACTCTACGTTAAAGGTCATGGCGGAACCGCGCGCCGAGATATTGCTGAGCCCTATTTCGCCAGTAATCCCGGAATAGTAAAGCGCTGCCGGGGTTGTAGCCGGTCCGAACGCAGGGTTGTTGCCGGCAAAAAAGGTGGTAGTGGCCGCTCCCCGGCAACTGGTGGCCAGCATGTCACAGGTTGCCGTATTGGCCTGCTCGGGCACCACACCCTGATGAGAGCCGGCTGTGTATTGGTTGATATCATTACTCCCCGCAGTGCCTGCAGTGATATCCACATGCGTTACCAGAAGGCCGCCGGAATAGCCGCTGACGAGGCCGGTAATCCCTTGGTCCCATCCAGTGGGATGCCGGTTTTCCACCAGCCAGTACTCGGTGCTGCTGATCGACGGTCTGACCAGCTTGACTGTCTTGTCCGGTGCGGCAAGGGCTGCGCCAAGGGATTGCGCGCCAGAGGCCGTTGGTGTTGCCGGGATCGACCACCCCAGAAATTCCCTGGACCATGCGTCCAGAGCCACAGGAGTGGCGCCGCTGTATTGACCGCTGGCAAGGCCCCAGCACCCCCCGGCCATGACTGAGAAGTTCCCCATGCCGGCGTTGGTATAGGATGTATCGTAAAGGTCAGGCAACCCGAGCATCTGGTGCCCAAGTTCGTGCACAATTACTCCGATGGGGTGCATCACATCGGCATTGTTCAGTTCACCGTTGACGGCATAATCCGGGAACTGTTTTCCGGCGCCACTGGCGCTAACCCAGGCATGAGCCCAGATACTGGGTATCTTGTTGGAACCGGATTCTTCGTACCCGGCAACGATAAAGTAAACAACCGCCTCCGATGTCTCGATCGAACCGTCCCCATCAATATCCAGGGCGTTGAAATCCACGTATGGACCGGCAGTATTCAGGGCTGCGGTAATCCATGCCTGTTCATTTGACCAGGTATCGGGATAATTATATGGGTGGCTCCGATTGATGCTGACATGAACAACACCCGGAGGTTTTGAAGGCTGGGTATGCGTTACAGGGGTAATGGCCAACGCGCCGAAAGAGTTGTCTTTATAGAAATTGGCCACTGACTTGACACCCGCCGTAGTGCTGAACAACGCATTATACCAATCCGAGGGAGATGTCTGTATGGCCCTGTCGGTAAAACTGACCAGGATCAGGAGCAATTTTTTTGCACCGGATTCCGGGGCAGGGATCCAGTCTCCAGGGTTAGGAGCGTAACTGGACCCGGACGATGGCGCGTATAACGGCAGGGGAGATCCTGACGTAACTGCTCCGGCTGAGGGTGCTGCAAGAGCGGCCGGAACGAGCCGTTTGCTATATTTCCGGTGGGCCGAGCCTTGTTGCTTCTGCTCCGAGTCCCGATCCCGGTCAGGCTTGACCCCTTTCGGCAGGAAATCGGGGGCATAACGGCCTGATGGGTCTACCTTGATACCGGAATGCTTCATTGTGCCGTCGGGATGTTTCTCCGCGTACTCCCAGTAACCGGTTTCGCGGTTATGGAGAATGGTGTGGCCGCTCCCTTCTGCCTCAGTCCACTTCTGGAACTCATCGCCATGTTTTTTTGCCTTGAAATCGGAGCCGTCCGGTTGTCTGATGTCTATTGACTGCGGATCAGCAGGGACTGCAAAGGAAAGCGAGACGTGACTAAAAAGAATGAAGGCGCTGCAGAGTAGCGGACCGATGCTTAGATATGAAAAGTGCCGATGAATCAAGTTGCACCTCAAATGGATATTCCTGGTGAAACAGGCCACTTTCGGTGCCTGCTTCTTCGACAACCCAGCTGTCCGGTTCATTGCTGAACTTGGGACCTGTGGCTTTGTGCCCCTCGGTTACCCGAGGTTTACCTGTTCGGAAACAGTATTTCTGATGTCCAGTATTATGTTCTCACAATTTACTTCCGATGTTTGGTAAGCAAGTTTAACACCAATTGCCATTTGTAGTGATATTGAATGGTTATGCGAGTGTTTCTGCGCTGATGTGCAACTTATGAACAAAACATTTTGCATCTCACCTGCCGAGGACCATCTTAATCGATCCTTTCACCTCGACAAATAATGAAGTTTTAGGGAATAATGCCGGGTCACAACAAGACCAAACCTTCGGTAATCTGGCAAGTCGCACTGGAAGAACCCGGGTGGCCACGCCATGCCGTTCGGGGCGACATGGGGAAGTGGCAACAACAGGAATCAATATGACTGAGGGTATGACATTATTGCTGGATAAGGGCGATCTGCTCCAGAGCATCATTGCGAAACTCAACCACGATCTGGATGTGATCTTCACGGCTGCCAGGACCGCCCACGAAGCGGCAACCCATGAAGAGAACCAGCCGGACAACAAGTACGACACCCTGGCGCTGGAGGCATCCTATGTGGCCCAGGGGCAGGCGAACCGGGCCAGTGACATCCGACAGGCAATTGAAGTTTATAAACAGTTGGGGAGTCTTCCCCTGGATGACGAGTCCATACGACTGACGGCGCTGGTCACACTTGAAGCAGAAGACGGCACGACCAAGGTCATTTTCATCGGCCCGACCGAGGGGGGCTTGAAGGTTGACGTTGCCGGCACCGAGGTGGTGGTCATAACACCTGCTTCTCCCCTGGGGAGAGAACTGATCGGCAAGAGTGTCGGCGACACTGTCGAGATGACAACCGCTTGTTATGAGATAGTCGCGGTCTGTTGATTCGCATGAAAACCAGCGGCTGCAACATTGCCGAAAAAAGGAAACCGCCATGTTTGAGAACCAGTACAACGAAGAGATGGAGGCCGAGGTGCGGCGGATGGAAGCAAAGAGGCGTGCCGCTGATGCCGGTCATCCGGAGTGGGTGAACGCCTGCGCTTGTTGTGGCTGCCAACTTGCCTCCCCTGATTCTGAAAAATGCCGCGCCTGTTCTTAGTATCATCTCTTATCATCTGACCCTCAAGACACCTGAGACCAAACTCAATGAAATTGTTATGGTCTTGGTCTTACCTTTTCTTCATCCCGAACTAATTTCCCAGCACCACACTTTAATTGACAATTGTGCCTGTTAACAGTAAACAATTAGGGCTTATTAGTGAATACAGGAGGACGGTGAAACATGTCCTTTCATCAATTTCGTATTATTACCAGGATATTGCTCGGTTTTCTTGTCATGTTGTTTGCCATGGCCATTATTGGCCGGCAAGCAGTCAACTTTATCTCAACCATTGCCGGCACTTCTGACGACATATTCGAGCACCCGTTCACTGTTTCCACATCAATATCCGGGATAAAGAGCGACCTGCTGTCCAATCAGGTCCGGGTAGCGAAATTGCTGAACACCACCGACCCCGGTGAAATGGAGAGTTTAATCCAGGGGATTTCGGTCAGCAAGGCAAGTGCAGACCACCATCTCGGCCTGTTAAGGACAAAATACCTGGGGAACGCGCAAGATGTTGAACAACTGGAAACGGCCATCGCCGAATGGCGAGCCGCACGGGAGAATACCGTTGCCCTGATAATGGCAGGACGCAGAAATGAGGCGGCAAAGCGGATCGCTACATCTGATACGCTTGCCGCAGAAAAGGCGCTTAAAGAGGCGGATGATATCTATCGTTTTGCCGCAGACAAGGCTCAGGAATTCAGGAAACTCTCGGCAAACCAGAGCTTGCAGCTCTCTCAGACCATCACGCTGACATTCATTTTTCTAATCGGGGCATCAATCGTAATTGCAGTCATTGTTACCAGAAGCGTTGCCGCTTCTCTTAACAGTGCCGGTTCTATAGCCAAGCGGTTGGCAATGAGCAGTTCCGAAAAGGTCGAAATTGTCCGGGCGATCAGTGCAGGAGATCTGGACCGATCGATAACGGTTTCTGAACCTATAGAACTCGACGAGTCAACGCTGCCGAGGGACGAACTCGGGAATCTGATCAAATCCATGGGAGAACTGGCCGACATGCAAATCGCCCTGGACAGGGCATTCCAGCAGATGACCGACTCGCTCAGGGAAAGCCGGGCATCGGATCGTGCCCAGGACTGGCTGAAGAGCGGCCAGAATGAGCTAGGGGAAAGGATGCGGGGCGATATGGCAGTCAATCTCCTCGCGGAAAATGTCCTCGGTTTCCTGTCCGGATACCTGAATGCGGCCGTGGGGTCGATCTACCTGTATGATGAAGTAAATGGCATTCTGCGTCTTGCCTCCTCCTATGCCGTGAGCGAGCGCAAGGAACAGTGCCGTCTGGGCGAAGGTGTTCTGGGGCAGGCTGCCCGGGATAGACAGACCATCACCATAGCTGACATTCCACCTGCCTACCTGAAAGTCTCCTCTGCATCCGGGGAAATAGCACCGCTGATAATTACGGCAATCCCCCTTACCGTAGGTGACCAGCTGGTGGGGGCGATGGAGTTCGGAACCTTCCGCCGATTCAACGAGGTAGAGTCAGAGCTGCTTGAACAGGCTGGACAAGCAATTTCGATCGCATTTGTCGTGGCCATTGCCCGTGAGGAGAACAACCGTCTGCTGCAGCAGACCTTGAGCCAGACAGAAGAACTGCGGGTTCAGCAGGAAGAGTTGCAGCAGTCCAACGAAGAATTGGAGGAAAGGGCACAGATGCTCGAACAGCAGAGAGAGCAGATCCGTGCCAAAAACCGGGAGATAACGACTGCCAGCGAGGAGCTGGGAAGAAAGGCCGCAGAGCTGGAACGGGTCAGCAGCTATAAATCGGAGTTCCTGGCCAACATGTCGCACGAATTGCGCACGCCGCTGAACAGCATGATGATCCTGTCACGACTTCTGAGCGAAAACCGGGAGGGTAACCTCACCGCCAAGCAGGTGGAGTTTGCCACAACGATCAATTCCGCCGGCACTGACCTGGTCAATCTCATCAATGACATCCTCGATCTGTCCAAGATCGAGGCCGGCAGGCTCGAATACATCTTTGAGCCAGTTTCACTGCCGTCCGTCTGTTCGGCCCTTGAGGGGATGTTCCGCCCCTTGACGGAGCAGAAGGGGATCGGCTTCCATGTTCTTTTCTCCGACGACCTCCCGGAAAAAACTCGTCACCGACGAGCAGCGCACCCTCCAGATCCTTAAGAACCTGCTCTCGAATGCGGTTAAATTCACCTCTGAAGGAGAGCTGACACTCAAGGTTTTCATTCCGGACAGCGAGGAAAACCCGTTGTCAGCCCCTGCGATAGCCTTCACCGTTGAGGATACCGGCATCGGCATCCCCGAAAACAAGATTCAACAGATATTTCAGGCATTCATTCAGGCCGACGGCTCGACAAGCCGGCGCTACGGGGGGACGGGTCTGGGACTCTCCATTTCGCTGCAACTCGCCAAAGGATTGGGTGGGGAACTGGTGGCTGCCAGTGAAGAGGGGAAAGGGAGTTCGTTTTCGCTCTATCTGCCGATGAAGCCTCAGGGGCAGGATGCGGCACTGTCTCCAGGTCGTCCAGTTTTGTATTCTTCAGCACCGGTTATTGTCCGAAAGGGATCCGGTCCGCAACCCATCGACCAACCACCGGTGCATGATGATCGCAGCGAACTGAATCCGGGTGATCAGTCGATTCTGATCATTGAAGACGACCTCCCCCTGGCCCGGATCGTCATGGATATGGTGCGGGAGCGGGGTCATAAGGTGCTTGTTGCCTCAGACGGCGAAAGCGGGTTTGTTTTGGCCGACAGTTTCCGGCCGAGCGCCATTGTCCTTGACGTTATACTTCCGGGCATGGACGGCTGGCAAGTGATGCAAAAGCTCAAGGACAACCCGCGCACACGGCATATTCCGGTCCATTTTCTCACCTGTATGGAGGAACGGAACAGGGCGATGACCATGGGTGCGGTCGGTTATATCTCCAAGCCGGCGGATGGCGAAAAGCTGCAGGCGGTCTTCGGAACCATCGAGAAGTCTATGCAGGATACTGTGAAACGGTTACTGATCGTGGAAGACGATGAGACCGAGGCTCAAAGCATGGTCGAACTCCTTTCCGAAAAGGGTGTTGAGATTACGGTAGCGGTGACCGGCAGCAGGGCCATGGAGCTGCTCTCCAGAGAGAGTTTCGATGTCATGGTTCTTGACCTCGGGCTTACCGACATGTCCGGCTTTGAACTGCTGGAGCAGCTTTGCCAGCTTATCGGCACAGTGCGTCTGCCGGTTATCATCCATTCCGGAAAGGATCTTTCCCACGAGGACGAGCGCAGGCTGCGTCATTACGCCGAGAGCATCATCATAAAAGGGGCAAGAAGCCCTGAACGGCTGTTGAACGAAGTCTCGCTCTTTCTTCATCTTGTCGAGGAACGGCTCCCCGCGGAAAAGCAGAAGATGATCAGGGCGTCGGTGGATCTTGAGACGGTTTTTGATGGGAAAAGGATACTTCTTGTGGATGACGACATGCGTAATCTCTTCTCCCTTACCAACATCTTTTCAGAAAAACAGATGGTTATCTTCGAGGCCGAAAACGGCCGGAAGGCCATGACCCTCCTCAAAGAACATCCTGACATCGACATTGTCCTGATGGATATCATGATGCCGGAGATGGACGGTTATACGGCAATAAGAGAGATCCGGCGCGACAGCCGTTTTGCGGAGCTGCCGGTTATTGCCATGACCGCCAAGGCGTTGAAAGGTGATTTTGAAAACTGCATTACGGCCGGGGCGAGCGATTACATCGCCAAGCCGATTAACGTCGATAAGCTGGTCTCGCTGTTGCGGGTCTGGCTCTACCGTCAGGGGTAACCGGATGAACCGGAACGATCTCGATCATATCGAGATGCATCTTCTTCTGGAGGGAATCTATCGGGTTTACGGCTATGATTTTCGCGACTATGCTGAGGCCTCCCTACGGAGGAGGCTCAGCCACTGGCTTGCAGAGGCGGGCTTTTCCTCGTTTTCAGAGGCGCAATTCCGTGTCCTGCGCGATCGGAACCTTCTTGACTACCTGATCCGGGGGATTACTGTCAATGTCTCCGAGATGTTCCGCGACCCCTTGTTTTTCAAGAGCCTGAGGGAAGAAGTCGTGCCGGTTCTCAAGACCTACCCGTTTGTAAAGATCTGGCATGCCGGCTGTGCAACAGGTGAAGAGGCGTATTCCATGGCAATCATGCTGAACGAGGAAGGGATGGCCGGTCGGTACCTGATCTATGCAACCGATATCAATGCCGCGACTCTTTGCCGTGCCCAGACCGGGATCTTTCCGCTGGCTGAGATGCAGCGGTATACCAAAAACTACCTCAAGAGCGGCGGCACCTCCTCATTTGCAGACTACTACACAGCGCGTTACGATGGGGCGCTTCTAGCCCCGGCGCTACGCGAAAACATCGTATTTTCCACTCACAACCTGGCAACCGACGCCGATTTCAGTGAAATGCATCTGGTCCTTTGCCGTAATGTCCTGATCTATTTCAAGCTGAATCTGAAGGATCGGGCATTGAACCTGTTCAACTGCTGTCTGATCCCCGGCGGCTTTCTCTGTCTGGGTTCCAAGGAAACCCTTGAGAACAGGGAGATTGCCGGTCACTTCACCGAAACCATTCCGCAGTCACGCATCTATCGAAAGAGTGTTGCCATGCGCCGTTAAAAGCCTGGAGGGATGGGTGTCAGCGTGCAATTTCCGCTGACACGGCTCTCTCCGATTCTTTCATCAGAACATGATCCGATAACGCCGATCACGCCGGGCGTTTTCGGTGAATCCTTACAGTTTCTGACATAGAGATTTTGAATGAGAAAGCTCTTAAGAATCTGGCCGTTTCTTCCGACAATAATTAACTGTAATGTCAACAATTACTAACAAGATACCTGTCCTGCTCGTGGACGACCGGCCAGAGAATTTGATCTCGCTGGAAGTGCTGCTCGAAGATATGGGGCTTTATCTCTGCAAAGCCCAATCAGGCCAGGATGCACTTCGTCTCTGTCTCAACGAAGAGTTTGCCCTGGTTCTCATGGACGTCCAGATGCCGGAAATGGACGGTTATGAAACGGCAGAACTGATGAGGGCCAACCCGCGTACCAGGCAGGTGCCGATAATATTCGTAACCGCTGGAATGGATGACCTGAATGCGCAGTTCAAGGGTTATGAGTCCGGTGCGGTCGACTTCCTGGTAAAACCGATTGAACCGATGTTCCTGCGCAGCAAGGTGAAAATCTTTACTGAGCTCTACCTGCAGAAAATAGAGTTGGAAAATTACGGGCGTTTGCTCGAAGCGCGTGTGGAAGAACGGACTGCGTCGCTCAAACAGGCATATGACCAACTCCGCCAGTCCCAGAAGATGGAGGCGATCGGCACCCTCGCCGGAGGCATTGCCCATGATTTCAACAATATCCTGACCGTTATCAGCGGGTTCGGAAATCTGACCCTGCTCGATCTTCCGCCTGATTCGCCGCTTAGAGTTAATGTGCAGCATATTTTGCGGGCTTCGGAACGCGGCGAGGTGTTGTCGCGCAGCATGCTCTCCTTCAGCCGCAAGCAGAACATGATGCTCACAGGGCTTGATCTCAACAATATCGTGCATAATGTCGAAGAGATGCTGCGGCGCACCATCGGCGAGGAAATTGATCTGACAACCAGATGTAGCGATCAGGAACTGATGATTCTGGCCGACTGCGGCCAGATTGAACAGGTGCTCCTCAACCTTGCAACCAATGCCAGGGATGCCATGCCCAGGGGGGGGAGCCTGCTGATCGAAACCTGCGCACATGTTGCCGATGCCAATTTTGCCGGAATGTATGATGTTTCCCCATCCGACCGGTTTGCCTGCCTGCGTATTACCGACAGTGGCTGTGGCATGGATGCCGCGGTAAAAGACAAGATCTTCGAACCGTTTTTTACTACCAAGCCCAAAGAACGTGGGACCGGGCTCGGCATGTCGGTCGTTTACGGGATCATAAGGCAGCATAACTCCTATATCCAGGTTGACAGTGAACCTGGCAAGGGCACCAGCTTCAGTATCTATATGCCGTTACAACTCAACACGGTGGTAAGACCTGCCGTTGAGCGGGTCGACGAAGATCGGGTTCGGAGAGGTAAAGGCGAAACGATACTGGTTGCCGAAGATGACCCTGCTGTCCGGCAGATGGTGGAAACGATGCTCACCACGTTCGGCTACAATATTATCCTGGCAACTGACGGCCAGGAAGCGGTGGACCGGTTCAGGGAAAACTCTGACCGGATCAGGCTGGTCCTGATGGATGTGATAATGCCTCGCAAAACCGGGAAGGATGCCTATGACGAGATCCGGCAAACCGGCAGCGACGTGAAAATACTGTTCATAAGTGGTTATACCGAGGATTTCATAAAGGAGCGTACCGATATCGATGGCCGCGCCGATCTTATCATGAAGCCCGTAAATCCCAGCCGACTTCTTGTCAAGGTTCGGGAAATGATCGACTCTTCAAATCAAAGCGCATCTGAGGTAAGCGGGCAGATTGCCTATGCCTGGGAGATAACCGGCGAATCTGATTGTGACCCGCAGATATTCAACAGGCAGGAAGGCACTAAAGGGCGGACAAATCTGGACAGATTCAATGCCATGAACTCTTTGACCGATATCTCCGCGAGTTAGACCAGCCGTATTCTCTTCCAATCTTCTCCATTCCGGTAGTTCCGATAATTCCTCATGCTCCATGCTGCAATGAATTCAGGCTTGATATCCGGGGCGGTTACCTCGTATCCTTCCGGTTCAATTGATTGGTGCTGATCTATGGAGGAACGAGAATGAAGATGCCGTACGATGGGGATAATGCCAGGCAGGGAAAGGGCGGGAATCGGGAGGCGATCAGGCCTAAGATCTGGATTGATGCCGATGCGTGCCCGCGGGTAATCAAGGAGATAGTGTTCCGCGCTTCCGAACGGCTCAATCTGGGCGTTCTGCTCGTGGCGAACACGACCCTGGCCAAACACCATTCCGGCTTGATTGAATCCATTGTCGTGGCCGAAGGCTTTGATGCGGCCGATGATTATATCGCCGGGCATGCCTCCCCAAATGACCTGGTGATTACCGCGGACATACCTTTGGCCGCCAGGATCGTTGCTAATGGCGGTGTTGCCCTTGATCCCCGGGGGGACCTCTACACCGAGGAGAACGTCGGCGAACGGCTCTCCGTACGGGACCTGATGATGGAACTACGGCAGGGGGGATTGATTCAGGGTGGGCCATCCGCATTCAATCTTGCCGATCGACAACGGTTCGCGTCATCTCTGGACCGTCTGCTTACCCGGATGATCAGGGGAGATCGGCCGGTACCCTTTCTCTAATTGGGGTGGCCGAATTTTAGGCCTCAGAATGGTCAGACTAAAGAGCTGTTATTAAATAACCCTTAAGTAAGTCACTCAAGTAGTGTAATAAAAATGCATTCGTAAGTTGAATTGACAGTAATGATATATTCGTAATAATAGCTTATAACATATTGTTAATTCTATGTTGTCCTGATAAAAAAATGTTCTATCTGTAGCGGGCATATTATAAACTGTATGTTGCTTAATATGCATCAAATTGTCGGGTCAGGTGCAGTAAAGTGCATCATAAGATTCTGCCGCCGAAGGAACGATATCATGGATGTCGTGATTCCAGGTGTCCAGCGGCGAAGAATTTACGGGTCCCCTTATGAAGTTACAGCCTGCTATAGTTGCCGAGCTCGTACATATTCATGGTCCCATGAAAGGGAGTATCCTTGAGTGCTCCGACGAGCGCATATCTATCGGCCGTCATCCTTCCTGCACTATCCAGTTCCCTCCTGAATTGACATCCATTTCCCGAAAGCACGCCGAAATAATACGTGAAGGCAACCGGTTCAAGTTGGTGGATTACAGCACCAATGGCACATTCGTCAACGGCCGGAAGGTAACGGAGGCGTTCCTCAAGGATGGGGACGTTTTGGAGTTTTCCGCCGGCGGACCCAAAGTGAGTTTTCTTTCCCGGGAGACGGACCAGCCGGCTGTGCCAACATCAGGCCGGCAATCTCCGGCCGGTGTAGCTGTTATTCAGGTAGACCCTCAAGCGCCCGACGCCGAACCGGTTCCGGCCATACCCAATAGTGAGCCGTTTCCGGAGAAACGCCCGCTTGTAGATGCAGAACCCGCACCCCGGGTACCCTCGCCCATTGCTCCCGCGGTTGCCGCGGAAAAGGTTTCCGCCCCCTTGGTCATTCAATTCGGCCCATCGATCCGATCGTTCAGTGTATTGCCGATTGTCATCGGCAGCGGACCCGGTGCAGATTTCGTCATTCCGGACCATGCCCTGTTGCCGCAGCATGTCCAGATACGTTTTTTCCCAGGGTGAGTACTGGATCAGGGATCTTTCCGGTCAACAGCTGTTATGCATCAACGATAACCCGATCAGTCTTCAGTATTTACTACGGGTAAACGACCTGGTCAGGTTGTCCCCTCAGGGGCCGCTCCTTGCCTATATTGGGGAGGGTCGATTTGCCGAGGCCGCTGAAAATTCCGCAACCGAGGCCGGTCCCCCACCCAGCACCAACGAAAGAGAACGGCTGGCCCCGGAAATGTCAAATGATGATGCCGGAGGTTTCTGGTCGCGCTTACGCAGGAGATTCTGACTATGGCATCCACACAGAGTGTGGAAATTTCACAGCAGAAAACACTGCTCCCTTATCTGCAAAAGGAACAGGGGGTCAGGCTTTCTCTGGTATCCGCCAGCACGGAGCAGCCGGGAAATGCCTATCCTTTTGCCGTGGTCCAGGACTCGCACCCGTTTGCCCGGTTGCTGGATGCCAATTTTGTCACCGATGCCGGAAGCTTTGTCCGCAGGGTATTCATGCTCGTCGAAAGGGATGCCTATCGCTACACCGAGGATGAACTCCTCCAGCTTGCCAACCCCGACCTTGATCGATGCTGGCAGGAGACCTCGAACCTTATTTCCGGAAGCGGCATCTTTCTGGCCGGACAACAGGGAGAGGGGGGGAAACTGCAGGCATTTTCGTCGCTTTTCTACTGCCGGGCCCGTAAGAGATTCTTTCACCCCCCTTGCCCGGAGTGTGGCGAGCCTTTGCAGCTCTGCCGTGACGACGACCTGCTCAGAAAACGGGGACTCGGTTCGTGGAGCAGATCCCTGAGACGGTACCTGAACTGTCCGGCCTGCGTCCGGAACGAGGATGCCGTGTTCTATACCCATGAACTGGAGCCCAATGATCCGCCGATTCTCATGGACCGGTGGACCCTGATCAGGGAGTTCGGCCGGCTCCATGAAAACCGGAATCCTGATACGCACTTTCCCTGCGTCAACTGTTCGCAATGGGCCAGCTGTTACGGCCAGGGACAGGTTTCCCAGTCCCGCATCGTCCCCTTTTCCTTTTACCCCTTTCACATGCTCCTCTCTGAAGCCGCGTCTCTACATGCCATGGATTTTCTGGCGCTGCTCTCCGGAATATCTCCGGACGAGCTGACCGCAGAGCTCGAAGCGTGCGGCGAGGCCGGGAGAATATCATGTCTGGCGAATTGGGGTGGGGATGGCAAGAGTTCGGGGTTCCTCTATCCGGTCGAAGAAGAGGCCCATTTTCTGGAGGTTCTCTATCTGAAGCTTTCTCTGTTGCTGGATGCCTTTCGCCAGACGGTTCCGGATGATCCGGAGCAGACCCGGCTCTCTGCCTCCCCCCGTATTGTCGGCCTCTGGGTAGACCTCCCCGGTTCGATAGGCAATCTGCCATGGCTCTGGAGTTTCAGGACCAGGTATATCGATCTGCTGAAGCCTGAACCGGATCTCCCGTCAATCGGCGATCTGCAGGGCGGCGCCTCAAACTACTACCTGGGGCTCTTCTGGTTTCAGGCTCTGGTAAGAAACCGGGAGCGGAGCGGGCGCGAGATCGTCGCTCTCCTGAAAAAACTGGGAATGCCCATGGCCGATCGCAGTGCGGTCGCCGCTGACGAGTTGTTCCGGCTGTTTCCTCCGGAGAACATCTTCTGGAACCCCGGCGAGAGCCGGGTGCCGGCGAAATTCCACGGCCACTGGAAGAATCTCCTCCGGCTCGGCGCCGAGCTGATTGCCGGCGGGACCGCCGGCAGGGAAGATGCGACGGCGGCCGGATTCTGCCAGCGTGGTGAAGCGGTGCGTGAAGAGATTCGCCGGGATCTTGTCAGCCATGGGAGTGTCAAGGCCGGTGGCTTGCCCAGAGGTGAGTTGCGGCAGATAGTGCTGGCGATCCGTGGAAAATGGGCCGGTAACGATTCATCCCGGGAATCCGGGCTCACGGACGGGCAGATAAGCGGCGCTGCCGCTATACCTTCTGATGAACCGGAACTGACCGAGACCGTGCTGCTTTCACCCGCTGCTGCCCGGGCCGCTGTTTCTGCCCCACCAGCAGCGGACGACGAGGTTTCTCAAACCGTGATCCTTTCTCCTGACGCCTTGGCGGGGTCTCCGGTGAATAAGGCGGGCAAGAGCACGGACCCGGGCCAGAGCTGCCCTGAAGAAACCGGTCCGGACAGCGGCGATGATCTCGAAGCGACCGTCCTGCTGGTAAAGGAGGATGGGGCATTTCGCCAGAGAAGGGGCAGGCGCCTTAATGAATAACGATATGGACAGGCTATATGACGAGGTTCTGAGGGTTGCCGATGCCGGAACCGGAGATCTTGCGGCAGCAATCGAGGCGCTGCTGCTGCGGGAACTCGGAGCTATGGCTCCGGATGACAAGATCCGTCATCTTGATCTGCTGGTAAACCGATTGTCCGGCGATGTTTCTCCGGATTCGGGCGGAACCGCTGCAGAATCGGCGCAGATGTCGCGGCTGTTCTACATGCTCCTCGGGAAAGAGCTGTCGGCTGAGAGCCTTTCCAGCGGGGAGATGACGGAACAGTTCGTTGCTGCCATGAATATGATTTTCGATTCCCTGAACCGGATCGTGCGGGTCATGCAGACGACCCTTGTCGGTGAGAGCAACGAGCTTGAAACCATACGGCAGCTGATTGGGTCTCAGATGGAGCGGTATGATGGGACCATGTCCGTCCGGGATTACCTTGACCAGATCCAGCAGGCCTTTCTGCTTTCTCACAACTCGTTCCAGCAGGCGGCCAGAAATGTTGCCGCTGAAATCATCGCTGAACTGGACCCTGACCGGATCAGCTCGGCAGTCGGGTCGGGTCTCAAGTTCGGTCCGCTGCGCAAGGCAGAGCAGTTTGATATCTATGAGGAAAAACACCGGATACTGGCTGACTGGCTCCGGTCGGAGCAGTTCACCGAAAGGCTGCTCCGGGAGTTTGAAGGGATCTGTAGAAAATCATATCAGGGGTGAACTGCAGGACGGTATTTCAAAACCGGTTATTAGGGAGGCGTTATGCGCCAGATAATCAGAGTGATTCCATTGCTGGCGGTCCTGTTCATCTGCACCTCGTGCGGGATGATGCCCTGGTCGAAGAAAGGGTCGGATGGTGCGGCCGGGTACGAAAAAAACGCCCTCACCATCAACTTCCGGAGTGACCGGCAGTTGAACCTTTACCAGGGGAGATCCCATTCTCTGGTGGTCTGTGTCTATCAGTTGAAAGAACCGAACAGCTTCAACCAGCTTGCCGACGAAAAGGACGGCATTTACAAGCTGATGGAATGCGGTCGTTTTGACGGGAGCGTGGCCTATGTCAAACGGCAGATCGTACAGCCGGGAGAGGATACCGGCGGGTTTGTGGATATGGCCGAGGGGTCCAAGTATCTCGGCGTGGCTGCCGGGTATTTCGATCTGAACCGGAAAGGTTCGGTGCGGCTCTTTACCCTGGAAAAGAAATGGTTCGGTGACCCGGTCGTGGACCTGATTCTCGGCCCTCAAGAGATAACGGATATAAAGGTACACTAATGAACAGTGAAAAGCCGATCTTCTGGCATCAGGGGCTGTTTATTCAGCCCCAGCATTTCCAGCTCTCCGACCGCTATACCGCCTCTCTGCTGGGGCCGGTATACGAGTATCTCCTCCCTCATTTCTGGGGGGTCGGAGAGCTGTCAATCCAGCAGTCGGCGCTCGGGACCGGGACGTTCGGTGTCGGTTCCGGTGTCTTCGTCTTTCCCGACGGCAGCATGGCGAGTGTTCCCGGCAATGCGGTTGTCGAGTCGCGGCAGTTTGACAACGCCTGGGTCGAGGGTGGAAAGCCGTTCACTATTTTCCTCGGGATCAGAAAATGGAACGATGGCGCTGAAAACGTGACCGTGCTCAAAAAAGGGGAATCTCCCTCGACCGTGACCACCCGGTATTTCACCTCAGCGGATTTCGAGGAGGTCCCCGATCTGCACGAGGGCGGGGCCAAGGGTGAAGTAAACAGGCTGACCGCATTACTCAGGATATTCTGGCAGACCGAGATCGACAAGATCGGCGATTACCTGCTGATTCCGGTTGCCCAGCTGGAACGCTCCGGCGACGAGGTAACGCTTTCGCGGCGGTTTGTCCCGCCCTGTATGACCATATCCAGTTCGGAATCGTTGCTGGCAATTGTCAGGGAAACGCGGGACCTCATTGCCGCTCGCGGCCGGCAACTGGAGGAATACAAGAAGCAACGGGGGATCCAGACTGCCGAGTTCGGTTCAAGGGACATGGTCTACCTGCTGGCCCTGCGGTCCCTGAACCGGTATATCCCCCTCCTGTCGCACCTGATCGAGACCCGCCAGACCCACCCATGGTCCATTTACGGAGTTCTGCGGCAGCTGGCCGGAGAATTCTCCTCCTTTTCCGAGAACATCACGGTCATGGGGGAACAGGCCGGGACCGGCGAAAGGCTGCTCCCTTCCTACGACCATCAGGCGCTCGGCGACTGTTTCCAAGCGGCTTTTCTTCTCATTGCGAGGCTCCTCGACGAGATCACTGCCGGCCCAGAGTACGTGATCGAGCTTGAGTACGACGGCACCTATTTCTCATCCGAGTTGAAACCGGCTGTCTTTGAGGCCAGGAACCGGTTCTACCTCGTCATGAGGACGGACGAGGATCCCAAGCAGGTGGTCGATTATGTGGCCAACGTGGCGAAGCTCAGCTCCCGCGAGCGGCTGCCGATCCTGATTGCCCGCGCTCTGCCGGGAATAGCGCTGGAAAACCTGCCGGTCCCTCCCCAGGAACTCCCCCGCCGGGCCGGTACGCTCTACTTTGCCGTCGACACCCATAACGACCAGTGGGCCCTGGTCGAAAAGGGGCGGAATATGGCTCTTTACTGGGACAATGCGCCCGATGACCTGGAGATTGAGCTGATGGTGGTGGGAAGGTCGTAAGGTTCTAACAGGAGGTACAATGCGCCTCACAGACTGTTTTATCCAGCTGATCGTCTATATCTGCTGCTTTCGGAAGAATGCCGAACGCAGCCAGCCATCCTACGACCAGGTGCGCACCGACGTTATGCGGCTCCTTGCGGACAGCTCCGCGATCATGAAACAGGGCGGGTTCTCTCCCGATGATTACGACCTGGCCCGGTTCATGGTCTGCGCCTGGGTGGACGAGGTCATTCTCAGTTCCAACTGGAGCCAGAAAAACCTCTGGCAGCGGGAACAGCTCCAACGGGTCCACTATAACACGGTCGCGGCCGGTGAGGAGGCGTTCGACAAGCTCAACTCCCTGGGGTTCCATCAGACCCTGGTGCGGGAAGTGTACTACCTTTGCCTCGCTCTCGGTTTTAAGGGGCGGTTCATCCATCCTGGCGACGAATACCTGCTGGAGCAGCTCAAGGTCTCCAATCTAAAGCTCCTCATGGGGAGTGCCGCCGGCTCTCTTTCACTGGAACGGGTGGAACTGTTCCCGGACGGCTACCCGTCCGGAGCGGTGGAGCTTCCCGCCGCAAAACGGAAATTCAGCTTCTCGGTCCCGGTCGTCATCTCCCTTGCCGCCCCGGTGGCGCTTCTTGCTATCCTGTACGTCATTTACCGCTTCGCCCTCTCCGGCATAGCGGACAACTTCCTGAGAACGGTGGCTTGATATGAAGAAGCTGCTGAAGATAGTTCTATGCGTCACGGCCCTGATCCTGGTTCTCCTTCTGGTGGTCGGTCTTGTGCTGGTCCTTGACTGGCCATGGTGGGTGTCGTTTTTCATCCTCCTCTGCATTGCCGGACTCTGTTTCGGCGCGCTGTTCCTGAAAAAACTCCTGCTCCGGAGAAAGGAGCAGAAATTCGTCCAGCAGGTGATTGAGGAGGATGAGTCCCATATCAAAAAACTGCTCGGCAAGGAGCGCGACGAGTATGTCGATCTCCAGAACCGCTGGAAAGAGGCGGTGGAGACACTGCGGCGCTCGCATCTCAGGAAGCGGGGGAATCCGCTTTATGTCCTCCCCTGGTATCTGGTCATGGGCGAGAGCGGTTCCGGCAAGACGACCGCCATCAGCAGCGCCAAGCTTTCATCCCCGTTTGTGGAGGTAACCAGGACATCGGGAGTTTCCGGAACCAGGAACTGCGACTGGTGGTTTTTCGAACAGGCAATCATTATCGATACTGCCGGGCGGTTTGCGATCCCGGTCGATGAAGGGAAAGACAAGGAGGAGTGGCAGAAATTTCTTTCGCTGCTGGTCAAATACCGGAAACGCGAACCGATCCACGGGCTGATCGTGACCGTTTCCGCGGACAAGCTGGCAACCGGGACGCCAGAGGCACTCGAAGAGGACGGCCGCACCATCAGGCGCCGGATCGACGAACTGATGCGGGTATTGGGGATCAAGTTCCCGGTATACCTGCTCGTGACCAAGTGCGACCTGGTCCAGGGGATGACGACCTTCAGCGAGATGCTGCCGGAAAAGAGCCTCGATCAGCCGATGGGGGTCGTAAACCAGGATCTGAAGGAGGATATTGCCGGGTTCCCGGATCGCGTCGTGTCGCTCATCGGCGAGCGGCTCAGACAGATCCGGCTCCTGTTGCTGAACCAGTCCAAGGGCGATCCGAATGCCGGGCTCCTGATCTTTCCCGAGGAGTTCGAAAATCTGAGGAAGGGGTTGATCCCGTTTGTCCGTTACGCCTTCCAGGAGAATCCGTTCCAGGAAACCCCCATCCTCAGGGGGGTCTACTTCAGCAGCGGCCGTCAGGAAGGGACGCCGTACTCGCATTTCCTCGGCGCTCTCGGCCTGATCGGGGAGCGCGAGGTGCTTCCTGGAACCAGCAAAGGGCTGTTCCTGCACGATTTCTTCTCCCAGATACTCCCCGGCGACCGGGGGATATTCGCGCCGACCCGGCGGGCGATCGAGTGGCAGGCAATCACCCGGAATCTCGGGGTTGCAGCCTGGATTTTCCTCTGGATCGCCGCCTCAGGGGTAATGAGTTTCTCCTTTGTCAAGAACCTGGCTGCCATCCGTACCGCATCCCGTGAATTTGCCGTGCCGCCGCGGCTGACCGGGGAGATGAGATCGGACCTGGTTACCATGGACCGCTACCGGCAGATGATCCTGAGGGTGGAGGCGCGGAATGCCGGCTGGTGGGTCCCAAGGTTCGGACTCAAGGAGAGCCGCACGGTCGAAGAGGGGCTGAAGGAGAGGTACTGCCGCCTCTTCCGGGATCGATTCATCGTCAACCTGGACAAGAGGATGAACGATTCGCTGGCCGGTTTCTCGGCAGCCACCCCGGACGACAGCGTGGCGCCATACATCGTGCATCTGGCCCGGCGGATAAATCTTCTCAAGGTGAGGCTGGAAAAAGGGGTGGATGGAGCGATCCGCTCGAAGCCGCTGCCTTCATACGTTGCGCTCTCCGGTGAACAGGGGATGGATGCCGAGATGACGAAGAAGTTCGGGGAGCTTTACATTTGTTCGCTGCTCTGGAGGACGGATTCGGAGGAGATGACCAAGGAACTGGCCCTGTTGCAGAGCTGGTACAAGCATCTCCTGGCGCTCCGGCCGGGCAACTTCCAGTGGATTGCGGCCTGGGCAAGCCGTCAGGGCGGAGTGGCGCCGGTCACCCTGGGCTCTTTCTGGGGAGGGAGTATTCCGCTTCGCGACGAGATCGCGGTGGCGCCGGCATTTACCCGGAAAGGGAAGGAGATGGTCAACGGGATCTGGGACGAGATAACGTCCGCGCATCCCGAACCGCAAAACGTGCAGCGGAACCGGAGCACGTTCGAGGCGTGGTACCGGGTGAGCTCTCTTGCCGCCTGGCAGGGGCTTGCATCCCAGTTACCCAGAGGGTGGGAGCGGCTGAAGGGTGCCAAGGAATGGCAGGAGGCCGAGGCAAAGATCTCTACGGAGCAGGACCCTTATCTGGCGTTCATCGCCAGGGTAACTTCCGAGCTTGAACCTGGCGCGGGAAAGGATGAGACCCCTCTCTGGCTGCAGCAGGCATACCGGTTCCAGGTCATGAAATCAAAGGGCGCTGCCGGAGCCGTAGTCGCCAAGACCGCCGATGAGGGGAAAAAGGCCCTGGGCATGCTTGAACAGGCGCTCGGGAAAAAGAGCGAGAGCCAGTCCGCTCTGGAATCGGAATCGGCCCTGTTGAAGGCGATCCAGGACTACCAGACCGCGGTTAACGCTGTGGCACATGGGGCGCGGGGGAGAAACCAGGCGTTCCAGACGGCTCTGCAGCAGTTCGGCGAGGATTCGGCCAAGTCTCCCCTCACTGCTGCATTCGAGGCTGCCGGCCGGATACGGGCCATCTCCGGCGGCAGGGGGGATGATATCTTCGGCCGGCTCATCCAGGGGCGGTGCGAGTTCCTCTGGGCCTTTGTCAGGAGGGAGGCGGCCTGCTCCCTCCAGTCCCAGTGGGAGGAAAAGGTTCTGCAGGAGGCCCAGGGTGCGAACGACCCACAGGTGATGCAGTACCTGGTCGGCCAGGACGGGCCGGTATGGAAGTTTGTCAATGGCGTGGCCAGGCCTTTTCTCGGCTGGGGCGCCGGCAGGGGGTATTACCCGAAAACTGCGCTCGGCGGTGGGGTGGAGTTTGATCCGGCGCTCTACGCGTTCCTCAGCAAAGGGGCCAAGGCCAGGGCTGTAGCAGCTCCGCGGCAGAACTACCTCGTCACGATCAGAGGTCTGCCGACCGACGCCAATCCCGAGGCCAGGGTGAAGCCGCATATGACGCGGCTGGAAATGCATTGCGCCGGCGGGTCGCAGGTGCTGGAGAACATGAATTATCCGGTGCAGAAAGGGTTCAACTGGATGCCGGACTCCTGTCTGGAGGTCGTGTTCCAGGTCGAGGCCGGGGATGCGATCCTGAGCAAGAGGTATTCGGGGCCGCAGTCATTCCCTTCCTTTCTCCAGGATTTCCCCGGCGGCAGGCGCACGTTCTATCCGCAGGATTTCCCGGCGCAGAGGCAGGCCCTGGAACGGATGGGGATACGGTTCATCAAGGTCAACTACAATATGACCGGTCATCAGGGGGTAGTGGGTCAGGCGAATGCCCTGCCGGGGCAGATTCCGCGGAGGATTGCCCGGTGCTGGGACTGACGGCGCCAGTGCAGAAATGGGTCTGGAGCGCCAGCGGCAAGCACCCGGTGGCAAAGGATTTCCTCCGGATCGGTCCCGCAACCGCCATCGGTATCGGGCTTTCAGAATGGGTTGCCAAGGGGGTTGCCGGGCTGAGGATGGATTTGAAAACCGGACGATTGCCGAGGTTCTGGCGGTTCTGGGCACGGGGTGGTGGAAAGAACGAACTGGTGTGCGGCGTTTTGCGAGACAGCTGCGACAGCGTGGGGCGGGCCTTTCCGTTCCTGGTGCTCGGAACGGGCGGGCTGCCCGGTTGCGAGGAGCACTGGGATCTTCTGCCATACGGCTGCGAGATCAGCTGGAAAAGGATCGAGTATCTCTGTACGAGGAACTATGCCGATGTCGCTGGTATCGACCGTGAAGTCGCCAACCTGAGGCCCCCCCAAGGGGACTGGCGCCAGATCAAGGCCACCTGCGAGGCCGGAGCCAATGATTGCCCGGCACTGGGCGGTATGGAATTCAATGGCAAAGCAGGCAACGGCGATTGTCTGACTGTGAAACTCGACATGGCGGCGCCCGACACCCTGCTGCTGGTCGGGCTTCTGCTGAAACGGATCAGGGAGCGGCACCGGGTTGCGCCAAACATCGCCTTTATCGGGGGGACATCGGATGCGGCATATCTTTCGATCTACTGGCGGCCGTTGCTTGCCGGAGATTTTGCAACCCTGTGGGGGTGAGAGATGAAAAGGGAAATTGATCTTGATGCGATACTGACCCCGCTTCCGGGGGAAAACGCTTCCGGTGAGGATCTCCGCTACACGCAGCTTTACGAGGAGATCAAGGATGCCCGCAAATCGGAAGACAATATCCCGATGGGGGACTGGCAGCGCGAGACCAGGTCGGCAGATTGGGAACGGGTGGTCGCAACTGCGACCGATGCCCTGACCTCCAGGACCAAAGACCTCCAGGTTGCGGCCTGGCTCACCGAGGCGCTTGTGATTATCGAGGGGTTCGAGGGGCTCTCCGTCGGGCTGGCCTGTATGGAAGGGCTGCTCGGGAACTTCTGGGACACGGTCTACCCGGTGATCGAGGATGGGGACATCGAGTACCGACTGGCTCCATTTGAATTCCTGAACGACCGGTTGTCGATCTGTATCCGGCAGGTCCCGCTGGCCTCTTCGGGCTATTCGCTGCTGAAATGGCAGGAATCGCGGGAGGTCGGTTACGAGGCAGACACCAGAAACAAGTTCGGCGATATCGACGAGACGAAGAAGCAACGCCGGGACGAGCTGATCGCCGAAGGAAGGATTACGGCAGAGCAGTTCGATGCCGCAGCAAACCAGACACCCGAGCAGCTTCGGACAGAGCTTGGCGAACAGATCGGCCGCTGCCGGGAGGCCTTTGCCAGCCTGGACCGGAAAGTGGATGAGATGTTCGGCCGGGACGCACCGCGTATCTCCGAGATCGGCCAGGCCCTGGATGAATGTTCCCAGCTGGTGGCCCGGATCTACGGGGCAAAGAAGGGGACGGTCGCGGCCGGGAAAGAACCGCCCCAAGAGGAGGTGCAGCAGGATGCGGTCAAGAGTCCCGCACCCCAGAAGCATAAAGTTGAAAAGCCGGCGGCAGCTGTTCCAGCCGCCATGGCTCCGGTCCCTATTCCGGAAGGAGGTTTCCGTGAGGATGCTGATTGGGACGAGGCGGTCAGGATGCTTGATTCCGGAAGCATCCGGGAAGGGCTGGACCGGCTGCTCAAAGCCGTTTACAGCATGCCGTCCGAACGGGAGCGGAACCGTTACCGGCTTCTGATTGCGAAACTCTGCATCAGGGCCGAAAGGCACGATCTGGCGCGCCCCATCGTGGAGGGGCTGCAGGCAGTCATCGACGAACTGCACCTGGAGCGGTGGGAGTCGCCCATCTGGATAGCCGAGGTGCTGGAGACGCTTTACCAGTGCCTCACGAGTGGCGAACCGTCGGATGACGACCTCGGGAGGTCCCAGGAGCTGTTCCGGAGGCTTTGCGCCATTGATGTAACAAAGGCAATCATGTACGGCAGATAAAATTTCAGAAGGGTATTCAGGGGAAAGGGGGAGTTATGGCGAAGAAAGAGAGTCAGCAGCATAAATTGGACCGGGTGAGGGCGCCGAGGGTTCAGATCACCTACGATGTCGAGATCGGAGACGCCATCGAGATGAAGGAGATCCCCTTTGTTACGGGGGTTCTCGCCGATCTGTCCGGCAAACCCGAAGAACCGCTCCCCAAGGTCAAGGACAGGAAGTTCGTGGAGATAGACCGGGACAACTTCAACAATGTGCTGGATGCGATGAAGCCGCGGGTTGCGTTCAAGGTGGACAACAAGCTGACCCAGGACGATACCAAGCTGGCGGTCGAGCTAAGGTTCAGGTCGCTGGACGACTTTCACCCCGAGCAGATTGCCCAGCAGATCGAGCCGATCCGCAAGCTGGTGCAGGCACGGCAGCGACTTTCGGACCTGCTGGGGAAACTGGATGGCAATGACCGGCTGGAGGAGCTTCTCCAGGAGGTGATCGCCAGCACCGACACCCTGCAGAAGCTGGGTAAAGAGGCAGGGGTTTCAAGCGGCGATGAGCCGTCAAAATCATAAAGGAAAGGGGGTGAACGATTATGGGAGTACAGGAAAAGGAACAGGTTGGAACAACAGCGGCAGCCGGTGCAACTGAGGAAAAAGGGCTTCTGGACCAGATCATCCAGGAAGGTCGGATGGCAAGGGACGAGAGCCAGACCGGTTATGCGCGCGACATCATCGGCGAATTCGTCAGCCAGATCATGGAAGGGGCGATCGTTGTCTCCAAGGATACGGAGCTGATGATAAATTCGCGAATCGCCCAGATCGACCGGCTGATCTCGCTCCAGCTCAACGAGGTAATGCACCATTCCGATTTCCAGAAACTGGAGTCATCATGGCGCGGCCTCAACTTCCTGGTGGACCAGACCGAAACCGGCGAGCGGCAGAAGATCAGGGTGCTGAACATCAGCAAGAACGAGCTGCTCAAGGATATGGAAAAGGCGGCTGAATTCGACCAGTCGGGTCTGTTCAAGAAGATCTACGAGGAGGAGTTCGGCACCTTTGGCGGGGCGTCGTACGGGTGCCTCATCGGCGATTATGAGTTCAGCAGCCATCCGCAGGACATGGTGCTGTTGGAAAAGATGTCCCAGGTTGCGGCAGCTGCACATGCGCCGTTCATTTCCGCGGCAGCGCCGACCATATTCAATCTTGAAAGCTTTACCGAGCTGGGGAACCCGCGGGACATGGCAAAGATCTTCCAGAGCGTGGAATACGCCAAATGGAAATCGTTTCGCGACTCCGAGGACTCCCGGTACGTGGCGCTCTGTCTCCCCCATATCCTTATGAGGCTTCCCTATGGGCAGGCGACCCTCCCGGTGGAGAGCTTCGATTTCGAGGAAGAGGTGGACGGCAGCAGCCACAACCGATACCTGTGGGGGAATGCGGCCTATGCGCTCGGAGTGCGGGTTACCGACGCCTTTGCCAAGTACGGCTGGACCGCGGCGATACGCGGGGTCGAAGGGGGCGGCCTGGTGCAGGGGCTGCCGGTGCACACCTTCAAGACCGATGAGGGCGAGGTGGCGCTCAAATGCCCCACCGAGATCGCCATTACCGACCGGCGCGAGAAGGAACTGGCCGACCTCGGGTTCATCCCGCTGGTTCATTGCAAGAATACCGATTATGCAGCCTTCTTCAGCACCCAGACCTGCAATAAGCCGGCAGTGTACGATTCCGAGGCAGCCAATGCCAATGCGCGGCTCTCGGCACAGCTTCAGTATATCCTGGCAGTGTCCCGTTTCGCCCATTACCTGAAATCGATCATGCGGGACAAGATCGGCAGTTTCATGACCAGGAAGAACGTGGAGGATTACCTGAGCCGCTGGATAGCCAACTATGTGCTTCTGGACGACGACGCCGGTCAGGAGATGAAGGCCCGCTATCCGCTCCGCGAGGCGCAGGTGGAGGTGGTGGATATACCGGGCAAGCCGGGTGCTTACCGGGCGGTCGCTTTCCTGAGGCCTCATTTCCAGCTCGATGAATTGACGGTGTCGCTGCGGCTCGTGGCCAATCTACCGCAGCCGGCCAATAAGTAATCTAATCAGAACGGAAGGAGGAATACAGCCATGGCATTTGACGCATTTCTAAAGATCGATGGTATTGACGGGGAAAGCACCGACGACAAGCACAAGGACTGGATCGAGATCCTCTCCTTCAACCACGGCTTGACTCAGACGGCATCCGGTTCTGCCAGCACCGCCGGAGGGGCAAGTGCTGAGCGGGCGAGTTTCATGGACTTCAGCATCGTGAAGGCACTGGACAAGGGGTCTCCCAAGATCTTCGAGGCCTGCGCGACCGGAAAGCATATAAAGACGGTGACCGTGGAACTCTGCCGCGCCGGCGGCGACAAGGTCAAGTACATGGAATACAAGCTTTCCGAGTGCATCGTCAGCTCCTACCGGCCGGGCGGATCCGCCCAGGGTGGCGAGACCTTGCCGCTTGAGGAGGTATCATTCAATTACGGTAAGATCGAGCTCTCCTACACCGTGCAGAAGCGGGCCAATGGCAGTGGCGGCGGCAAGGTCGCGGCAGGATGGGATCTGACCAAGAACACAAAAGTATAACGGACAGATTGTATGGCGGAAAAGGTTACGGTACGAAGGTCGCTTCTGGACCGGCTCATCGAGCGTGAAACCGACGCTGCGGATGGGCCGGCCCAGAGCCCCTACGCAGCGGTCAACGAGATCAGGGGGGCGGTCATCAGGGACCTGGAGAACCTGCTGAACACCAGGCGGAACATCCTGGATCTCCCGGAATCTTTTACCCAGGTGCACGGGTCGCTCTTTACCTACGGCCTTAAGGATTTTATGTCGTACAACTCCGGGAGCGCCTCGGTACGTCTCCAGATCAGGCAGGAGATCGAACGCACCATCGCCCTGTTCGAGCCGCGGCTAAGAAATGTGACGATCCGCCTGGACGGCACGGACCGGAACGAACGGACGCTCAGATTCAGGATCAGTGCGCTGCTGGTAGCCGATCCGGTGACCGAGCCGATAGCCTTCGACACCTATCTGGACATCAACCGGGGTGAATTTCAGATTTCGGGGTAAGCAGGACCGGAACGTGGGGATACCTGGATGGACGATGATTTCCTCGGATATTACGAACGGGAACTGACCTTTGTCCGCGAAATGGGGAAAGAGTTTGCCCGGAGCTATCCCAAAATCGCGGGGCGGCTGCTTCTTGAGCCGGACAAGTGTGAAGATCCGCATACCGAGCGGCTGATAGAGGGGTTTGCCTTTCTCTCCGCCCGGATTCACAAAAAAATCGACGACGATTTTCCCGAGATCGCCCAGTCCCTGCTCAATATCCTGTATCCCCATTACACCCGGCCGATCCCCTCGCTGTCGGTGGTGCAGTTCGAGCCGGACATAAAGAATATCCCTCCTTCCGGTTACCGGATCGAGAAGGATACGCCACTCTTTTCGCGGCCGGTGAACGGCATCCCATGCCAGTTTGCCACAACTGCAGCTGTGACCCTCTGGCCCATATCGATCGATTCCGTGACCATGGGCGAACCGAAACGGCTGATCAGGGATGCCCAGCAGGCAATCGTCGTGCGGCTCAAGGCCCACAACAATCTTACCTTTTCCCAGATCGGCTGCCAGAGCCTCAGATTTTTCCTCAATGGCCAGAGACAGCATCTGTTCCATCTCTATGAACTGCTCGGCAACAATGTCTGCCACCTGGAGTGTTCATTTACCGGCAGTTCCGGTTTAACGGAGGTAATCACCCTGGACCGGAACGCCTTAAGGCCGGTCGGCTTCGATCAAGGTGAAGGGGCGTTTCCCTGGCCGGAGCGTTCTTCTCCCGGTCACCTCCTGCTTCTGGAATATTTTGTTTTTCCCGAGAAATTCATGTTTTTCGAGTTGTCGGGGCTGGACCGTCTGAGTGGTTCCGGCGCAGGAGATTCGGTCGAGATCAGCATATACCTGGACCGGCCCGTTGGCGGGTCGCTCCCTGTCGATGCGGGCACTTTCCGCCTGAACGCGGCGCCGGTCATAAACCTCTTCAAAAGGATTGCGGAACCGATCCGGGTCGAGCAGCGGAAGACCGAGTATCTGGTGATCCCGGATCTTAGGCGGATAGAGGCAACCGAGGTCTACTCGGTCGACCGGGTGGCAGCCGGTTCCCTGAGCAGCGGGGAAAAGGTTGCCGAATACCGGCCGTTCTACTCCCTACGCCATCACCTGGACGAGGAGGACGAGTACACGAAAGGCGCCTTCTGGCATATGAACCGCCGCACTTCGGGAAGAAAAGGGGACAACGGGACCGACCTCTTCCTATCGTTCAGCGACCTTCGTTATCAGCATGCCGAACTTGACGCCGAAGCGCTCACCGTCTATCTGACCTGCAGCAACCGGGACCTTCCCGAGCGGCTCCCGTTCGGCGACCGGGGCGGGGATTTCGATCTGGAGGTGGCGGCGCCGGTCGCAAAGATCTGCTGCCTGTTGAAACCGACGCCGGCCAGGAGGGCGCCGCTCGCCGGAGCTGTCCAGTGGCGGTTGATCTCCCATCTCTCCCTCAACTACCTTTCGATCGTTGCCGGTGGGGAGGATGCGCTCCGGGAGATACTCAAGCTGTACGATTTCGACGGTTCACCCGCAACCCGCCAGCAGATCAACGGAATTGTCGGTGTCGCCTCGCGCAATGTCACGCGACGGATCGGCCGCTCGTTCTGCCGGGGAATCGAGACCACCGTGACATTTGACGAGGACAAGTTCGTCGGTGCCGGAGTCTATCTGTTCGCATCGGTTCTGGAACGGTTTCTGGGAGAGTATGTGTCGGTCAACTCCTTTTCCGGGATGATTGCCGAGTCAGTGCAGAGGAAAGAGAGGATTGCCCAGTGGCCACCGCGAAACGGCAGCCGGATACTGCTCTGAAAAACCTGTTGTTTGAGCAGTTTCACGGGCTCTCCTTTTTCCGGGCCGTGCAGCTTATCGAACTGCTCGACCCTGACCGGAAGGTGGGGGCATCGCTCTCGCCGGCGCAGGAGCCGGTCCGGTTCGGCGTGAAACCGGAGCTGCGGTTTGCGCCGAGCGATATTTCGGCCATCAGCAAAGGTGGCGATGATCAGAAGATCGAAATGCAGGTGAGCTTCATGGGGCTTTTCGGCCCCAATGCCCCTCTGCCGCATTGGTATACGATTCTGGCGGCCAAGGAGAAGGGGGTAGCCGCGTTTCTGGATATCTTCCATCATCGTCTCATCTCGCTGTTCTACCTTGCGTGGCGCAAAAACAGTTTTGCCGCCCGTTACGGAGACGGGCAAGGTGGGAGCTGCTCGGCATATCTGCTCAGCCTGATCGGGCTCGGGACGCCCGGGCTTGCGGAACGGGTGGGGGTGCTCCCGGAATCTCTGGCCTATTTCAGCGGGCTGCTCTCGCGGTCACCCTGTTCCGCCAAGGCGATCGAATTCACGGCCGGTTACTTCCTCGACGCCGATGTCAGTGTCGAACAGCTGATCGAGAAAAAGATCGCCATCGAGCCGGAGGAGCTGACGAGGCTCGGCACGGCCAATTGCCGCATGGGGGTCGATGCGGTCTGCGGTCATGAGGCCTGGGAAGGGGAAAGCCGCTTCCGACTGAGACTGGGTCCGCTTGCATATCGGCAGTTTCAGCGCCTCCTCCCTTCCGGAGACCTGTTTACGCCGCTGGTCTCGCTGGTGCGCTATATGACCGGCGTGGAGCACGAATTCGAGGTGCGGCCTTACCTGATGCGCGATGAAGTCCCTGGATGCGTGATCGGAAAACCGGCGCCGGACTCGCCCCGGCTCGGCTGGTCCACCTGGATGAAGAGACCCGGAACAACTCTGGAGAATGACCCGCATGTCACTTTAGAGGTGGCCGGGTGATCGGTTACGGATAATCAGCTTAAAGGAGTTCCGCCATGATCAAATCGGATCTGAAACCGCTTATCGGCAAGCTTAACGCGACCTGCAGGGGGGCACTGGAAGGGGCTGCAGGGCTCTGCCTCGCTCATACCAATTACGAGGTGGAGCCGGAGCACTTTTTGGTCAAGCTCCTGGAGATGGAAAACACCGATTTCCAGAAGATCCTCAGGTATTTCGAGATCAACGAGGGGCGGCTGGTCGGCGATCTTACCCGCGCCATCGAGGGGTTCAAACGGGGCAACTCCCGCACCCCGGCCCTTTCACCCCGGATCCCCCGGATGCTCCAGGACTCATGGCTCAAGGCATCGATCGATTACCAGTCCCCGGCGGTTCGTTCCGGCCATATTCTGCTGGTCCTGCTTTCCGAACCGGAAACGGCGCGGATGCTCATCGGCTGTTCCGACTCTTTTAAGAAGATCTCCGTCGAGACCATGGAAAAAAGCCTGGCCGACCTGGTGACCGGCTCCCGCGAGGATGCGGAAACCGGCGGGGCGCCGCGAGCGGCCGCAGAGGCCGGTAAGGGCAGCCCGGCCGGGACCAAGGCGCTGGACCAGTACACCATCAACCTGACCGAGAAGGCCCGGAAGGGCGAGATCGATCCGGTGCTGGGGCGTGATTTCGAGATCCGGCAGATGGTCGATATCCTGATCCGCAGACGCCAGAACAACCCGATTCTAACCGGCGAGGCCGGTGTCGGCAAGACGGCGGTGGTGGAAGGGTTTGCCCTCAGGATCGTCACCGGCGACGTGCCGCCGCCGCTTAGGAACGTGGAGATCCGCACCCTGGACCTGGGCCTGCTCCAGGCCGGCGCCGGGATCAAGGGAGAGTTCGAGAACCGGCTCAAATCGGTCATTGAAGAGGTGAAGTCGTCGCCGGTGCCGATCATCCTCTTCATTGACGAGGCGCATACCCTGATCGGCGCCGGTGGGGGAGCCGGATCAGGCGATGCGGCTAACCTCCTGAAGCCCCCCCTGGCCCGCGGCGAACTCCGCACCGTGGCCGCAACCACCTGGGCCGAATACAAGAAGTATTTCGAGAAGGACGCGGCGCTTGCCCGGCGCTTCCAGGTGGTGAAGGTGGAAGAGCCGGACGAGGAAAAGGCGATGGTCATGATGCGCGCCGTTGCCCCGTTCCTGGAGAAACACCACAAGGTAATGATTACCGATGCTGCGCTACAGGACGCGGTCCGTCTTTCGCACCGCTACATCACGGCGCGCCAGCTGCCGGACAAGTCGGTGAGCGTGCTGGACACCGCCTGTGCCAGGGTCGCCATCGGGCTGACCACCAGCCCTCCGGCACTGGAAGATGTCACCCGCAGGATTGCCGATATCGACAGCGAACTGAAGATCTTGGAGCGCGAATCGCTCATGGGACAGGAGCGGGGGGAGCGGATAAAGGCGCTCGGCGCCGAGAAAACGGAGTGCCAGGGCAGTCTCGAACAGCTCGACAAGCGGTGGAAGCAGGAGATGGGGATCGCTACCGGGATCATCGGTCTGCAGGAGGAGATCCGCGAACTCCATGAGCTGAACCCGGCCGACCCTGCTCTGGCAGGAAAGCAGGATGAGCTGAAGAAGCTCAAGAAGGAACTCGCTACGCTCCAGGGGAAGGAGCCTCTGGTGCAGATCAGCGTCGATTCCCAGGCGGTATCAGAGGTGATATCCGGCTGGACCGGCATCCCGACCGGCCGGATGCTCGTGGATGAGATCGCTACGGTACTCAGGATGGACAAGCTCCTGGGCGAGCGGATCATCGGCCAGGACCATGCCCTGAAGGCCGTTGCCGAGATGGTCCAGACCGCTCACGCCGGCATCGAGGACCCGTCCAAGCCGACGGCGGTCTTCCTCTTTGCCGGGCCGAGCGGGACCGGTAAGACCGAGACCGCTCTGGCCCTGTCCGAGGTGATGTACGGCGGCGAGGACCATGTCATAACCATCAACATGTCCGAATACCAGGAGGCGCATACGGTTTCCGGGCTCAAAGGGTCGCCCCCAGGCTATGTGGGTTACGGCGAAGGGGGCGTCCTGACCGAGGCGGTGCGCAAGCGCCCCTACAGCGTGGTCCTTCTTGATGAGGTGGAAAAGGCCCATCCTGACGTGATGGAGCTGTTCTACCAGGTCTTTGACAAGGGGACCCTGGAGGACGGGGAAGGGCGGCGGATCGATTTCAGGAACACGGTCATAATCCTGACCAGCAACCTGGGGACCGATACCATCATGGGCGCCTGTTCGGACCCGAAAAAGCTCCCCGACTGGCAATCACTTGCGGAGAAGCTGCGCCCCGAGCTCTTGAAGCGCTTCAAACCGGCATTCCTCGGCAGGCTCAAGGTGGTGCCGTTCTACCCGATCAGCGATAGCACCATGCAGATGATTGTGAAGCTGAAGCTGAACAAGATCGCCGGCCGGTTGCAGGCGAACCGGAAGGTTGCCTTTGAGTACGACGCAGGGCTGATCGATACCATTGCATCGCGCTGTACCGAAGTGGCGAGCGGCGCGCGCAACGTGGATCACATCCTCACCAACACGCTGCTGCCGGAGCTGTCGCGGGAGCTGCTGGCTAGGATGGCAAAAGGAGAGCAGGTGAAGAAGGTCAAGGTGTCGCTCAAAAAGGATAAGTTCGTGTTCAAGGTCTGCTAACGGGAAATGGAGGAGGCCATGGCCAAGACTTGGGACAATGTCCAGTGTCGGTTTCAGACGCAGAATACGGTGAACAAAAGGGGAAATTCCGAGTATCGGGTTTGGTCGAACAGAATTCTCCGGTGTGCCCCGATCAATATGGACAGGGTCGGAGCCCAGGACCAGGTATACAATTTTATGCTCAAAGCCATCTGCTACCTTGTTCCGAATTCATCGTTGTATAACTTGATCATGGATACTCGAGATGATGATCGGATCAAGATCGATAGTGTGGTTCATGACTACATTTATATAAATGTGGACGGAACTGTTCTCCCTGCCAGTCGAAAACCGGCAGAGGGATTGATCACCTTTGATGCGGTAAACGAAAACGGCGACTTGAGCCATATTCATGTCGGCCATGCAGTCTACAACCTTAAGCTGCTCTGAAACGGGAAGGGGCGCGTCATGGCATACACCCAGGACGAAAAACTGATCTCCATCAAGACTCCGCTCGGCAAGGATACCCTTCTGCTCACCGAACTGAAGGGGCGGGAAGAGATCTCCCGGTTGTTCAGCTTCGATCTGGCGATGCTTTCGGAGAAGCACGACATCTCTTTCGAGGCGATCATCGGCCAGAACGTGACCGTGTCCCTGTCGCTTGCCGACGGCTCCACCCGGTATTTCAACGGGATCATCGCCAGTTTTTCCCAGGGGAGAGGGGGGGACGAAAAGGGTGGCGACCCCAGGTTCTCCTGTTACCGTGCCACCCTCGTGCCCTGGGTCTGGGTCCTGACCAAGACTACCGATATCCGCATCTTTCAGAGCAAGTCGGTCGCCGACATCATCGACAAGGTCTTCAAGGATCAAGGGGTGAAGGATTACCGCCTGAAGCTCCAGAAGAGCTATCCCAAGCGCGACTACTGCGTCCAGTACCGGGAAACCGATTTCAACTTCGTCTCGCGGCTCATGGAGGAGGAGGGGATCTTTTATTTCTTCGAGCATGAAGACGCTAAACACACCATGGTCATCAGTGACGACCCTTCGTCCAGCCGCCCCTGTCCGGGGCAGAAGTCGGCGACATACCAGCTGAGCGGCGAGGCGCTGCTGGACGAGGATGTGATAACGTCGCTGGAATTGAGCAGGCAGATCCGGGTCGGGAAATACTCGCTGACCGACTATAACTTCGAGATCCCCGGCACCGACCTGTCGGTGGTGGTGCCGAGCAAGACCAAGCTGGGTCCGGGCGAACGGGAGATCTACGATTTTCCCGGTCTCTACGGTACAAAGACGGACGGCGACCGGCTGGCCAAGATCCGGATGGAGGCGGAGGAGGCCCAGATTACGAAGATCGCCGGCGGGGGGAGCTGCCGGGCCTTTACCAGCGGCTACCGGTTCACACTGACCGATCACTACCGCCGCGACCTGAACAACAAGGATTATCTCCTGGTCAGTGTCATCCACGAAGCGGTCGAGGGGTATAACGATACAGGGCATTCGTACTGCAACAGTTTTGAATGCATACCCTATGACGTCCCGTTCCGGCCCCAATGCACAAGCCACAAGCCGTTCGTCAAAGGTGCCCAGACCGCCATCGTTGTTGGCCCGTCCGGCGAGGAGATCTACCCGGACAAGCATGGCCGGGTCAAGGTGCAGTTCCACTGGGACCGGGAAGGTAAAAAGGACGACAAGAGCTCCTGCTGGATCAGGGTCAGCCAGGCATGGGCCGGCTCCGGCTGGGGCGCCATCTGCATCCCGAGGATCGGCCAGGAGGTTGTGGTCGATTTCCTAGAAGGGGATCCCGACCGGCCGATCATCACTGGCCGGGTCTATCATGGCGCCAACACCCCGCCGTACCCGCTGCCGGACGACAAGACCAGAAGCGTCATCAAGTCCGAATCCTCAAAGGGAGGGGGCGGGTTCAACGAACTCCGGTTCGAGGACAAGAAGGGTAACGAGGAGATCTTTCTCCATGGCCAGAAAGACTGGACCATCGCCATCCTGAACGACAAGAACCAGACCATCGGCAACAACGAGACGCTGCAAGTCGTGAAGAACCAGACCGAGTCCATCGGTGCCAACAAGAACGAGACCGTCACCATCAACAAGACGGAAACCATCGGGGCCGCCAAGGAGTTGACCATCGGCGGGGGGTATCAGGTTAGTGTCGGCGCGGCGATGAACGAAACCGTGGGGGGCGCAAAGGCCGAGGAGATCGGCGCGGCCAAATTCGTGAATGTCGGCGCCGAGAGCAGCGAGAATGTGGCTAAGGACAAATCGGTCGATGCCGGTGACAATATCACCGAAAATGCCGGCAAGAACATGAGTCTGGTCTCAGGAGAGAATTTCAGCATCAACGGCGGGAAAAACGGAACCATCGAAATCGCCGACCAGTTGACCATTGTGTGCGGCGACTCTTCCATAACCATGAAAAAGAACGGGACCATCACCATAAAAGGCAAAGACATCATCATGACCGGTTCGGGCAAGATCAGCGCCAAGGCATCAAGCGATCTTATCCTGAAAGGGTCAAAGGTCAGCGCCAACTGATATGAGGATCTGCCATGCTTAAACAGCTCCATCGTGCAGAAGAGATAGTGACCGAGCAATGTACGATGTCTCCGTGCATCGGAACTTTGGCAGGGACGAACCGGCAGGGTGAGATCCTTGTCATGGTCGATGGCGAGGGGCCTTACCCGGCCAGGATGCTGTCAGGAATCAGCAGGGACGAACTGGCGCGACATGACCAGCGCGGCAGGGAACTGCTGCTCGTCTTCGAGAAAGGGGACCCGGAAAGGCCTATCATTGTCGGGCTGATGGCAGACCCGCTTGAGGGGCTCCTTTCCCTGGAGATTGCCGGGGAAAAGAGAGAGGAATCACGGGATCTCCTGATCGACGGCAGACAGATCACGATTGAGGCAGAAGACGAGGTCATCCTTAAGTGCGGAAAGGGGAGCATCCAGATCCGCAAGGACGGCAAGATCGTCATTAGTGGCGCTCATGTATTGTCCAAATCTTCAGGCGCAAACAGAATAAAGGGTGGGCATGTTGATATCAATTAAGCCGTTGGGAGTCTCCTATGGAGATCATAAATAATACTCCATTTGCCGCTGAACGGTTGGCATACTTCAACCAGAATGGGGAAGAATCTTTCCTGTTTCTCCTGAAGGCAACCTATGCCATCACCCCTAAGAATACTATACCCAGAATTGCCGAAGAGCAGAATGCTTTCAATGCCGCCGATGTTTATGCTGGTGAACCAGGTAAGTCAGGACTTCTACTAGCAGGGGATTTTTCTCTACCTAAACCTTCTACCGGAATTACTCTAACAGGACATGCCTTCGCTCCAAATCGCGATACCCCGTATGCCGAAGTGGTGATTAAGGTTGGAGAGGTTATACAGCGCGCTATTGTTTTTGGCGACCGCTATTGGTGTACATCGGGCGGCTCAACATGGATATCCAAACCGTTACCGTTTGAAAGTATTCCTTTGGTCTGGGAAAACGCCTTTGGCGGGGTGGATGGTTCTTCTGGGGATAGGGGAAATACTCAATTTTTTCCTGAAAATCCTGTCGGTACAGGATTCTTGGCAACTGAAACTAAGAGAATCATTGACGGACTGAAATTGCCCAATATTGAACACCCACAATACCTGATCAGGAATCCCAAAGATCTCGTTCCGACGATCGGTTTTTGTCCGGTTGCACCGCATTGGCAACCCCGCTTGTCTTACACTGGGACTTGTGACGCGAACTGGCTTGAAGAACGGGCTCCTCTGTTGCCAGATGACTTCGATGATCGCTTTTACCAGACTGCCCCACCCGGCTTGATAGCCCATAAGTATTTATCTGGTGGTGAGCATTGTCTTATTACTGGAACAACTCCTCAAGGGAAACTGGAATTCGACCTTCCAACAGTAACTCCCTGCTTCAAAGTACGGTTGCCCAAGTCACAGGTAAATCTTTTGGGCTGTCTGGATACCGTACATATTGATACCGATGGCATGAAGCTATATATGATCTGGCGGGCTACCAAGATGGTGCATGGTTATCTCGAAACAACCCGTGCTGTTGAAGTCAGTTTGACGGAGAACAGCTGATGGCCGATATCGTTCGATGGAGTGGCAGACTCGCCATAACCGGATGGGGGGCGGTAACCCCCGTAGGGCTTTCAGCGCCGGCTACAACGGCGGCGATGCGTGCCGGCATATCAAGGATAGCTGAATTGCCAGGATTATTTATGAAGGATAGGAATGGAGAGCCTCTGCCCATCACCGGTGGCGAGGTCCCACTTATTCCTGCTGGGCGGTTGGGTGTTGCTCGGCTGCTGCGTTTAGCAAAGACTGCTTTTCTGGAAACTGTAGCCGACGCCGGAATTGATAATACTAAGCAGTGTAATGTTTATCTTGGCATGCCAGCCCAAAATCCGGCCGACAGGGTGCTGCAATATGGATCCTCGATGACCGACGGTTTTCAGCGGGAATGTCTTGCTGGGATGAATGGTTTGCAGTTGCGGCTCTATGAAAAGGGGCGAGCGGCATTTTTATGCGCCTTGCGCGATGCTGCAGATGATATAGCGTCTGGAAGAGAAGAAATAGCCATTGTAGGAGGGGTAGACTCCTGGATCTGTCCGCGTTCGGTTCACTTCCTTGAGGAGGCAGGCAGACTTCGCGATAAGGGGAAAAGCTCCGGCATCCTGCCGGGAGAGGCAGCAGGGTTTATTGTGCTTGAACGGGAGGATGCCGCTCTGGACCGGGGGGGGTGCATCAGAGCGGTCCTTCTCGGCGCGTCGGGAGCACATGAAGGTATTCCCTTAGGTAAACCGAATACTGGCCAGGTTCTGAGCAAAGTTTTCAAAGGGGTGCTTGGCCATCTGCGTAACGACAAAACTGAACTGGCAATTTCCGATCTTAATGGTGAGCGGTATCGTGCCTATGAATGGATGTACGCCGTGAGCAGGGCGAAGTTCCATCTTGAAGGTGGACATAGACACTGGCATCCAGCAGAGTACATCGGTGACTCTGGCGCGGCCAGCGGTGCTATGGCGGTTGCCTGGGCAGCAACAGCCCTTTACAAGGGGTACTCAGGGACTGATAGGGTTCTGGTCTGGGGTGCGTCCGATGAAGGGGCACGGGAAGCAGCAGTTATTTCTGCTGCTTAGGTAGGGAGATCATGCCAAGTACAACGAACGTCAACATGATGACAACAGTTCATGCCAAGAGCAACGGCATCGGCTTTGCTGTTCCCGATTTCTGCAAGACACCGACGCCAGCCGGACCGGTCCCCATACCCTACCCCAATACCGCTCTTTCCAAGGACGCGACCGATGTATCCAGCACGGTCACGGTGGATGGCAATGGTATCATGGTCAAAGGATCATCATTTGCCATGAGTGTCGGCGATGAAGCCGGAACGGCGGGTGGCGTTGCATCAAACAAGTTCAAGGGGAAAGCGGAGTTCATGAATTATTCCTTTGACGTGAAGGTCGAAGGAAAAGCAGTGGCTCGACTAAAAGACCCTATGGGGCAGAACTGCGGATCAGCGTTGAATGTTCCTTCGCCGGCGGAAGGGCAGCAACCGATCATCTTGCTCGATATTTCTCAAATAGGTGCCACCAAGGATGATGCATGTAAGAAATTACAAGAAAATGAAGTGCCGCGGGAGGGTGTGGATAATCCTGCTGATAAAGCTGGAATGCTGCAAAAGGATTTTGATGCAATTAAGGAAACATGTAAAAATGAAAAGGCTATAATCTCTTTTCGAGATACCAACCCAGCCTGTAAGAAATGGCTCGAGCAAGGTGTCCCTTCCAAAGGGCATGATGTTCTCGAAAAGACATGGAAAGCTGACAATCTTCAGACAAAAGAGCTGAAAGATGAGTTTGCGGGGTTAGTATCAGATCAAATGGAAATGCCGGAAGGTAAAAAATTTGACAACCCTCGGTTGCACCCTAAGGGTAAGTTGACAGGTGATTATGATATGATGGACATGTTGGACGCTGGTGGAGGCCGAATTCAGGGTGAATCGCCAAGGGATTTTAGATTGCGTGAAAGGATGAATCGAGCAATTGGTGAACCTGACAGGATAATGCACGGTTGTCAATCAGAGTACGCCAATTACTTAAAAGGCCATCCAGATGAAAAACCGGTTAAATCCCTCTTTAAACCTGAAAAACCTTTAACGGTATTTGATGGTTCCAAAGGCAAGGTTTATCGATGTGAAACATATGAGGATGTCTTTAATTTTTATAAGTGTAAGGATGCCCATATCCCTCCAGAATGGGAAGTGTACGCAGGTAAAGGCGAGGTTGGTAAAGATAAAATTGGAGTTTTTGCATCGTCAAAGAAATATTGGTCAGGTGGAGTGATAATTCATGATTGATTTTGTTGAATTTAGAAAGGTACGAAAGATAATAGTTGATAGATACTGGGAAATAGTTCGTTTAACTTCTCATCCATATCGTGACGCTCTAAGTTCAAAACAAATTTCCGATTTATATAAAGAAGAAGACGATATTCTTGAAGAATATGCTGAAATTTTACCTTTTCTTCCTATAAGCCGCTGTCCCATATGTAATGGCGTCTTAGAATGTGTTGTTGATCTGTTTGGAATTGATGGGCCATGGTGGGCTAAAGGCAATATCGTTGATTTTCCCGCTCCTCAAAGTTGTGAACATTTTCGACTGCTATTAGGTGCGATCGATTTTGGTAGTGTCAAAGAAGTGCCAGAAGCTTCCAAACACAAAATTGTTTATCCTGGTCCTGGTGTTCCTTTCGTTATACCTCGAATAATTGAACTGGCTAACATGAAAGCGGTCATTTCATGTTTTGATTTAACAGGTGAATATTCATGCTATCCAATTGCCTACTTTTCAGAAAAACCATTCCATGGGGCTTTTCTTCATCAACCTTGGGCAAGAGAGGCATACCAAGTTTTGGATGAGCAGGGGAACTATAAAGGTTGGACTATATCGAATGATGCGTTGGATTTTGATTTACGGCCGTGGATAGAAAAAGGGATCCTATTTTGGATAGAGCCAGGAGATGCAATAATGGATTTGAAACAGCAGGGGAAATGTCCATTTGAGGACTTACCCGGCATTAGAAGTCCACAACTGATTGAACGTGGGGAAATCATAATATTGCCGTTACCTGACGGCTCACCGATTAACCCATTTGAGACAGCGTAATGTCTTCCCATATTCTGCTGGACATTGTTGGACAACATGCAGAAGAAGCCTCATTCCTCTGGCTGCTGAGGACTAATGCAACAGGCGACCCTCGTAGCACCTTGTCAAGACTTGGCCAGCACGATGAACGGGTAGAAGCCCATATCGACGGGCTTCGGATTGCCGGTGACGCTGGATGGGACGTCTGTAAACAAGCTCTGCAGGAAGGAGACGCGGGAGAAGCCTTTGCTGCGGCGGTTCTGGCGTTTGAGAGTAACGAAGAAGGCCGCATTCGAGTGGTCAGAGAAACATGTGATGCCAAGCCCGACTTATGCCAGGGAGTGATTTCCGCCTTGGGATGGCTTTCCTGGCAACAGGTCGAACCTTATGTTGACATGCTTCTTGGTGATGACTCCTTGCCATGGCGCTATGTCGGCTTGGCGGCGAGCGCAGCGCATCGTCGAGACCCCGGAAGGGTTCTTACCGATGCACTGAAAGATGCCGACTCGGCATTGCGGGCTAGAGCGCTTCGGACAGCAGGTGAATTGGGACATCCGGATTTTCTCCCACTTCTCAAACAACAGTTTGAGGATGATGACGAAGCCTGCCGCTTCTGGGCAGCATGGTCTGCATCCCTTCTGGGAGAACCGACTTCAGTCGAACTCCTCATTTCCTTTGCTCAAAATCGATGTTTCGGTGAACGGGCAGTTTCTTTAGCCGTACGGCTCATGGATCAGCAAACCGCTATTGATCGCCTTGAAGAACTCTCACAGAAGCTCGGCCTTGTCCGTCTCTCGGTTCAAGGACTTGGTGCGATTGGGGACCCTCGTATGGTGCCGTTTCTTATAGAACTCATGGCCATTCCTGATGTCGCCCGCGTGGCTGGGGAGAGCCTTAGCATGATTACCGGTGTCAATATCGCCGACGTTAAGCTGGAAACTCAGCCACCTGCATTCTCTAAGTCAGTTGACGAAGAAGACTTGGAGGAATCAGGGACGAACGACCCCGACGAGAATCTTTCCTGGCCGAACCCAGATCTAATAGCTGCTTGGTGGGAGGAAAACAACGGGCGATTCATATCCGGAACCCGTTACCTCTGCGGACAGCCGATTACGGAAAGCCACCTCCAGCATGTGCTTCGGTCTGGTTACCAACGTCAGCGCCATGCCGCCGCCCTGGAACTTGCCATGATGATCCCCGGCCAGCCTCTCTTCAACGTATGCGCCCCTGCCTGGCGGCAGAAGCAACTTCTCGGAATGAAATAGATGCCGATCATCCCCCTGATCAGCGCCCTTTTTCTGTTCATCTTCCTGGTGTTCCTCACCTTGTCGTTGCGTGACTTTCTTGCACAGGGAGCCACGATGACCATTCGCCGTCGAATCTGGCTCCGTATGGCCATGATATTCGCAGCCGTTGCAGCCGGACTGTATTTTCTGCACAGGTATATCACCTAAAGTTACCGACGAGGTAGATCATGAGCGAGCCGCTTCACCTGACGAATGACCCGCAAACCTTGGCCACTCTCCGTGGCGTCCTCCGCGCCGCCAACTTCACGCCGGAAGGGGTTCTGAACACCATCGGCGTGGCGGATTCCGCGGCGATCAAGGAGAGCGATGTCCTGCTGCTCCTGCACCGGACAAAGAACGGCACCCCGCTGGAGACGCTGATCCGGCTGTTCCTCATGGAAGTGTCCGTTGATCTGCATTCTCTCGAACATGCCATCGCTCCGATGACCATTGCCGAATGGCGCGAGATGGGGCTGATCGAGACTGAAGGTACGCAGGCCAGGGCAGCGATGAAGCTGCTGCCGTTCCAGGATATGGTCATTGCCTACGATCCTCCGGCCCGGCTCCTGACCGCCGAAGGGGAGGATTACGTGATGGGGGTTGCCGGGAGTTCGATAACCCTGGCTACCATGACCATCAGTCAACAGTCAAAAGCCACCCTGGACCTGGGGACCGGGTGCGGGATACAGGGGTTTATGGCGGCGCGGCACAGCGACCGGGTGGTTGCCGTGGACCGGAATCCCCGCGCTGTTGCCATTGCAAACTTCAATGCCAGGCTGAACGGTATCGCGAATCTGGAGTGCCGGGAAGGGGATCTGTTCCAGCCGGTGGACGGGATGACCTTTGACCTGATTATCTCTAACCCTCCGTTCGTGATCTCGCCGGAATCGCGCTACATCTACCGCGACAGCGGCATGGCCGGCGACGAGGTCTGCCGGCGGATCGTTCGCGAGGCCCCGCGGTTTCTGAATCCGGGGGGATTCTGCCAGATCCTTTGCAACTGGGCCGAATTTGCCAATCAGGACTGGCGCGAGCGCCTTGAAGGGTGGTTTGCCGGGAGCGGCTGCGACGTCTGGGTGATGCGCAACCAGTCGCGCGATGTGGCCACCTATGCGGCCACCTGGCTTCGCCATACCGAGAAGCTGGAGACCGAGAACCTTGATGAACGTTTTGCCGAGTGGCTGGAATATTACCGCGAAAGCGGCATCGAGCGGGTCGGAGGCGGAGTGATCACCATGCGGCGCAACGGTTCGGGTTCCGGCTGGTTCCGGGCCGATGACGGCATTGAGACCATGTACGGTCCGGGTGGTGAATGCATCCTGGCCGGATTCTCTGCTCAGGACTTTTTGGAGAAGGCTGATGATGCTGGCCTGCTTGATGCCTCATTTTCGCTGTCACCCGATGCCCGTCTGGTGCGGCAGATGATACCGTCAGGCAATGAGTGGATTGATGAGGTTACGGAACTCCACCTGGCAAGGGGTGTTTCCCACCGGGGGAATATCGATCCGTACATGGAGCGGCTGCTCATCGGGTGTGACGGCACTCGGCCGCTGAAGGTTCTTGCCGGTGAGATGTCAGAATCTCTGGGGGTCGGACCGGAGAAGCTGGAACCGGAACTATGCCGGATGGTGCGCCACCTCGTGGCGCGGGGGTATCTGCTGCTACCTTCTGGGTGAGAAACTGGGAAGTCTATTTTTTCTTCTTGGCCGGTTTCATTTTCTGCCGGCACAAAAGCGAATATTCATCCACTCGCTCGAATCCCTTCCGAACCTTGGAAAATGCGGTCAACGCCTTTTTGTAATCCTTCCTGTTGTAATGGGCAATGCCGCTGTTGTACCAGGATCGTTCCAGGTAAGCCTGGATATCGGGGTCATTCGGATACGCGGCTTTCATCTTCTGGAACTCTTTGATGGCGGTTGTATAGTCGCCGGCCTCGAACGCCGCCATGGCGACCTCCAGCGAGTACTCGTCCGGATAGCTGTCCTCGTCATCGTCAACTGGGGCACGCTTACCCTGCGCCTTGGCAGCGGCTTCCTTTCTCAGCCTGGCCTGAATCTTCGCCTCTGCCTTTGCCAGTTGCAGTTCCTGCAGCGCTGTTATTGCTTCCGGATAGTCGGGACGGAGCCGCAACGCGGCGAGCAGCTCTTTCTGGGCTTTTAGCGGATTTGAGACACGAAGAGAATCCCCGATGATGAAATGCGCCTCTGCTTCCTTCCCCTGTTTGATTACAAGCCGATTCAGCTCCTCACGAGCCCTGGAGTTGCCCGGATCAATCGTGAGGGCAATCTTCAGATCTTTCACTGACGTGCCGATGGCACCCCGTTCCTCCTCTTTCCTCGCGGTTTCGACGATCTGCCGTACCTCTTCCCGGTCTGCCGGCGGCAGTTGCGATATGGTACACCCTGCCGTAGCGCTGAGCAGCATCAGGATGCCTGCAATATGCCGTCTGACAGGTGAGTGAACAGTACGTATCATTGTTCTTCCCGCCGATAGGTGTCGAGCATTTTGGCAAAATCTTCGATTCTGTCGCTGTTGTACACCATGGATCGATTAATCGCATAGGGATGGGCAAAAGATGGATTCCCTCCCCTGATGACCGTAAATGCCGCTCGGTAGCCATGTTGCCGTAAGGAGTCTATTACGGAGCGGTTGAAAAGCCCGTAAGGGTACGCCAGATAATCTGTGGTAATGCCCAGTATGGATTTGATCTTTTGCCGCGAATCGGCAATCTCTTGCTGCAATTGTTCGTCACTGTACTTTGTCAGGTCTTTGTGTGAAGCAGCGTGGGATTCTATTTCGATAATTCCGGAATCCCTCATTTCCCGGAGATCGTCCCAGGTGAGGGTCGGAGGATTCTGCTTTGTCTGGATAGTATCGGTGTTAACAAAAAGAACTGCCGGGAACCCGTATTTCTTGAGGATTGGATAGGCAATGGTCTTGACCGATTTCAGGCCGTCGTCAATGGTTATGAGCAGCGATTTCTGAGGCGGCCTCCGGCGCGAATCTATGAATTCTGAAAATTGTTGCAGGGTGAGGGGGGTATAGCCGTTGCTCTTCAGATATGCCATCTGTCTGTTAAAAGTTTCCTCGGAAACGGTTATCTTGTCAGGGCTCTTTTTATGGTAGAACCGGTGATAGCAAAGGACCGGGATGGTGAGGTAGCCGTCAGCGTAAAGTCCCCCGGGATTTTCGGACTTGAGTGGGATGACAATCCGTTCTCCGGTGACAACCGGCATGTTCTGGTTGAAATCCGAGATGAGATAGGCGAGTTTCTCGTCCCCAAGGTAGGAACGGGCCAGGGAGTTGTAACTGTCTCCGGAAGCAGCGGTCAGGACCACATAATCATCGGAGCGGTACTCTTTTGCCGGCTTGGATACTTCGACCTTTGAGGGAGGAGGCGCGGGAGCAGTCGGAGGTGCTGGGGTAGCGCACCCCCCCACAATGAGGAGCATCAAGCAGACAAGGATAATGGGAACATATCCCGAAGATGTGGCGTTTTTGCCGGTCATGGCCATAACAGAGCCCCTGTAAAAGTAGGCATCAATTGCAGGCATAATGTGAAAGTATAGCAGATAACCATTAAATAGCTACAGCTCATGATTCTGCAATTCGCAGAGGATTACGGTAATGTTGTCGTTCCCGCCGGCAGCAAGCGCCGACTGTATAAGGGTTTGCGCCGACCGGTCGAGGGGGGCTCCGGATGCAAGGATGGCGGAGATTTCGCGATCGCCGATTGCATCCGAGAGGCCGTCGGAGCAGATCAGGAAGGTGTCCATGTCCCGGCCGGTTCCTTTGATGACATCAAGCTGGAGTGCCGGATCGGTTCCCACTGCCCTGAGGATGATGTTCCTGCGGGGATGATTCCTGGCCTCTTCGACAGAAATAACCCCGTTATCGAGTTGTGACTGGACCAGGGAATGGTCTTTTGTTATCTGCCGCAGCATCCCGTCGCGAAACAGGTAAACCCTGCTGTCACCGACGTGACCGATGATGTAGTGATCGTTGTGGAACGCCAGGAGTTCTCCCGTGCATCCCATACCATGGTCTTTGGGGTGTTTCGCGACATACTCCAATATCCGGGCGTTTGCCTCTCTGAATGCCTCATAGACCATGGCAACGAGGGTTTCCTCGGTAGGTTGGGGCGTTCTTGCGAATATCTCCGTTGCGGTCTCAATGAAACAGCTGCTGGCGATCTCTCCGGACGCAGCGCCTCCCATACCGTCGGCAAGGGCGAAAAGACCGATCTCCGGCCTGACCAGGAAAGCATCTTCGTTGTTTTGACGTGTGCCGACATCTGTGGCGCCGGCAGCCAGCAGTCTGGCCATATATGCCCGCTTATTTGACCGGTTTGAGTTTGACGATGAGCGGATATCCGGTCATCTTTTCCAGCTTGACGGTCTGCTCGCTGTCAAGATAACCGGGTGAGGCAAGCCTCACCTGGTATTCACCCAGGCCAAGTTTGAGTCGCAACGGAGATTTCCCTTTCATTTCGCCGTTCACATATATGCTTGCCCCCTTGGGAACCGTTTGCACCTTCAGGAATGCGAACTTGGGCAATGGCTTTAATGCAAAGACGGGGGCTGGCCGTTCTTCGGGTGGAGCCTTCGTCTTTACTGGAGGGGGAAGCTCGGCAGGCCGCGGGGAGACTTTGGGGGTCGGTTTTGCCGGCAACGGTTTGGGAAGAGCAGGCTCCGGGGGGGGTGCGGCAACCGGTTTCGGTGGTTCCGGCGCCGGTTTGACAATAGTAGCTGGGGGAGCGGCAGGGACAGGGACAGCCTGACGCTGCACGGACTCTGTGGCCGCCGGGCGCTCTGCCGGTTTCTCCTTGTCAACCGTAGATCTGCCCGGAAGCAGGTAAGCTATCCCGGCAACTGCTACCGCAATCGCCATGATCACGCCAGCCGGTTTTGCATAGCTCCTGGTGGCAGGCGGTTCCTTTATTACTGCCGGTTCAGCCGGCTGTGCGGCCACAAGCGATTGCCGCAGCGCCTCTGCCATCTCTCTGCCGGACTGGAATCTTTCATCAGGCTCCTTGCTCAGGGCCTTCATTATGATGTCAGACAGCTTGACCGGGATCAGCGGCGAGGTTTTGCAGGGTTCTTCCGGTGTATGCTGCATGATGTCGTTAAATATCGTTGCCAGGCTTTTCCCTTTGCCGAACGGTCTCTGGCCCGTGCTCATTTCGTAAAGGATGACCCCGAGGGAGAAGATGTCTGTCCTGCCGTCAACAGGCTGCCCCTGGATCTGTTCCGGCGACATGTAGGCCGGGGTTCCCATGATTTCCCCTGCCTGGGTCTGCACGGTTGCCGACGGGTCTTCTATGTGGGCGATGCCGAAGTCGGTGATCTTAATCCTGTTGTCCGCCTGCACGACAATATTGCTCGGTTTAATGTCCCGATGGATGACCCCCTTCTGGTGTGCATATTCTAGGGTCTCGGCGATTTGCATGGCAATATCCACGACATCCCTGGGCTCAAGGTGTTTGTCCTTGATCATGTCGGAAAGCGCGGTTCCCTCAAGGAACTCCATGGCGATGTAGACAGTGCCCTGGTCTTCTCCGACATCATGGATTGTCACGATATTGGGGTGGGAGAGGCGACCGATTACCTTCGCCTCTTTGAGGAATCTATTGACGAATGTTTCCGTGGTGATCCGGTCCGGGCGCAGGACCTTGAGGGCGACGATCCGGCCGATATTGGGATCCTGGGCCTCGTAGACCACTCCCATGGACCCTCTGCCTACCTCTTTTACTATTTGGTAGCGACCGTAGTTCACGCAATCACCATCCAGCGGTTTTGAGAAGCGATATTGGCTGCAGAAACAGAACAGCTGCAGAAATGATCCGGATGAAATAGTGCCGAGTATTACACATTGCGAATCTTATTGACATAAATTTATCAGCCATATCCTGATTGGCAAGTAAAAGCCGGCAATGATTTCAATTATCGACAACGGCGCCGATTCACCCTGTTTTCGCAAGGCTTCGCAGGTAACGGACCCTTTCGATCACCGGCGGGTGCGAATAGTAGAAGCGCGCGTAAAACGGGTGGGGATGGAGGTTGGACAGGTTTTCCGCCGACAGTTTGATCAGCGCCGTGGCCAGCGCCTCCGGGTTGTCGGTGATCTCGCAGGCATAGCGGTCGGCAGCGTATTCGTCCCGCCTGGAGAGCCATGCCGAGATGGGGGTAACCGGAAACAGCGCCAGCGAGGCGATAAAACCCACAATGATCAACCGGGCGGGAAAGGAAAGGTCGTCGTATCCGAGCAGTCCCGTTAAACCCTGCCATTGCAGCAGCCGAAAGGCTGCCCAGCTCCCGGCCAGCATGAAGACTTCGACCATGAGCAGCCGTCTCAGGACATGGCGCAGTTTCCAGTGGCCGATCTCGTGGGCCAGGACCGCCACAATCTCGGCATGTGTCATCTGTTGCAGCAGGGTATCGAAGAGAACGATCCGCTTGACCTTGCCGATACCGGTAAAATAGGCATTGGAGTGCTTGCTGCGCCGCGATGCGTCCATCTGCATGACCCGGCTCACCTTGAGCCCGGCCCTGGCCATCATCGTCTCGATCTCTCCCTGCAGCCCTTCGGCTGTGACCGGTTCGAACTTGTTGAAGAGCGGTTCGATGACATACGGGGAGATGAACATCATGAACAGGCTGAACAGGGCCAGGAACGCCCAGACCCAGAGCCACCAGTAGCCGGGACTCCATTGCACCAGCAGGAGGCTGACCGCAATGACCAGACTCAGCATGACGGCGCCGAGCGTCTGCGATTTCAACAGATCGCTCAGCCAGAGGCGCAGGGTCATGGTATTGAAACCATGGCGGGCCTCAATGACAAAGGTGCCGTATAGCGAAAATGGGAGTTCGAGGATGGTTTGCAGCCAGGTCAGCAGCAGGAAGAACAGTATCCCTTGGCTGATGAACGATCCGGTGAGCCCCTGGATCAGGCTGTCATAGGAATGGAGCAGACCGGCGAAGAGGAAAATGATGAGCAGGCCATTGTCGAACAGCGACTCCCACAGCCCCAGCCGGCTGCTGTCAAGGGTATAGGCCGTGCTCCTGGCCAGTGTTTCCGGGCTGATTGCCGATTCAAAACCGGACGGGACGGTATTGCCGTGCTGCCGCAAATGGCGCAGGTTGATCTGTCGCAGCCAATAGGTGAACAGCGTGATGGCGATATAGATCGAGAAAAGCAGGATGGTCATAAATCAGCGGTCTCGCGATAAAGGGATTTCGGTCTCGGAAGATTGACTGCTACACTATCTCATGTGCCGGCAGCCATTACAAGTGCAGACCGGCCGGAGGGGGTTGAATCCGGGGGAGTCCGGCAACTGCTTCGGCAGGGGTAGACATGTGAATCACTCTGTGTCATACATCAAAAGACCGCGTGGCGGACCAACCGGATCGCAAATTTACTCGTAAAAAACGAAGCGCCCTGAACAGGATCTCAAGATGCTGACTACCGTATTCCTGATGACAATTGTCTCCATACTGGTGCTGCCGGCCTGCCTTTGGCTGTATGCCCTCGTGGATGTGGCGATGAACGAGTTCGCCAACCTGGGGATAAAGATGGCATGGTTGCTGTTGCTGATCTTTTTTCCGCCGGTAGCCACGATAATCTACTTTCTGCTCGGAAGAGGTCAGAGGGTGACCAGCTACCAGGTCGGCAAGACAGTGATGATCATAATACTCCTTATTCCGGTACTGTTGATAATCGCCTTTTACCTGCTCTATTTCGGCAATTTCGGTTTCCATCCGGACATCCCGGAGACAATCAGAATATAGACCAGGGTGCAGGCGCAGTTGGAGCCGGTCAGGTTGCGCGTACCGCTACCGATCGGTATTCGCATTATTTTTCTTTACCCGGAACCCCGCCTTGGCCATGCCGCTCAGATCAAGCCCCTCCTGTTTCGGCACAGGCTGCACCCTGTTTTCGCCCCCCTGCCGGCGTTCTTCTCTGCGCTCTCCCCCGGTTTCAGCCTCTTTGATGGACAGAGCGATCCTTTTCCGCTGCAGGTCCGAGGAAAGCACCTTGACCTTTACCAGATCCCCGACCCGGACCGCATCGTTTGGGTCTTTGATGAAGCGGTTGGCCAGGTGACTCACATGCACCAGCCCGTCCTGGTGAACGCCGATGTCGACAAAGGCGCCGAAGGCGGTCACGTTGGTCACCACCCCCTGCAGTACCATCCCCTCCTTCAGGTCGCCGATTTCGCGGATGTCGTCGCGGAAGGTTGCGGTCTCGAACGCCTTGCGCGGGTCGCGCCCCGGTTTTTTCAGCTCGGCCACGATGTCTGCCAGGGTCGGCAACCCAACCTGATCGGTCACGTACCGCTTCAGGTCGATCTTGCCGGCCAGGGCAGGATCGCCGGTCAGCTGTTCCAGGGAAACCCCCAGGTCGGCGGCCATTGCCTCGACCACTGGGTACCGCTCCGGGTGCACGGCGCTGTTGTCCAGTGGATGGCTTCCCCCCCTGATCCGGAGAAAACCGGCGGCCTGCTCGAACCCCTTGGCGCCGAAACGGGGGACCTTGAGGAGCGCCTGACGGGTAGGGAACGGGCCGTTGGCATCGCGGTAAGCTGTGATCGACCTGGCCAGAGACTGCCCGATCCCCGAGACATAGGACAACAGCGCCCAGGAGGCGGTGTTAAGGTCTACGCCGACATGGTTGACGCACGACTCTACCACATCGTCCAGCGCCTTCTGGAGCATCGCCTGGTCCACGTCATGCTGGTACTGCCCGACGCCGATGCTCTTCGGATCAATCTTGACCAGCTCTGCCAGCGGGTCTTGCAGCCGCCTGGCGATGGAGATGGCGCCGCGCACGGTCAGATCCAGTTCCGGGAACTCCTGGCGGGCGATTTCCGAGGCCGAGTAGACACTCGCCCCGGCCTCGTTGACCATTACCACCGGGATATTCAGTCCGGACTCGGCCAGGGTCTCTTTGGCAAACAGCTCCATCTCCCGGCCGGCAGTGCCGTTGCCGATGGCGATCATATCGATGCCGTGGCCTGCCAGCAGTCGGAGCAGCTCTTTGCGGGCCTGGGGGATGCGCCCCTCGCCGGTATGCGGGTAAATGGTGACATGTTCCAGAAACCGGCCGGTACTGTCCACTGCTGCCAGCTTGGAGCCGGTGCGCAGTCCCGGATCGATCCCCAGCACCCGTTTCCCGCCGGCAGGGGGGGCCAGGAGCAGGTTGCGGAGGTTCTGGGCAAAGACCTTGATTGCCGCCTCGTCGGCCAGCAGCTTGGCCTGCAGCCGGAGCTCGCCGGCAATGGAAGTGGCGATCAGCCGTTTGTAGGCATCTTCGGCGACCGTCTCCAGGAACGGCCTGAAGATGCTTGCCCCTTTCACCAGCCGTGATTTGAGCCCGACCAGGATCTCCGCAACCGGCGCTTCGATCGAAAGAAACAGCACCTCCTCTTTTTCTCCGCGGCGCATGGCCAGCATCCGGTGCGACGGCACGCTCTTCAGCGGCTCCCGGTAGTCGTAATACATCTCGAATTTGGTGACCAGGTCCTTCTTGTCCGGGTTCAGCCGCGAGCAGAACAGTCCCTGCTCCCAGGTAAGGCGGCGTACCATGGCCCTGGCGTCGGCATCGTCGGAGAGCCTCTCGGCCAGGATATGGCCGGCCCCTTCCAGGGCTGCGGCCGCATCTGGCACCTCCCTGTCAGGGTCTACGAACGGCAACGCCGCTTCTTCAGGGGTGCCACTGGTCAATCCCTGGGCCGCGATCAGGTCGGCCAGCGGCTCCAGCCCCCGCTCGCGGGCAATGGTCGCCTTGGTGCGCCGTTTCGGCTTGTACGGGAGGTAGAGGTCTTCCAGTTCGGTCTTCAGCCGGGTCGTCACAATTCGCGCCCGCAGCTCCGGGGTCAGTTTCCCCTGTTCTTCGATGGTGGCGATGATCGAGTTCTTGCGCTCTTCCAGCTCGCTGAAATAGGCGAGCCGCTCATCGATGAGCCGGATCTGCACCTCGTCCAGTTCGCCGGTCTGCTCCTTACGATAACGGGCGATGAACGGGACCGTCCCCCCCTCCTGCAGCAGGGCCACGGTCTGCTGCACCTGAAAAGGCTTCAGACCGGTCTCGTCGATAATGAAAGCGATTATGGCTGCAAACTGCTCGGTGCTGATGCTCATTGCTGCTCCTGTCTGGTAATCATCGAATCGGCCTGACGGCGCGGGGCGAGCATACTACTACAGCGACGCGGAAATGGGAAGGGGGAACAAACCCGGTGCCTTGACTTCAGATTCTTATGGTGCTATACCAAATGGTACAATTACCCTTTCGTGAGATACAGGTGCAAAAATGGAAAAACTCACCCCCAGGCAGCAACAGGTCCTGGATTTTATTGCCAGCCGGATCGACGACAAGGGCCTCCCGCCGACTCTGCGCGAGATCGCCGGTCATATCGGCACGAGCGGCAATATCACTGTTCTCCACTATCTGAAGACGCTGGAGAAAAAAGGTTATCTCCGGCGGGAATCCGGGAGTTCCAGGGGGATCATCCTGATGCGGGAGCCGCGGCCGGAAATGATTGCACTCCCCATTGTCGGCATTGTCAGGGCAGGTATGCCGACGCTGGCGATCGAGGATATCGAGGGTTATTATCCGCTGGAGCGGCTGCAACTCCGGGGCGGAACCTTCTTTCTGCGCGTCAGGGGGGATTCCATGATCAACGATGCCATCATCGAAGGAGACCTGGTCCTGGTCCGGCCCCAGCAGACCGCCGAAAACGGCGATATTGTAGTGGCCATGATCGACGGTGAGGCCACCCTGAAGCGTTTCTATCGGGAACGGGACCATATCAGGCTGCAGCCGCGCAATCCGAACATGGAGGCGATAATCGTCCCTGCCGGAGAGGAGCTGGCGATCATCGGCAAGGCGGTCAAGGTCATCCGCGACATCGGCTAAGGCGGCTACCATATATGTTGCAGCGCATAAGCGAATATATCCGGGTTGCCGTTATCCACGGCCCCGGCAACAGGCTCCGGCCGGTCTGGTTCGACTGGAAGCGTGAGAAGCATACGGTCCGGGAGGTCACTTACCATTGGCAGCAGAGGGATGGCAACGATCTCCTGCTCCATTACGCCGTCACGGATGGCGCCACGCTTTACGAGCTGGTTTACAACGCCACCGAGCAGGTCTGGCTTCTGGAAAACGTAGAGGTCGATCTGTCATGACCCGTGCAGAGAGCTGCAGAATCATCATGCACGTGGATATGAATGCCTTTTTTGCTTCGGTGGAGCAACAGCGGAACCCGGAACTGCGCGGCAAGCCGATTGCCGTAATCGGCCGGGGCCGGACAGTAGTCACCACCGCATCCTACGAGGCCCGGGCCTTTGGCGTCAAGACCGGCATGAACAGTTGGCAGGCAAAGCGGGCGTGTCCGCAGCTGATCTTTGTCGTGGGTGACAACCGGAAATACACCTGGACCTCGACCCGGATCATAGAGATGATGCGCGATTATACTCCGCTGGTGGAGGTGTTCTCCATCGACGAGGCGTTTCTAGATGTCACCCATTCCCTTGAGATCTTCGGTTCTGCCGAACGGATTGCCGCTCTGCTCAAGGAGAGAATCAGGGAGCAGTTCGGCCTGACCTGTTCCATCGGCATCGCTCCCAACAAGATGCTGGCCAAGCTCGCTTCCGAGATGAAAAAGCCGGACGGCCTGACCGTCATTGAGCCAGGAGAGGTAAAGCGGGTTCTCGAGAGGCTTCCGGTCAAGGAGCTGTGCGGCATCGGCAGGAAGACCGAGCGCCAGCTTTTCCTGCTCGGCATCCGGACCTGCGGCGAGCTGGGACGGTTCCCGGTGGCAATACTCAGGAACAAGTTCGGGATCGTCGGAGATCACCTGAGCCGGATGGGGAGAGGCGAAGACGATTCCCCGGTGATCCCTGCCGAGGAGGCGGCTGAGGTCAAATCGGTCGGCCACAGCATGACGCTGGACACGGATATCAATGAGCGGCGCGAGATACTCACCTACCTTTTGCAGCTGTCCGAGATGGTGGGACGGCGGGCCAGGCGGTATGGTGTCCGTGGGAAAACCGTTACCCTGTCGATCCGCTACGCCGACTTTGACACCTGGGTGGGGAGGCAGGAGACGTTGTCCTGCTACATCAACCGGAGCGAGGATATCTACCGGGAGATCACAGCCATCCTGGAGAGCATAGTCCTGACCCAGCCGGTCAGGCTGCTTGGGGTCAGGCTGTCGAACCTGCGTTACGACAGCGACCAGCTCCCCCTGCTGACGGAACAGCGGAAAGAGCTGTTTCTGACGGACGCCATGGATGCGGTGAACGACCGGTACGGCAATTTTACCGTCACTTTCGGGAGTCTGCTGGACGCCGGGAAACTCCGGGACAAGGGGAGCAAGGTGATCAGCCCGGCCTGGCGGCCGGACGGGCTCAGGAATGTAGAGGTGAAGTAGCTGGGATCGATTGACGGTATCAGTTTGGGTTCGAAGCCTGTATGCGGGCATGGCCATGACCGACACAATATGTTACACTGCTGCTTCGTCAAAGGCGCTTGCCGCCGGAAAACCAATTTTACGGAGAAGAAAGTCATGATTTCCAGATTTATTACATTGATTGCAGCATTCGTAGTTTTGCTTACCGGCGTTGTTCATGCTGAGGAATTGAACCCGGTTGTCGGCAAGACCGGTGATTTTGTGTTGCGCGAGGCTGATTTCGACCGGTTGCTCAGCAATCTTTCCGTTGAGGCGCAAAAGGCGATCCAGGGGAGTGTGGAACAGAAAAACAATTTCATCAGACAGCTGCTCCTGACAAAAGCGACTGCTGCAAAAGCCAGAAAGGAAGGGTTCGACCGGAAGCCGGAGTTCAAGGAACTGGTCAGCAATCTCATCGATCAATTCCTGGCGCAGGAATACCTGAGCAAGGTGATCGTTGCCAATGTTGCGGTGACCGACGAAGAGATGAAAAAGTATTATTCTGAGCATGAAAAGGATTTCCTTGTTCCCGAAGCGGTAAAGGTTCGCCATATTTTCATCTCTTCCCCGAAGGATTCAGCCATAGAGCTGAAAGAAAAGGCCAAGGCCAAGGCGGAGAGCATCCTGCAGCTGATCAGGAAGGGAGAGGCGTTTGACAAGATTGCGAAGGAGCAGTCCGAAGATACCGATTCGGCTGCCAACGGTGGCGATCTGGGCTATCTGTCGGCAGGCAAGACCAATTCCCCGGAATTTGAAAAAGCGGTCTTGGGTCTGAAACCGGGGGAGGCTGCGCAGCTGGTTGAGACCTCTTTCGGGTATCATGTTGTCAAGATTGACGAGCGCAAAGAGCAGAGAACAGCCTCTTTTGACGAATCGAAAGGTTACATGCAAAATCTGCTCAGAGAACAGAACAAGCAGAAAGCGGCACAGGAGTTTCTCGACCGGATTAGCAGGGAAACAGGGTTGGAAATTGCCGGAGAGAAGAGCGCCGGAGCAAAGTGAACCGGTTTACATATCCGGCAGAGCATGAGAGTGATTTTTCGCTTCCGGGCTGTTGGATAAAAAAAGCCCCGATGCAGGAGGGGAGCACCGAGGCGAAAGGAAGGAAGAGTAATTTCTTCCTTGATTATGCTTATAGCGAATTGCGTGCCAATTTTAGTTTTACGTAATTTCAGCATGTTATCGATCTGAGTCGTGAGAGGTTGTTTAGAATGGGAACAGGTCTGTTCAATGTCAAGAAGGAGACAGGCCAGGCGCAAACTGATCCCTTTTGTCTATTGATTCCGTCCGGTTGAAATGGTATCACCGCTCAAAGGTTCAGATGCATCCGGTCATTTTTGCATTATCATATTAGTAAAGTAAGCGGGATATATCCCCAAGGGGTTGTCAATGGCTCAAAGAGCAATGCTCTGCTCTCGTTGCCGAAAGATTATCGGCAGCACAGAAGTTACCTGTTCATGGTGCGGAGCGGCCCGTCCCTCGTCTTTGCTGGCTTCGGCGGCCTGGACCCGTGGGGCGCTGGACGGCGATTGGCTTGTCAGAGCCATAATTACCGTGAATATAGGGATGTATATATTTTCCCTGATGATCAGTTCTCACCGGGGGGACGGCCTCAACCCTTTGAGTTTCATGTCTCCGGGTCAAACCGCCCTCCTTGTGCTCGGCGGTACCGGCACTCTGCCGATTGAACAGTTTGGGCGTTACTGGACCCTGGTTTCTGCCAATTACCTCCATGGCGGCATACTGCACCTTGTTTTCAACCTCATGGCGTTGCGCCAGATTGCACCCTGGGTGAGCCAGGAGTATGGCGCCAGCAGAATGTTCGTCATCTACACCATTGGCGGGATCATCGGATTCTGGTTGTCATGGTTTGCAGGGGTTTATTTTACCATTGGCGCTTCCGCCGCTGTCTGCAGTCTGATCGGGGCGCTGCTTTACTTCGGCAAGAGCCGGGGCGGCGCTTACGGCGCGATGGTATACCGGGAAGTCAGCGGATGGGTAGTTGGTCTTGTTTTGTTCGGTTTGATGATGCCCGGAATAAACAACTGGGGTCATGGCGGCGGGTTGCTGGGAGGAATACTGCTCGGGATGCTGCTCGGTTATCAGGAGCAGGGGAGCGAAAATGCATTCCATCGGCTCCTGTCACTGTTATGCGCCGTGCTGACTGTCGGGGTGCTTGCCTGGGCAGTCTATGGAGCGGTACTGTTAACGCTGACAAGATAATTGAGTTGAGCCTGTCCAAGAATCACTGACCTTCATGGTCGAGTGAAACTTCGAATGATTTTCCACCCTGGGAAAACCTTACCTTGTTGGGGAAAATCTGTTCCACTTTAACACCCGCCACATTCCCCCCTTCCGATACCGCGGAACCGTTGACCACTGCAATTCTGGCAGCGCTGTCCTTCTGCCAGGCAATCCCGCTGATTTTTATTTTTGAACCCGGATCGGCCTCCTCCGGCTGCGGAGTTGGCGGCTGCGCCGTAGGCGCTGTCTCGATGGAAGGAGGCATAGCTGCTGGGGATTTTGCCTCCGTAGGCGAAGAAGGCAACGTCGGGATCGATGCCCGTCTGGTCTGGCTTGGCGTAGGTTTTGCGGCAGGTGCCGCTAGGTTGGCATCTGATGCGGTTACAGGTATGCGGGAGTCGAAAACGTCAGTGGGCTGTACCGGCTGGTCGCCGGCAGCCGCAGGTTGGCTTGTCCGGGCCGGTTGCGGTACTGGTTGGAGTGCGGTCTTCCTGCTTGCCGAGAAGCCGCCCATGATTGCGAACGTCACAAGGATCGAGATCATTGCCACTACGACGACAAGGGCAGGGACGACCCAACGGTTAGTGTGCCTGTTTCCGGGGATACTGGACATTTTAACTGCAGTCGAAATATCCGGCTCCCTTGTCCGGCGGATGTCCTTGTCGCGCTCAAGTTTCTGAAGAGCCTTGAGAATTGAGCTCATACCTTGGATCTCCCCCTGCTGTTCAGGCATGGTTCCCTTGTTTCCCCGCTGGCCCGATATAAATGCAACAGAGTTCTGGCTCCCGGCATCCTGTCTTCTGAGATGAACTGATTCAGCCGGAATTTCCTGATCGCGTCCCTGGTCGCAGCATCAAAGGTTCCGGTCGGAGTTCCCGAATAACTGCCCGCTTTAGCGAGCATCGCCTGTAATCGACGTACTTCCGGCGAACTGCTGTTGGATGGAAAAGAATCGGGGAGATTATGGTTGTTGCGCCAGGGTAAATATGCGCTGCCGGTCCAGTTGGCTGTCAACTCCTGCTCAGTTATTGCCATGGATGTTTTCGACCCCGGAGAGAATAAGAAAAATTGTTCTGATTCGATACGGGTCAGGGCGAGATATCGGGTCCCGTTGATACCGGGTAGTTTTAGTTCCAGTAGGCAAGGGGCATTCGCCGCGGCAATATCACGGATATTTGCTCCGGTAAGATGCAGCAATCTCATGCCGCGCCTGGCGGCAACGAGCCCCAGGCCGCGCTGCACGATCTTCCCCTGGTATTCCACAACCGGTTTCAGGTTCCAAAGCCTTGCCAGTTCATTGAAGCTTTGCATGGCACAGTCAATCTCACCAGTTTGCGCCAGGTCGTGCCGCAACTTTTCCAGTATCGGTTTCGAGGCCGTTGTTGCCGCCGCTGTTGCCACAGGCTTTACTTCGGAATTGTTCGACTTTGCGGGTGTTGTCCGTTTGCCGGCCATAAAGCCTGCCGCGACCAGCAGTAGAGCAATAGCCGCGGCGAAAGCCAGTCGCCAGATCAATGGTGATAATGCCCTCTTGGGTTTTTCGCGCCGGAGTTCCTTGATGGCATGATCAATCATTTGAGCCGATATTTGCCGGGATTCTTCGGTAAAGCCGATCAGCAGGGCTCGGTCGCAGAGCACATTCACGAGGCGCGGCAGTCCTTTGGAATACTTGAAGATCTTTTTTAAAGCACCGGGGGCAAAGGTTGCCGCTTTCCACCCTCCGGCAATTTCAAGCCGGTGGTCGATATAGGACACCATGTCGGAAAAGTCGAGCGGAGGGAGATGGAATCTGACCTTGATCCGCTGGTTCAATTGGCGGAGTCCCTCGCTTTCCAGCAAGTTGCTGAGTTCCGGCTGCCCGGCGAGGACTATCTGAATGAGCTTGTCCGTATCGGTTTCCAGGTTAGAAATCATCCTGATCTGCTCAAGAACAGCGGGGTCGAGGTTTTGTGCCTCATCGATAACCAGAATCGCGGTTCGGGAGGAGGCGTTTTCGTTGAGCAGGAACTGGTTGAGGTCGTGCATCAATTCGTCGATAGTACCGGTGGAAAGGATACCGAATTCCCGGTTGATGGTCCGGAGCAGTTCATCGGCAGAAAGCCTTGGATTGAATATCAGCGCCGTATGATGGGTTGCGTCGTCCAACTGGCCGAGAAGGGCACGGAGAATGGTCGTCTTGCCGGACCCGACTTCTCCGGTCAGTTCGATGAAGCCGGCATGGCTCTCGATGCCGTAGAGCAGGTGCGCGAATGCCTCCCGGTGGTGTTTGCTCAGGAAAATGAAACGAGGGTTAGGCGTTATGGCAAACGGCTGTTCCCTGAATCCGAAGAATTCGCAGTACATCGGGATGGTAATCCCTTCCTTCTGTTTAGGTATTTAACTGGTTACACTATTTCACAATGTCTCTGTTTTATCAAGTGCAGGGGGAATTGTTCCGAAAGGGGACAGGTTAACAGGGGAAAGTAAAGGCCGGGGGACAGCCGCCGGCCTATTCACTTATAACTAACTAGGAAAGAGAGGGCTCACATCTATAGCGGGAAGCTATTTTGCTGCGCCGGGTACCCTGCTGCTCATGATATCGAGCCCTTTGAGGAGTTCAACGGCCCGAGCCAGCTGATGGTCATTCTTGACCTCTTCATCGATCTTTGTTACGACCGGCTTGTCCGGAGCGGGTTTTGCCGCGGGTTTGCCCGGTTTCTCCACAGGTTTCAAACGCCCTTCCAGATCATTTTCCTTCAGTTCCTGATCCGCTTGGTTCTTCTTAGGCTCCTGCGGCAATAAACGATTGACTATGATGTCGGGAGTTATCCCTTTGGCCTGAATCGACCGGCCGTTTGGCGTGTAATACCTGGCAGTGGTAAGTTTGAGTCCGGCATTGTCCCGTAAAGGCAAGACCGACTGAACCGATCCTTTGCCGAAGGTTTGGGTGCCGAGAATAATGGCCCTTTTATGATCCTGCATCGCTCCGGCCAAAATCTCCGAAGCGCTGGCGCTGCCCCCGTTGACCAGAATTATGATCGGGTAATGCGGCTCCTTATCGCCGATTTTTGTCGACAGCTTCATCTTGGCGGTTGGTTCCCGGCCCTCGGTATAGACCACCAGACCGTTGCCGAACCCTTCACCGATAAAGTTGTTTGCTACCTCCACCGCCTGGTTCAGGAGCCCTCCCGGATTATTGCGAAGGTCGATTATCAGACCTTTTATTGCCCCATTGTTCTGATCTTTCAGTGTCTTCAACGATTTGGCAAACTCTGCCCCGGTGGTTTCCTGAAAATGCCCGATCCTGATATATCCTATGCCGGCATCGACGGTACGTGATCTCAGGCTCTTGGTCTGGATAATATCCCTTACGATTGGAAACGTCATTGGGCCGCCGTTACCTTCTCGCATGATCGTGAGGGTAACTTTGGTGCCCTTTTCCCCGCGCATCATGCCGACGGCGTCATTGATCGTCATCCCTTTGGTGAATTTGTCGTTAATTTTCCAGATATGGTCGTTTGCCTTCAGTCCGGCCCTGTACCCGGGCGTGTCTTCGATCGGGGCAATAATCGTAAGTTTGTTGTCCTTCATGGATATTTCTATCCCGATGCCGCCAAAAGATCCGGACATCTGGACTTTCATCTCTTTGAAGGAGTCGGCCGGCATGTAGGAGCTATGGGGGTCCAGAGAAGAGAGCATGCCGTTGATAGCGCTTTGCAGCAGTTTCTTTGAATCAACTTCTTCAACATACTCTTTTTTTACAATTGAAAGGACTTCGCGGAACAGCTTGATATTTTCCAGTTCAGTTGACCTGTGTGACTCTTTTAACAGGTACTTTCCGATGAATATGGAGCAAATAATAACAATCACCACAATCGCAACAATGATCAGCAGCAGCTTGTTCTTCTTCATGAAAATGCCCGACCTCCAAAAATAATTTTTACATTTCAAGCCGAAAAGGTCATTTTGTCAAGCTTTCGATTCAGAATTATTTCATCAGTTAATGCCTCGAATATGGCGTCGAACAGGCATTGTCGCATCCTGGCGGCACTTTTCACTTGCCTTGCAGCTTGATATGTTTTAATCTTTTTGCATTTAATGGAATATACCAAATGGAGGGCTCTCAAACCATGTACACCGAACCCGGCAAGACCAAATTCCAGATTGATCTCCGCAGGCATCTGCGCGAGCAGGATATCTGCGAAAATCTGATCCATGTTATTTGCGAAATTGCCGAAGCAAGCAAATACGTCATTAATGCGGTTCGCACCGGTGATCTTGGCGTTGCGGGTACTTCAAACCTCTATGGGGAAGAGCAGCTCGCCCTCGATGTCCTCTCGGACCGGATCATAAAGAAGCGCCTTATTCATACCGGGGTAGTCTGCAATATCGCGTCAGAGGAGATGGACGAGATCTACCAGGCGCAGGCAGCTGCCGATGGTCTTTATTCCGTTGCATATGATCCCTTGGACGGATCATCACTGGTAGATGTTAACCTGGCTGTCGGTACCATCGTATCGATATACAAAGGGTGTGATCTGCTTCAGCCAGGGAGAAATCAGGTTGCGGCAATGTATGTTCTTTACGGCCCCAGGGTTTCCCTGGTTTATTCCGTGGGCAAGGGGATCTATGAATTTACCCTGAACCAGCTGATGGAATTTACCCTGACCCGCGAGAATGTAGTCATGAAACCTTCCGGCGATATTTACTCACCCGGAGGTCTGCGCAATAAATATTTACCAGAGAACGAAAAATTCATAAGATATCTTGAGGATAAGGGGAGCAAGCTCAGGTATTCCGGCGGATTTGTCCCGGACATAAACCAGGTTCTGATGAAGGGGAAAGGGATATTTATGTATCCCGCGCTTCAGGGATCACCTAATGGCAAGCTCCGTCTGCTTTTCGAACTCAATCCGATGGCATATCTGATTGAACAGGCTGGCGGTGCTGCAAGCAACGGCACCATCGATATCCTTGACATTCAGCCCGAAAGCCTGGACCATAGAGCTCCGGTATATATCGGTTGCCGTGAAGATGTTGAAAAGGCCAAAGAGTTTTTAAAGGGTAAGGCCAGTTAGACAAAAACAAATGGAGATATGCATGGATCAGCAGGAAAAGCCGCAAAGACTTTGTAGTGAAATTCAGCTGTTCGATATCTGCGACCTTGATGTTTGCAGCCACAGAACCGGTCGTTACTGTACCAAAGGCGACATCCTGAACAAGTTTGAAGCGATTCACGAAGGAGACGACCGGACACCGGAACAGTTTTTCGCAGAAGAACTGGACGATGTGGAAGGTGCCGGAGATCTCGGTTTTGACGAGTCCTTTGGGGTTGATGAATATGGCGAGGAAGACGATGACCAGTGGTAAGCAGTTTTTGTGAGCCATCCCGGAGGGCTGCCTGATTTTTCAGGCAGCCCTTTTTTGTCTTAAAGTTGAACAGTTCCAAACCGATATACGCAACAAATGTAATTTATGAATTTTGGAGGGGACAGATGAAACATGGAATACTTATTCTTGACGACGATGTCTCGATTTTGCAGATGCTTAAGACCAATCTATTGAACGAAGATCTGCAGATTCATCTGGAAACGGACAGCGAGTCGGCAATCAAATGTGTGCTTACCGAGCATCCCAGCGTGGCAATCATCGATATCAATCTCCCCAATAAATCCGGGTTTGAGGTCTTGCAGCAGATCAAGAAGATTGATCCGGGATTATCAGTAATCATGGCAACTGCACATAATACGACGCAAAATGCCATCGAAGCCATGAAGTTCGGCGCATACGACTATGTTACCAAGCCGTTCGATTTCAGAAAGCTGAAGTCAACGGTTCAGAAGGCGTTGGAGTGCAATCTGCTGAACAAAAAGGTCCGTTTTACCAAGGAAAGGGAACCGGTTAACAAGGAGACGCTGGACGAGGATATCATGATCGGTTCGGCGCCGGAAATGATCGAGATATGGAAGCTCGTCGGTAAGGTTGCGGATTCGGACGCCACGGTCCTGATTCAAGGGGAAAGTGGAACCGGCAAGGAGCTTCTGGCCCGGGCAGTTTATAACAACTCCAAACGGAAGAATCGCCCGTTCCTTGCCGTAAACTGCGCTGCTTTGCCGGAAACACTCCTGGAAAGCGAGCTTTTTGGCCACGAAAAAGGGGCCTTCACCGATGCCCATACCCGCCGCATCGGCAAATTCGAACAATGCAACGGCGGGACTATCTTTCTCGATGAAATCGGCGAAATGAGCGTAGCCAACCAGGGGAAGCTGCTCCGGGTCCTGGAAAACCAGGAGTTTGAGCGGGTAGGAGGAAATGAGACGATCAAGGTCGATGTGCGGGTAGTTGCAGCTACCAACAAATCCCTGCTGCAACTGGTGAAGGAGAAGGCATTCCGGCTCGATCTCTTCTACCGGCTGCGGGTCGTGTCCTTTTATCTCCCCGCGTTGCGGGACAGGATGGAAGATGTGCCGTTGTTGATCGACCTTTTCATCCGTCGGTTTTCTTTTAAGTATGGCAAAAAAATCAAGGGGATTGCTCCGGAAGCCCAGGAGATGCTGTTGAGCCACCCATGGGAAGGCAATATTCGTGAACTGAAGAATGTTATCAATTCCGCGACAGTGCTGTGCAAGGGGGATGTGTTGCTGCCGCAGGATTTTGAAGCCCTTCTCGGAGCAAAGGCCGGTATGAAGGAAATTGACCTGGACATGATCGGCGAAGATTATTACGCGGTGTTCTGGAGCATGCTGGAGCCGGTATTCGAAGGGCTGTGCGTTAAGAACAAGGGCGCGATCTATGAAAACATCAATATGGGACTTGAGAAAGCCCTCATTCAAATGGCGATGCAAAAGACCAGCAACAACCAGGTGGTAGCTGCAAAACTGCTGGGGATCAGCCGCAATACGCTTCGGGACCGGATCGATAAATACAAGATAGGTGGTCCGGACCTGTAACCGGGAGGTACAGCACCGGTGTAAGCCGTGCAGTTGTGGCGCACCTCCGTGCGAATCCATTACTCTGCAGAATAAAAACTCAACATCTTATCTGATTTTTGCTGACAGCGGCTATTCCGGCCGCTGTTTTTTTAGTTCAAATTGCGGCCGGCAACAAGGTGTGATATAAGAGCCTCGGCAGTTTTTTTCAGGAAGGAGTCTTATTATGCGAGTTGTTGCTATATGTTTACTGGTCCTCTTGTTGAATTCCCTGGCAATTGCGGCAGATAAAAAAGGCGCTGTCCCCCCAAAGGGGAAAGAAAAGGTAGCGGAGGCTCCGAAACCTTTGCCGACTGCAGTCATGACCCAAGGCGATTTTGCCCGAGAGCTGGTAAAGGTCTTCGGCTGGGAAGATGGGGTTACAAAAGAAGCAAAGGACAGGGATTATCTCCAGATACTTGACGGCAGGAGGACATTCAAGTTTGAAGCCGAAAAGGTTTACAATGCCAGAACCGACGACGTCGTCCCGCGCAAGAATGACTATTTCGGCCCTTTCAGCGGCGAAACCTGGCTAGGAGGGATTTCTGTTCCGGCCAAGGTGCATATAAAGGTTTTTATCCCTATTGCCGGCAATTATACCCTGAGTGCTGCGGCAAGGGGGAACGGACAGGTCTGGACAATAGGGGAGAAAAAATACCAGGCGAATTCCGGAGATACACTTGCCTTGACCAAAATAGCCGATATCTCTCTGCAGCCGGGAGAGTTGGAGCTGGAAATGCTTATGCCTCCCGAAGGGGGGCTGGATTACATTGTTTTTAGCGCTCCCGATTTTGCCCCGATTGAACCGATGGACGGATGGCGATTCAGCGAAACTCTCACCAATGCTGCTATAGCTTATGTGGCATCTTCACTGTTAGGTCTGGAGGGGGCTCTGCCGGCAGACGAGAAGATAAAGCCGCTATCGATCGTGATCTCGGAAATGCCGGGTCTCCCAAAGACACTGACCTTGTCCGACATCAGGTATTATGGCAAATTCAGCGGGAAATACTGGGCTAGTACCGGGAGCAAGAGTGCTGATCTCGATATCCCATTCTCCCTGACCCAGAGCGGAATTTACGATCTCAAGCTGAGGTGCATGGGAAAACCTGTTACCGGCACCATAGATGGGAACCCGGTTAATATTAACTCGCGGTCGTCAATGGACTGGGTGGAGCTTGGTCTTCATCGGCTGTCGGAAGGCAAGCATAACCTGAGAGTAAGGATACCTGCCTTTGGAGGAATAGATGCATTTGAAGTTGCAGCGAAAAAGTCCTCGCCTGAGGCTTACATGAGTCTGGTCGGGATGCCCGGTGATCCAAAAGCAGTTGTTACATATGCCGAAATGGAGAAACTCCTCGGAATTTTGAAGAAAAAATTCTCCACGCGCAAGTAGTATCCGAACCACAGTATGGAGAGGCCTCTACTCCTGATTCTTGCGGCACTGATGACAGGCATCGGTGCCGCAACCTATACGGGGTTGTTGCTTCCCAACTGGCTCTCTCTTCCTGCCGCACTGCTCCTGACATTCGGGCTTGTTGCCAAACGCAAGCCCTATCTGGTTATCGGCATGGCATTGCTTGCCCTTCTCTGGGGGGGCAGGACTACCATTCCGTATATCAGCCCGAAACTCCCGTCCGACCATATTTCCCGCAAAATAGCGCCAAATCCGGTAACCGTTGTCGGTATCCTCTGCAACAGGCCGCAAGCCAAGGGCCGGACCACCCGACTTTTCATTGATACCGAGTCTGTCAATGGCGTGCCATCAACAGGCCGGATCTTGATAACTACCACAGAAGGGTTTGTGCCAGTCATGACCGGCGATCGGGTAAGCCTTGTTACCAGGCTTCGCGAGGCCAGGAATTTAGGCATTCCGGGTGAGTATGACTTTCGCCGTTTGCTGGCATTTCAAGGGATTTTTGTCACCGGGCATCTGTCCGATCCTGCCGGCATGATTCTGCTTAAGCAGAGAGTCAAGTATCCCTGCCAGCGCTGGATTGATGAAATTGCCGTTCGGCTGTGTCGTTACATTGACCGTTCGACAAATTCAGCGGAATCCGGGGTGTTGAAGGCATTGCTGGTGGGCGAACGCGGCTCCGTAGGCCCTGAGCTGGAAGAGCTGTATGCCCGGGCCGGAGTTAACCATATCCTCTCGATTTCCGGGTTTCATGTGGGGATCCTGGGGTTCGTAATATATCAACTGCTTACTTTTATTGCCGGCCGGAGCGAGAGGCTGCTCCATTACAACATACGCTGGCTGCTTTTGCTGGCAACATTACCGTTCATCACCTTTTATCTGCTCCTTTCCGGTGCAGCGCCGGCAACAGTCAGATCCGCGCTCATGATTGCGGCCTGTTTCCTGGCCCTGCTTTTGGAGCGTGAGACCGATGCGCTCAATACCCTTGCCCTGGCAGCATTTGCCATCCTTGTTATTTCCTCTGGCGCCCTTTTCGATGTCTCATTTCAGCTGTCGTTTTTGGCCTTATGGGGGATTCTGGTGGTCTCTCCGCTGTTATTGAGCTGTTATCGCGGGGAGCGCAACGGTCTTGGCTACCGGCTCGTTCAGTTTGGAGCGGTTTCGGCCGCGGCAATATCTGCAACGCTGCTGCCGGTGGCATATAATTTCCACCGCGTTTCGGTGCTCGGGATGTTGAGCAACTTTGTGGTCGTGCCTCTCCTTGGCTATGGGGCGGTCGTTGCGGGATTCTCGGCACTGCTCTTCTCTGCGTTTGCCCCACTGGTAGCCAACCCATTGATTGTTCTGGCTGCCTTGCTGGTTTCGTGGTCAAACCTTGCCATGCGCTGGATCGATCTTATTCCGCAAATCCCCAGGTTTACGCCGTCCATATATGCAGTGGTTGGTTCCATAATGTTCCTGTTGGTTTTGACCGTATCTGCGTCAGGGAAAAGGCGGCTTATCCTCTCCCTGTTGATAGTCATACTATCCTGTTCCATGGCATTCAGTGAAAAAATGAGAGACCGGGGCAGGCTGAAGCTGCTGTTCTTCAGTGTCGGGCATGGCGACAGCACATTCATCAGTTTTCCGGATGGGTCCAATATGCTGATCGACGGTGGCGGGGCTCTGCGGGAAAACGGTTTTGATGTCGGCGAACGGCTCATAGCGCCGGCACTCTGGAGCCTCGGCATCGACCGGATCGACCGGATGGTCCTTACCCATCCGCATCCCGATCATGTCAAAGGGCTGCTGTTCATAGCCGATAACTTCAAGGTGGGGGAGTTCTGGGAGACCGGCTACCAGTATGATTACCCGTCGTACCGGCGGCTCAAGGACCTTCTCCGGTCCCGCCAGGTGGCCACAAGAATCATCAATAACCGGATTCCGCCGTTCATTGCCGGTGGCGTTGTCATCGAGCCTCTGGCCCCTCCTGAATCGACCGGTCTCGGTTTTGCGAACGACTTGGAGGCAAACGAGGAGTCGATGGTCTTCCGTGTTTCGATTGGCCGCTTTAGCGCACTATTTACCGGTGATGCCGGTTTTGCTTCCGAAGTGCAACTTCTAGCCAAGGCTCGAACCCTTCAATCAACAGTATTGAAAGTCGCACACCACGGTAGCCGCTATTCGAGTTCCACCCCGTTTCTAAAGGCGGTCGCCCCGCAACTGGCGATCATATCGGTGGGGTATCAAAACAATTTTCATCTGCCTGCCGATGATACTGTTGTCGATTTGGAAAAAGTCGGTGCACGCATCCATCGAACCGACCGCAAAGGGAGTCTTGAGCTGTCTGTCGACCCTGCAACCGGCAGAATGGAAACAAAGGAATATCCCCCATCATCGATTGACACTGAATAAATATGTCCGATAATGTAAATGGATGCGGGTCTTCGCGGCATTCCACAGCGAAATGAGGTTTTGATGGAACGAATTCTGGTAGTTGAAGATGATCTGTTTTTTCGCGAGATATATTCCGATCTCCTGAAAGTTGAGGGGTATGAAGTCGATACCGCCTCATCTGCCGACGATGCCTTCGACCTGCTCAACCTGAGGGAATATCACGTTGCCATTATCGATCTGGTCCTGCATGAAGCCAGCGGACTGGATATTCTGGAAAAGATCAAGCAGCTCGATCCGGCGATTGAAGTAATCATTGTGACCGGCCATGCGAATATGGAAACCGCCATATATGCGCTCAAGCATGGTGCGCGTGATTATCTGGTCAAGCCGATCAATCATGATGAATTCAAGCATGCCGTGTCCCTCTGCATCAAGCAGAGACGGCTCTTGGATGAAAACCTCGAATTAAGGGAACTGGTCAACCTGTATCAGGTAAGTCAGGCGATTGCCAACTGCCTGGAACTGGACCGGCTCTATACCCTGGCGGTTGATTCTCTGGCCAAGGAGGTCGGAACAAGCCGCTGCATCGGCTATTTTTCCGAGGAGTCGCTCTTTGCCATCCGGGAATTGCGAGGGTTTAACGAGGAGTCCGGTGCTCGGATCGGCGAAGCAATGTTCGCCCGGTTCAAACCTGCAGACGAGAAACTGGGGAATCAAATCCTTGTTTCCGATTGTTTTATTGCTGAGCCGGATATTGCCGGGGATATTCCCGATCTGCGTGATCTGCTCATCCTGCTGATAAGGATCAATTCCGTTGTCCAGGGAGTTGTTTTGCTGTTCAATGATGAAGGCAAACGGCTCGATCGATCGATTAACCAGAAGAATCTTTCCTTTCTCCTCGACCAGTCATCGCTGGCTTTTGAAAATGCCGCCCGGTATGTTTCGGCCAGGAATCTGATCAATATCGATGAATTGACCGGTCTCTTCAACTATCGTTACCTGGAAGTGGCCTTGGAACGAGAGGTCAAAAGGGCCGAGAGGTATGGTACCAGCTTATCCGTCATTTTCCTGGATATCGATCAGTTCAAGGAGATTAACGACACCCATGGCCATCTTGTCGGCAGCAAGGTTTTAAAGGAGGTCGGCAAGCTGCTCAAGGGGTCGGTTCGGGAGATAGACACTGTTATCCGTTACGGCGGGGATGAGTACACCATATTGCTTGGCGAGACCAGTCTTGAGACCGCCGCAGGTGTGGCGGAGAGGATTCGAAGATCGATAGAGCGGCATCGTTTCCTCGCCAGCGACAGGATGAACATCCATATTACCGCCAGCCTCGGCTATGCCTGTTATCCCGAGGATACCAAATCCAAGTTACAGCTGATCGAACTGGCCGATCAAGCCATGTACCGCGGTAAAGCAAGCGGCCGGAATGTGGTCTTCTCGGTTGCCAAGACCCGTCAATAACCCTTTTCCCGATCTCCCCTGTAAAGGGGCGAGTCGGAGCCTGTTTTTCCTCTGACATTTCAAACGAATAGTTGCGGTTGGCTACAGGTTTTATTTTACACCCGGCGTCGATTTTGTTAGGATTGCTCTCCATTCAAAGCCCTCTATGACCCATCGAGCCGAACATACACCGATGATGAGACAGTATCTGGAGATAAAGTCCTTATATCCAGATGCGATACTCTTTTTTCGCCTGGGCGATTTCTACGAGATGTTCCTGGATGATGCGGTCAAGGCCTCCAGGATACTGGATATAACTCTGACCTCGCGCGGGAAGAGCAACGACGGTAATGACGTGCCGCTGTGCGGTGTCCCTTTCCATTCGGCATCCCCTTATATTGCCAAGTTGGTGGAGGCAGGGGAGAAGGTTGCGATCTGCGAGCAGGTGGAGGACCCGAAGAGTGCCAAGGGGATCGTCAAGCGGGAAGTGGTCAAGGTTGTTACTCCGGGGCTCGTGGTTGATACCGAGTCTTTGCACCCCACCGAAAACAATTACCTTGCCGCGATTGTCCCGGTTTCGAACGGCTCGTGGGGATTTGCCTGTCTCGACATCTCGACCGGCGAGTTCCGGGCGGCTGATTTCCCGGATATAAATTCGATTATTTCGGAATGTTATTGTGTCAATCCCCGCGAGGTTCTGCTGCCGGCTTCATTGAAAGACGGCGATGGCCTTGTGCCGCTTGATGAACCTTTGAGCGAGCGGACGGTTACTTTCATCGACGAATGGGTGTTCGAGCCGGACTATGCAAAGCGGTTACACCAGATGGCCTTTTCGGCGCCGATCCCTTCTGCGCCGGAAGGTGGAGAGATGCATGGCGGTGCCTTGGCTGCCGGGTCATTGCTGCATTATCTTCGCGAAGCCCATATGGGCGGGGGCGCTTCCCACCTGCGGCCAGTCGTCCCCTACACGGTCAGGAGCCACCTTGTTCTGGACGAGATGTCCCGCAGGAACCTGGAACTCAACGCGACCATCCAGGATGGAAAGAAAAAGGGGTCGCTCCTCTGGCTGATTGATAGAACCGTCACCGCCATGGGGGGGAGAAAGCTAAAGCAGTGGATTAATTATCCGCTGGTATCTGTACGGCAGATAACCGAACGTCTTGAGGCTGTTCAGGAACTGCTCGAATCTCAGGTGCTGCGCGGCGAGCTTCTTGCCAACCTGGATGGAGTAGCCGATCTGGAACGGCTGAACGGCAGGATCAGCCTCGCCTCGGCGTCTGCCAAGGACCTGGTGGCATTGAAGCAGTCACTGATGCGTCTCCCGGACCTACTCTCGACTGCCCAACCGTTACAGGCATCTTTGCTGCGGGAAACCCTCTCCGGCATCGATCCCTTGCGGGACGTTACCGAACTGGTCTCCAAAGGGATCGTGGACAACCCGCCGTTCATACTTCGCGAACGGGGGGATAATCGCTCCAGGATACAATCCGGAACTGGACGAGCTCAGAACGATCAGCAGGGAGGGGAAAGGATACATCGCTCAGCTGGAGGCCAGAGAAAAGGGGCGCACCGGTATATCATCGCTCAAGGTCCGCTACAACAAGGTGTTCGGATATTACATCGAGATAACCAAAGCGAATCTGGCCGGAATCCCCGCTGATTACATCCGCAAGCAGACCCTGGTCAATGCCGAGCGGTTCATCACCCCGGAGCTGAAGGAATACGAGGAAAAGGTGATCGGCGCCGAGGACCGGATTGCCGAGCTTGAATACGCACTGTTCCAGGAGATCAGGGGAGAGGTTGCCGCACAGTCCGAACGTATAGCCAGGACTGCGGAAAGCATTGCCACCCTGGATGTGCTCGCATCACTGGCGTTGTTGGCGCATGACCGCGATTACTGCCGCCCGGAGATCGACAATGGCGATATCATCGAGATCGTGGATGGCAGGCATCCGGTTGTCGAGGCGATGCATGCCGCGGAGCGGTTCGTGCCAAACGATACCATACTGGACAATGACGAGAACCAGTTGCTCATGATTACCGGGCCGAATATGGCCGGCAAATCGACCTATATGAGGCAAGTTGCCCTCATTGTGCTGATGGCGCAGATTGGTTGCTTCGTGCCCGCTGCAAGGGCCCGGATCGGGATTGCCGACCGGATCTTCACCCGGATAGGCGCTTCGGACAATCTGTCCAAAGGTCAGTCCACATTCATGGTGGAGATGGCAGAAGCCGCTTCCATCCTGAGGCATGCGACCCCCAGCAGCCTGGTGCTGCTTGATGAAATCGGTCGTGGAACCTCTACTTTCGACGGGGTTTCCATTGCCTGGGCAGTCGCCGAATTTCTCCATGACACGCGGGATCATGCCGCAAGGACCCTGTTTGCCACCCACTATCACGAGCTCACCGAGCTTGCCGTGACCCGCAAGGGGATAAAGAACTTCAATATTGCGGTACGGGAATGGAATGACCAGATCATCTTTCTGCGCAAGATCATACCTGGTGGCGCATCGCATTCGTACGGGATTCAGGTGGCGAGACTGGCCGGCCTGCCGCATGAAGTCGTACAGCGGGCGCGGGAGATACTGAAGAATCTTGAACAGGGGGAATTTACAGAAGGTGGAGAGCCGAGGATCTCCGGCAGGAAAGGGCGGCGCCCGGCCGCCGACGCTGCCCAGCTTTCCCTCTTCGCCGCTCCGGACGACGATCTTCGCCAACGATTGAAGAGTATTGAGGTGGCGAAACTTACCCCTCTGGAGGCACTGAATATTATCGATGAACTGCAAAGGATGGCTTGAGGTTATGGGTGGTAACATGTTGCGAATCATATGTTTTTTCGTCCTTGTGATGCTGCTGCCGGTCTGCGGTTCGGCGTCGGCCGAGGAGAGTAACAGCGCCAAGGCTGGCGCCAAATCCGGCACCGATAAGTCAGTGAAAGGAAAAGCCGCCAAAAAGAAAGCCAAGAAAACCGTAACCAAGAAAGCCGATTCCAAACGGGTAAAAGCCAGGAAGGATCATGTTCCGGCCGTGCATGTCAAGCCGCCCGAGGTGAAGTTGCCGGCAAACGTCAAAGAGTTGCGATCCTGGTCTAACCCTGACTATACCAGGATAGCCGTTACCCTCGATCGCGAGGCGACTTTTGAGTATCACCGTATCGGCCAGAATCCCGAGTCGAATCTGGCGGGCCGCCTTTACCTGGACATCAATGGCGCGCGTCTGAATCCTGATGTAAAGGATGTCCCGGTTGCCGACGGTCTCCTGAAAACGGCCCGGATCGCGCAGTACCGCCAGGATACGGTTCGCGTGGTTCTCGACCTGGAAAGCATCAAGGACTACAAGATCTTCACATTTTCCGACCCGTTCCGGATCATGATCGACATCCGGGGGGACCGCAGGCAGGAGATCTCGACCCTGAAACCGGTTATTGAAGCAGCGCCGCCCGCTCCGCCGGTTGCCAGGGACCAGGCAGCGAACAAGCCCCATCAAAAGGTGCCACCCCCAGCCGTTTCGAAAGTCAGACGCATAGTTATCGATCCTGGCCATGGCGGCCACGATCCGGGCGCTGTGGGCCCGGATGGCACCAAAGAGAAGGACGTAGTGCTGGCAATCGGCCTGAAGCTGGCAAAAAAGCTTCGCGAAGAGATCGGTCTCGACGTGGTGATGACGCGGACGACGGATGTCTTTCTGGAGCTTCAGGAACGGACTGCTATTGCGAACCAGGTTGGAGCGGACCTGTTTCTTTCGATCCATGCCAATGCCGCTCCCAACAGATCTGCTTCCGGCATTGAGACCTATTACCTGAGCCTTGCGAAGACGGAAAAGGCTGCCCAGCTTGCCGCCAAGGAAAACGGTACTTCCCTGGAAAAGGTAAGCATGCTGCAGGCCGTGCTGTTCGACCTGATGGCCAATTACAAGATCAATGATTCGGCCCATCTTGCCGAGATGGTGCAGAAAGAACTCCACAAGAAGGTCGACAGCCGTTGGCCGGTCAAGTCACTCGGAGTGAAACAGGGGCCGTTTTATGTGCTTGTCGGCGCCAGTATGCCGAGCATCCTGGTCGAGACCGCCTTCCTGAGCAACGAAAAGGAAGAACAACGGCTCAAGGATGCGCATTATCAAGACACCACCGCAGACGGAATTGCTGTCGGGGTCAGTGCCTACATTTCCGGCGCCAAGTAGTTTCCATCAGGAAATAGCTCTTTTCCGCCCTGCCGGTTAGTAACAACGAGGTCTTATGGAATTCGATATCAACAGGTATTTCCCCGATGAAGCCCTACATTCCGGCGATTCCGGGCGGGCATCCTTCGAGGAAAAACGGCCGCTCTATCTAGCCGCCAGCAAACATTTCCTGGCCCATTACCGGGAAACGATCAAAAAACGGCACCGTTCCGGTACGCCAGGAGATGAGGTTGTCGCTGACATCACCAGGATGACGGACACCCTGATAGTAAAACTGTTCAAATGCATCATGGCCGATATGCCGCCGGTAAGACGCCGGGACGAGCAGCTTACCCTGGTTGCAATCGGAGGATACGGCCGGGGAGAATTGAATCCGTTTTCCGACATAGATCTGATGTTCCTTTACCTTGGGAAGGACCCGCAGCGTATCGAGGATATCGCCCAGAAACTGCTCTACTTTCTCTGGGACATGCGGCTAGATGTCGGTTATTCGGTGCGGACAATCCAGGACTGCGTGGAGATGGCGGCAAGCGACCTGACGGTCAAGACTGCCCTGCTTGACAGCCGCTACCTGGTCGGCGGAAGGGTGCTGTTCAAGGAGTATCAAAAGGTCCTGCTCTCTCAGGTTGTGGCAAAGGGGAGCGATGCCTTTATCAGGGAAAAACTGGCCGAGATGCGCAAACGGCGGGAAAAGTACGGCTCGTCCATATATATCCTGGAACCTAACCTCAAAGAGGGGGAAGGCGGTTTAAGGGATCTGCACTCGGCGATCTGGGTGGCAAAGATCAAATACAAGGTCAGCAGCCCGAGAGAGCTGATCGTCAAGGGGATACTGTCTGAAGAAGAGCTGCAGGGCTATTATCAGGCCCTTGCCTATCTCTGGCGGATCAGAAACGAGCTCCACTATCTCGCGGGCCGCAAAAACGATCAGTTGACATTCGAGGCCCAGGCCAAGGTGGCCGAGTATCTGGGCTATGCCGATTCCGGCCGAGTGCTCGCGGTTGAGGAGTTCATGCGCGACTACTACCTGCACGGCACGCGGGTGGAGCATTTCTCTTCGCTCATGGTTTCAAAGTGCGTAGTAAAGGATGTCGGACCGCTGAAGCTGTTGGGGTATTTTATTCGGCGTCCTCTGGGTGAAGGGTTCTATGTTCTGAAAGGGGAACTGGTGGTTCCGGATGAATCGGTCATTCAGAAAGATTCGTCCCGGTTGATGAAGCTGTTCGAGTATGCCCAGAAACAGGGGGTTGTTCTGAGTCTCCGGGTCAAGTCCCTGATCCGGGAGAGCCTTGATCTGGTTAATGACAAATTCCGGCGCAACCGGGAAGTAAACGCCTCGTTCTTCAGGATTCTGCGTAGCGAGAAAGGGGTGGCCGAAACCCTGCAGTTGATGCATCACCTTCAGTTCCTAAACCGCTTCATCCCTGAATTCGAGAGAATCTACTGCAAGGTCCAGCACGATCTTTACCACATTTACACGGTGGATATTCATTCGCTGTTTGCCGTGGAAGAGATCATCAGGCTCTGGAAAGGGGAGCACGCAGAGGATCTGCCGCTGATGACCAGCGTTGCCCGTGATATCGACAAGCGCGAACTCCTGATGCTTGCGGTTCTGTTGCACGATATCGGCAAGGGGGACGGTGGAAGGCATGCCGAGCGCGGCGCGGAGATGGTGCCCACCATTGCCAGGCGGCTGGGGCTTTCCAAGGAAGACAGCGAGCGGCTGGAGTTCCTGGTGCTGCATCATATCCTTTTTGCCCATATATCTCAGCGCCGGGATCTCAACGACGAGAAGATGATAGTTCAGTTCGCGCGGCAGATGGAGACCAGCGAGAATCTCAAGATGCTGTATCTTCTCACCTATGCGGATATCAAGGCGGTTGGCCCCGATGTCTGGACGGAATGGAAGGCCAGGCTGACCCAGGAACTTTATGAAAAGGCATTCCAGGTCCTCGAACGGGGCAATTTCAGGCTTGAAGCGAGCAGTGAGCGAGTCAAGAAAGTAAAGCGTCAGGTTCTCGAACTGCTTGGGGATGAGTATCCGCAGGCGGCCATCAGAGAAGAGCTGAACGCGATGGCAACCAGGCACATCCTTTCAAACGCACCCCGGACACTGGCGGAACATGTCAAGGTGCTTCTGGCCCTTGAAGGACGTAATATCGTTACTATTGTGGAACATGACCAGGAAGGCGGGTTTTCCAACTTCACTGTCTGCACTCTGGATGTCCCGGGGCTGTTTTCCATGATAACCGGGGTCATGGCCGCCAACGGCATGAACATACTGGGTGCCCAGATCCACACCAGCACGAACGGCAAGGCTCTGGATGTCCTTCAGGTCAATGCTCCCCAGGGGTTTGCGATTACGGACGAATCCCGCTGGAATCGAGCCCGGGAAGATCTGCAGCAGGTATTGGAAGGCCACGCCAATGTCCGTAAGCTGGTGGAGAAGCGTCAACGGGTAACTCCGCTGGCCGAAAGGCCGAAGCCGCGCTTTCCCACAAAAGTGGAGATCGACAACGAGGTCTCCGCCGAGTACACGGTCATCGATATCTATACCCACGACAAGGTCGGGCTGCTCTATCGCATTACCAGTACACTCACTGAGCTCGGTCTTTACATCGGGATATCGAAAATATCCACCAAGGTGGATCAGGTTCTCGACGTATTTTACGTTAAGGACATCTTCGGGCATAAGGTGACCAGTGAAAGGAAGATCCAAGAGATTCAGGAGCGCCTTTACACGGCAATCGATCAGGAATGAACCAATATCTCGATCTGTTCCTCGGGTATCTGACTGTAGAGAAAGGATTGTCCCGGAACACCCTTGAGGCCTATAGTCATGACGTCGGGAGGTACATAGATTATCTCTGCACCCGGTGCGGGATTAATGAACCTTCAGGGATCACGCCTCTGCAGGTGTCCGGCTTTCTCGCATTACTTAAATCATCCGGTCTGGCCCCGCCGAGCAGGGCTCGCGTTCTCTCCAGCGTCCGGATGTTCCACAAATTTCTCATGATTGAAGGGTATGCCGAGGTAAATCCAGCCTCTCTGATCGAGGCCCCGAAGACGCTGCGCCTTCTCCCCGAGGTTCTGTCACCGGCTGAAGTCGAAGCACTGCTTAGTGCGCCAAAGACGGAATCGGCACTTGATTTGCGTGACCGGGCCATGCTTGAACTCCTTTATGCAACCGGTTTGAGGGTCTCTGAACTTGTTTCCCTGAAACTGCAAAACCTGAATCTGCAGGCCGGGTACCTGATGACCATGGGCAAGGGGAACAAGGAGCGTGTCGTTCCGATGGGGGAATCCGCTCGCCGGAGCCTTGAGCATTACTTGCTTTCGTGCCGGGCACAGGTGGACAAGCGAAGCGGTTCCGAATATCTTTTCATCAGCAGGCTGGGTGACCGGATGAGCCGGCAGGCGTTCTGGAACCTGATCAAGAAACGCGCCCTGGAGGCAGGGATTGTAAAGAACATCTCGCCGCACACCCTCAGGCATTCATTTGCATCGCACCTGCTGGAGAATGGGGCCGATTTGAGGAGTGTGCAACTGATGCTGGGACATGCCGACCTTTCCTCGACCCAGATCTATACGCATATTACCAGGGAAAGGTTGAAACGTTTGCATGCGGAACATCATCCCAGGGGGTGATGCAACAGGGGATTCACATTTGACCAGTTTTGCGGTATTCTCAGCACTATTTCAATAAAAAGGAAATAATCTGATGAAGCATATAGTATTGCTCGGCGACGGAATGTCCGACGAAAAGCTTGCTCAACTCGGCAATAGGACCCCTTTACAGGCTGCGCATACCCCCAACATGGATTTCATAGCCAGGAGGGGGAAATTGGGGATTGCCCGGACAGTGCCGGCAGGATTTGCGCCCGGCAGCGACGTGGCAAATCTCTCGGTTTTCGGTTACAACCCGCAGACATGTTATACCGGGCGTTCCCCATTGGAGGCTGCCAGTATGGGGGTTGAACTCGGACCCGATGACGTGGCGTTTCGGGTGAACCTGGTCAATCTTCAGCCCCGGGGTGGCCGGCTTATCATGCAGGATTACTCGGCCGGGCATATCAGCACCGAAGAGGGGCAAGAGCTTATCGAAGCCCTCAGAAACGATTGCAATGGAGGTGAGTTCCAGTTTCACCCCGGTGTCGGTTACCGGCATCTGCTCGTATGGCGCGGCGGAGTGGTGGATCTGATTACTACACCGCCGCACGACATAACCGGCAAGGATATCCTCCCCTATCTGCCGCAGGGAGAAGGGGCCAAGGGGCTGATTGAGCTTATGAATAGCTCGCAGACGCTCTTCTTCAACCATCCCCAGTACCGGAAGAGGCTCGAAGCGGATAAGGTCCCGGCAAACTCGATCTGGCTCTGGGGGCAGGGTAAATCGCCCACCATGGTGCCGTTCAGCAAGAAGTTCGGTCTTACCGGTGCAGTGATATCGGCTGTTGACCTGATCAGGGGAATAGGGGTTTGCGCCGGCCTGGAAATCATAAAGGTTCCAGGCGCGACCGGATACATTGATACCAACTACCGGGGCAAGGCTGAAGCTGCCCTGGAGGCCCTGGAGAGGCATGACTTCGTTTATCTTCATGTGGAGGCGCCGGACGAAGCAGCGCATTCAGGTAACCTGGAACACAAGATGAAGGCCATCGAGGATTTCGACGCGCAGGTTGTGGGGCCGATTCTTGCCGGTGTAAAAAAATTCGACAGTTACCGGGTGCTTTGTACGCCGGACCATCCCACGCCGGTGGCCAAAATGACCCACACCTCAGATCCCGTACCGTTTGTCCTTTATAGCGGAGAGGATCAGGAAAACCATTCCATAGCAGGGTATGACGAGGATTCTGCCCGGATGACCGGTTTGGAACTGAAGGAAGGGTTCCGGTTGATGGAAATGCTACTAAAGGGTTAGCCTTGGTGTAAACTATTTCGACATTTGTATTTATCATACGAAAAGGGGTGTCCATCCGGACACCCCTTTTTGTTACTGCACCAAATATTACGGCTACTTTTTCATTTTTCTGCGGATCAGTCCGGCGCCAAGGAGACCGGCACCGAGCAGCGCGAAAGTGGATGGCTCGGGAACCGGAGCCGATGCCCCGCCTTCGATAACGTCATTACCGCAACTCTCCCCCCAGTGAAAACCGAAGTTGTTGAAATTGTCGAAGAAATTGGTGGAAAGGTCGAAGATTAACTCATTGGTGTCCTTGTTGATCGACCATGTCCCGGCATTTTGTGCTATCTGGCCGTAACGGGTGTTGATCTCGACTTCCTGGTAGTTTCTGTAGGTCCCGTTTGCGTGCGAGAGAACAATATTATTGTTCGCACCGCTGTTGTAGACGTTGTACAGACCCAGGGTGCCGCTCGTGCCTCTGAAGTCCTTGCTGTGCACTTCCGAACAGGCATTCAGGACAAGGGCGTATTCCCACTGTTCCCCGGTCGTGTTTGTGTCATAAATCCCGGCAGCTGTATAGCCGTTGGTGCTGATGAAGAGATCGCCCATATGGGTATCGTATTTACCGAGATAATCAACATAATTTGTATTGATCCTTACCCGGTCAAGGGCTCTGCCGTTGAAGTCGACCGCCATCTTATTGATTCCGAAATACGCAGCATCACCCACTACATCCTTGCCGTCCCAGGAAGTATTGCTGTTCGTCCCGCCAGCGGGGTTGCCGCCGATATATGTGTCGTTGATCGTAACCGTTGTATAGGCCTGGGCTGCTCCGGCAAAGGCTGCCGAGGCGATCATTGCCGTAAAGATAAGTTTCCATGGTTTCATCGCATAACTCCTTGGGTGTATTGCTCGGGGGTAATAATTAAACAGAACAATCTGAATACTAAAGAGTTATCCAAGAATGATGCCAAGATGGGGGAGGGTGGTAACGTATCGATAACGAGGCGTTTTTATTGATGTTGGAAGAGTTAATTAAAGCGGTGATGTCTGAAGTGTAAATAATCCCGACAGTGCATATTGTTACCAAATATCGGTCTTGATACCCAATGGCCGCTTCGGGAGCGGGGTGTCATGCCCGTGGTAGTAGGGATCGACCAGGTTGGTGCCAGGGATGAGGAAAGGGAGTTTTCTTTCTTGTTCAGGTGTCCAGAGATGGGACTGCCGGATGGCAATCACCGGCAAACGGGCAGATTCCCATTTTGTTTTTGTCTGCCTCTCCGGTTTTACTTCGCCAACAATAGTGATCGGGACTCCTTTAGGATAAAGATCTGTATCCAGCAAAGTTGGCGATGTGGCGAGAAACCGTCCCGAAGATCCAAGCGAATCATCAGGGAAACCATCCTCGTCCAGCCGGTATTGGATAACTTCTATTTCCGCTCCCTGCGGCGAGTTGAGCACATTGCTGATTACTCCGCCGAGCATCACAGTTTTTCCCTGATAAGCCTGGGGCTTATCCCTGATCTCTTCATAGCTTGCCGGCGAAACCTGCAGGGATTCGTCGCTGTTCATTACATGGACACAACCCGACAAAACTGCGATAGAAATGGCAACTGCTGCGACGCTGGTTTTCATCGGCCGACTCCCTTTGTCCCTAAATTTCATTCATAAATATGAACATAAGCGCACTGTTTGTCAAACGGCTCAATTAGTCTCAAGAAAACCGGTAACTTGCCGATCTGATAAATCATTACTAATTTGATGCTTGCCCGGAGGGACTATGCGCCGTTTATATCTTGCGATCCTCATTTTAACAGCAATCGGTATCGCCATGGTTCGACCTTCCAGCTGCTTTGGCGAAGAGTCGCTGCTGGAACAGGGGGTCAGGGAATACCGGGATGAAAATTTCGAAGAGGCGATGGTCACGCTTAAAGCCGCAAGGGGAAAAGAGCCCGGTTCATCGGTCGCAGCCTTTTACCTCGGGCTGACATTCAAGCAGACAGGTGAATACAGCGCAGCTGCCGAACAGTTTCGCGATGCGTTCCGTTTAACCCCGCCGATTCTGGACGCGCCGCTGGAACTGGCAGAGACCCTCTTTACCATGGGGGATGTTGCCGGGGCGAAAAAGGCGTTGATCGACGCGGAAAAGAATAGAGTGCGGCCGGCAGCGGTATCGTTTCTAAAGGGAGTAGTGCTGGCCAAAGAAAACGAAATCGACGATGCAATCGACTGTTTCCGGACAGCGGCAAAGCTTGATCCATCACTTGCCCAGCCTGCGGAGTTGCAGATTGCCATTCTGCAGGCCAGGGAGCGTAGAATTTCCCAGGCCCGCAAGAGCCTCCGGACGCTCATCGCCATGGACCCGGCGTCTGATGCGGCATCCATGGCCAAAGAGTACGAGACCACATTCACGAGGCTGATCGAAGCGCACAGGTCATGGCGGCTTACCGCAGGTGCGAATTATCTTTATGACGATAACGTCATATCCAACCCTGACAACGATACCCGCCTGGATCAGCTCGACAGAGACAGTGCCTTTGTCGGGACCTTCAGGATCGATTATGCGCCCCTTATTGATCCCCCTTGGGGGATAATCGCCCAATACAACTTCCAGAGCACGACCTACGGGACTCTCTACACCATGAACACCCTCGTCAATTCCGTATCCATTGTTCCCAGCTACACGCAGAGAAACGGCGCTGCCAGTTTGCCGGTTTCCTACAGTCATGTTCTGCTGGCAGACAAAAAATATATGGGGATTGCCTCTGTAAGGCCGACCCAGAGCCTGCTCTTGCCATTCAGCCACATTGTCCAGTTGAATCTGGCTTATACGCGTCGCGAGATGTTGCGCGATCCGTTGCTGTTCGATGAAGATCGCGATGCCGACATTTTCGGGGCCGGAGCGGCATACGTAGTTCCTTTTGCCGAAGGCAACGGGATGGCAAGCCTTCGGTACGAGTTTTCCTACGACAATGCCATCGGCCAGAATTGGGTCAACAGGGGGCACAGGGTAAACATCGGCGCAAACTTCCCGGTAGTCGACGGCCTGTCCATCCAGGTCAACGGCGATCTATTCGATCAGGACTACCTGCACCGGCACACAACCTTTGGCAAGGTGCGCGAAGATACGATTTATACGGCAATTGCCGGCCTCACCTGGGATATTTCAGCCAATATTTCGCTCAATTTCCAGTACAACCATACCCGATCGGTTTCGAATATCGATCAGTATGATTACCGCCGGAATACCGTAATTGCCGGTCTGGAAGCAAGCTTCTGAGGAGAACGCCATGAGAATCGACCAGGACCGTTTTCGAAATCTGATCCGGATAGTAATCTTATTTGCATATTTGTTGCTGTCTTGCCCGGTGCTGTACGCCGCAGACGATGGCGTGGGGGTATTCAGCAGGATCGATGGTGCTGTCGATCTGATGCGGGGTGGCGCTCTGCCCGCAGTTCCGGTAAAGGCGGGTGACCCGGTCCGGAGCGGTGATTTTATCCGGACCAAGAGCAATGCCCGGGCCGAGGTGACCTTTAAGGATGGTAACATCCTGAAGATCGCCCAGCGAAGCAGGCTGGATGTCTCCGAATATCTTGCCGCCGGCAGTGGCGACCGGAGAAAGTTCAACCTGCCGCGGGGCAAGGTCCAGGCAGTGGTCACCAAGGGTGGAACCGGGGAAAACAAGGGGAGCCGTTTCGAGATCCATACCCCCAATGCCGTTGCCGGTGTCAGAGGGACCGACTTCTTTGTCTATCACGATCGTAACGTTACCGGCATCCTGGTAAAAGAGGGCTCGGTATATGCTTTTAATCCGAAATTACCGCAGAACATAGTAACCGTCCCTGCCGGCACGGTTACTACCGTAACGGCCAAGGGGGCGCCGTTACCGCCGAGGTCTGCGACCGATGCGGAAAAACGGAACGTGGAAAAAGAGACGACACTAAAGCAGAAGGGTAATGGAAAGTCTGAGAAAAAGGACGAAGCGGATCAGGGACAGACCGAATCCCAGCAGACTTCCGGAATGAACGGTTCTGGGGCCGGACTTGCCTCTGAGCCGCTGCCGGATTCAGCCATCAGTTCGACCACATCGACTCAAGCTGATACCATCATACCGCCCAAGGTTGATCCTCCTCCAATTACGGAAACACAGCCGGATCAAACACTCCCTTCGCAGGACACGGTTCCGCCGGTAATCACTCTGGTCAAGCCACCACCCGCCACCAGTACCGGGACGCCAACCACGTTTTCCGTGCAGTCGAGCGTAAGCGGGACAATCCGGTACCGGCTTGACAATGCAGCGTGGCAGGATTATCCCGGGAGTATCGGAGGGCTGGCCGAGGGGACTCATCTGGTCGAGTTCCAAGTGGTCGATTTGGCCGGCAATGCGTCGGCTCCGGTGGCCACTACCCTGTTTGTCGGCTCCCGAGCCATTGCCCTGAAAGGGAAGATGACCGGACCTCCGGGTTCTCCTGCTGATCTTACCGGACGTTTGTTCGAATTCGGGGACAGGAGCGCCGGTTCCTGGCAGTTCAGCGCTTCCGGAACCGGGACCCCGACCCAATTTGCCCTTCAAGCCGGTGGGGTGGGAAATCTCGACGGCACAACCTTGGACGGTTTCTGGCAGCTCAGGAGTCCGTCCCTTTCCGTAACCAGCGGTTCAATTGCCGGAGACTTCACTTATACTTACCTTGGTGTGGATCGCTTCGTCAGCTCTCCCGGCATGGTTTCCGGCAGTTATGACGCCTCAGGGTGGAATTTTGCCGCTACCGGCAGCGTTACAGCCGGCTATTCGACCCCGCTCGGATTTGTTAGCGATATCAACGTAGGTCCCATGTCCAGGGCGAACAGCATCGATGCGAACAGCAATCTCCTGACCATAGAAAACCAGGGTAATATGAGCGGGCTTCTCGGTGGAGAGACCGGCCTCTGGAGCAGCCCCACAGTACCGATTACTCTTATGGGCATATATCAGGGGCCAGGAAGCCGCAACAGCTACTGGAACGGAAAGATCAGTTCCCATAACTACCTGACCGGCGGCATCGGCAGTTACGACGGTGCTGCATTCAGCGGCTTTATCGGCGGCGCCAATCTCGATCCGATCGGGACAACGTCCGGCAATATTTCGGCAATCTATGTGGCGCCCCGGGGCAATGGTGAGTTTGGCGCCGGATTAATCTACGGCAACTTCAAAGGCAACCTCGGTAACGGTTTCTGGGAGGGGAGCGGCTCCATGGAGCGGCAGGAACTCAACAGCACAATAGCAACGGATCCGGCAACCATGCCGGCGGACTGGTGGCAGACCAAGACGGTTTCGGTTACTCCCCCGGTCGTCACCGGTCCTGTGTTTTCTCATCTGAATAACGAGAATAATTCCGATGGATTCCTGCTGGACGCCTCTTTGAATATATCCTCCCGGATGAAAAATCGTGGCGACGTGATGAACCTGACGGTATTTACCCCTGATCCGACTTTTGGCGTCTGGCAAAGGGAGTCTTTCGGCAGTTTCTCCGGAACAGGCACCGACCTGGTGCTGGTGACCGATGCCGCCATCGCTGCACCAACAAACGGAAAAGGGGGACCGGACCATATTTTCAATGTCGTATCTTACTGTGCCTGGGGAACTAATGGTGATATTTCCGGCAAGGCATATGGCGCCTGGGGTGACTGGAGTGTCGGCAAGGCGCGGCTCCTGAGCGGGACCATGACCGGCAGTTACAACCAGGGGGTTGGGACGTTCGGAGCAGTGACAACCGGTGCCTGGCTGGATGTGAGCCGTTTTCTCTCCTTGACGCAGGCTGAACGGCAACAGGCGGGCTTCCCTGGCATTCAGACCGGCACGTTTGCCCTCAGCGGCAGCAATACCGCCGGAAGTTCGGTGACCTTCGCCAATATCCGCACCTTCACCCATGCTGCCGGCGACCGACTCTCGCTCTGGGCGACTGATTCGGTCAGCGGCACCTTTAGCGGCGCCATACCGGAGGGTGAACAAATCGCCGTAAGTGATGGCTCGCATATCATGGGGACCTTCCGCCTGGAGCACGGCGGTATCAGCCCGACAACCGGGAATAACGTCTGGCTTGCCGAGATCAACGGTCTGGGAGAAACCAGCGGCTCGTTCCGGTCTTCATTCAACGGCGTTGCCGCAGGAACCTGGAGCGGTTCGACCTTTTCCGGGACGGCTGCCGGGATCACCCATCCGATCACCTATTACAGCAGCTTCGGCAGTGTCAACCTGTTAAAAAGATACGACGGTTTTTCCGGTTATCAGTATGACGGCGCTCTGAGCGGGGTATTCGGCGGATTGTCTCTCTGGAAGGCTAACGAAAACGAGCGGTCCGAGTTCGATATTGTCGGTCTGCATACACCGGCCGCGTTGAAATACAATAATTACATCTTCAGCACGGCTCTCGCTTCGTTCGACGTTCCGACCGGTTCTGGCGGAACTGCCGATGGCGGGGCATACAAGGGCTATCTGGCCGGAGCGCTCAGCAACGGGGGATCTTATCCTGAAGAGCCGATTGACGGCAGGATTGCTGCCATTTATGCCGCCCCTGACGGCAGAGCCGGCATTCTTGCCGGCAAGTTGTCCGGATATCTTGATATGAACGGTGTCTGGGAAGCGCATGGGGATTGGTTCCCGATAGAGATCCTTTCCCTGCCCGGTTCAGTACCGCCGTCGACTTGGAACGTGCAGACCGCATTCCTGCCGCTAAACATGGCTCAATCCGGTGCCTTCATCGGAACCGGCGGCAGTATCATAACCCCAATTACTCCTGGTAACGGCTTCGATCGCACCTGGATATCCACCATTCCGGTATGGGGGGTATGGAGTCTGGCTACGGCAGGAAACTACAGCGGTCCGACCTCTAATAACTGGAAATACAAGCTATCCGCAACCGACGGGAATTTTTCCGTGGACGGGGAGATCCTCGGCGACCGGTGGGAAGCATTGCCATTCATGCCGCCGGCTGCTTCTCCTGTTGCCGGGAAACTGCACGGTATTGTGGGGGGAAGCTGGGTGGATATGTCTCAGGCCGTGCCGATGACCGGCATCCTGATCGGAGAGAATATCGGCACGTTTGATCCGAACTCTGCAAATTGGCAGGCCATGGCTGTCGGAGCATTCATGGAGACCAACACCTTTCTCCAGATGGCGGCAACCGCAGACGGCCAGGCAAAGCTAAGGCAGTTGAACATCCCGGCCTTCGAGATCGGCAGTGCCAATTTCACCGGCTCAGGCGGTGCCAGTGGCGATACCGTCACCATTAGCAGGGCCGACGTGAAATTTTTCGCACCAACAGCCGGAGGCCGGCCTATTATCTGGGCAACCGGTAATATCCTGGGGAGTTACACCGGCAATCCGCTGGCGGTCGGAAACGTGCCGCTCAGCGGGTCCAGCGCGACCGTGAACGGCTTATCGCCGACGCTTACCATGGATAGCTGGACCGGCGGCAAGTGGCGGGCATCCATAAGCGATACCACCGGCACCGGCACGGTAGGGGGCCACACGAATATAAACATGTTCGGCAGGGGGGCCGGGAGCTACTCAGCAGGGAGTTTCAGCGGCACGGCAAGTGGAATGACCCGATAGCTTTATTTTTCCGTGAGTTGCAGCGGTTCCATCTCGGGGCAGGGAATTATTACCGGAGGCAGGCCAGGCTCGGCGAGAAGGGCGACACTGTGAAGCTCGACCGGGGCCTGTCTCCCTTTGACGATTACGTTTGCCAGCCCCTGGATTATGATGCCGTTCATGGCCCCTGCTTCGATAGCAGGCAACAGGGCCTTCAGCGTGCCATCCGTAATCAGGATCGGGGCCGCGAATTTTCTGGTCTGGGACTCCACCCTTGATCCGAGGTTCACCTGGTCGCCGATTACCGTGTACTCCATCTTCTTCCCTTCGGCGCCGATATTGCCGACTACCACCGCACCGGTATTGATGCCGATCCCGGCCTCCAAAACCGGCTTACCTTCGGACCGCCAATTGTTCTGCAGTACGGCGACCCGTTTCTGCATAGCCAGCGCGCATTTCACCGCCAGTTCGGCATGCCGGGCCGTTTTGATCGGGGCATTCCAGAACACCACAATGGCATCGCCGATAAACTTGTCGAGCGTCCCCTCATGCTCAAGGATTATCTCGGTCATGGCAGTCAGGTACTCGTTCAAAAGTCCAACCACCTCCTCCGGTGTATGGTGTTCAGAAAAGGTGGTAAAGTCCTTGATGTCCGAGAACAGGACGGTTATTTCCCGTTTTTCGCCGCCAAGTTTTGCCATCTCCGGGTTTTTGATCAGTTCGTTGACTATGGTCTGGGTAACGTAACTGGAGAACATTGCCCGGATCTTCCGGGCATGGCGTTCTTCAACTGCGTAGTTGTAAGCCGTGACGGCAACGGTTATGAAGATGGCGTTGTTGAGCGGGTAGGCAAGGTTGACCCATATCCCCCATCTGCTGAACAGCAGCACCCCGGTTCCGCCTAGCAGGGCCAGGGCAGCCGCGGTAATGAATACGTCGCCGACCAGCTTGCTCCTGGCAACGAGAATGGAGAGCAGCAGGCCGCTCACCCAGAGAATTGCGATGTTGGCAGGAGAGCCGGTTTTGGTTACGAAGCGCTTGTCCAGGATCGAGGCGATAACGCTGGCATGTTTTTCGATCCCCGGCATTGCCGCGGCATATGGAGTAACCCTGAGGTCGTAGATCCCGACGGCAGTTGCGCCGACCAGGACTATCCGGTCTTCGAGCAACGAAGGCGCAATCTTGCCGTCAAGAATATCTGATATGGAGATATGGCGGAAGGTACGGTCCGGCCCGTAATAATTGATTATGGTCCGACCCCACTGGTCGGTGGGGATTACTGTTTTCCCGATCTGGACCGATTCGGCGGCGTTTACTGCCAGCCGGTCTGCCGGGATGCCGAGGTATGCGGCGGCGCTTTGGAGACCGAGACAAGGGTAGAGCATCGAGTTATAAAGTATCGCCAGTGGTTCCCAGCGTAATGTGCCGTCTGCATCAGGAAACATGTTGATGTGCGCCATGGACATTGCCGACGACCGGAGCGGCTGGACCGGAAGGAGGATACCGCGTGCCTCTATCGGCGGGAACCTGGAGAAGTTCTGCTCGTTTGACAGCAGTTGAAAGGCCGTTGCCTGGAGGGAGGGATCGGCTATGGGATTGTCTTTTCCGGAGAAGTCGAAGACGATCGGCAGAATCACGTTCCCGGCCTGCTGGAGAGACTTGGCGAGAACCGGATCGTTGCGTTCCGGTTCCGACAGTATGATGTCAAATGCAATAACCCCTGCATTCGCAGCGGCAAGTTTATCCACCAGCCTGGCCAGAACCGAACGGTCCCACGGCCAGCGCCCCAATTCTTTTATACTGTGCTCGTCAATGGCCGCAATAACGACCTTGTCCGGTGTTGATAATGAGCCGCGTAGCTTGAAACGGAGATCAAGAAGCTTGACTTCCAGGGTTTCGAAAGGGGGGAACTGCAGCAGCAAGAGGAGAGTGGACAGGACGGTTGCTGCAACGCCGACCAGCACCCGCCGAAATATCAATTTCCGATCCATGCAAACCCTCCGCAACTACACTGAGTACCACACACCTGGTTGGATGGCAACCTGACCGGACAGATTTCTCTTCTGTTTCCGCTGCGCATCGAATTTGCGACAGGTCCGGAATGTTTTTCTTGACAGACAACAGCTACATGAAGTATATAGTCACTTCTGCGAGCCATTCATAAGCTCATTGCCTCTTTGGGCCACCGGAGAGGTTTTTGTATCTGTAGTAGGTTGATTTCGGCGGTGTAGCTCAGCTGGTTAGAGCATACGGCTCATATCCGTAGTGTCCGGGGTTCAAGTCCCTGCACCGCCACCAATTGATAGTCCGGCAAAGTCCGGTTTGTATAAAAGCCCTGAGAACTCAGGGCTTTTTTGTTTATCCGTAGTCTTTTGCCGTCCAGTTGCATCCATTGACATGCCGTAACTTATTGGATACTGCAAGAAGGCAACATATTTTGTTGCTTTCGTCGCGTGTTTACTCCCTTTCTCACCCCTTTCTGCCACGAAACTACAAATCTCAAGAAACGAAACTGTGTTGATGATTTCTCAGGTAAATAAGCGCAACCAATATGTCTAAGATATCCTGAGTGTACTGTGGTTGTAACTAGTCGATAAGGCAAGATAATGAGGTGGTTTGCGGGATTAATCGAAGTCTGTTTGCAATATCTGTGGCAGCTGACAAAAAACAACAATGCACATATGGAATCGTATTATCAGCAAACTTATGTGCTGACTGTGTCAGTAAGTGATTAATATGTTGCAGCTGAACTCTTCGGAGGGCAATAGAGATGCTTTGTAAAATATTAAAATCATTAAATATTTGTTTTGGGTAGAAAAGGCGCAAATGGTGCTAAATCATTTTTAACTGAACTTTGATGAAAGTGGAAAATGCAAGCCCAATAAGGATTTAAGCTGTCACTATTCCCACTAATAATACTGGAATGGGAGGATGGTTAAAATGATCATATTTCTGCTCAGATCAGTGCGCAGGTTCTTCACTGCAACTTTCATGGTCGTTACTATCATGGCCTTGCAAGGACATGCAGATATGACAATCACCAGTCCTGACTTCAGAAAGCCGATCCTATCTCCGGAGTCCCAGACAAATGCCTGGACTAATGTGATTCCAAACGCCCTGGCAAGTTACTTCACCTATGTCCCTTATCGCACTGCCGATGCCGTGAAGTTGGGATTCCCCTCCACATGCGGCAGGTTGCCGGACGATCCCGCCAGTAGCGAAGACTGTTATACGATCACCGTTAAAAAGTTTCAGCAGGCCTTGGATCTTCACGGGATCTTCGGCGGGGGGCAAGGGTTGCTTGACGCGGCTGGCACTCCGTTTGGCCCCATTACCTGGGTCCATGGCTACGGGTCCGGCGGGCAGAACTGGGTTCCGCCGGGAGCGCCTGCGGGGGTATCGGTAACCGGCAACGCTCCAGCTCCTTTTGTGGATAATACCTTCGGCACATCCGGCATTTGGCACTTCCCAGCCCCAACTGTCAAGGCAACGAAAGGAAGGCCGGTCCGGATCACCTGGCTCAACGAACTCCCCAACGAGAAGCCAACCGGTTTCGACCCCACCATCTGTGATAACATGCCCGAGAACTGCTTCCCGTATAACCGGATCGTCACGCATTTGCATGGTGCCCATGTCACCCCCGAAAGCGACGGCTATGCTAATGCTTGGTACACGCCCGGTTTTGCCATCAAGGGTGAGGGGTGGGAATCAACCGCCCAGTATGGTCCGGAAGGGACCTATCGCTATCCGATGGACCAGCAGGCGAGCACTCTCTGGTATCATGACCATGCCATGGGTTTAACTCATAGCAACACCAACATGGGGATGGCCGGATTTTTTCCTGTCACGGACGATAATGAAAAGTGTCTTCAGGGGGTTGGCGCCGGTTGTACCAAGTATCTCCCCACCGGTAACTATGAACTCGGCTTCGCCCTGCAGGACCGTGTTTTTTACTCTGATGGCCAACTGGCCATGAATGACACTCCGATCATCGATTCCAGGGACATCGTCGACCCAATTAACCTCGCAAACCCCCTCAACTGTACCTACACCTATCAGAGTGACGGCACCATCACCCCCAATGATCTTTCAAAGTGTGCCAATACACCGCTGTTTATGAAGGATCCTGCGGATGGGCACCTCATCCCTTATGTGGCAGCCCCAGGTGTACAGCCGCTATTGGCCACAAGTACCACGCTTGAGTTCTTCGGCAATCTGCCGGTAGTCAATGGTGTTGTGAACGGCAAGTATGATGTGGAGCCCAGAGTGTATCGGATGCGTTTCATCGGCGGCACCGACTCACGTACCTGGATCATGCAGCTAAAAAATGGTACGGAGACCATACCTTTCTGGCAAATCTCAACCGAGCAGGGCTTTTTGAAAAATCCGGTTCGGCGCGACAGCATGGTATTAATGGGTGGCGAGCGACTTGATGCGCTGGTGGATTTCAAAGGCGTCAAACCCGGAACGCGGGTAGTCATGAAGAATCTGGGTCCGGATGATCCCTTTAACTCCAGCGGTACCCAGGATTCATCGGTAATCATTCCCCAGATCATGGTGTTCGATGTTGTAAATTTCGCCAACGATCCAAAGACCGGACAACCTTATCCAGATGTTCCAGCGCCCAATGCCAGCCTCTCCCTCAACACCATTCAGCCGCTCACCCCGACCCCGGGGGTTGCAGTACGGAAGGTTTCTCTCTGGGAGATCATTGACCCGTATGGTCGAATCATGCCGACCATCGATGGCCGCGGTTTCGGAGGCGGGATATCCGAGCTTGTCAGATTTAACGACACCGAGCAATGGGACATAATCAATACCACCGTAGACGCCCACCCGATGCATCTGCACCAGGTTGCTTTTAAGCTCATCAACCGTGAGCCAATCCAAGTTCTGGGCACTGATCCGGTCTCCGGAGACCCGATATTGAATGTCACCAACGCCGGTGTTCTGCCAGGGCCGCTTACGCCGCCAGACTACGTCGGCACCGGCCAGATTGAACCTCCTGGCGACCATGAAAATGGTTGGAAAGATACGATCATGTGTCCTCCTGGCAAGGTCACCAGAGTCATCGCCAAATTCGACATACCCGGCCTCTACGTCTGGCACTGTCATATCCTGTCGCACGAAGAACACGATATGATGCGACCATTCGTAGTCACGACAGCAGCCGATCATGTGAATCTCGCGGCATCCTCGACAATCAGCTCACAGTTTTCCGAGCCGGTTAAACCGGTAACACTTACTGCTTCGACAGTCACTACTCTGGCCGCCTATCCAAATGGTAGCGGATTTGAGTACCAATTCAGCGTTATGCCCCCCCAAGGGGTGCCAGTTACCCAGCCAGTGCCAAATCAGTCGATGTTTACCGGGTCTGCCGCTGGCTTTACCTTGATGCGGGAAGCAGTCTGGACTCCGCCCAAAGTTCCCGGGACGTATGTGATAACCGTGAATGCCAAGCCAGTCGGGGCTCCAGCCAGAGCACCCGACATGGTTACCGCTTCCCTCAATTATATCGTCGCGCCTGTGACAGGTGACTTGAATGGAGATGGGCGGGTAGATCTCGTTGATGCCTTGATGGCTTTGAAGATCAGTATCGGACTGGCAACGCCAACTACGGAACAGCTTGTTCGCGGGGATGTGGCGCCAATGGCTAATGGCGTACCGATTCCAGACGGTTCTATCGATACTGGGGACGTTATTGTAATACTGAAACGGGTCATCGGCCTCCTGAGCTGGTAAACTAAATCGGATTCGGATGAGACCAAGTAAACTTCATAAAGGTGGTGTGAAATGATCATTAGATCGGCGAAAAAATGTGCGATGCTTGCGGTGCTGGCAGGATGCTTGGCCCTCATGACCGGCTGCGGCGGTGGCGGCAGCAATAACAGCAGCAGTACTCAAACATTCAAACTTTATCTGGCAGCAGCAAACGTTCCGACCGGGGTACAGCTTGGAACTATCAAAACCTCAATAACTCTACCAGCGGGGGTTTCAATTCCGGCCGACAATACCGGGCTGGTGGATGCTAGTTCGATTGTTGCGACCGGCACAACTGTGAGCGGCACGTCGCAGGTATTGGGGAATTACCAGGCTTCTGCCCGGACGCTGGTCATTGGCCTGGTAAATACTACCGGGTTCGGTAATGGCGACTATCTGGTCGTCACGTTTGATGTCAACAATGGCACTACAGTAACGGCAGCAGATTTCTCCGTGACCGTAACTGAGGCGAAGGACAATGGCCCAACCTATGGTCAGGTTTCTGGGGTGACTGTCGCAGCCAGATAAGCGCGGAACCAGGCGGAGGAATCGATTTTCTTTACGGCCTTTTTCCGGGCTTTTTTGCGTGGATGGCATAGCAATGACTTGATAAACGCTTGCCCGCTAACGGAGTTTTGTTTATCATGCCGCAAGGCAAAAATTTGGCGGCTAAACCCGGCCTGTCCGGTTTGTAATATAAGCCCTGAGAATTCAGGGTTTTTTTGTTGATGCGACTACCGGCAGAAGTTTTTGGTGGCAGTTCGCAACCTTAGAGAGGAAACAACTCCCAATGGCATTACCCTCAACTGTCTATAAGGCAAGCTTGCAGCTCTCGGATGTTGATCGTGGCATTTATGAGACCTTGTCGGCAACAGTAGCCCAGCATCCATCGGAAACCGAAGAGCGGCTGGTGGCCAGGTTGCTGGCATTGGCGATCTTCTATGAGACGGATTTGACCTTTACGAAGGGGTTGTGTGCGACCGACGAGCCGGATATCTGGGTAAAGGGTGGCGATGACCGGGTAAAACTTTGGGTTGAAGTCGGGATTCCTGATGCCGACCGGGTCGTAAAGGCGAGCCGCCACGCCGGGCGGGTGGCGCTACTGGCTTATGGCCGCTCCCTTTCGAGTTGGGATCAGCAGCATCTCCCCAAACTGGCAAAAATTTCGAACCTGACTGTCGTCAGTCTCGATCAGCGGTTCATCAATGGCCTTGCATCTCGATTGGAACGTGTCATCAACTGGTCGATAACCATTACCGAAGGGACCCTGTATCTAGCTGTTGGCACCGAGACCCATGAAACCGCCATACAGGTCAAGGCAGGAATAACCGCCGAATGAATAAGGATCTATTGCGACCATGTGTTGAGGCTACCGGTGATTCGGATGAATTACTGGAACTGGCTGCGATGCGAATGCCGTTCGGCCGGTACCAGGGTTTGTTGCTGATCGACCTGCCGGAACCTTACGTCGTCTGGTTTGCCAAGAATGGATTTCCGGAAGGCAAGCTGGGGCGGATGTTGCAGACGGTTTACGAGATCAAAGTCAACGGGCTGGAGTATCTGTTTGATCCATTGCGGAAATAAGGACAGCCATTTCCCCGGGGTTACGCAAAATATCAATATAACTTTGTAATATACGCCGGAGGAAAAAATAAAAACAGACTGTTTTTCCGGCACCGATTGGATATAATGTAATCAAGGTATCGATACCTGAAGCAGTAAGATTGAAGTAAAAGGAGCAACATCGAAGTAGAAGTTCCAGACGGAAGTGCATGTCACAGGAGGATTGCATGACTGAGGACACTCCACCAGGCTGTTTATGGAACATAGGATTTTGAACGAAAGGCTGTAATACTAAGCCCGATTACCCTTGCAATGGGTAAAATAAGATGAATCTTAAGAGGCCCGTGATGTTTCCGGGCCTCTTTCCATTATGCGATACAAGACGACACTGCCTGTCAATACAGATGGTCTTACTGATCGGGAGTCTACACCAGCTCAGGTCAGTAATATTTTGATTGCTATGATCAGAAGAACGGCACCAAATAACTTCTCCAGCACCACGCCCGACTGGCTGGTTGAAGGCGACGCATCTCCACCTTGGTTACACAAATGTTGCAGCAGCAATATCCATCCCTTACCCACAATATTGACGGTTAATTAAGCGCCTACACAAACTTCACAGTGAATTGCTGCAAAATATATTTCAGCCCGAATCTGATGGTGATTTTCGTAAAAACCCATATATCGCCATTCTACGACCACATTCCCGCGGGCACGGATTCTGCTTTTGTGGGTATGGCAGGTGAAACTCTTCCATCCGGAAAGGAACGAGCAATGAAGGGACATGAAAAGATCATCGAGCATCTGAATCTACGACTCGCAGAGGAGCTCACTGCAATCAACCAATACATGGTTCATGCTGAGATGTGCGACAACTGGCGTTATGAACGGCTGCACAAGAGCATTGAAAAGCGCGCTTTTGGCGAGATGAAGCATGCTGAGAAACTGATCGCCCGTATCCTGTTCCTGGAAGGAAGGCCGATCGTCAGCGAACTGAACAAGCTGCATATTGGTGGTGCCGTGCCCAAGATGTTTGAAAATGATCATGCTGCCGAGGTGAGCGCCATCCGCGGTTATAACGAAAGTATCCGCCTGGCGGTCGAACTTGCCGATAACGGTACCAGGGAAATGCTGGAGCGAATTCTCAAGGATGAAGAAGAACATATCGATGAGATTGAGGCCCAATTGGACCAGATCGGACAGATGGGGGTACAGAATTACCTTGTGGAGCAGATCGATTGATCCTGATATGCGCCGTTGGCCTGGCGTCCTTCGGAAAAATACACCGGATAACGGTGAGTTGTCTGTAAGGAAATCCGAGGTCGGGAGACACCTTGGATATGGCACGAGGTAGGAATGCTGACCGATAAGATCCTTGAATTCATCGCTGGCAAAGATTTTGCCTTTGTGGCCACGGCAAACGGGGCAGGGGTGCCGCACATTGCAACTGCCAGGTCGCTTCAGGCCGACGCCAACGGCCAGCTGATATTTGAAAACTGGTTCTGCCTCACGACCTTGGAGAATGCTGCCGTGAATCCGCAGGTGGCCGTTGTCGTTGCTGATCCGGCCACCGGTTGCGGTTATCAGTTCATAGGCCGAATTGTAAAATTCATCGATGTTGCGGTGCTCAACGGCTATGCGCCAGAACTGGAAAAGCCGGGCGGGCCGCAGGCACTGACCAGTCTCACCATACAGTCAGACAAGGTCATGGAGTTCAGTTCGGTGATTCATTCCGACATGCAACTGCCCTGATAAGGCCGGGGTTTCTCGTACATTCCAAACAACTGTCGAGCGATGCTAGAATACTCTTCCCCGACCTTCCAGCAGCTTTCTTTCCATTGTTGAAACGCCATCATTGATTTGATGATTCAGGTTCTTATGCAATAATAATTGCTATTCGCAGAAATGTATCCTTTGGCCGGTTCATGGTAGCCGTATAACCAGAAATGCTCTCAATGCGAGGGCGTAGGATCTACAAATTTTGTTCGGATCTTATGATGGCCCGGACTGTTTCGTGCTGGCAGCGGGGTGCCTATGCCGATAAAAAAGCAGTTGCTTGCCGGAGTTCTGCTGGGCGTTGCCGGATTTGCCGGCAATTGGTTCCGGTATCCGTTGTTCCTCAATATTGATTTCCTCTTCGGCTCCTTTTTTGTTATGTCGGCGCTCTTGCGTTACGGTATCGGTGCCGGGGTTGTGGCAAGCCTGCTGGCGAGTTCCTGTACCTGGCTGATGTGGAAGCATCCGTACGCCATAATTATTTTCACTCTAGAGACGGTCATTGTCGGCATTCTGAACAGTAAACGAAAAAAGGCCGACATTCTGTTCAATGACATTGTCTACTGGTTCTGCTTCGGAGCGCCACTGGTCTGGCTTTGCTATCATAATCTGCTCCATGACAACCATGCCTCCACCATCCTGATAATATGCAAGCAAGCGATGAACGGCATTTTCAACGCCCTGCTGGCCTCGATTTTTTTCCTGATTCTCCTGTCGCGGGAAAAGGCTGCTGCAAATCTCCCATCATTTCGTCAGCTGTTATGCACCATTATGATTTCCTTGGTGCTTTTCCCAGCATTTATCCATATCTTTTACAATCTCAGAACCACCTCCGGCATAAGCAGCAAACTGTTGGCCCGGCAAACAACAAATGCCGCCAGTTCGGTCGGGGCAATTGCCGGATTCTGGCTTTCGGATCATCAAAGTGGAGTAGCCGGCGGCTTGCAGACCGAGGCTTTATTACGCCAGATCAAGGCTATCGTTGGGGCGCAGGAGATGCATATCACCATACTCAACCAGGTCGGGCGGGTGGTGGTTAGTACCCGTAACGATCTTGGCTCCGGGATGCCATTCCAAGGCCAGGTCAACGGTTCGAAGCGACCGATCACTTCTGAGGTTGACCATTTGATCCCGGCACCGGAAAAGGGCAGGAACCTGATGCAGCGCTGGGCTAAATCCTGGTATGTCGCGGAAATAGAAGTCAGCCCGGAGAGCCGCTGGCAGGTAGTTGTCGAAAATGCCTATGCGCCGCTATTGAATGATTTACGCGACAATGCCACAACAGCCCTGGCCGGGCTGGTATTTTTATCACTTCTGATTGTTCCTCTTTCAAACTTGCTGAGCTACCGCCTGACGCGCTCTCTGGAGAAACTCAGGAATACCACCCGATCGTTACCGGAGGACATCAGGAATAATATGCCTGAATCGCTTCCGTTAAGTTCGATCCGGGAAGTTGCCGAACTGGTTGAGAATTTTCATGTTACGCGGGGGGTGTTACAGGAACAGCATGACGAGCTTCAGCAATATAATGAAACCCTGGAGGAGAAAAATGCTGTTCTGGTTGCCAATGATGCTGCCATGAAATTGCTTCTGCAGCGCTTTTCCCAGGCTCAGAAGGCTGCCGATGCAGGGTTGTGGGATTGGGACATGCAAACGGACAAGCTTACCTGGTCGCCGGAGCTGTTCATGCTGTTCGGGCTCGACGCGGAACGGGATGAGGCCAGCTTCGAGCAATGGCAACGGGTAATGCATCCCGACGACTGGTTGGGTGCAGAACTTCGAGTCAAGAGCGCCGTTGAAAACCGGGAACGACTTTACAATGAATACCGCATCATGAGGGGGAGCGAGATCCGCTGGATCTCCAGCATCGGCGATACAACCTATGATGAGCCCGGTGCGCCTGTGCGGATGTCTGGGATTTGCCTCGATATCACCAAAAGGAAGCAGGCGGAAGAACGGCTGCATCTTCTTGCGGATACTGCCGGCATGCTGCTGATGAGCGACTCTCCGCAGGATGTGGTCGATACCCTGTGCAAAAGAGCCCTGCCGATTCTCGGTTGCGACGCTTTCTTCAATTACCTTGTTGACCAGGGTAGCGGGCGTCTGCGGTTGAATGCCTGCACCGGTATCCCTCAGGAGGACAGGGAGAAGATCCTGTGGCTCGATTTCAGGGTGGCCGTTTGTGGCTGTGTCGCTCGCGACGGGTGTCGCATTGTGACCGAAGATATTTTGTCTACACCGGATGATAATACTGACCTGATTAAATCATTCGGAATAAATGCTTATGCCTGTCATCCGCTCATGCTTGGCGAGGAGGTTTTGGGTACTCTTTCCTTTGGGTCCTGCAGCAAAGATCGTTTCAGCGAGGACGACCTGGCTGTGATGAAGGCCGTGGCAGACCTGGTCGCAATAGCGCTAGAGCGTAAGCGTTCGGAAGTGATAATTCAGCAGGCAAAACGGGAGTGGGAACTGACCTTTGATTCAGTACCGGACCTGATTGCCATTCTCGATGAACAGCATCGGATCATCCGGGTGAACCGTTCCCTGGCTAAACATCTCGGCCTGGGACCGGCTGAATGCATCGGGCGGTATTGCTATGATGTCGTTCATGGTTTGGTCCACGCGCCGGATTTCTGCCCCCATGCCCATACACTTTGCGACAATAAGACACATGCGGTGGAGGTCTATGAAGAGTCGTTGCATGGAGATTTCCTGGTGAGTACCACGCCATTGCATCAGGATGACGGCAAACTGATCGGAACGGTGCATATTGCCCGGGATATCAGCGACCGGAAGAAGGCGGAAAACAAGTTGCAGCAGACCTTGGATCAGTTGGAGGAAAAGGTTCGAGAACGTACTGCTCAGTTGGAAGATACGATCACAGTGCTTCAAGAAGAGGTTAATGAACGGCAAAAGGCCCAGGAGTCGTTGAGAGTTGAAATGTTGGAACGGGTAAGGATAATGGAATCTCTGCGGGATCAGGAAAAACTGATGATCCTGCAGAGCCGCCAGGCCGCCATGGGAGAAATGATCGGCAATATTGCCCACCAGTGGCGGCAGCCACTCAATATTCTCGGTCTGCTTCTGCAGCAGATGGAGCTGTTCTTTGAAACCGGGAAATTCGATGCCAATTATCTTGGACAAAGTGTTGGCAAAGGGATGGGAATCATCCAGCACATGTCTCGCACCATTGACGATTTCCGGAACTTCTTCCGTCCCGACAAGGAGCAAAAACGGTTCAGCATCAGTGAAACGATCAACAACACCATTGCCCTTATCAGCGACAGTTTTGTCAGCCATATGATATCAATAGAGGTAAATAATACATGTGAACTTGAGGTTGACGGTTACCCGAATGAATTCGCCCAGGCGTTGCTGAATATTTTGCTCAACGCCAAAGATGTTCTGCTGGAGCGGAAAATTGCCGGGCCGCGGATCTCGATTGCCGTCAGCAAGGCAGCCGGTAAAGGGATGATTGTGATCAAAGACAATGCCGGCGGCATTGCGGAAGAAATCATCGACAAGATTTTCGATCCCTATTTCACCACCAAGGGGCCGCAACAGGGGACGGGATTGGGTCTTTACATGGCTAAGATGATCATTGAAAAGAGCATGGGCGGGGATTTGCGGGCCAGAAACGGTGAGGAAGGGGCGGAGTTCTTCATTGAGGTCGGTAACGTCACTACCTGAAGGTGAATTTCCGCCCTTCCGTTAATATTGCTGAAAAAGCCATGTGCTGATGCAAACTATCGAGTAAGCAATTTGCATCCAAGCAGTCTTTGAAAGTCCCGGTTTCCCAGCTTTCAGTGGTTCCCGCTTATGTCACAGTAATGTCGAAGTTTCCTTCCCATAAGCCATGAAGGTTGCAGTGCTGCCGTGCAACCAGGGTAATTTTACCCTCTGTTGCCGATTCTTTAGGGATTGCTAGTGTGAATGCCGCCTTCGGCTTCATGTATCCTTTGGGCTGCAGATCAATCCTCCCTGCCGGTTCATTGCCTATGGAGAGTTCGATGTACTGAATCCAGTGTGCTGGTCCCATGGGGTGGAGGGTCTCTCCTACTGAAACCTCGACGGTGAATAGGTCACCGGCCTTGACCGATGCCGGCGCGATGATTACTGGCGCGTGACCCTTTTCCAGAGGCGTTTTAGCAGCCGGGTCTTTAACCCTGTTAATGTTTTGGAAAAGAGCCTGGTCGACCTTGGTCGGAAAATAGCTGATTGCCGCAGCCGTTCGGTAGCTGACAGCAACTACAGCTCCTGTCAAAGCGCTTTGCAGAAACATTCTTCGGTTCATTACGGTTGCCCCTTTCTGTTCCTTGGATAATGCGGACAGCCTCTAATCATGGCCGGTATACTTACTCCCGCATCTACTATTACAGCCGTTGTTCCGGAAATATTATAAGCAGACAGTGTGCCGTAGTAATAAAGTGGCGCATTAACGGTATGTTTCGCCCAGGTTGCCGGGGGTGGATGTCTGCATTGGTGTAAAAGTTTGTTGAAGCAGTAAAGTTTATCCGGGCAGGCAAAGAGGCGAGTGGCATGGTAACAGAGTGCTAGACACACTTGTTGCTATTGCAACGTTTAATGACTATGAAATCTGTCAGGGGGGGGTGAGATTCACAAAATACAACTGGGCTTCCTTGACTGCGTGTCGAATCTCTCCATTCAATTGATGACGGCGTAACTTATTGCCTCCATGTTATAATAAGACAGAAAGGGGGTGTTGATATGTCAGGCAATATCCTGGAACCCCGGGAAGAGCGGTGCGATACCCGAATCTGGTCGGGTGAATGCAAGCATGAAACTACTGTCAGCAATGGCGATAATTATCTCTGTGTTACCTGCGGCACGATCCGGAACCTGGACCATGAGGTGGGTCACGAACTATTTCCGCACATAAAAGGTGATACGGACAATCTTTATTGACTGCCGAAAAATGATGAATGTACGTACATGAGGCCCGGAAGGGTCTTTTTTCGTCCGGATGTTACACCCATTTTGGGGTGGGGTCAGGTCTGTTCAATTATGCGGGGCTACTCGATTACCTCTACCCGGCCTTCCATCCCTTTTTCTCTGTGGCTTGAGAAAAACAGCAGTTTTTTACTGCAGTAGATCGGAAACGTGCCGGTTTTTGTCGCGGAAAACCTGACCAGTTTCGGTTCTTCACTTAAGGAGACCTCAAAGGCCATACCCGCCTCAGGAGAGTCCATGGCAATATTATGTGGTACCCACCCCGGTTCTTTGCTCACCTTTAATTCCACAGGTACATTCACCTTGACGATGATATGTTTGGGCCTGAGAAAATAGCCGCCTCCTAGCACCACGACCCGCTGGACCCCATCACTGTCGATGGTTGCCCGCACCGGGGTTTCTTCGGCATTTGCTCTCGTCACGATTGTTAAACAGGCAATAATCATCACCATCAAGCTCATAATTGAACGCATTCGGATTCCCCTTTCTGTCTTTTTGCGCGTTTCCCTGCAGCTGGCGGCAACTACGGCAGTGTGGCCGGATTGCCAGTCAACGGAGGTTACTGCCATAAAAGCAGGTATCATGCCCGGACTCGAAAGAGCAAATCGCCTGTGATCACAAGAAGTTGACAGTGGGATTCATTGTGGCTAGATGACACTTGCGTGCAACACTAATTGCGTTCAGTGCTTGTGTTTCACCATCCGACAGTTCCGGTTGTCATTGACTCGCTGTTGTCATTTCAAAACTTACCGGCAATCTTCATTGCACTCTGCTCTCCCAATTGAACCAGATAATCGCATCTAATGTGCTGATATTAAGCGGGTATTCCCTGATGCAACACTGGCATGGCCTCTGCTTGTGAAACTGTGTGAAATCGTATCCGAAAGGAGCATTACTATGGCAGATATCAGGTGGGAACGTGATCTATATGTCGCGATACAACAGGCAATAAGCAGTAAAAGGCCGCTGTTTCTTGATTTCTGGTTCGACGGCTGACTCGGCTGCAGTGCTATGAATACGGGTCCGTATTCGGAAGAAAGGGTCCAACAATATCTGCAGGAAGAATTTGTGACGATGAAAAGCCAGTGTTTTTGGGACAACCGCACCGATCTTATGAAGCAGTTCACCGTAACCTGGACCCCGACGCTGCTGGTGCTTGATCAGACCGGTAAAGAACACCACCGTATGGTGGGCTATGTTCCGGCTGAGGATTTGCTGGGGCAACTGAAACTGGGTAAGGCGAAGATGCATTTTAATCGGTTCCGCTTTGCCGAGGCATTGACCGCTTTTGCCGAGGTTATCGATAATCATCCCGCGGCTGGCGCGGCTGCTGAAGCGATCTTTTTTCACGGCGTTGCGGGGTACTGGCAGAGTCATGACCCCAAGAGGCTGAGGATGGCATATGATACGCTGCTGGTAAAATTCCCAAATGACGAGTGGACCCGCAGAGCAGCTCCCTATGCCGCTATCCCACTGTAGGTTAGCGTGGAAACTGGGTGAAGTGGATAGTTGGACAGCAGGACAGGCAGGTTGGACAATGGAATAACATTTCAGGCGACGTGCCGATGAACGGCATGAGTGTGGACGGTGATGAATCCAGACAGCATAAGTGGTTGCAGTGTCCCGGCGCTTAATACCTCCTGAGCGCCGGGGTTTTTTTATGTGGTTCCATGTTGTCTAGAAACTAAAAAGAGGTTACGGGAAATTAACCCGTAACCTCTTAATAATTGGTGGAGCTGATCAGGATCGAACTGACTACCTCTTGAATGCCATTCAAGCGCTCTCCCAGGTGAGCTACAGCCCCAAAACAGACCCGTTTTATATCAAACCTGCCTGACTGTGTCAATAATTTTTTATGCCTTGACGCACCGCTATTGCACGGCTATAATCCGCTCGTTTCTGCCGGAGTGGTGAAATGGTAGACACAGCAGACTCAAAATCTGCCGAGGGCAACCTCATGCCGGTTCGAGTCCGGCCTCCGGTACCATCGCATAATCCAAGGTAGTCCAATGTAGTATATAAAGCCCTGAGAAATCGGGGCTTTTTCTTTTTTGTTTGTCCAATAAAGTCTTGTTTGATATGCTTAAATCCAGCAAGTTTGGGGGCTGATTAGGCCCCAAACGGCCCCCAAGGAATAATGCAGGCCCCCAAAAAAGGAGGGATGCCAATGCCAAAGCGGATTAAGCCACTTTCTGAACTCCAGGTAAAGAACGCAAAGCCAGCCCCCAAAGAACAGAAAATATTTGATGGTGGGGGCTTGTATCTCCTCGTCACACCTTCAGGTGGAAAACTCTGGAATTTTAAGTACAGGTTTGAGGGCAAAGAAAAGAAAATCGCTTTAGGTGCATACCCTTCCATTACCCTTGCCGATGCCAGACAGCGCCGGGAAGATGCGCGTAAGCTTATCGCCAATGGTGTTGACCCCTCCGAATTCAAAAAGGCTCAGAAAGCCACTACGCTCTCAGAAACAGAAAATTCCTTTGAAGTGGTTGCCCGTGAATGGCACCTGAAATTTTCTCACACATGGTCGGAAGTCCATTCAACAACTCTCAAGGAAAGGCTTGAAAAGGACGTTTTCCCTTATCTCGGGGCGCGACAGATTGGAGAAATCAAGCCCCCTGAACTTCTGGCAGTGTTACGCCGGATTGAATCCAGGGGGGCGCTTGACACGGCTCACCGTATCCGCTTCATGTGCGGTCAGATATTCCGCTATGCTATCGCCACAGGGCGGGCTGAACGTGACCCAGCAGCAGACCTTAGAGGGGCATTGCCTCCGGTCAAATATGGTCACAGAGCGGCCCCCACAGATCCGGTGAAGGTAGCCCCCATACTTCGGGCCATTGACGAATATGAAGGCTCTTTTGTGGTTAAGTGTGCGTTACAGCTTGCGCCGCTCTGGTTCGTTCGCCCCGGTGAACTTCGGCATGCCGAATGGTCGGAAATCGACTTTGACAATGAGCAGTTTAATATCCCTGCCGTAAAGATGAAGATGAAAGAGCCTCATATTGTGCCGCTCTCCATGCAGGCAGTTAAAGTGCTACGTGAACTCCAGCCGCTCACAGGATCGGGCCGATATCTATTCCCCTGTCATCGTTCTCCGCTACGCTGTATGAGTGACAACGCAATCAATGCGGCCCTTCGTCGGATGGGATTTGAGAAACACGAAATTACCGGCCATGGATTCAGGGCAATGGCGCGGACGATCCTTGACGAAGTGTTACAGTTCCGGCCTGATTTCATAGAACACCAGCTTGCACATGCCGTTAGAGATCCGAACGGACGCGCCTATAACCGGACTTCACATCTTGCCGAGCGCCGGAAGATGATGCAGACATGGGCTGATTACCTTGATGGTCTTAAAACTGGAGCGAAAGTAATTCCATTCAAGAAGGCTGAGGGTGATGTTTGACCTACTTATCTAGAATATTTCTTTTCATGGAAATCAAATGCAGAATGAATTGGCTCAATCACTTAGACAAATAGTATGGAGAAGGCGTGCTGGCAAATATATCGAATTAGGAAAGCAATTTATTGAACGCAACAAAGACTTGGAGGTCGATTATGATCTCAAGTGGTTTCTGATTTGCCAGGAGCTGGAATTACTTGATATTGAGTTTCCTGTCATTAAGTCTACCCTGAATATTGAAATTGATATTCGCCGATCAACCACTGAAGATATCAATAGATATTTCGACGATATCATCAAGCCTCTCAAAGAAGAAGCCTTACGACAAAGAGCAGCACTTGTTCGTTCAGCAGGAATGGCCGCTCCATTTTTTGCGTTTGACAGCATAGAAGATAGTACGGGACGTAAGCGAGACTGGAATGAAGTCTTTCTGATATGGGAGAAATGCCTAAAAATATATGACCTCTTTCAGGAACAAAAACTGAAAGGCAAGACAAATATGGCAGAAATAGCCCGTCAAATCGGCTGGTTTCCGGATGAACCTGATGCCGACAACCGTTGTTACCCCTCTCGAAAGATCAAAAAATATCTATCCCTTGCAGAACGTCTCATCAAAGCTGCTGGCAATGGCACATTCGCAACTGAAGCAGTAAAGCCACTTCCATAAAATTCCGATCTATTGTTGCACCCTCATCTTTTTACACGAGTGCATACAGTGATATTTTTGGATGCCATAGGATCTCCGTGACACCAATCGTACAAAGGAGATTCCCATGGATACAGAAATATTATTCCACAGCATCCCAACAACTGGCTACTTAAGGCTTTCCCAGATAATTGGAACCCTTGCGGCTTCACCCCGGAAAAAAACAGCCAACACAGATAATGATGCCGACGGAAAATCTGGTCGCAAGACTGAAGCACCTTTTTACCCACCGCTCATTCCAGTAAGCAAATCAACCTGGTGGGCTGGGGTCAAGTCTGGCAGATACCCAGCTCCAGTACATCATTTGGGTCAAAGGATAACGGCATGGAAGGCAGAAGACATTAGAAGTTTCATTGAACGCTCATCGGAGAAATAACGCCAATGAGTCGCGTTAAACGATCAAAGGATAAAATAAAATTGCCTCCCTTTGTGCCGTTATCGTGGGAGCTTTTAAACTCAAAAGCATACATTGACCTGACACCATCAGCGGCGAAAGCATTGCCTTATTTCTACGGTAAATACCATCACTACACACTATAACTTTTAAAAATTCTTGACCTGTTGTTACACGACAGATTCTGACGTGCCACGGGTGTATTCCTGAACCATAAACAAAATTCAGGAGGCACCCAATGGCTGACAACGACAAGCAAAAGAAAGATCAGGGGCTCGATGACTATGGCATCATCTACATCTCAGGAGCCATAAACAACGGGACCGCAGAAGCGGTCTGCAAGCAGATCATCGAGTACAACATCAAGGGAGAGACCAGCCAGATCCAGATGGTCATCAACTCTCCGGGCGGTTCGTGCCCGGCAGGTTTTTCGATCATCGACATCATGGAATGGTCCCGTGTCCCGATCTACACCACCGGCATCGGCATGATCGCCTCCATGGGGCTCCTGATTTTCATGACCGGCGAAAAAGGGCGCCGGGTAATCACCCCCCGCACCTCCATACTCTCTCACCGTTTCTCCGCCTTCAACTTCGGCAACCACAGCCAACTCATCGCCGGCCGCAAGGAAGAAGACCTTGAACACGATCGGATCCTGTCCCACTACCTCACCTATTCGAACATCAAAGACCGGGCAGAACTGGAAAAGTATCTCCTGCGTGACGTCGATACCTGGCTGACCCCGGATGAAGCCATCCAGCATGGGCTTGCCGACATCATCGAACCGATCAGAAGAAGGGGGTAACCAATGCACGGCACTGTCATGCAAACAGGATACAGCCCAACCGACCAATCTGCGCAGGTTATCTCCATCTCCGGCCGTCAGGACCCTCTCCTTGAACTAAAGCCGTTCAGTACCAACAATGAACACCTCCAAGCGCTTGAGTTGGAGGCACGTCTGATGGTCGCTGTTGCGGCACTCAGGAGAGGAGCAGCTGGTTGGGACGATGATGAAACACCGACCAGCAAATTCCCTTTCCTTCCTGAAGGGGCAGACGTCAATCAGGCCAAGGATCTGCTCGAGAAGGTGACCCAGGAGAACCGTTGCCGTGAAGGGTTAACAACGGACCAAGGCCTCAAGCTTAACTTTGTCGAGTTCTGCGACAGCTTCGAACTGGACGAGATCGAACGGAAGATTGTGCTCCTGCTGCTGATGCAGTTCTCATCATCCGAATTTTACGCCACATTCGAGTCAAGCCGCCTGGAGCGCCACTGTGACAATGGGATGGAGATAGGGGTAATCCTTTCGATCATAACCGGAGAGTTGGGGGAACAGCTGGCATATCGCCGTTACTTTGCCATTGATGGAAGCCTCATGAGGAACGAGGTTCTCCATTCCGACACGGACTGTCTGGGTAATACCCAAAGCATCATAAAGATGTCGGTATATTTGCAAGAGCGGTTCGTGAGGAGGATTGTCGGGGACAACAACCGATACCATGCGGCCTTTCGCTTCATCAAGTTCGAAAAGAGCATCGTGCGGCTTGAGCAGGTGGTGCTTCCCGAACAACAGAAGCAGGAGGTCGTACGAACTGCTGAGCGGTTTCTGGCAAGCCGTCAAAACGGCACTTTGAGCGAGATTGACGAGTTCTTCGGCTATGGGACAGGGCTCGCATACCTGTTCCATGGTCCTTCCGGCACCGGCAAGACAATGCTTGCCAAGGGGCTTGCAAACTATCTCTCCTGTCCGCTGGTCTCCCTGAACATGGAAGAAATGAGCAATATCCCGATATCGGACGATGATGTCCTGGAATTGCTTTTCCGCGAAGCAGCGCTTATGGGAGGAATCGTATTTCTGGACGAATGCGACGACATATTCAGTGAATCCTTTAACACCAGACGTAGCCGCGCACTTCTGATGGAGATCGAGAAAGCAAGATGCATAACCATACTTGCCACCAACAAGGCAGTAGATCTCGACCCAGCCATGGATCGAAGGATCAGCATGAAGGTCCTGTTCTCATTACCCGATGAGGCACTTCGGCTCAAGATGTGGCAGGCGTTGATTCCCCCCCGAAGTGACCTTGTCAGCCGATGCCAATCTGGAGTCTTTGGCAGAGCGGTATCAGTTCAGCGGCGGGCTGATCAAGAATGCCATTCTCATGGCGATCAATGCCGCTGAGGAGGATGGGAACAAGGGTAAGCTGTTAACCCAGGAACAACTAGAACACGCCGCAAGCCTGCAAACCGCATCGATTAGTGAACTCAGCAGGATATGCACCACCACCAATCCGGTAGCAAAAGTGGTAGACCTCCCATTCAGCCAAACACAAAAGAACGAGTTGAACGGGGTCATGGTTGCTTGGGATTGGATGAGACAGAGTGGACGAGGGTTCAATCTACTGATAAGCACAACCGACGCAACAACAGGAATACATGCGGTCTCTGCATTAGCCGGGGAACTTGGAGTGCCACTCAGGGTATTCGATTTCGAGACGGTTTCCTCAATATTGCGTGATGAAATGCTTGTCGATCCGGTTACCCAGAGAAAAGTATACCCCATGACGCTTGCTTTCTCCGATGCCAGGGCTGACAGCGCAATCACTCTCTTCGTTGACTGGACCGGCGAGGCAGCGCGAATAATAAATTCCGAATTTGATAATGATAGTTGTTCGAAATACCAAGAAATGCTGGCCAAGCTTCGTACGCAACGAGGTTTTTTCTGCCTTGTGACCAAGGGGATCAAGTCGCAAAAAATCCCTGTCGAGTTCCACCACCATCTGACTCTTACTTTCCCGTCAAACGCTTTGCAGGTTAGGCAATGGCAAGCCAATCTCGCCAACGAAGTGTTCTCAGAACAAGAACTGACGGCGCTGGTGGAGAAGAATCCAATGCACATCGCCGAAATAGATTCCCTTGCCACGAAAGCAGAGGTTCGGGCGTTGATACAAGGGAGGAACGAACCTGGGCTCCGCGACATTTACGAGACCATAGCCCAACTCCGCGGGAAGTCGGTGATCCCGGTTCTCTTCGGTGGAGGGTAAATTCCTTGAAGATTTCGGGTTAACTTGTCGTCCCTTCAAGCCGAAGAAATGAAATATACCTGCCCGCGACAGGTTTTGTCGCGGGCTTTTGGTAGGGTAAGGCATAAAGGAGACAACGAATGCCTGATAATAGGACCAATAACAATCATTCCCTTAGCAAATCCCTCTACGTAAAGGGGCTTCAATGCCACAAGTCCCTCTGGTTGCATAAGAACAAGCCTGAACTCAAGGATAAGGTCAGCGTCACCCAGCAGGCGACGTTTTCCACCGGCACCGATGTGGGCATTCTGGCGCAGCAGCTGTTCCCAGGCGGTGTCCTGGTTCCCTTTGAGGAGTTGTCATACGAAGACCAGATCTCCATGACTGAGGAGGCTATCGCTTCCGGAAAGCGAACCATTTACGAGGCGACATTCCGTTTCGACGGGATATTTATGAAGGCCGACATCCTCCATCGGGGCAAGCGGGGATGGGAACTTTACGAAGTGAAGAGTTCGACCGGAGTCAAGGATGTCTACATGGACGACCTGGCCATCCAATACTATGTGATAACCGGCTCGGGCCTGAAACTGAACCGATCATCACTGGTTCATATCAACAACAAGTATGTCCGAAACGGTGAGATCGACGTCAACGAGCTGTTTGCCGTAGCCGATCTGACTACCGACATCATGTCGATGCAGAAAGATGTGGCCGCCAACCTGAAAGCCATGAAGAAGATGCTTGCCGGGAAGATGCCTGATATCGACATCGGCCCACACTGCTCCGACCCATACGAGTGCGCTTTTTCAGGGCATTGCTGGCAGCATATTCCTAAACACTCGGTTTTCGATTTCGCTGATATCGGCAAACCTGACCCCTTCCCACTATACCAGCAAGGGATCATCCTTATGAAAGATGTCTCGCGGGAGGAGCTTGGGTGGCGCCAGAAACTCCAGTTGGACGCCATGAAAATGAAGAAAGTAATTGTAGAGGAAGAGAAGGTAAAAACCTTCCTTGATGACCTCTGGTATCCGCTCTGCTTCCTCGACTTCGAGACAACCTATATGACCCCGGTACCGCTCTTTGAGGGGACCTCACCGAACAAGCAGGTACCGTTTCAATATTCACTGCACGTCGTTGATAAGCAGGGAAAGAAGCCACGACATTTTGAGTTCCTGGCTGAACCGGGCAAAGACCCACGTAAGGATTTTCTCAACAGCCTGCTGGAAAACCTGCCTGCGGATGGCTGCATTGTGGCCTGGAACCAGAATTTCGAAATCAGCCGATTGAAAGAACTGGGGGCGCAGTTTCCCCGCAAGCAGAAGAAGATTGCCGCTTTAATCGAACATTTCCGGGACCTGATGACCCCGTTCAAGAAGAAGGATATTTATCACCGGGACTTTGATGGGTCGTACTCGATCAAAGCTGTTCTCCCCGCCTTGATCCCTGACCTGTCATACAAAGGTATGCCGGTGAGTAATGGGGAAGAGGCATCCATTGCCTGGCTCTCCCTGTGGGGGGAAACGGACAAGCGGAAAGTTCAAGAGACTCGGCAGCAGCTCCTAGATTATTGCTGCCTGGATACGCTTGCCATGGTGAAGATCCTGGAAGTCATGAGGAACCTCACGACAACGAGAGCATAACATTATGGGAAGGCGAGATTGATCACTCCGAAGGGTGGTGGCCATGAAAAAATTCGTCCGGCATATCAACATACTCAGGTGTCTGAAGAAATATCCGGAACTGCAATCGACAACCCAGATCCAGACCTGCCTGAAAAATCTTGGGGTTCCATTCGGTAGCTTGCGCACCATCCAGCGAGATCTGGATGAATTGAGCAAGGAGTTCAGTATTTATGGGGACGAAAAAAACCCGCAAGGATGGAGCTGGGCAAAGGATGCCGCAGTCCTTCTCCCGGGGATGGATCTCCATACGGCTCTCACGTTCCGGCTGATGAAAGAGTTCATGAGTCCTCTGATCCCAACAGCCTGCCTGGAATCAGCTAAGCTTCATTTCAAAGAAGCAAGTGCGGTCTTGAGTAAGGATAGAAATGGAAAGCAGCATCGCGCCTGGCTTGACAAGGTCCAGCTCATATCCCGAGGGCAACCGCTTACCCCACCGACCATCGACGAACAGGTCTTGAGCGTGGTCTACGATGCGCTATTCAATGATTTGCGATTCTCAGCCACATATCGGCGGAGGAATGGCAAGGTCATAGAAGAATGTGTCATTAATCCCGTTGGGATTGTTTTCGTCAACAAGGCTGTTTGTCTGGTCTGCACCCTGTGGGATTATGACGACATCAAGCAGATGCCGTTGCACCGGTTCGAGTCGGTAAAACTCCTGACAACGCCTGCTCGGGAAATCGAGGGCTTTTCTTTGCGGGATTATGTCGAGAACCAGAAAGAATTCCATTTCCCGGTCAGCGCCAGCGACATCAAGCTGGTAGCGAATTTCACCGCGGGTGCAGCTTATCATCTGTCCGAAACCCCTCTGTCAACGGATCAGGAAATCAAGAAACTTTCCGATAGCGAGGTGGTAGTTACGGCAACGGTTGCCGATACAGCGCAGCTCCGTTGGTGGCTACTCGGGTTTGGCAACCAGGTGGAGGTCGTGAAGCCCAAGAAACTGAGGGACGAAATGATCGAAACGGTTAACGGGATGATTAAGAGATACAAGGCTTAATGTCTCGTTAAATTCGGAAAGGATATTGAATGGATTGGCAAGGTTATTTCGAAATGATGGCCGACTGGAAAAAGCTGCCTGCATATAAGGCGGAACCGCGGATCGATAGCCTTGTTGGGTATTACCTGCCTGACTTTATGAGTGATTTCCTGGGAATCAAAGTTGCCGGGATCATACCTGAATTGCCTCTCCGGCTGGGCACCGTCAATGATGCCTATGAAAAGACAAACATGGCCGACAGGTCATACAAGGTTGATTTCTTTATCGTCACCGATAATGGTATGAACTATCTTGTGGAATTCAAAACAGACAGCGGCTCTTTACGACCTGGGCAGGACAAGTATCTGGAGGCAGCGAAATCTAAAGAAATGAAATTGATAATTGAAGGCATCGTGACGATATCAGCTGCCTCAAATTACAAAACTAAATATGGGCATCTGCTTGAGAAGCTCCAAGCTCTCGGCCTGCTCAATGCCGATAGGGAATATTCGGGGACCAACTCGGGCATTGAGATTATCTATGTTCAGCCGTCAAATCCGAATAAAAATAGAAATATTATCGATTTTATCTGGATTGCCGATTGGCTTGAAAGCAAGTACGCAGGGTCAGAATTTGAAGCTGAATTTTCAAAGGCACTGAAATTATGGAGTTCTGACTGATTTCCTTTTCGAGTTTGCACTACAGGTTCTGACGAGTCCGGGTGGGTTCTTTGCTGCAAAGGAGAGAAAAGCAAACATGTACGACCGACCCGCTTCGGCAATCAAAGAAGCAGAAGCGTTCATAATCACTGCCGGGGCTGGAATGGGAGTGGATTCGGGACTACCGGACTTCAGGGGAGATCGCGGATTCTGGAAGGCATATCCAGCGTATGAACGTCTTGGGCTTTCTTTTGCCGAATGCGCCACTCCCCAGCATTTTATCAATGACCCCCATTTTGCCTGGGGTTTCTATGGGCATCGCACCAACCTTTACCGGGAAACAGTCCCACACGAAGGTTTTCATATCATCAAGAGGTGGATAGAGAAAAACAGGGCCGACTACTTCGTTGTCACCTCCAATGTGGACGGCCAGTTCCAGAAAGCCGGTTATGCCGAGGACCGTATTCATGAAGTTCATGGCTCGATTCACTGGTTATTGCCAGGCCTTCTATGCCGCTTTAGTAGATACCGCAAAAATAGCCGGCGTACTGACTGTCGGTGTTGTCCCTCAGAACTCTCTCAAAGAGCCTTACTTGATGGATTCTGCAACATTGATTTCGGTATCGCCTGTACCCCTTCAAAATTTACTTATAATACCTGCGAGTGGTTTCCCTGAGCATATCGCTCTAATTACCAAGCTTCATATTCATTGAAGTGTAAATCTATCCTTGCCTATATTCTAGTTTCTCCTCCCATGACAATAACCAATGGAATTGGAACGCAAAGTTTGCCAGTGCGTGAAACCTCATTCATTGAGCTCAATATTTGAACAGGTAATAAGTAAAATATACCCAATGATTTAAATATGTTGTGTGTGGCACGGTTTAAGCTAAATAAGGATATCGATTATTAGGTATATTCATTTACTAATTTCATCTGGTAATACAGCGAGGACAGGAGCCATGATAAAAATTTCGGTTTGTTACGTAAATGGTCAAAAGGGAATGGTGGATGCAGAAGATCTTGACATGCTTATAAAGGCTAGGAAAATAATTTCTTTCCGGCGTTCTAGTGGCTGGGTGCGTGTTGCATTAGATCAAATTCGGGGGCAGGGAGGAGAAGATTATTCGGGTTCTGATAGAAGAAATTTCTCTATATATCAGCAGATGGCAAACTTACGATATATTTTTACTACTAATGAAATCAATAAGCACAGTTACATGCATCGGAAGTTTATGAATCGTATTTTCAGGCACTATGATTATAGATAGAGGGGCTAGGCACAGCAGATGCCCAATCCTTGACACTCAACCGCTGCTAGTAATGAAGCCGGCAGCAGGGGATTTCGGGGGCACATGAAGCAAAAAGGGCCACTCAATATCGGAGCGGCTCTTTGTTTATAGCTTGGGAGAATAGACATTCGTGCAAACAACATGAGGATGAAAGCTAAAATTCCTTCCTTTCATTCTTCCCCGGCATTGGAACTCCTGATGCCGGGGATTTTTTTGTTTAAAATGGGGATATATTCAAATGCTGCAGGGACTATTTATGTTATGCCAACGATTTTACCGGCTCTCATTAATGGGTTGGCACATCAAATGCTATACATTTACCCTGTGATATAACGCTAAAGTGTTATTAGTCACTTTATCTAAATGTTTAATACGGAGGTGTTCTCCATGACAACCTGTGAACATTTGACAATGTGTCATTATATTAGTTCGAAATTGGAGACTTCCCCGGCAACTGCACAGCTGCTTAAAGGCGCGTACTGCAAAGGTCACCCTGCTGAGTGCGCACGTTACAAGGTTGCCCGCATTTCCGGCATAGAGACGGTACCACTTGACTTATCTCCGTCTGATGACGACATTGCTGAGAGATTATTGTCTGTCCATAATTGCTAGGCCGTAATCTCGCCATAACGAGAGCAACGGAAGCGAAATGGCTATAATGCTTGATTCCCCTTGCGAGGCAAAAAAGAATGGGGGGGCATTGGAGGAGGATTGGGGAGCAAGTTGGATATGCTGCTTTCGGCTTGGTAAACGAAAGGCCCCAGATTTTCTCGGAGTTTCAATCCCGATTTTCCAGAGCCTCAGGATGGAAGGAATTTCTTCTTTCCATGGTTTAAATATACTCCTTTTGGCTTGTTACGTCAACATATGACACGCCGCATTATCACGCAGAAAAGTCATATTAAACTGATAATTACGGTATGTCAGGCCTGATTGAAGTAACAGCCGACTGAATGCTTGATGACTCTATCCAATTCATCAATATAAATAGGTTTTCTAAGGTATGCCTTGGCTCCGAGTTCTTCACACTTAGTAACGTTTTTCTCTTGATAGCTTGAGGTAGTGATAACTACTGGGATTCCATTGTTGCGCAGCGAATCGCTCGCTCTCTCCAGAAATTCCACTCCATCCATAATAGGCATGCGAATATCCAACAAAATCAGGTCAGGTTTTTCCTGAACCAGTTCCGAGGAATATATTGAACTGCCGCCAAACAGGAAATTAAGCGCTTCCTGCCCGTGTCGTACAACTTTGACGTTGTAGAATTTTAGCTTTGTCAACAACCGTAAGATAAGGAATTCATCTTCAAGGTTGTCTTCAACAAGCAGAAACATTAAATCTTTGTCTGAGTCATTCCCAAATTCTTTTGAATCTGTGGGAGTCGAATCATCAAAAAACTGTAGTTGCGTCGATCTGCTTGAGGGCTTTTCGATTGTTTCTTCATCAGCAAGAGCCGTATCCCGGGGAATAGACGAAATCCTGGACAATTTTTTCTTGATTTCAGCCAGTTTCCGTTGTTCTTCCTCAATCCACAATCCCATATTATCAGACACTTTGACCATCTTCCCGTCCCTTGGATAGCAGTGCATTTCATTTATATATTAATAGGTTAACATAAATGACAACATGTTAATGCAACATTTAACTATGTCAAGAAGTAATTAATATTATAAATGCTTAAATAAGCGAATGAATCGTACAGATGCAAGAGTATTGAGCCTGGCTAACGGAATTGGGAAAATATTGGAGCGAATGATTTGCCTGCTCCTGGGCATGGATTTAGATCCCTAAAAAGCTGCCTTCTGATAAAACAGATATTTCCATTTACCTTTAGATTAGTTATACACTGTACGTCTTCGCAAAGAGCCAGAACAGCTCAATGCCAACGCCTTGTCATATGACGTGTTGAGAACAATAATAGGAGGACAACATACTTACTTTTCTCCACACTGCTGATATCCACCTTGGTAAGACATACCGAACCGGTAACGGAGAGTCGGAACGCTATGATGACTTCTTTCGCATGCTTGGGTGCATTGTTGACGATGCCATTGCCGAACAGGTGGCTTTTGTCCTGATCGCCGGAGACCTGTTCCATACCGGTCAGATCCTGCCGCGTACCTTTGCCCGTACCATCGAGGCTCTGCAGCCGTTGAAGGACGCCGGTATCCCCTGCATTGCCGTGGAGGGGAACCATGACTGGATTCACCGCCGTGACAGTATCTCTTGGATGGAGGCGCTGTCGCAGATGGGGTATATCCATCTGTTGCGGCCCACTCGCACCGAGAGCGGCGGTTACCGTTTCGATCCCTACGATTATGAACATGGTATTGGCGGGCATATAGAGATCAAGGGGCTGAATATTTACGGCCTCGGCTATATCGGCACTCAGGCAGGAGCCCACGTGGCGCGGCTTTGCGAGGCCGTAACCACAAAGAACAACATCCTTGTTTTTCATGTCGGCGTCTGGACCTACTCGCCGGTGGAGATCGGTAACATGAAGCCGGAAGAGGCGTTGCCGCTGGCCGATCTCTTTGACTATGTAGCCCTCGGTCACGGTCACAAGACGTATATCATCGACAATCAGAAGGGCAAGCCCTATGCCTTTAACCCCGGCTCTCCAGAGTGTGTCAATTTTGGCGAGGAAAAATACGACAAAGGATATTTCCTGGTCAGGGTGGAAGAGGGGCGCTATAAGCACCAGTTTCGCAGCACCTTACCACGGCCAATGATCGTAACCGCCATCGATCTTGACGGGTCGTCAGATGCCGAACAGGCGCTGGAAAGATTCCGGGAACAGATGGCCGTCAAAATCGCTGCAATCACCGATGAGCGGGAGCCACTTCTGGAGGTAAAACTAATCGGCCGGGTCAGTTTTCACCCCTTTGAACTGGGGCGGGAACGGCTGCGGCTGGTAATTGATGAGCTTTGCAAGCCCCTACATCTGGAGATCAAGAATCACCTCTCCCTGATTGCCCGCTCTGCAGGCAGTGAGGGCGAACAGAAGAACCTCGCCGAGATTGAAAAGGACGTACTGCGGGAGCTGATCTCGGCCCGAAGTGAATACAAAGGGCGGGAGGATGAACTGGTTCGGCTGGCGCTGCTGATCCGCGATCAGGTGCAGAAGGGCGACCTGGAAGGTGAGGAACTGCTCGGCATCCTGGGGGAAAGCTAGCCATGCAGATACTCTCCATCCATTTGCAGAACATTAAGTCTCACCGTGACACGACCATCACCTTTAGTGCCGGGATCAATGTCCTTGCCGGACCGAACGGTGTCGGCAAGAGCACGGTCTTTGAGGCGATCGGCTATGCCCTGTTTGGTGTCGATGCCCGCGATTTCGTTTCCAACGTGGAGCGCTTCCTCTCCTTCGGCGCCAAGCGGGGAGAGATCTCCGTTATCTTCCGGACCGACATCGGCGACAGCTGGCAGGTGACCCGCACCGTCGGTACTCCGTCCAGATGGCTGCTGGCCAGTGAGAGCAGCGGTTCCTTTGAAGTGGAGGAACATGCCAATGCTGAGGAGACCGAGGCAAGGATTGCCGAACTCCTCGGTCTTAATAACGGCCGGCAGCTTGCCGAACAGTTCAAGCTGGTCATCGGCCCGTTCCAGAACGAATTTCTCGGCCCGTTTGTTATAAAGCAGCCGACCAAACGCCAGGAAGCCTTTGATGAGATCCTCGGCATCGACGCCTGGCGCAAGACTTACAAGGGGACCAGTTCGCTGCTCACGGCGATTCAGGAGCGGATGAAGCTGCTGGCTGCCGAGATGAGGCTGCTTCAGGACCAGGTCGTCATCATGCCGCAGAAGGAAGAAGAGCTGACGGGTATCAGGGCGGCTCTGGAGCAGAAGCGTAACGAACTGACCGAGAAAGAAACGGCGCTGAAAGAGGTGGAAGCGGTTCATGCAGAGCTGGATGCCAGGGAAAAGGGGATCAGCTCCCTGGCTGCGGAGATCAAGCAACTTGAGGACCGGATCAAGGACGGCGGCGAAAAGATTGTCACCCAGAAACAGCGGGTGGAGGAGTCACAGAACGCGAAGAGGATTGTCAAGCGATCCAGACCAGGAAAAGATGCGTACGACAGGATTGAGGCCCTCCTGGTAGAGCTGCGGAAAAAGGAACAGCAGCGCCGGGTTATTGAAAAGGAGATAACCGGTCTGCAACAGGAGGCGCAGCGCTTGCTCCAGGCAGTAACTCATGAGCAGGAAGAGATTGCGAAGATCGAGATCCAGCTGCAGGAGGAAGAGATTCGGCATGCCGAAACGCGACGATCGCTTCAGGCTGACGACGCCTTGATGAAGGCGGCGGCGCAGTTGCCTCAGCTGCGCAGTGAACTGGACCGCCTCAAGGGGGAGCGTTCTCTGCTCGCAGGTCGCAGGGCAGGTCTGGAAGAGGGTCAGGAAAAGCTGGCTGAAGGGATCTGCCCGTTCTTCCAGGAGAAGTGCAAGAAAGTGGTCGACAATACGCCTCGGTCTCTGTTCTCCGGGAAGATTGGCGACATTGACAGCGCAATGACCGCACTGGATGCCCGAATAGCCGCACTGGGCCGCAAAGCGGAGGAGGCCGAAGCGGGAGAAAAGGAGTTGAACGGCCGTGCAATACGTTTGCAGGAACTGGATAAGCAGGTCGTTGGCTTGGACGAGCGGCGAAAGATAAACCGGGAGCGTGCCGAAAATCTCGGCCGGCTTAAGGAACACCAAGGAGCCGCCGCTGGCCGGGTTGGTCAGCAACAAGCCGCATTAATGGCGTTTACCACCCTAGATACCGATATTGACAAGGCCGTTCAGGAACGAACACGACATCAGGCAGACCGCGATGCCTACACGACCCATCTGAAAGATGCCGACGATCTTGAAACTCGCAACCAGACTCTTGAGAAGTGGCAAAAGGGGCTCGACGATCTCAGGCAAAGAATGATCGATCAGCAGGGGGAGCTTGCCGGTCTGGCCGCGGGGTATGAGGCGGAACGGCATCAGCAGGTGAGGGGAGAGAGGGTCCGTCTCCTTACCGACGTTGCCACGCAACGTCAGCAGATCGAGGAACTGGGCAAGAACCGGCTGCGCTTGGACGAGGAGATCGGGAGACTCAAAAAACTTCAGGAGGATGTGACGGCCAAGCAGGCGGAGATTGCCTCCTACGTGGATAAGGAGAAGCTGGTCAAATTCCTGCGCAACCAGGTCTTCAAGAATGTTTCGACTCAACTCTCCGAACGGTTCAGGGAGGAGATCTCTCTGCGGGCCGACCGGATCTACCGGATCATTGCCGAGTCTGACGAAGAGTTGTATTGGGGGGATAACTACCGGATTATGCTCAAGGATATGCATGATGGCAAGCTGCGGGAGCGGAGCGATGACCAGCTTTCCGGCGGCCAGATTATGAGTGCGGTAGTTGCCTTGCGACTGGCGCTGCTCCAGACCATTGGCGCCCGGATTGCCTTCTTCGACGAGCCGACCTCCAACCTGGACGCTGCCCGCCGGGAAAACCTGGCCCAGGCCTTCAGGTCAATCGATGTTGGCAGGGAAGAAGTAACCGAGCACTGGTACGACCAGTTATTTCTGGTCAGCCACGATGTTGCTTTTGGCGAGATAACGGACCAGATGATTCAGGTCGGTGAGGTGAGATAATTTGGCTGAGTTGGCAATGGAGCTGACGATTTCCTGAAGTTGATTGCCGCCGGTTTCGTTAAGTCGGCGTGATCTAACAGCCCTGGCAGGAGGGGTAGCATGTTACTCTGGCAGATATTCATACTTTTTACCCGCGTGGCGCTTTTTTCATGGGGAGGAGGCCCGGCCTCTCTGGCGCTGATGCAAAGAGAGGCCACAACCGCACTTTGGCTACCGCCAGGAGCAACAGAACCGGCTCCATGGGTATCGCCGATCGAGTTCTCCGATGCCGTGGCAGTGGGAAATGCCCTCCCCGGGCCGATTGCTCCGCAGGTTTCCGCGTATATCGGGTATAAGCTTGCGGGGATACCCGGTGCCGTAGCAGCTGCAGCAGGCACAGTACTGCCGACCACGATTCTGATGCTGGCAATGGTAGTCTATTTTTTCAGGGTCAAGGACAGTTTGCTGGTTCAGTCCATGCTTAGGGCGGTTCGTCCGGTGGTGGTCGGTCTGCTGCTCTGGACTGCCTACGACATGGCTTTTACCGTATTCGGCGTCAAGCGTTACGGTTGGATGGGTTCTCTGACCTGCGGTTGGGACAAGGTCTTGTTCGTGGCAGTTGCTTTTTGTCTGCTGACAATGACCAAGATCAATCCGGCACTGGTAATATTTGGCTCTGCTATTGTTGGCGGCATTTGTTACCGATAAGGGGCGGGTAATCATTATTCCGCATGAATAAAAAAAGCCCCGATATTATCGGGGCTTTTGGGAGTTGCAGAAGTCGGCTGTTAGAGCCTGGTCACATTTGCGGCCTGCAGCCCTTTCGGACCCTTTGTTACTTCAAAACTTACCCTGTCTCCCTCAGCAAGGGATTTAAATCCATCGCCACTGATGGCGGAAAAATGACAAAATACGTCGTCACCATTTTCCTGCTCGAGAAAACCAAAACCTTTGCTGTCATTAAACCATTTTACTGTTCCGTTTACCATTTGCTTACATTTCTCCAATTTTCTTGTTTTTTAGTTCGGTTAATTCCAAACTTTGTTCACCTTAACAGTATTAATTGCAGATGGTCAAGCTTTAAAATACATTTAAATGACAAATAATTGATAATTGTTAAATAAAGCTTAAATGCCGGTATGTTACTGTGTAAAATAAATTTATATTCAGATGATGCTTGCTATTATATATGCATTGCTTCATTCTTAGTAAGTTGAGGTGAATAAACAGTATTTGCCCTTCTTTTATTATTATATGGATCAGTGCTGAAAACAAGAGAGGAGTCTTTAATGACTATCACCGCAGGCAGCATTGTTAAACATCAAGGTGCCCCTGAATGGGGTTCCGGAAAAGTTGTCGAGATATCCGCTTCCAGGGTTACCATTGATTTCAGTGACGGCATCAGCCGTAAAATTGCCGTCTCCCATTTCGGTACTCTGCAACCTGCCGACAGGGATTCCTATCTGCCGCCTCCTAAGGCTGAGTCTGTTCTGATTAAACCGCGCCGTGTGACCAGAGTTGCAAAAAAGAAATGAGTTAATACAGTACCTTATCAAGATGACATTGTCCTTCCGCCCCGGAAAGAAGCCTGTTCCCGGGGTGGAGGCGAAGTCCCGCCCCATGCGTAGTCATTTCCCAGGATTATCCCTGCAAATCCATTACTGAACCTGAAACCAGCAGCTGATTTTTCCTGATTGATCCGAGTGCTTTGATAAAGATAGATCATAGTAGATATGACTATTCATTAGAGCCGGAAAGGTATATTGTGTTACTGTTTAAAACAAAATTAGCAGCTTCGGGAGATACAAATGGCATTGGGCAAAACGCTGCATGAACTGGCCGACCATCTGGGCGGGAGAGTAACCGGCGATCCCTCGATTGTCATAAAGGGGCTGGGAACGCTGGATACTGCCGAGGAAGGACAAATCACCTTTCTGGCAAATCCCAAATATGCGGCAAAGGTGGCAACGACGCGCGCGTCGGCAATCGTTCTGACGTCATCTGCCGAGCATTTCGGCCGTAACTGCATAGTGGTGGCAAACCCCTATCTTGCCTTTGCCAAGCTGCTCACTCTGTATACCACCCGTCCCAGACAGGCCAAAGGTGTGATGGCCGGAGCTTTTGTCGGTGAAGGTGTTACCATGGGGGCGGAGGTATCGGTCTATCCCGGCGCATATATCGGCGATGGGGTACGGATCGGTGACCGGGCGACAATTCACCCAAACGTCACCCTGTATGATGGTGTTGTTCTGGGAGACGACGTCACGCTCCATGCCGGGGTTGCAGTGCGGGAAGGGAGCAGGATTGGCAACCGCGTCACCATTCAGAACGGTGCGATTATTGGCGGCGACGGCTTTGGCTACGCCCCGGACGGCGAGGCATGGTACAAGATCCCCCAAGTAGGTATCGTTGTCATCGAAGACGACGTGGAGATCGGCGCCAACTGTACCGTTGATCGTGCCGCCCTGGAAACGACCCGGATCGGGCGCGGCACCAAGATCGACAATCTGGTTCAGGTGGCACACAACTGCCAGATCGGCGAGGACTGTATCATCGTGGCCCAGGCCGGTATTGCCGGGAGCACGACCCTTGGAAAACATGTGACCCTCGGCGGCCAGGTGGCGATTGTCGATCACCTGACGATTGGCGATAACGCCATGATCTCCGGGCAGTCCGGGGTGTTCAACAATGTTGCGGCCGGCGCAGTGATGAGCGGCACGCCGGCCATCCCTCATCAGTCGCGGCTCAAATCCGCCGCAGTGTTCCCGCATCTGCCCGAGATGCGCAAAACCCTCTCCAGGCTGGGAAACCGAATGGCAAAGGTAGAGGAGCATCTTGGGGAGACTCAGGTCAGCTAGAGGCGCCTTGCCGGCAAATGATCAAACCAGTGAGTTTGTGGTTTTTCCGCTCACATGTTATTAAGAATTGGGCTCCAGAAAATGGGGCCTTTTTTCTTATGCTGTTGATACGTTGCCCTTGGAACTCAGCCACGAGAGAACTGTTTTCATTGTCATGGTTTCGATCTCAACGGGTCAGTAGTCGCCGTCTGCGCTTTTCGAGCAATATTGCGGTGCTATGATAAAATATGCCTTGCAGTCTTAAAACTGAGCGGTCACAGGGGGAACCCATGATAATCGCAGTTCCGAAAGAGATTAAAACAGAGGAGTATCGGGTTGCCATTACTCCGGCCGGAGCAGCGGAACTGGTCAAGGGCGGTCATAAACTCCTGGTGGAAACCGGAGCCGGCGCTGGCAGCGGTTTTAGTGACGAACTCTACCGACAAGTCGGCGCAGACATCGTTGCGACCCAAGAGCTATATCGCCGAGGGGAACTGGTGGTCAAGGTCAAGGAGCCTCTGCCGGAAGAATTTGATCGATTCCGGCCGGGACAGACACTCTTTACCTACCTGCATTTGGCTCCCAACCCTTTATTGACCGAGTTTTTGCAAGCCAGGAAGTTAACCGCGCTGGCTTATGAAACTTTAGAGGTCAATGGTACTCTCCCTCTGCTTGCCCCTATGAGTGAGGTTGCCGGACGGATGGCTCCTCTGGTGGCGTCCTGGTGCCTGCAGCGAATCAACGGTGGAGCAGGTTTGCTCCCTACCGGCGCAGTGGGAGTGCGGCCGGCCAAGGCACTAATCCTGGGAGCCGGAACAGTGGGATTCAATGCCGCGCGGGTGGCGTCTGGAATCGGGATGGAAACCGTTGTGCTGAACCGCGGGGTCGAGCGGCTGCAGCGGATCGACGAGTTGTCCGGCGGCAGGGTGCGCACCGGGATGCTGGTAACTGAGAGCATTACTGCCGAAATCAGGGATGCCGATCTGATTATCGGAGCAGTGCTGGTACCGGGGGGGAGAACGCCACTGCTCCTGCCCAGAACGATGCTGGGTGAGATGAAAAAGGGCGCGGTAATTGTAGATGTGACCGTTGACCAGGGGGGATGCGCCGAAACCACCCGGCCGACGACGCACGACGCCCCGACCTATCTGGTGGACGATATCGTCCATTATGCGGTTGCCAACATGCCGGGCGCCTACCCGCGAACTTCCACCATTGCCCTGACCAATGCCACACTGCCTTATCTGATGCTGCTCGCCGGGCACGGTGTAGACGGCGCCATCGAGCGATTGCCGGCCCTGGCAACCGCTGTCAACATAAGGGACGGGAAAATTGTTCATGCAGCCCTTGCCGCATCTATCCAAGGGATTTAGATCGGTGTAATCATCGCTTTTGCTCGAAATCCGGAGACTTCGCCGTTGAACTGTACGGTTTTCCCAGTGTAAACCAGAAGGTCGCACCTACTCCCTCCTCTCCTTCCGCCCAGACATTCCCGTTGTGGCGCTCCACGATCCTCTGCACTGTGGCTAGGCCTATGCCTGTTCCGGGGAAATCATCTTGATGGTGCAGACGTTGGAAGGGCACAAACAATTTGTCAACGTACTCCATGTTGAAACCGGCGCCGTTGTCGCGGACAAAGTACCGGCAACTGTTGCCGTCGTTTAGCATCCCGATCTCCACAACCGGAGTTGTTTCGCGTGAGGAGAATTTCAAGGCATTGCTGATCATGTTCAACAAGCAGATTTTCATCAGGCTGGCGTCTGCGGTGCAACTGATTCCTTGCTGAATGGTTACGGTCGCTCCGGACAGCTCTGTCTGGGCCTGGAGCTCGGCAGCTGCTTCCGTGGCCAGGGCGGAAAAGTCGGTCTCGCGCAAAGTCATTTCGATTCTCGAAAGACGCGAGAGCAGCAGGATGGCGTCAATGACTTTTTGTAGCTGCTTGCTGGCAACGTCGATCCGTTTGGCAATGAAGTGACATTCCTCCAAGTCAGGGTCGCCGTTGACCAGTATGTCGCTGAACCCCTGAAGCCGGGCAACCGGCGCACGCAGCTCGTGGGATATCGCATAGCAAAAGACCGCCAGTTCGTTATTGGTGCGCTCCAGCTCTGAGGAGCGCAACGCTACCAGCTCCTGCAGTTCGCAATTCACGACGGCTAGTTCCGAGGTTCTCTCCGCAACCTCGCTTTCCAGGATATCGTAAGATTCCCTCAGTCTGTTGATCATCGAGTTGAACGACGCGGCAAGCCTGCCGACTTCATCTTTGCCGAGAACCTTCACTTCTCCCTGCGGCATGCCGGTAGCCGTGATGGTGGAAACCGCATTGTCCAGCTCTGTCAGTCCTGCCGTCAGCTTGCCGGAGAAGCGGTAGGCGATCAGGCCGGACAGATACAGGGCTAAAATGGTCGTACTGATAAAGATAATGGTGAACCAGGTCAATGCCTGGTTTTCTGTGGTGCTGAGGGACAAAGAGAGCTGCAGTGCCGAAAGCGGGGGAGGGAAGGAGAGCGGGCTGGTCGGACTGGTCGCATTGGGTCGGCCCACGGACCAAACAACATCCTTACCGGACCGTATCTGAATCCCTTCCTCATTTTCTCCCAGGGAAATCTTGAGTTTCACCATTAAAGCATCGACAGGGATTTCCAGGGCAAGAAATCCTTCAGCGGTCCCTGTTGCCGGGTATATGACCGGATGACATATAAGAAGGGTATGCTGTTTATCCCTCATCAGGCTTGCTACAGGTTTTGCAGCATTCACCGTTGTCTCAACAAGACCTGGTTTACCCTTGTAACTGCCTGGCTGGGGCTCGCTGGATGCAATGATGTCCCCTTTGAAATCGCAAAGGCTTAATCGGTGCGGGACATCAAACGGCAGGCGGCTCGACTGCAGAAACGGTACCAGATAACTGTCGCGGCCGTGGGCATCAACAATGGCATTGACGACAAGGGTGTTTTTCGAGAGGCTTTCAGTTGTTGCATCCAGCGTCTGCAAAGCGGATTCAATCTTCTGTGCAGTCAGTTCGACTCGTTTTTGTGTGGATATCTCTGTGTTTTTCTTGATGAAATGAAGTATGGTCGCATAAGCCCCTGCCCCATAAAGTACGGCAAGTACGAGCGAGAACCCGATGCATGAGATCGCAATGCGCCAGGTAAGGCTTTGGTACCAATGGGCAGCTAAATTGGATATGATCCTTGTCATGTCTCAGTGGTTGCCGGATTCAGATTTCAATGCAAACCGTTGCTTGCCAGACTATTTGATTCTGACCAGAGTCCCATCGGCAGTATACCTGGCCATAAACACATCTTCGACCGAAAGCGCCTCGTGACGTGTCGGAGAGAACGGCTGACGATATGTTTTAATCAGGCCGTTATATGGTCCGAGTTGCTCCAGGGCGTTGCGTACCGCTTTTCGATCGGTTGTCCCGGCCTTGTTGATCGCCAGTGCCAGGATATGGGTCAGGTCGTAGGCATGGGCATACCCAACCGGTGATATCAGCTCTGCAGCTGACTTTTTACCGAACAACCGTCTTGCTGCGTTCATAAAATGAGAAACCTTTTTGTTCTGCGTACCGATAAAACTGTAGGTCTGGACCAGAGCCAGATCAACCTTGTACAGCGCTTGGCCGGTCATAGCAGGGAAATCCGATCCGGAGATGCTCCAGTGGCTGATCAACGGCAGCCGGTCTTTTTTGGGAAGTGCCGCTATCTCCTTGATCAGGATTGCCCCTTCGGTCTCGGCAGTAATGATAACAATTGCTTCGGCCCCGTTCTTTTTCAGGGCGTAATATTTGTCGAGCAGGGTCTTTTCACCGTAGTTGAACCATTCCGTATCGACGAGCCTCATTCCCTGCGCCGGGATCAGCTTTTTCAATAGTTCAAAATTGCCGCGCCCCCAGGTGATATTCGGAACCAGAACTCCGAGTCTGGTAAACCCTTTCTTTTGGGCATACGCAAGCATGGTCGGCACTGCCCAGCTGTCTTTTAACGACAACCTGAACGCATAGTTGGGAGATCTTTTGTTGTCAACGATCTTGTCGCTTGAAGCCCAGGGGTCCAGTAAAGGAATGCCGTATTTATGGATGGGATCGATGGTTTCGATCACGACGGTTGAGAACCTGCCGCAGAATATTGCGACAACATCAGGGTTTTCCGCCAGTACTCTGGTGTTTTCTATCCCCCGTGCCGGGATCGACCGGTTGTCTGTCTCCATCAGGGCCAGCTTCCTTCCCCCCAGCACCCCGCCGGAGTTGTTGATCTCCTCGATGGCGATCAAGATCCCCTGTTTGATGGAATCGTCTGCAGTGCTCGACGCTCTGCCAAATTCAGCATCCAGGCCTATGAGTACCGGTGGCTTGTCATGTGCCCCTAATACAGCGTTGCTGCTGAAGATCCAGAAGAAAATGGTCAATAATAGCTTCTTCACGATATCCTCCAGCCTTAAGTCAATTTAATTTGATTATAGCCATAAAACGAATGCCCGCAAGTCAGCATTCTTGATTGCAGGTGTCTGTGACGCAATTCTGAATAATCGTAGGGAATGCGAAAATAGTTGTCGAATTCAGGGAAAGGTAAATATAGCAGGTGTAAATCGCTCCGATAATCTGTTGGAATTATCGGGGAATCATTTCCAGTCGGAGGGTTAGCTATCAGGAGTCTGAAAGGCTAACTATTCAGTCTGAATCTGCCGACCAGCCTGTGCAGCTCGTCGGCAAGTGAAGAGAGCTCTACGGCGGCGGCGGCTGAGATGTTGGCCCCTTTGGCAGTGGTATGGATGACCTGGGTCATCTGCTGGATGTTGCTGCTGATCTCATTGGTAGTGGCGGTCTGTTCCTCGGCGGCAGTGGCAATCTGGTTTATCTGTCCGGACAGGTCGTTGACCTGCTGAATGATACCCTGAAGGGCCGACCCGGACCGCTCGGCTCCTTCAAGCCCCGACTCCACCTCTTTCACGCCGCTTTCCATGGAGGCAACGGCTTCACGGGTGTCGCTCTGCACCGCCTTGATCATGGCCCCGATCTCTTTGGTCGCCTTGGTTGTCCGCTCTGCAAGCGCCCTGACTTCGTCCGCCACTACGGCGAAACCGCGTCCCTGTTCCCCGGCACGGGCTGCTTCGATGGCGGCATTTAACGCCAGCAGATTCGTTTGTTCGGCTATATCCTCGATTGTGCCGATGATCGCGCCGATTTCGTCCGAGCGTCTTCCCAGCGCCTCGATCGTGCCGGCCGACTCCCTTACCCGTTCGGCGATCCGGACCATCCCTTCAACTGTTTCCCTGACTACGGCAGAACCGTCTTGTGCCGCACTGCTTGTCGATCTGGCGCCTTCGGCAACGTGAATGCAGTTCCGGGCGATATCCATGGAGGTAGAGGCCATCTCTTCGGCTGCAGTTGCTACTGTCGCCGCCTGACGGGCGGCCTCTTCCGCTCCGGAAGCGATCTCCCTCGACGTTGAGGTCAGTTTGCCCGCTGATTCATTGACCCCGGAGCTGTTATTGGACACAATCGCCAGCAGGCTGTTCAACTGCTCGCTCATGGAATTCATGGCGCAGGCAAGTTGTCCCGTTTCATCACCTGAGGTAGTAACGATCTGCTGCGTCAGATTGCCATCCGCTATGGTTTCTGCCAGATCGACTACTTCTCTGATCGGTCTGGTGATCATTCGGGCAAAGAATACCCCGAGGCTGATGGCTAGCAACACGCCTATGCTTGAAAACAGGACTGTCTGGATCAGGGCTGATTTGGCAATCTTGTTGTTGAGCTCGTCCCGCCCTTTGGCCTCGGTGATCTTGACCTCGATGAGCGCCCGGACCGCTTCCTCGATCTGTTTTTCAATGCTCAGACCCTTGCTGCGCATGATCTCCAGCGCTGCGTCCTTCTTGTCCGCCAGCTGCAGAGTCACCACTTCCTGCCAGATCGGGCCGTATTCTGTGACAAGCGCTTTAACCTGGTCCAGTTCCTTTCTGCCGGTCTCACCGGTAATGCTTTTTTCGAATTCAGCCAGATTTTTCGCAACATCTTCATACCTGCTTTTGACCCCTTCGGCATTGGCCTCCATCCGGTCCCGATCGGTATCAAGCATCATCCCCCGCATGCTGACCCGTGCTTTCTGAGAATTTATGGCCAAATGGACCAGCGTTCCCATTGGAACCGTGCTTTTCAGGTACATTTCTGTGCCGACCTGCTCGACTTTTCGAATCTTGTAGATCCCGGTTGCGCCGATTATCCCTGCAATTGCCGCAACAATGGAAAATCCGATGATCATCTTGGAGGATATCTTGAGAGTAGACGTGATCTTGGTCATGGGGAACGCCTCGGTGAGTATTGGTTATGAATTACATCCACTAATTATTTTCGGCAATGACGAATGGAACTTGATAAATAATTCCCGCATTAGATGTAGTTACAATCATAGAGGATAATATTAAAAAACCAAACAATAACGAAGTGATAACACAGTATGGCGCACATTGTAAGGTAAAATTTTTATGTTAAAGTTTTCTTGCAATTCGACGAAATATAATTTAGTTATTCGTATGTCTGAATTTTTAGATAAATGTCATGAGGAGGCAATAAAGTGAACGTCAAGCTGTCGCGCAGGACATTCCTTAAGATCTCCGGAACTGCCACTGCCGGGATAACCGCTGCGGCAACCTTGCCCGAATCATTCCTTTCCTGGGCCGAATCAGCTCCTGAGGAGATGAAACAGGTACCGACATTTTGTGAACTCTGCTTCTGGAACTGTGGGCTCATTGCCAAGGTACAGAACGGCAAGGTGGTAAAAGTCGACGGCAATCCTTTGAGCGAGCGGGGAAGGGGCAGGCTGTGCGGCCGGGGCAATGCGGCGCTGGGTTCGTTGTACGATCCGGATCGCCTGAAAACTCCCTTGATAAACATTGGCAAACGCGGCGAACCGAAATGGAAAAAGGCTACCTGGGACGAAGCGTTGGGTGTCATTGCCGGAAAGCTTGCCGTAATCAAGGAGAAGCATGGTCCTGATGCGGTCGCCCTTTTTTCCCACGGCAGCGGTGGCGCGTTCTGGAAACACCTGCTCAAGGCTTATGGCAGCAATTACTATACTGCCCCATCGTTTGCACAATGCCGCGGACCGAGAGATGTCGGGTTTACCATGACGTTTGGTACCGAGGTCGGCTCCCCGGAATTTTACGATTTCGGCCAGAGCAGATTCATTGTGCTGCTCGGGTCTCATCTGGGTGAAAACGCCCACAACAGCCAGGTGCAGGACCTGGTTCACGGCCTGGAACGCGGCGCCAAGCTGTGCGTGGCGGACCCCCGCTGTTCCAATATTGCATCCAAGGCGGACTACTGGCTGCCGATCCGGCCGGCCACCGACCTGGCACTGCTGCTCGCCTGGATCAGGATCATTGTAAACGAAGATCTGTATGATGCCGACTATCTGAACAGATATGCCTCCGGTTTTGCCGAGCTGAAAGACGCTGTTCAGGAGTACACACCGGAGTGGGCGGAAAAAGAGACCGACATCCCGGCCGGCAAGATTGTTGAGGTTGCCCGGGAGCTGGCTGCCGCCAGGCCGAACGTGATCGTTTCCGGCGGACGATTCGCGGCCTGGTACGGCGACGATGCCCAGCGGGCCAGAGCAATTGCCCTGCTCAACGCGCTTCTCGGTTCATGGGGGCGGCCGGGTGGGATTTATCTCCCTGCCGGAGGCGGAGTGCCTGAATATCCCGGGCTTCCCGACTACCCGGAACACACGGCCGGAATCCCCAAGCTTGACGAGGCATATCCGTTTGCCCTCTCCCAGACAACGACATCCATCCGCAATGCGGCAATAACCGGTCAGCCTCACCCCATGAAAGGGTGGCTGGTATATGGCTGCAACCTGATGAAGACCATGCCGAACCGTGAGGAAACCATCAAGGCGATCAACAATCTCGATCTGCTGGTTGCCATCGATATCGTCCCTGCCGACATCATCCAGTGGGCAGATGTTGTGCTCCCGGAATGCACCTACCTTGAGCGTCATGACGCACTGAGCCTCGGTAAGTTCAAGAAATTCGAGATCTCCATCCGTCAGCCTGCAGTTCAGCCGATGTGGGAAAGCAAACCGTCCTGGTGGATCACCAGGGAGCTGGGGAAAAAGATGGGGCTGGAGGCCTTCTTCCCCTGGAAGGATGGCGAAGAGTATCTGGCGAAAAGGTGTGAAGCCGGGGGGATCAACTTCGCCGAGCTGAAGCAGAAAGGGGTGCTGACCATGGAGGAAAAGTCCGCCCCATACATTACTGACCAGAACCAGCCGACATTCGACACCCCTTCCGGCAAGATCGAACTGTACTCAAAGCAGCTTGCCGAAAAGGGGTTTGACCCGGTGCCGAAATACAAAAAACATCCGCAACCTCCGGAGGGGCATTTCTCGCTGCTTTTCGGCCGTTCCCCACTGCATACCTTTTCCCGGACGACCAACAATTTCCTGCTGACCGACCTGGTACCGGAAAACTCTCTCTGGATCAGCCGGAAAAAGGCCAGGCAACTCGGTCTGAAGGATGGCGAATATGTCCGGCTGCAGAATACGGCCGGGGTCAAATCTTCAGGCAAGGTCAAGATCCGTTGCACCGAGCGGTTGCGAGAAGACTGCCTGTACATGGTACACGGTTTCGGCGTTCACTCCGGTGGCATGAAGCGGGCCGACAACAAGGGGGTTGGCGATGAGGAACTGCTTGCCGGGTATCGGATCGACCCGATCATGGGTGGTACGGGGATGCGCTCGAATTTTGTGAAAATAGTGAAGGAGGGATAGAGAGATGGAACTCATCGGAGTCATTCTTCCTGATAAACAGAGGCTAGTCTCGGTTATTGCCGACATTCTCAAGGGGAAAGGCGGCATTCACCTCTACCTGTTCCTGATCGGGCTTGTTGCCGGCTTTTACGGGATTGCGGCCATTTTCATAAAAGGGCATGCCCACACCATCAACACCAGCAACCTCGTGCCGTGGGGGATGCAGATCTCCACTTATGTCTATTTCGCCCTCCTCAGCACCGGCTGCACGTTTGTCAACTTCTTCGGCCATGTCTTCTTCGAGGAAAAGTATCGGCCGTTTGCATCACGGATAATCTTTGTCGGCATTATCACCGCTGTTGCCGCCTTCTTCTCCCTGGCCACAGAGATGGGGCGGGTCGACCGGATGTACATGTTCCTGGTTTCCCCGAACCCAACATCGCCGATGTTCTGGATGGCCCTCTGGTACAGTTGCTATGTATGCATCATCACGGTCGAGTACATAAACATCCAGAGAGGCAGGCATTCGGTACGGGTCATGTGGGGGGCGTTCTTCATCGCCATCATAACGCACAGCACGCTCGGAAGCCTCCTGGGCACGGTCAGTTCGCGGGTCTACTACTACAGCGCGTTGATGCCGATCTACTTCCTGTTTATCGCCTTTCTCACCGGTTGCGCACTGACCACCATCATTGCGGCCCATACGGTCAAAATAAAACGGCTTGATGAGGCGTTTCATCTCACGCCGTTCGTGATCCTGCTGAAGGTCGGCTTGGGGCTTGCCCTGCTGATAACCTTCTGGCGGACCATGACCGGGCTTGCCGGTCGCCTGGAAGGGTCTGAGGTCTTTTCGCTGACTCTGATCAACAGTTTCGTATTCGGCATAGTCGTGGTAATCATCGTGCCGTACCTGCTGCTGAAGATGGGGAAGAGTGCCGACTGGCTGATGTTTGTCGGGGGCTTCATCATGGTGACCCAGCTCAAGGCCCGTAACGACCTGGTGGTGGGGGCGTTCAAGATCCCGGTGTTCAGGGTTTACGAGATGCCGGAGATAGTTCATTACACCCCGTCTGTTTACGAGTTCCTGGTTGTTGCGGCCTCGACATCCCTGGTAGCCCTGCTGTACATCATCTTCAACCGCTCCGGGGTGTTCGACGTCAATACCGGGAAGGAGGTTAACTGATAATGGAAGACAGAGACATCCTGGAAATTATGCATAGCGATCTCCAGCGGGCGTTGAAGAAGCCGCGCAATCAGCGCCGCTGGGGGATGGCCATTGACCTGAAGAAATGTGTCGGCTGCCACGCCTGCACCACCGGCTGCATGTCCGAAAACCTCACCCCTCCCGATATCCATTACCGGCCGGTGAAAGAGGAGGAGATCGGAGAGTTTCCCAATGTCTCCATGCGATTTCTCCCGCGCCCCTGCATGCAGTGCGATGCCCCGACCTGTACCCCGGTCTGCCCGGTAACGGCGACTTATAAGCGCGATGACGGTATTGTCGTGATCGATTATAAGAAGTGCATCGGCTGCCGCTACTGCCTGGTTGCCTGTTCTTACGGAGCTCGGTCGGTAGATGTCGGCCACTATTATACCGGTGACATGAAGGGCGAGACCTACGAGGTGGAAAACTCCGGCGAGTATGGCAAGAGCTTCAAACGGAAGACCCACTGGCACTCACCAATCGGCAATGCCCGTAAATGCCATTTCTGCAGCCACAGGATCGAAAAGGGGGAACTGACCCGGTGTACAACGACCTGCCTGGGGCATGCGACCTATTTCGGCGACCTGAACGATCCGCAAAGCTTGATCGTCAAACTGATTGCCAAGGTCAACGTCTTCAGATACAAGGAGGAGATGGGGACCAAGCCGTTAGTATATTATATCGTGTAGATGATTGTTACAGGGATGGAAGATACTTGAAAATATAACTGGAAATCCGGTACTATCCGGTGAAACATTAAAAAACGGGAGGAAATCAGATGAAACGCATACTTGCTCTTCTTGCCGCCACACTCTTTACCCTCAGTCTCACCGGGCTCGCCTTTGCAGAAGAACCGAAAAAGGACGATGCTGCTGCAAAAGAGGGGAAAGCAGAGAAGAAAGAGGTCAAAAAAGTAAAGAAAGACGCAAAAAAGGATGCAAAAAAAGGATGCCGAGAAGAAGGAAGAAGCCAAGCCTGCCAAGAAGAAAAAGGAAGCAGCCGGCTGTTGAAAATGGCTCTTACGGATCAATGCCGCCCCCGGAAATCTCGGGGGCTTTTCTTTGGCGCGTTATTAGAAAAATCCCGCCTTATTTAGAAATACCAGCGCCACCAGGATTGGTGATACATATCTGATCAGGAAGCGCCAGGCAGGATAGAGATTGATTTTGTCACTCCCCTTCAGCAGTTCCCCCTTGATAATCCCTTTTGACATGACCCAGCCGGCAAAGATCGCTATCAACAGCCCACCGAGCGGCAGGATGTAGTTGGTGCAGGCAAAATCGATGGAGTCGAGGAAATTGCGTTCACCGATGATATGCAGATCCTTCAGGATATTGTTGGACAAGGCTGATGGCACTCCGAGCAGAAATATGATCCCACCCATGACAAGGGTTGCCTTGCGGCGGTCCCAATGCTTTTCATCGCAGTAGTAGGCTACTACCACCTCCAGCAGCGAGATGCTGGAGGTAAGGGCGGCAAAGACCAGCAGCAGAAAGAAGAGGATGGCGATCATCGATCCGCCCGGCATCCGGCTGAAGAGGATCGGCAAGGTCTTGAACACCAGGCCGGGGCCGGCGGCGGGCTCCATTGCGTAAGTGAACACGATCGGGAAGATCGCCAGCCCGGACAGGAGCGCCACCAGGGTATCCATAAGGGAGACGGTGATGGCCACCTTGGGGATGCTGGTCTCTTCATCGGAGTAGCTGCCATAGGTAAGCATCGCTCCCATACCCAGGCTCAGGCTGAAGAAGGCATGCCCCAGAGCTTCCAGCATGGCTGGAGGGTCCAGCTTGGACCAGTCCGGCGAGAACAGAAACCGGAGCGCCTGTGCCCCGCCTGGTGAGTTCAGACCAAAACCGGCCAGGATCAGCAGGATCAGGAACAGTACCGGCATCATGATCTTGTTGGCTCGCTCCAGGCCGCTTTTGACCCCGCCAATGACGATCAGGATCGTCATCCCCATGAAAACAGCCTGCCAGAACAGCTGGCTCAGGTCGCTGCTGAGCAGGTTGGCGAACATTTCCGGCACCTGGACGGCGTGTTTAACGGTAAACGTACCTTTCAGCGACAGCCAGAGATAGTCAACAGCCCAGCCGGCCACGACACAGTAGTAGGAAAGTATCAGGAATCCGGCAATGACTCCCAGCCAGCCGGTCAGCAGCCAGCCACCTCCGTGCAGGCTTTTGAAGGCGCCGACCGGATCTTTGCGGGTATGCCTGCCGATGATCATTTCCGCGATCATAAGAGGGATACCGACCGTAAGGATGCAGAAAATGAAGAACAGGACAAAGGCGCCGCCGCCGTGCATGCCGGTGATGTAAGGGAATTTCCAGATATTGCCGAGCCCGATGGCAGAGCCTGCCGATGCCATGATAAAGCCGAAACGGCTTGACCAGAGGCCACGTTTGTTTTTTGGTGCATGCTGATGGGTCATGATGGGGAATAGATAGCAGAGTTTGGCGCAAATATCCAGATCAGCAGCGAAAAAAATACCCCCGGAGCAGTTCCGGGGGTATTGAAACAGCTATTCCAAGGAGGTTATCGGGATATTTCCACTTTCCCTTCATCGATCTCAACCTTGGCGTTAAGGAAGAATACGCTGGGATACCCTTTCCCTTTGAGGGTGTGGTAAGCCATTTCCGCGAGGGTGCCGGAGTTGCAATATGCCACGATCCTCTTTTCCTTCGGCAGTTGTGCCAGGCGTTGGTCGATTTCGGTTGTCGGGATGTTGACGGCACCGGCGATCGCCCCTTCCTTGACCTCGTCAGGTGGCCGGACATCTATCAGGATCGTGTCGGCAGGGATAGCTGCGATCAGGGTCTTGAAGTTGTCGATGGAGATCTCGCCCGCCTTGGGCTTGGGGATATAGGCGATCTTGGTTGCCAAAGCGCCGTTCTCCACCGGCAGGCCAGCCTTTTGCCAAGCGGCAATTCCGCCGTCAACTACCAGTACCGGCGCGTACCCAGCCTTGACAATCCCCTGGGCAACAGCCTGGGAATTCCCTTTGCCGTCCGCGTCGTAGACGAATATCGGGGCTTTAACTGCCTTTTTCGGGAGCGTCTTGAGCGATTTCTCGTCAACAACCGGGAAGGTTACGGCATTTTTTATGAAACCCTTTTCCGCTTCTTTTGGGCTGCGGGTATCAAGCAGGACGAACGGCATCTCCTTGTCCAGCCATGCCTCCTTGATGAACTTGACCGTCATTACGCCTGGTTTGCGCTGGAGCCATCCGGGCATCCCTTCACGGAATACCTTGGCGTTCCTGTAGCCGAGCTGTTCCGCTTTTTCCAAAGACTTCGGGCTCATTGTGCAGGTGATCCCGGCGCAATAGAAGACAATCAGACGGTTCTTGTCCGCAGGGAGCTTGTCGATATTCTTGTCGAATGCCGGGTAGGGGAGGTTGATGGCGCCGGGGATGAAGCCGTCCTGGTAACGGGGGAAGGGGCGCGAGTCGATAAGGGTGAAATTCCCTTTTTCCGGCCCAAGTGCAACCAGCCTTTCCACATCGTCGATCTTGATCAGCTTGGCCTCATCGACCTTGATCGGCGGTTTTGCCACAATTGCCTTGGCAAACAGTGCCCCGTTCTTCAGTTCGACCACCACTTTTACCTCATGGTTTTTCTTGATCCCCCTGAGTTGTTTTTCAACGTCGGCATCCTTGACGTCCGGGTTGGAAACCTTGATCGTTCCCTTGTCAAACTTGATTATCTCTGACTTTTCATCGACTTTTACCTGTAAGGACAATGACTTCATAGAGACGTTTTCGAAGTATCCCCTGTAGGTGCCTGCCTCAACCCTGTGGCAGGTGCTGCAGACCTTGGTGTTTTTCCCGTCGATCGATCCTGCCGGCGCTCCGTCTGCCGCCAGAAGCGGCGTTGCGGCAAGTACCCCCGCTGCAGTAAGAGCAATAATGAGTTTTCGCCAGTTGGTGTTACTTGACAGCATGTTTGTCCTCCCAGAGTATTTTGTTTGCTATCTGCCCGATCAGCGCAATACTATATGTTAATGCATTTTTTTGAATGTATATCAGATTCCCGTAATAAAACAAGAACAATTAATATTAAATCTCAAATTATTCGCTTGACAACAGTACGATGCAAAGAGACCATTGGCGCGTGTTCCGATCATCTGCAGCTCTATTTTCATCCCTATTCAGTAAACGCATGGTTGCCTTACTGCTATGTGCCGCGATCCAGGCCTGTTCATCCGGCCGTTCGCCTTCGAGTTCGTGCACGATCTGTCATCATGCATTGGAATCGGCATCTGCCAGCCATACCGACTGCATCTCCTGCCACTTCAATTTCAGGGGCAGCGGCAGCCATCAGCCGCTCAACCCCGGCGACAGCGCAAACTGGGAACAGGGGTGCGGCCCTTGCCACCTCTATCAGCTCAACAGGGTCAAGAGCGGGTTGATGTATACCAACCGGGGGATGATCCGAAACATCCAGCTCACCTGGGAAGGGGATGACGGCAAGGAGTATGCCTCTCATGGGGTGGAGGGATTCGACGCCGACGGGAACCGGATCAGGCTGCGGCCGGCAGCAGAGCTTGACAACCTTTCCGGCGAGCTGTACCGCAAGTTCTGCTCCCGGTGCCATCTCGGGGTCGAGATCGCCGATGCCTACCGTTCCAACCATGCTGGTGGTTGTGCAGCCTGTCATTTTCCGTTCAACGAGAATGCTGCCTATGCCGGCAGGGATGCGACCGTGTCGGGCAAGGGGCCGCTATCGGCTACCCATGGTATCGAGCCGCTTCCTTCGTCAACGGTGTGTGCGCAGTGCCACAATCGGAGCGGCAGGATCGCCCTGTCATATCTCGGCCTATATGACGGCAACAATGGCCATGTGCCTATCCGCAAGGGGCAGTCTGGTCCGGAACAGCTTTCCGGGAACAGAAACGCGGTGCATATTGAGCCGGATATCCACGCCGCTGCCGGAATGGAGTGCATCGACTGCCACACATCCCGCGATGTTATGGGAGACGGTTACAGTTACCGGAACATGTATCATCAGGTGGAGATCTCCTGCGAGGATTGCCACGGCGGGAAGAGTCCGCCTACATATCGGGTTGTGACCTTTGACGGCGACGAAGCAGTCAGGGAGTCCCGGGCCTATAAGGTGCAGGTCAGACCGGGGATGAAGACGGTTCTCACCGCCAAAGGGCGCCCGTATTCCAATGTGATTGTTGTTGACGGCAAGGTCCGGGTTATCGGAAAAAAGAGCGGCCGGTTTTATACCGGCAAGGTCATTACCGGAACGCCTGAACACGCTATCAAGGGCCATGAACGGCTGGAATGCTATGCCTGCCACTCGCGAACGGTCGTACAATGTTATGGCTGTCATACGAGCTACGACCGGCGTGAAAATGCCATGGACTTCATCAAGGGAATAGAGACGCCGGGCGCTTTCAGCGAGACCGAAGATTACCGGACCCTGTACCCTTTCCCCCTGGCGATCAACCAGCGCGGCAAGGTATCGCCGGTAACCCCTGGTTGCCAGACCTTTGTCTCGGAGGTGGATGAGTCGGGTAAGACGGTTCGGGATGACGAAATCGCCCGCTTCCGGGGGAAACGCCGGCTCCGCTTTGCGCCGTTCTATTCGCACAACACCGGGTCCAAAGCGGTTGGCTGCCGAGAATGCCACTCTAACCCGAGGTTCCTCGGATTCGGGCAGGGCGTGATTGAAGGAGCGGCCATCGAAGGGACCATGCTGTGCGACAAATGCCCGGACAAGCCGCTCGACGGTTTCCTGAAAATGGCCGACGGCCGGGTCGCGGCATTTGCGGCAATCACCAGGGAGAATTCCAGACCGTTGAATGGCGTTGAAATCAGGAGGATATTCCGGGTAAACCTCTGTCTTACCTGCCATGACAAGGGACGGGACAAAGACCGGATCTATGAACGGAGGCTCGATTACGGTGCGCTGGCTAACCCTCTGCATCGCCGCATTCTTGACGGTCATTAGCATCTCTTCTGCTGTTGCGGCGGAGAACTGCCGTGTCTGTCACCGGGTTGTCGTCACCGGTGGCCACGCCGGCCTCGCCTGTCTTGACTGCCACGTGAGCGAATCTGCAACTATTGCCGACCCCTCTGTACCGATGGGTGGAGGCACGCCGTGCCTCAGGTGCCATAAGGAATTCGGCGGTATCTTTTCCGGCCCGATGACGACCCGGTCCAATGAAATTGCCTTTGTAGCTAGAAGTTACGGTCGGGGGGATGGACGCTTCTTTGAAAAGAACTGTACTGGTTGCCACCTAAAGAGCTGTCTGGACTGCCATGAAGGGGGAGGGCACGATCTGCGCAAGCCAGCCACGGAGCGCTGCCTTTCGTGCCACCGTGGATATTACGTCGGCTGGGACTATGCGGGACGGGCGCCGCGGGAAGAGAGCCTTCGCTATCAACGGGGGAGGAGCGCCTCAGGAGAGCATTACCTGACAATGCGGCCCGACATCCATTTTGAAAAGGGGCTGGCCTGCGGAGACTGCCATTCGATGAAGAGTCTTGCCGCAGGCAGGAAATCATCAAGAAACTGCACTGATTGCCACAAAATCGGTTCCGGTCCGGTCGAGCACCGGATCAAGGCGCACCTGGAAAAGATGGAATGTTTCACCTGCCATTCTGCCTGGGCGCCGCAGGAGTACGGTACATTTTTCCTCCGTTTCACGGAGAGCCCGTCCCGGGAGGATTTCTGGCTCAAGGGGAGCGAGGTGCCGGGTGAATATCTTAGGAGCGCATATCTCAAAAGGCAGGACGAGCCGCCGCTCGGTATGAACAGCCGCGGCAAAGTCAGTCCGATAAGGCCCCAGTTCATAGCTTATTACACCCATATCCGGCGCGAGCAGGTTGCGGGGAGAGAGAACCGTTTGCTCGCAGCGGAATGGCTGGCGTTCTTTCCGCATACCATACGGCGCGGTACACTTTTATGCGACGGCTGTCACGACGCACCGTCAAGATTTCTCGTGGAAGCTCGAAAGGAGAGGATCTTCAGACCGGCAGATGACGGCATGGGGCTGGAGTCTTTTTGGGATCGGAGAGGCCAGCGGGTTGCCAACGGCTCTTTTCTATCAGAGGATCGGGTAAAGAAATTACAGACGCGCGGACCGGAATTCCAGAAGGGATATCTCGAAAAATGGCAACTCTTTTCGAATCGCGTCGAAGGTTCGTTCTGACACTGATGGGGGGTATTGCCTTGCTGGCCGGGATTGGCCGGTTTCTCAAACCAAAGCCCAGGCAAAGGAAGGTTCTTGTCAATGCCCCAATTGCCTCGGTCCCGGCTGAAGGAGCCCTGGTCTTCAGGTCCGAGCGTGTTGCCATCGCCAGAGCCCGAGATGGATTCTATGCCTTGCGGCTTGTCTGCACTCATCTGGGCTGTGCCGTTTCGGTAACTCCCGACGGTATCTTCTGCCCATGCCACGGCAGCAGGTTCGATGTCCAGGGAAACGTTATGCGAGGCCCGGCCACCAGGCCTCTGGCGCGACTTCAGGCTGTGGTCAACGGCGACCGGATTGTTGTCAGCGATTGAGAGGATCATGTTCAGAGATTTTGTCAAACACCTCTTTCCGCGGGTGGTTCTGAAAAGGAACCTGAGATTTACCTACACGCTCTGTCTGGGTGGGCTCGCCTTTACTGTTCTGCTGGTTTTGCTCGTATCCGGTTCACTTCTCCTGTTCCATTACGAACCGGCGCCCGATCGGGCCTATGCCTCCATCTTGGTGCTGGAGCGCGATGTCTGGGGCGGGATCTACATCCGCAACCTGCACCGGTTGTCTTCGCATCTCTTTTTCGCCTTCATTTTCATGCATACGGTAAGAGTCCTGTTGACCGGGGCTTACCAGCGTCCACGGCAGCTCAATTGGGTTATCGGCTGCGGACTGATGGCACTGGCCATTTTTGCCGGTTACACCGGCTATCTCCTGCCGATGGATCAACTGGCTTTCTGGGCGACGCAGACCGGCACCGAGCTGTTAAGAACGCTCCCCTGCGGAGATTCTCTTTACGGTATCCTTGTGCCGGACCAGGTAGGAGGGCACTTATCTTTGCTGCGGTTTTATATCCTGCATATAACCATTCTGCCTTTGGCGATCCTGGGATTTTCCGGGCTCCATTTCTATCGGGTCCGCAAGAACAGGGGGGTGTTGCCGTATCTATGAATAAGACCCGGTACAATAAAGCCGATTACGTGAAAAGCTCCCCGCATTTTTTCAGGCTTATTGCCCTGGCGGCACTGGTGCTCGGTATTACTCTTTTCTGCGGCTCCATCCTGTTGCCGGCCCCGCTGCTCGGCCCGGCTAACCCGGGCGCCGCGCCCAATCCGGCCAAGTCCGCATGGTTTCTTCTCTGGATTCAGGAGCTTGTAAGTCACGGTAACTTTCTTGTCTATCCGGTCATTGCTGTCGGAGGCATATTCCTGTTGCTTCCATGGCTTCCTGTCTACAAGCCTGTATGGCGGGCCTCATGGTTTTCTAACGGTCAATGGTTTGTCAACCTGATCACTATTGCCACGGTTAGCGTTATTATTTCCCTGAGCGTTATCGCGGCATTTTTCCGGGGGCCACAGTGGCAGTTCGTCTGGCCTTTCTGATCGCAGTACTGGCATTCTCCGGCGCCTATTCGGCAATGGCGGCGTCTTCGTCATGTCTTAAATGCCATCAACCTCATTATATGGAGATTGCCGCCTGCATCGACTGCCACGGGGGGGATGACCGCACCCTGAGAAAGAATATCGCCCATTTGGATTTGATTCCGGGGCACCTGGTCCGGTACAGGATCAAAGACAATGAAGCGGTAGTTTCTGGGGGGAAATGGCTGGAGCTGGCCGCGTGCCGGAGATGCCATAATATCAGGGGCAAGGGAAATCATCTGGCCGCTGATCTTGACCGACTTTCCGGGCGACATCCGGCCAGGCTGCTGGCTTCGATCATTACGCCGGTCGAATATATGCCGGATTTCCGGTTTGACAGAGCAACCGCATCCTTGCTAGTGAATGCTGTTCTGGCGTCAGCAGTTGTGCAACAACGAAAGATACCCGAAGCTCCGGTTAATGTCCGGTTCAAGCAAGGCGTGAAAACTGCCAATGTCTTTGAACAACATTGCGGCGCATGTCACAAAATCCTGACCGGATCGGGGGGATTCGGCAGAGGCAATATTGGGCCGAATCTTTCCGGGCTGTTAAGCATTTATTATCCGAAGACCGGCAACAGCGCAGCGCCATGGAGCGCCGAAAGGCTGGAGGGCTGGTTGCGCAATCCCAGGAAAATCAGGCCGCTGGCAAAAATGCCGCCGGTACAGATCGACAAATATCATTTCGAACAGCTGTTGTTGCTCATGACACCAGTCTTATCACCGCAATCTCAAGAGTTCTCTCGCTAAATCACAAAAAAACTCCAACAGGGATTAGTAGTTATCCCTATGATCAATTTCGCAAAAACAGCTGGTTATGGCTAATGGTTTAAATATTGCATTTTCCATATATATAGCTAGTGGGAATATTGGCTTGACATGCGTTAAATCTACGATTAAAATACGCTAAATTAACAAAAAAAACAGTTATACCGGTGTATTGCACCACAATATGCACCAATTAATACGGGAAAGGGAGGAGAGATGAACAGACTTGGGAAAAGGCTGGTAACTGTTACTTTGGCGGCCGGGCTGGCAATGCCTGCAGTGGCAATGGCGGCGGATGACCTCACACAGAAGATCGATATGCTTCAGAAAGAGGTCGATGCCCTTAAGCAGCAAGTGAAAAAGCACGAGGACAAAGCGATTGAGAAGTGGCTGACCATTGGCGGTGACTACCGGTTCAGGCTTGATTCGCTGAGGGGCGAGGTGCCGGCATTTGCCAACGCAATGACGTTTGCCAATACCTTCATGAGAACCGGAGATCAAAATGCCGCAATGGCAGCAGCAATGACCCCGGCGGCAAAGCCGGAAAACAAGACCCTGTACACGAACCGTTTCGGCCTCGATCTCCATGCCAAGGCCACCTCTAATGTTACCGTCAACGCCCGTCTCCTCATGTATAAAACCTTTGGGGCGCAGGATGACAATGCCGTGACCGGCGCATATTTCTCCGACAGGGTAGGCGTCTTTGACGGCACAATCGGCCACATCCCGGCAGACGGCGCTCTCGTGGTTGACCGCGCCTATGCCACCTGGGCCAACATCGCCGATTCCGGGGTCTGGTTTTCAGCCGGTCGCAGGCCATCCACCAATTGGGCTCCGGAGCACCTTCGTCTCAATAATGAGCGCCCCGGCAACGGCGGAGTACCGGCTCTCATGGTCGATTACGCCTATGACGGCATGACCCTTGGCTGGGCGCCGGATATTGAAGCCCTTCCGGGTGCTTATGCAAAACTGTGCTATGGTCGCGGTTTCGAGTCCGGCCTTTCATCGAGCGCCAACAGTGTCAAGCATGACATGGACATGTTCGGATTTAACCTTACTCCCTATGATACCGATCCGCTCAGACTGTTTTTCCAGTACAACCGCGGCTTCAACCTGACTGACACGGTTGTCATGAATAACACCGCCTTTGGCAATACCGCGCCTTCAGTTCAGCTTGGTGACGTAGACTGGTTCGGAATCGGCGCTGACAGCATAATCAAGAAAGTTGGACCAGGTACTCTGAATACATTTGGCCAAGCTGCGCTGAGCGTTTCCCGGCCCAACGGGTCAGTTTCCGCACAGTTCGGGAATGTGGGGCTGATGAACGGCACATTCATGGGACAACCAAGCGGTGCCGGTTTTGAGGATAAGACCGGCTGGGCAGTTCTTGTCGGCGCCCGTTATGATTATGATCGCACCAAGACCAAGCTTGGTTTCGAGTACAACCATGGTTCGCAGAACTGGATAACCATGACGCCGGCATCGGACGATATGTGGACCAGCAAGTACGGTACTCGTGGTAATGTATATGAAGGGTATGTGATTCAGGAACTGAATATGAAACCGGTATCTTCCTATCTTGCCAAGGTATTCTTCAAGGTTGGCTACCAGTATTATGATTTTGAGTACACTGGCAGCAATAACTGGGTTGGTGCGGCGCAGAAGATTTCCGATATCAAGCCGACTACGTTGCAACTGCTCGCCCCGGTAAAGAGCGCTCAGGATCTCTACGCAACATTCGAGGTTAAATTTTAGTATTGATATATATGAAAAGCTGAATTATAGTATTTGAAATTTCAGGGGGGCGCAAGCCCCTCTCGTTACGTCAGCAGAATTTGCAATTAGCAGCTTGTCATGTATGGAGAGCTTGTTAAGATTTATACATTAATGCCTCACTGGACAAAGGAGCAAAGCAATGAAGAGAATCGTATCAATCTTTCTGATGGTAGCAGTAATGGCGGTAGGATTGTTTTCTTTCAGCCGGAACGCCAGCGCCGAAGAAAAGATGACCGGGTCGGTTGCCAAGATAGAAATGGCCAAAGATGGCGGCTCGGCCACGGTAGTGATTAAAAACGATGATAAAGAGATCACGGTAACGGTTAATGATGCTGAGACACTGGACAAATTCAAGGACCATCGGATCAATGAAGGTGACGAAATCAAGCTCAAGTACGATGTTATTGACGGCAAGAATGTAAGCAAATTTTTCCGTAAAACTGCAGGTTGTTGACAGAAGACTTTGGCCGACGCAGCCTGCTGAGGCAGGCTGTTTTTTTGCCTATAAGTATATAAAAATCAATATATTTAATTTATGGCAATATTTGAGTATGTTAATTTAAAGATTATAGGGAGATCTGCACATGTTAAGAACAATGCTTGCCGCTGCCGGTATTATATCAATTTTCATTACCGGAACCGCCTTTGCCGGTGATCACAAGGAGGGGCGCGAATATATAGAGAAGAATGGGTATGACGGCCCAAAAACCTGTGAAGTGTGTCACGAGGGTACTGCAAAGACTTTTCTGGATACTGTGCACTGGAAACATGCATCCAAGGTGGACAATGTCGAGAACCTTGACCAGAGTAAGGAATACGGGATGAAAAATCGTATTTACACGATGTGCAACGGCAACGACATCGTCAATAACCTGAAGGAGATCCCGAAAAGCCCGGAAACCGGTAAGACCAAGTTTTCCGGGTGCAATACCTGCCACCCCGGAAACCATCTCTTCGATGTCGGTAGTTCCGGTGCCGAGGCGCAACAGGCGATAGACTGCCTGGTTTGTCACTCGTCCAGCTATGATTTCAGGGAGCGCAAGCCGTTTAAAAACGAGAAGGGCGAAGTGGTTCTGGGGCAAGACAGGAGCAAGAAGGCGGCACTTGGTATCGGCAAGCCGACAGTAAAGAACTGCATGGTTTGTCACGAGGCTGCCGGTGGTGGCGTTTACGTCAAGAGAGGCTTTGCCTTTAAGAAAGACACCGATGTCCATGCGGCCAAAGGAATGGTTTGCGTAGACTGCCACAAGGCGAGCAATCACCGCATCCCAACAGGTTATGATCCTAACAACTGGGCCAACGACGGCATCCGGCTTTCGTGCGACGACGCATCCTGTCACGGCGCCAAGCCGCATAAGGACGCCGATCTTAACCGGCATACCGCAAGAATCGCCTGCCAGACATGCCATATTCCCAGAACCGGCGGTGCAGTGGCTAAGGACTTTACCGCCTGGGAGAAGGGGGCCGACAAGTTTTATGAGCCGTCAACCCTGAAGCGGGAGGCGAACGAGAACGCCCCTATCTACGCCTGGTATAACAGGACTGTCCGCAATGTGCCCGATTTCATCGGCCCGAAAGGGAGCCGCGGCGATCGCGAAAGCAAGATCTATGCATTCAAGGTGTTCCAGGGCAAGGCGTTCTTTGACAAAAAGACCGGTAACCTCCTGGCAATGGATTTTGCCCCACCGATGGCAACCGGCGATACGCTTGCCGGCGTTGCATCAGCGGCAAAAACCATGGGGATCAAGGATTATGAGCCTGTCCCGGGTTGGCAGACGATTTACTTCGGGAGCAATCACCTGGTAACCAAGACCAAGGCGCTTTCGTGCACAAACTGCCATGCGCCCAATGGTCTCTTGAATTTCAAGGATCTGGGCTATACGGAAAAAGAGATATCGAAACTCATAAGTCCTGAATTGTACCTTAAGAAGCTGATTGAAAAGCAGAAGGAAGACTGGTAGTCGGATTTAGATCATGCCCGTCCGGGAACTGCCCGGACGGGCAAGTATTTTAGAATTGTGATGATGCCTCCTTGTTAATCAAAGTATTTTACTGAATTGAATCCCCTGAAATCCGTAATTCCCCACGATGTTGCCGCTTAGTTGCCAACTTTTCGGATATATTTGCGTATACGCCTGTTGATGGATTAATTCCGATTGATGCGGCGGGCTGTTTTGAGTATACTACATCGATTTTTCCGAGATTAGTACCTATACAGAGGGGGTATCTGCTGATGATAGATTTCATGGGGGACTGGAAAAGAACAGGATATTGCGGGGCACTTACGAGTGCTGACCTCGGCAAGGAAGTGGTGCTGATGGGGTGGGCCATGCGCCGCCGTGACCATGGGGGCCTTATTTTTATCGATCTTCGGGACCGGGAAGGGATTGCGCAGGTAGTTTTCGATCCGGAGATTAATCCTGAATCGCATGCTAAAGCTGAATCTGTACGGAGCGAGTTCGTCCTTGCCGTGAAAGGGAAAGTTATTCCCAGGCCTGAGGGGACGGTCAATCCCAATATGAAAACCGGCGAAGTGGAGATCCAGGTCTCGGAATGCCGCGTTCTCAACCGTTCCAAGGCACTGCCGTTCACACTCGATGAGTATGTCGATGTCGCGGAAAATCTCAGGTTGAAATACCGTTATCTGGATTTGCGCCGGACCCAGCTCCAGCAGAATCTCATCTTGCGGTCACAGGTCGCACAGGTTACCCGCCAGTATCTTACCGATAGCGGGTTCCTCGAGATCGAGACCCCGTTTCTGACCAAATCGACTCCGGAAGGGGCGCGTGACTTCCTGGTGCCTTCCCGTATAAATCCGGGTAACTTTTATGCTCTTCCCCAGTCGCCGCAGATATTCAAGCAGATTCTCATGGTTTCGGGTTATGACCGCTATTTCCAGGTGGTGCGCTGTTTCCGCGACGAGGATCTGAGGGCGGACAGGCAGCCGGAGTTTACCCAGATTGACTGCGAGATGTCTTTCATTGACCGCGATGATATCATCAAGGTCATGGAGGGACTTATTGCCCGTATCTTTAAACAGGCAAAGGGTGTGGATGTACAGCTGCCGGTAGAGAGAATGACCTATGCGGAGGCAATAAGGCGGTTCGGGGTGGATAACCCAGATCTGCGCTTTGGGCTTGAACTGGTCGAGTTGACCGATCTGGTCAAAAATTCCGGTTTCAAGGTCTTTGCCGATGTCGCGGCATCGGGTGGCATCATAAAGGGTCTGAATGCCAAGGGGTGTGCCGGCTTCTCGCGCAAGGAGATCGACGACCTTACCGAATTTGCGAAGATTTACGGAGCAAAAGGACTTGCCTATGTGAAGATCGAAAACGGCGCGTGGCATTCGCCCATTGCCAAGTTCTTCACCCCTGAAGAGATTGATACGATGAACAAGGCGTTTGATGCCGGCGAGGGCGACCTTCTGCTGTTCGTGGCCGACAAGCCCAAGGTCGTCAACGATTCTCTCGGCAAGCTCCGTAATCACCTTGCCAACCTGCTCGGTCTGCTGGACAAGAACGTCTTCAGATTTGTCTGGATAACCGACTTTCCGCTCCTGGAGTGGGACGAGGATGACAAACGCTGGGCCGCCGTACATCATCCGTTTACGGCCCCGATGGACGAAGACCTGCAGTACGTGGAATCCGATCCTGGCCGTTGCCGGGCCAAGGCTTACGACCTGGTGCTGAACGGCAACGAGATCGGCGGCGGTTCCATCAGGATTCATCAGGAAAAAATCCAGTCTCTGATGTTCAAGATGCTCGGACTGTCCGAAGAGGATGCGCGGATGAAGTTCGGGTTCCTCCTGGACGCTCTGGAGTTTGGTACTCCGCCTCACGGCGGGATTGCCTTTGGCATGGACCGGCTTATTATGCTTCTTACCGGCAGTGACTCTATCCGTGACGTCATAGCCTTTCCGAAGACCCAAAAGGGAGCGTGTCTCATGTCTGAAGCGCCGTCCCCCGTTGATGCAAAGCAACTCAGGGAGCTTGGTGTCAGACTTGCGGTTAAACAGCAGCCTTAAGGGGGCTGGATGGCTGCGAAAGGTTATATCTTAATTTTATTTGCCGGTCTGCTGTTGCTTGTAACAGGGTGTTCCACGCCGATGCCGCTATGGTACACCAAGGCCGGACAACTGGTGCAGACGGTTCGTGCCGATGGAGCGCCGACCTTGTCGCCTTCGGAGTATAATAACCTCGCCGCAACCTTTGCCCGAGCAGAAGAACTGTTGCTGAACGATGAGGTTGAAGAGGCAGATAACCTCTTCAACCTCGTCATCCTTAAAGGGGAACTCCTAAAGGAAAATTTGGCTTCAGAAAAGAAGAGGATCGCTGAAGTTGAGCGGCTTCGGCAGCAGGAACTGCAGCAGCGCGAGCAGGAAAGGCTCGCTGCTCTGGAGCACGAAAAAGAGATTCGCAGGAAGGAAGCCGAAGAGCTTTTGGCGCGAATAGCCGAGCAGGCAAAACAGGATGCTGAAGAAGAAGCCCGCAGACAGGCAGAGCGCCAGAGGGCTCAAAAAGAGCACAGTCTGGTCGCGAGTCACACGGTCAAGCGGGGTGAATCACTCCCTCTGATTGCAGCTTTGCCTGAAGTATACAATGATTCCTTCCTCTGGCCGCTGATTTACAGGGCAAACCGCGACCAGATTCGCGATCCGAGCAATCTCTGGCCCGGCCAGACTCTCAGAGTGCCTAGAAACATGAGCCGCGAGGATATGCAGGAAGCCCGCCGCTATGCCCAGGAGAGGCGACTCCACTGACCCTCCGATTTCACTCCCACTATAGTTTTTCGCAGTAATTTCACCATTATTAAACGATTATATTTTTTCTTGACACGCTATAGTGCTTTGTATACTGTATACAAACTTTTCTGCATGCTCCGACAGGAGCCCCTGAAACCCGGCGAACTGCATACCTAGAGCCTCTGGCGATGTTGGAATAAAAATCAAGGAGAGAACATGACAACAGCAAAGATTATCTGGTCAAAAATTGATGAAGCACCCGCATTGGCAACATACTCCTTACTCCCGATTGTAAATGCATTCACAAAGGCCGCTGGAGTTGTCGTTGAAACAAGAGATATCTCTGTTGCCGGCAGAATTATCGCAAACTTTCCCGACTATCTGACCGAGAGTCAGAGAATGCCGGATTATCTGGCCGAACTCGGCGAGCTTACCCAGAAGCCGGAAGCCAATATCATCAAACTCCCCAACGTCAGCGCCTCGATCCCCCAGTTGAAGGCTGCCATCAAGGAGTTGCAGGAGAAGGGGTACAAACTCCCCGACTATCCCGAGGAGCCGAAGACAGACGCAGAGAAAGAGCTTCATGCACGTTACGCCAAGTGTCTGGGAAGCGCCGTCAACCCGGTTTTGAGGGAGGGTAACTCCGATAGAAGGTCGGCCCGTGCGGTTAAGGAATACGCCAAGAAGCATCCGCACAAGATGGGCGCCTGGAGCCCGGATTCAAAAACCCATGTATCGCATATGGACTGCTGCGATTTTTATCACAATGAAAAATCCGTCACCATGAAGAACGCCGGCAATGTCAGGTTCGAGTTGGTCGGTAAAGACGGAAAGGTCACCGTTCTGAAAGAGAAGCTGTCTCTACAGGCAGGCGAGATTCTTGACGGGACGTACATGAACTGCAAAGCCCTGCGTAAATTCATCGAGGAGCAGATTGAAGACGCCAAGGCGAAAGGTGTACTGTTCTCCGTGCATCTCAAGGCCACCATGATGAAGATCTCCGATCCGATCATGTTCGGTCATTTCGTCTCTGTTTTCTTTAAAGACGTTTTCGAAAAACATGCCGCAACATTCAAGGAGCTGGGTGTCAACCCGGACCTCGGTCTGGGCGATCTTTATTTGAAAATCAAGCAATTGCCGGAAGCCAAACAGGCTGAGATAGAAGCGGATATCCAGGCGGAGTACAAGAAGAGACCCGAGCTGGCCATGGTGGATTCGGACAAGGGCATTACCAACCTTCATGCCAGTAACGACATCATCATCGATGCCTCCATGCCGGTCGTTATGCGCGACTCCGGCGGGATGTGGGGTCCTGACGGCAAGCTTCACGATGTAAAGTGCGTGATCCCGGATACCTGCTATTCGGAGTGGTATCAGGCGTGTATAGATTTCGTTAAGAAAAACGGCCAGTTCGATCCCACCACCATGGGCAGTGTCTCCAACGTCGGTCTCATGGCGCAGAAGGCCGAAGAATACGGTTCCCATGACAAGACCTTCAAGATTCCCGCCGACGGGACAGTGCGCGTTGTCGATGAGTCGGGAGCAGTATTGTTCCAGCACGATGTGGAGGCTGGTGATATCTGGCGCGGCTGTCAGGCAAAAGACCTGCCGATCAGGGACTGGGTCAAGCTGGCGGTAAACAGGGCACGGGCAACCGGAGCACCGGCTATCTTCTGGCTGGACAAGAACAGGGCTCACGATGCCCAGATGATCGAAAAGGTGAATACCTACCTGAAGGATCACGATACGAACGGCCTGGATATTCGTATCATGCCTCCCGTGGAAGCGATGAACTTCGCGATGCAGCGGGCAAAAGACGGTAAAGATACCATTACGGTCTCCGGCAACGCCCTGAGGGATTACCTGACTGACCTGTTCCCGATTCTGGAACTGGGCACCAGCGCCAAGATGCTCTCCATCGTGCCGCTCCTGGCCGGTGGCGGTCTCTTTGAAACCGGCGCAGGCGGCTCCGCACCCAAGCATGTGCAGCAGTTTGTGCAGGAAGGGTACCTGCGCTGGGATTCGCTCGGCGAGTTCCTGGCCCTTGCCGTCTCCCTGGAGCATCTGGCAGCCACGTTTAAAAACGAAAAGGCCCAACTCCTGGCTGATACCCTTGATCAGGCCAACACCAAGTTCCTGGAGAACAACAAGAACCCGGCCCGTAAGGTCGGCCAGATCGATAACAGAGGCAGTCACTTCTACCTCGCCATGTACTGGGCCGAGGCCCTTGCTGAGCAGACCAAGGACAAGGATCTGGCGGCACGTTTTGCCAAAGTCGCTCAGCAGCTTCACGAGAATGAGGCAAAGATCAACGAGGAGCTGATCGGTGCCCAGGGCAAGCCACAGGATTTAGGTGGTTATTACCTTACGGATCCGGTCAAGACCGAAAAAGCAATGCGTCCCAGCGCAACATTAAACGCGATCATCGACGCAATCTGATTTATCTGTAGGCCATAACAGAGTAGGCAAATACCAAACTATTCAAGGAGGAAGGTCAGAATGGCACGTAAAAAGATTTCTCTTATCGGTGGTGGTCAGATTGGTGGCGTACTTGCTCAGCTTTGCGCACTTCGCGAACTGGGTGACGTAGTAATGTTCGATATCGTTGAAGGGCTCCCGCAGGGGAAGATGCTCGATATCGCCGAAGTCGGCTCTGTTGACAACTTCGATGCCAATCTCAAAGGGACCAATGATTACAAGGATATCGCAGGTTCTGATGTTGTTATCGTTACCGCAGGCCTTCCGCGCAAGCCGGGCATGAGCCGTGATGACCTGATCGAGGTCAACTCCAAGATCATGACTTCCGTTGCCGAAGGGATCAAACAGTATGCTCCGAAAGCAACAGTAATCGTAATTTCCAACCCGCTCGACGCAATGGTTACTCTCTGCCAGAAGATCACTGGCTTCCCTTACAACCGCGTTATCGGTCAGGCCGGCGTGCTTGACTCCGCGCGTTTCATCACCTTTATTGCCTGGGAGCTGGGCGTATCCGTGAAGGACGTAAACGCAATGACCCTTGGCGGCCACGGCGACGACATGGTACCGCTCGTTCGCTACGCCAGCGTTAACGGCATTCCGGTCATGGAACTTCTGGAGCAGAAGTACAAGAGTGCTGAGAAGGCCAAGGAAGTCATGGAAGCAATGGTCAAGCGTACCCGCGGCGCAGGCGGCGAGGTTGTTGCCCTGCTCAAGACCGGTTCTGCCTTCTACTCACCTGCTTCTTCCGCCATTGCCATGGCTGAGTCGATCCTCAAGGATCAGAAGCGCGTTCTTCCGACCTGCTGCTTCCTTCAGGGCGAGTTCGGCGTGAACGGCTACTACGTCGGTGTTCCTGCAGTACTCGGCGAGAACGGTGTTGAGCAGATCCTCCAGTTCAAACTTGACGCCGAAGAGCAGGCCATGATGGACAAGTCTGTCGCTGCAGTTAAGAGCCTCGTTGACAGCATGAAGTAATCTTCCGGCTTCAGCCGCACTGAAAGTACTCCGCAAGCAAAAGAAGGGCTTCGGCCCTTCTTTTTCCTGTTTTCTTCACCTGTCACCTCTTCTCGTCCCGAAATTCAGGTCCAGAAACAATGTCTTAAACCTGACTTGCTTTTAGTGTAAACGCTGTGCTATAGTCTCACGGTTTTTCAGCCCTATAGGCCCAATACACAAAAGGAGCGTATGTAGATGGAAAAGAAGCTTCCCACAATCGAAATCATCGAGAAGTACTGCAAGGGTTGCCACATCTGCGTGGAATTTTGCCCGAAGCAGGTCCTGGAGATGAAAGGGTTTGTCGCGGCAGTAAAGGATCTGGAGGCCTGCATCAAGTGCATGCAGTGCGAGCTCCGCTGCCCCGATTTCGCGATTAAGGTAACTGCATAAACAATTTACAGGAGGTAAGTAACGTGGCTAAGAAAGTTGCTTTTCTGCAGGGTAACGAAGCTGCGGCCCAAGGCGCACTGTATGCCGGCTGCAAGTTTTTTGCTGGTTACCCGATCACCCCTTCCACAGAAGTTGCCGAAGTAATGTCGGCCGAACTTCCGAAGGTCGGGGGCAAGTTCATCCAGATGGAAGATGAGATCGGCGCAATGGCCGCTATTATCGGGGCATCGCTTACCGGCGTCAAGACCCTGACTTCTACATCAGGCCCTGGTCTCTCGCTTAAGCAGGAAAATATCGGCTATGCATGCATCACCGAAGTTCCCTGCGTTGTTTTCAACGTCATGCGTGGTGGCCCTTCTACCGGTATGCCTACCGGACCGTCGCAGTCTGACATCATGTCTGCCAAGTGGGGTACCCACGGCGACCATCCGGCAATCTGTCTTGTCCCCGCTTCTGTTCAGGAAGTGTTCGAAGAGACTGTCAGGGCGTTCAACCTGGCCGAGAAGTACCGCACGCCGGTAATGGTAATGCCTGACGAGATCGTTGCCCATATGCGCGAGCGGATCGTATTCCCTGAGCCGGGCGAGCTGGAAGTTATCGATCGTACTGCTCCTTCCGTAACACCGGACAAGTACAAGCCGTACGACACATCTTTCGGTGACGTTCCTCCTCTGGCCGGCTTCGGATCCGGTTACAAGTTCCATGTAACCGGTCTGAACAAGATGCAGGACGGATTCCCGACCACCAAGGCTGAAGTTGTTCAGGCCGAGGAAGAGCGTCAGGTCCGCAAGGTTGAGGGGAATGCCGCAGATATAATGAAGTGGGAAGAGTACCAGATTGATGATGCGGAAATAGTAGTTGTCGCCTTTGGCTCATCCTCCAGGTCAGCTCGTTTTGCAGTGAATGAAGCCCGTAAGCAGGGTATCAAGGCAGGCCTCTTCCGTCCGATTACCTTCTGGCCTTTCCCTGAGCAGAGACTCCTCGAGATATCCAAGAAGGTAAAGGCTTTCATTTCTCCGGAGATGAACCTTGGCATGTGTGCAGGCATTATAAAAGGGTGCATCGAAGGCAATGCCCCGGTTCTCGGCATTTTCCGCGTTGACGGAGAGCCGATCAATCCAGGTCAGATCCTCGACAAGATGAAGGAGGTCAAGTAACCATGTCTTTTGATTATGATAAATGGCTTCGCCCCGGCAAGCTTCCCCATATCTGGTGTCCAGGCTGTGGCCACGGCATCGTCATGAAAGGTCTTATCCGGGCGCTGGAGACTCTCCAGCTGAAGAAGGAAAATACCGCCATTGTCTCGGGTATCGGTTGCGCTTCGCGTCTCCCGGGCTACATTGACTGCTGCACTCTGCACACCGCACATGGCCGTGCTGCTGCATTCGCTACCGGGGTGAAGATGGCAAAGCCTGAGATGAACGTTATTCTCTGCGGTGGCGACGGCGATGGCACTGCCATTGGCGGCAACCACTTCATCCATGCCTGCCGCCGTAATATCGACATGACCTATATAATCATGAACAACATGATCTACGGTATGACCGGTGGTCAGTTCTCACCCTGTACGCCTACAGGCGCAAAGGCTTCCACGACACCTTACGGCAACCCTGATCCGGGTTTCGATATCGCCAAGCTGGCAATCGGTGCCGGCGCATCCTTTGTTGCCCGCGGAACGGCATTCCATGCCAACCAGATCGATAAGCTCATTGTTGAAGCGATTCAGCACAAAGGTTTCTCTGTTGTCGAGATCCTTGACGACTGTCCGACAACCTACGGACGCCGTAACAAGTACAAGTCTGTTATCGAGATGATGAACCGGCTCAAGGATGTTGCAGTTCCTGTCAAGGCTGCCGAGAAGATGGACCCCGAGCAGCTCAAAGGGAAAATCCTCACCGGCGTACTCCATAAGCAGGATAAGCCTGAGTACTGCCAGGAGTATGCAAAGGTAATCGAGCGCGCTCAGGGCACTGCCCGCTAGAACGAACTTCGCCAATTCAAAGGAGAGAAGAAAATGGCTGGAAGATATGAGATTCGCTTTTCCGGTGCCGGCGGGCAGGGGCTGATCCTGGCCGGCGTCATCATGGCTGAAGCTGCTTCCATTTATGATGGCAAGCAGGCAGTTCAGTCGCAGAGCTACGGTCCTGAGGCCCGTGGTGGAGCATCCAAGTCGGAGGTTATCATTTCCGATGACACAATCGACTACCCAAAGGCAACAAAAGTCGACGCTCTCCTCGCTCTTACTCAGGAAGCATGCGACAAGTATTCACATGACCTCAAGGAAGGCGGGGTTCTCCTCATCGACTCGGACCTGATCACCAGAGAGCCGGCAGGGAGTTTCAAGGTGACTAAGTTTAATATCACCAATACCGCCAAGAACGAAGTAGGTCGTGAGATCGTTACCAACATTGTTGCTCTTGGTGCCATGGTTGCTTTGACCGGTGTCGTATCTAAGGAAGCTGCCGAGAAAGCTGTGCTTTCCCGTGTACCCGAGGCATTTCTCGAGCTGAACAAGAAGGCATTCAACCTTGGTTACGATAAGGCCATGGCTGCCAAGAAGTAATTACAATTTCCATATCTGAATAACAACGCCCGGCACACTTGTGTCGGGCGTTTTTTTGTTCTCTCCCCATGCAATTGACATTCTTTCAGCGCACTGTAACCTCAATGCAGGGCGATAATCATCGCTTTACCTATCTTTCGGAGAACATAAGATGAATGAAACCGAATATCTCAAGAGTCAACTTGAATACCGCAAGAAGTTCATGGAGCAGATCAATGAAATTCACTCCGCCACATCCCTCAATTCGATCCTTATCCAGTTGAAAGACAGTATCGCCGAACTGTTCAAAGCGGAACGGATCACGATATATGTGGCTGATACCAAGAAAAACATTCTGGTTTCACGGGTGAAGACCGGTGACGAACTGCAGCAGATTGTGGTGCCGATCAGTACAACGAGTATCGCTGGTTTCTGTGCCTATTCCGGGACCATTGTCAATGTCAAAAATGTTTATGACGATCATGAACTGCGGATGATCAATACCTCTCTCAAGTTCGACAAGTCATGGGATCAAAAGAGCGGTTTCAAGAGCACGCAAATACTGTCTGTGCCGATGAAGTTCAACAATGTGCTGATCGGGGTCATCCAACTGATCAACAAGAAGGACCACACCGGGTTCAACGATATGGACATCAGCTATGTCTCCGAGCTTGCCGCTTCGCTCTCCATAGCGATCCACAATATCTACCGGATCAGCGCATCCACGAAGATCATCAGGCAGAAATCCCGCTACCACTATCTGTTGGACAAGAATATCATTGACGAACGTGACATTGAAAAAGCGAGCAAAAGCAGCGAAATTGCCGCTCTCGGCCTGGATCAGATCCTGATGAGGGATTGTAAGGTCTCCCGTGATGATATGGCCAAGTGTCTTAGTCTCTATTTTGGTACTGATTTCACCCTGTTCGATCCGCAACTCCCGCCTATTGAAGATATCTTGAACAAGATCAAGCCCGAGAGGCTGAGAAAAGAGCACTGGGTGCCGGTGAAGATCGAAAACGGCGTACTCTCCGTGGCAATGGAAGACCCCACCGATCTTGGCAAACAGGATCTTATCAAATTCATCTATCCCGAATATCGCCGGATATCCTACGTAGCCTCTTTCCGGGAAGATATCGAACGTTTCATCGATCATTATTACCATCTTGAAGGGAGTAGTCCGTCCGGCGACTCCACCAGCATCAATGACCTCCTCAGCAGGCTGGAATCGGGTGATGAGCCGGATGTCGAGCAGGAGGTTCAAAGGGTCTCGGAACAGGACAGTGTTATCGTACAACTTGTGAACAAGATCATTTGCGATGCCTACAGGATGAAGGCATCTGATATCCATATCGAGCCTTACCCCGGGAAAAACGATGTCCTGGTGAGAATCAGGGTCGACGGCCGGTGCAAGATCTATCAGCGCATCCCGTACAAATTCAAGCATGCGGTAACTTCGCGCATAAAGATCATGTCCGGGCTCGATATTGCGGAACGCCGCAAGCCCCAGGACGGGAAAATCGATTTCAAGAAGTTTGGTCCGATCGATGTTGAGCTGCGTATCGCCACATTGCCTACTGCCGGTCAGCTGGAGGATGTGGTCATGCGTATTTTGGCCTCCGGAGAGCCGATTCCATTTGAAAATCTCGGGCTCACCGAGCGGAATTCGGTTGTGTTTGAAAAATGCGTCAAGCAGCCGTACGGATTGATACTGGTTGTCGGACCTACCGGGTCTGGGAAGACAACCACTCTTCACTCGGCTATTGCCCGGATTAACGATGCGGAGACCAAGATTTGGACTGCTGAGGATCCGGTGGAAATAACACAGAAAGGTCTTCGCCAGGTCCAGGTGAACCCGAAGATCGGTTTTACCTTTGCTCTGGCTTTAAGGGCATTTTTGCGTGCCGATCCTGATGTGATCATGGTTGGGGAGATGCGCGACGAGGAAACCGCCGCGATCGGTGTTGAATCATCACTTACCGGTCACCTGGTTTTTTCCACTCTTCATACCAACTCAGCCCCCGAAACCGTAACCCGGCTGCTTGACATGGGGCTCGACCCGTTCAGTTTTTCCGACGCCGTGCTGTGCATCCTTGCTCAGAGGCTGGCCAGGCGGCTCTGCAGCGAGTGCCGGGAACTTTACAAACCGGAGAAGGATGAGATTTACGATCTCGTTGAAGAGTACGGCAGGGCCGATTTCCAGCTTGCCGGTATTGATATCGATTCTATGTCTCTATATCGGCCGGTTGGCTGCGAAAAATGCAATAATTCAGGGTACAAGGGAAGGGTGGGCCTCCACGAGTTGCTTGAAGGGACTGATGCGATGAAAGGACTCGTGAAGCGAAAGGCGGAGGTTGAGCAGATACGGGAGCAGGCAATCAAAGACGGTATGACTACCTTGAAACAGGATGGTATCTTGAAAGTGCTTCAGGGGATAACCGATCTTAAGGAAGTGCGCAGGGTGTGTATCAAGTAGTTGCTGGCGTTTGCGGGTTATGCAGCAGGTTCCGATGCGTTTTTTTCCTGCGATCCGGTCCTGCGTATCTGATTTCTTGGGGGACAGGAGATTCTTTATCAGCCGGTTTTTCCCGGGTAGGGTCATTGCCGACGCTAACCCATTCATCCGAACGGGAAAATTCTATAACCTTACCTGTAACGATCAGGTACTCTAGGCAGTAGTCTTCAACGATGTCGTAATTGTCGTCATTGTAACGTACCAGAACAAGCATCCCGCCCTCCGGTGAGGTGATTGCAGTCTATAGCATATTATTTGCTTTCGTCAATCTGAGGGAAAACTTTAGAAAAAACCTTAATAATGTTGATTTTTTATTTTAAATTTGATGATGTTAATTAGAGCTGTTGCCACAGGCCCGTATTTTCAACGATTCCACAAGGCGGTAATCGAGAGGGACCTTTTTATCCGTGATACCCAGAACCGATTCACCTTCGTTGCCGTGAAAGTCTGAGCCACCGGTTATGACAAGATTATGCCTGCGAGCGATAGCCAGCAGGAATTCCGAATCATCCAATGTGGCCAGGGTGTTGTAGACCTCGATTCCATCCAGCTTGAGAGCCACCATCATACCGATAACATCCCTCAGAACACCCCGCTCTCTGGATATTGTTGTTGGATGCGCCAGAACCGCAACCCCTCCGATCCTATGTATCTCGGCTATTGCTTCCTCCACCGGGAAATACTCTTTGGGCACGTCGCACGGGATGAGATAGTCGTTAAATGCTTGACTCATGTCAGCAGCATGGCCTCTGGCGATCAAGACTCTGCCGATGTGCGGTCGTCCCAATGCCCCGTCACTCCCTTTGGCAACCTCTTCAAAGCTGATCCCCGCTTTTCCTTCTACTGAAAGTTTGGCGTTTATCTTGTTGATTATCTCTTCGCCACGGGAGTCGCGCCTGGCACGGAAACCGTTCAATCGTTCGTTGAAAATCCTGTCGTTATGATCCAGGTAATATGCCAGGAGATGCACATCATGGAACTTTTTGACCTCTATGGAGAGTTCCACTGCCGGGATCAGTTCGACACCGTACTGCTCACCTGCTGCAATAGCCTCGTCGATTCCGGATATTGAATCGTGATCAGCGATGGCTATAACCTTTACACCTTGAGATGAAGCCATTTTCACCAGTTCCGCAGGGGTAAAGACGCCGTCGGAGTGACTGGAATGGATATGAAGATCTACTACAGGGAAGTTCATGGGGTGGTCCTTTGCACCGGAGGATGATTGCTCCTGATCGAATTATGCCGCAGTAGTTTGCCGATGTCACGTTAAACTGGTTGCGGCGCGTCTGCAGATGGGCTAGAATCCGGCGAGCAGATGAAGAGGAGGTAACGGTATGGCTAAAAAGCAGGGAATAGGGCTGGCAATTGCCGCCTTTGCGGTCTATATATCCGGAGGGATCATGGCCTTCGGAGGACTCGGCCTCATTTTTCTCATGAAGGGAAAGGATCTGTTCGGTTGGGGTGAAGGGCGTACTATCGGGTATCTATTGTTATGCGTCGGAGCCTGTTTTTCCGTTCTGGGGGTGTTGTTGATGAGAATCTTCCGGAACAGAGGGCTTGCTTGAACGGTTTTGACATCCATGCTGCAATGGCCGTTCTGCGCCAGGAAGCAATAAACTGGCAGACCCCGGCAGTTACGATCGTTTCACAGAGAGAAGGGAACCCGTTCAAGGTCCTGATTTCGTGCTTGCTCTCGCTTAGAACGCAGGACAGCACAACCGGGCCGGCATCGGAGCGGTTGTTCGCCTTGGCGGCAACGCCCGAAAAGATGATGCTGCTCTCGCGCGATGAGATAGAGCGTGCCATATACCCGGTGGGATTTTACCGGAACAAGGCCAGCCAGATTAGTGAAATCTGTCACCGGCTGGTGGAACATTACGATGGCATGGTCCCGGACGAAATCGAACCGCTGCTCGAACTCAAGGGGGTTGGCCGCAAGACTGCCAATCTCGTTGTGACGCTCGGTTTCGGCAAGCCGGGGATCTGCGTGGATACACATGTCCACCGTATCTGCAATCGTTGGGGCTACATTGCGACCCGCACGCCCGAGCAAACGGAAATGGCACTCCGGAAATGCCTGCCCCAAGAGTACTGGATTGAAATCAACGATCTGTTGGTCGCTTTTGGTCAGAACATTTGCCGCCCTTTGTCGCCATACTGCACAAAGTGTCGGCTTGCCGATATCTGTAAAAGATGCGGGGTCACCAGATTCAGGTAGTTTTTTTGTTTTTGCCCCTTGTGTTGGCGCTTGTGAGATTGTATTATAAAAAAACATGGTTTGATTATTTATGAATGTTCAGGAGGTCGGGCATGCTTAAGAATATCGGTTTTTTGGGTTTGGGTACTGTAGGGCGCCACATGGCTGCAAATCTCACCAAGGGCCATTATGAGCTTTCAGTATACGACTCAGACCCATTTGTGGTTGCAGAACTGAGCAAGCTTGGAGCTACTGCTGCCGCCAGCCCCAAGGAAGCGGCAAAGGGTAAGGATCTGGTTATTCTGATCCGACCGGAGAAAGAGCGGCTGCGCCCCGATATTTACGGGCCTGACGGGGTCTTTGCCGGGATCGATGCCGGAACTATTCTGGTGGATATGGGGACGCATTCACTCGAAAGCACCCTTGAGATGGCGGAAGAGGCCGCAAAGCATCGTATCATGTTTCTTGATGCGCCGGTCTGGGGGACAAAAGAGCATGCCGCCAACGGCCTGCTGACTATCCTGACTGGTGGTGATTCGGCACTGGTAGGGAGATGCCGGGAGCTCTTTTCTTATTTCGGGCTGAATATAGTCCATGTGGGAAATGTCGGTGATGCAACCAAGATGAAATTCATTGTCAACCTGGTTCAGGCCGAGTTGATTCAGGCGCTTGCCGAGGGGCTTGTGTTCGGCGAGAAGATGGGGTTTGCTGCCGACAAGATTCTTGAAGTGCTCGATTCCGGCGGCGTTGCCTCGCCGCTGTTCCATTCAAAGGGGAGAAGTATTGCCAGAGGTGATTTTACCCGGAACCTTGCCCTCAAGTATGTGAATGAGCAGCTTGAACTGGTGATGGAGGCTGCCGCCAAAGTCGGCCTTACTCTGCCGGGCGCTGAGTCGGCGCATTCCCTGTATGCCCAGGGGGTTAAGGATGGCCGGGGCGAGGAGGATTTTTCCTCGGTTATTAAAGTCCTCAGGAAATAAAATCGGTTGATAGGCAACACGGTTGTTTTGAAAATGGGATCCGTTGCCGGATCCCATTTTTCGTCATTCTCTCGTGAGCAGCGCCACGTTCTCGATATGGCTGGTCTGGGGAAACATATCCACCGGTTGAACCTTTATTGTCCGGTAACCGAGCCGGGAAAGGATATCGAGATCCCGGGCCAGCGACCATGGCGAGCAGGAAACGTAGATGATTCTCACCGGTTTCAGCTTTGCCGCTTCATTAAGCACCTTTTTATCGCACCCCTTGCGCGGCGGATTCAAAACGATCAGGTCCGCATTTTCCCATTCTTCCCTGATTTCAGCCAACAGCTCTCCCGCATCCCCTGACGCAAAGCTGCAATTGTCAATTCCGTTCATCCTGGCATTTTTGTCGGCATCCTGAACCGCTTCCTCAACAACTTCAATGCCGATGATCTCTCCAGCGCCGGCAGCCAGAAACAGTGCTATCCCTCCGATACCGCAGTAAAGGTCGATCACCCTCTCTTTGCCGGTCAATTCCCCCCAGGCGGCGACCTGATCGTAAATTATTCCTGCAGACCCGCTGTTGACCTGTAAAAATGAACGGGGTGACACGGCCAGCCGTACCTTACCAATCTGGGAAATGAGAGCATGCTGTTTTGTAAGAAAATGAAATTTGTCACCAAGAATGGCATTCCCGGAAGAAGCGTTTTCATTCTGGACCATGACAGTGACTTTGGGCACTGCCGTCTGAACATGCCGGCTAAGATGGTGGATTTCGTTGAAGCTTCGGAAGGCAGTCACAAAGATCACCATTGCCTGCTCGCCGTCATCAGAGACCCTTATGACCAGATACCTCAGGAGTCCGCTCCCGGTCGTCGGAGAATAGACCTGGATCTTGCCGCGGGTAATGCCCTCTTTAACTGCCGCAATTATGGTGTTAATCAGGGGATGGTGCAGCGGGCAACCTTCAATATCGACGACATCATGACTGTGTCTCCGGTAGATCCCGATCTTTGGCGAACGGAATGTGCCGCCAATGATAAGCTTGGCCGCTGTCCTGTAGTGAAGCGGATTCGGCGACGGTATGACGCTGCTAACCGGAATGTCTGCGAGGCTTCTGTACGCGGAAAGACACCTGGACACCATATCCCGTTTGATTTCCAGTTGTGATGCGTATTCGAGCAGTGCCAGCTGGCAGTTGTCGCAAACCTTGCACAGGCCGGACGGTTGAGTCGTCCGGAGCAGGGGGGAGGGCTTCAGCAGTTCCAGGCAACGACCGGTAAGGGTCTGTTTTCCGATGTGCGTTATTAGTACCCGTGCGGCTTCTCCGGGGAATGCCCCGGATACTCTCAGCTTCCTGGCCCCCCAAGTGGCCACGCCATACCCTTCTTCGTCTATGGCGGAAATTGCCAGATCAAGCACAGATCCGGGCCTGAGTTTATCGTTTTCCTGGTGTCGATTCTTTACTGGTGGTTTTTTCATCCCTTCACTAAACAGCAATTACCGTTTTATGTCAATCTTCAGATGTGTGTGTTGGTATTTGAGTCGTTTAGTGAATCGACTGTGTATAAAACATAATCACCATAAGAAGGTGTCTGTTTGCGATGATGAAATATCGGGCATGCAACTGACTGAAAATGCAGCAGATGCTAAAATAGTCAGCATGAAGTGCTTCTGCTGGCGCATTATGTGCATTTAATGTGCACTTTAGTGACGCATGCAGCAATTTAGTTGTTAGCGGGTTGCAGCCATGTGCCTATAAATACATCACGGAGGATATTGTATGACTATGCAGCTCGACGAGAAATTGGAAGGAATCTATCAGGACGTTCTCAAAAGAAACCAAGGTGAAGTGGAGTTCCATCAGGCTGTCCGCGAGGTTCTCGAATCACTCGGACCGGTCATGGTTAAGCATCCGGAGTACATGGAACGGAAGATTATCGAGCGTATCTGTGAGCCAGAGCGCCAGATCATTTTCCGGGTACCCTGGCAGGACGACAAGGGTCGCGTACATATCAACCGCGGATTTCGCGTTGAGTTCAACAGCGCCCTTGGCCCATACAAGGGTGGTCTCCGTTTCCATCCCTCCGTTTACCTCGGCATCATCAAGTTTCTCGGCTTTGAGCAGATTTTCAAAAACTCGCTCACCGGAATGCCGATCGGCGGCGGTAAGGGCGGTTCTGACTTTGATCCCAAAGGGAAATCCGATGACGAAGTAATGCGTTTCTGTCAGAGCTTCATGACCGAACTGTATCGCCACCTCGGCGAGCATACCGACGTCCCAGCCGGTGACATAGGGGTAGGCGGACGCGAGATCGGTTACATGTTCGGCCAATACAAGCGGATCACCAACCGTTACGAGGCCGGTGTGCTGACCGGTAAGGGGCTCAACTGGGGCGGTTCCCTGGTTCGTCCGGAGGCTACCGGTTACGGTGCAACATTCTTCATCAATGAGGCATTAAGGGTCCGGAAGGATACTTTTGAAGGTAAAACCTGCCTTGTTTCTGGTTCCGGCAATGTTGCCATCTACACCATCGAGAAGATTCATCAGCTCGGCGGCAAGTGCGTTGCCTGTTCCGATTCCAATGGCGTCATTTTCCATGAAAGCGGACTCGATCTCAATCTGATCAAGCAGCTTAAAGAGGTGGAGCGTCGTCGTATTCAGGATTACACCCAGTACCACAAGGACGCCAAATACGTTGCAAACGGCAATATCTGGGAGATCCCATGCCAGGTTGCCATGCCGTCCGCAACCCAGAACGAGATCAATGGCAAGGATGCCAAACTGCTGGTCAAGAACGGCTGTATTGCCGTGGGCGAAGGCGCTAACATGCCGACTACTCCGGAAGGGGTAAAGGTATTCCTCGACGCCAAGATTGCCTATGGCCCGGGCAAGGCTGCCAATGCCGGCGGCGTTGCAACTTCCGCTCTGGAAATGCAGCAGAACGCCAGCCGCGATTCCTGGACCTTTGAGTTCACCGAGAAAAAACTTGAAGGCATCATGGTCGGCATCCACAACAATTGCTACGCTACATCTGAAGAGTATGGCGCACCGGGCAATTACGTCCTTGGCGCCAACATCTGCGGGTTTATCAAGGTTGCCGATGCCATGGTGGCCCACGGCCTGATTTAATCCTGTAGGAACAGAATATATTCGTTGAGTTATGCGGGGTGCCGTTTTCGGCACTCCGCTTTTTTTCGTAATTACATGTGCAGGTCTTAAGTATTCTCTGAGATAGGAATTGACAAAATCCCCTGAAAATTGTATACAGTATCCGCTTAACCGTCTGCAATTCGTTAGGAAATCACCTGAAAAGACACGTAGTTCAGGATCAATCAATCAGAGGAGGATGACCGCATGATCGAAGCATATCTCGCCCACGAAGCCGAGCGCAAGGCCCAGGGAATCCCGGCATTGCCGCTCAACCCGGAGCAGACCACAGGTCTCTGCAAGCTGCTGGAAGCACCCCCTGCCGGAAAAGAAGAGTTTCTGCTCAATCTTTTGAAGGAGCGCGTATCTCCCGGCGTTGACCCTGCTGCCGAAGTAAAGGCCGGTTTTCTCGCCGAAATTATCAAGGGGACCAAGAAGTCGCCGCTGGTAAGCCGCAAGGATGCCGTACAGATTCTCGGCACCATGCTGGGCGGTTACAATGTTACCCCGCTGGTTGATGCCCTTAAGGACGCCGAGCTGGCCGAAGGTGCCGCCAAGGCCCTTTGCGGCATGACCCTGGTCTATGACGGCTTCGATAAGGTCCTGGAACTCTCCAAGTCCAATGCCGCCGCCAAGAAGGTCATGGAATCCTGGGCCAATGCCGAGTGGTTCACCAATCGCCCCAGTCTTCCCGAGACCATCAAGGTCAAAGTTTTCAAGGTCGAAGGCGAGATCAACACCGACGACTTCTCCCCGGCCGGCGATGCCTGGAGCCGCCCCGACATCCCGCTGCACGCGCTGGCCATGGGCAAGACCCGCTTCCCGAACCGTCTGAAGACTATTGCCGAGTGGCGCGCTGCCGGCAATCAGGTGGCATTTGTCGGTGACGTCGTCGGCACAGGCTCCTCCCGTAAATCTGCCTGTAACAGCGTTCTCTGGCACATGGGCCAGGAGATCCCCTGTGTTCCCAACAAGAAGACTGCCGGTGTCATCATCGGCGGCGTCATTGCCCCGATCTTCTTCAACACCGCCCAGGATTCCGGCGCTCTGCCGCTCAAGGCCGACGTCACAAAGATGAACGACGGCGATGTCATCACCATCAACACCAAAAAGGGTGAGATCACCAACGAGAAAGGGGAGGTCATCTCCACCTTCAAGATCGCCCCAAACACGCTGGCCGACGAGTTCCGCGCCGGTGGCCGGATCCCGTTGATCATTGGCCGCGCCGTAACCGAGAAGGCCCGCAAGGCCCTGGGACTCGGTGCAACTGATGTCTTCACCCTGCCGGTCAATCCCGCTCCCAAGGCTGATCAGGGCTACTCACTGGCCCAAAAGATGGTCGGCAAGGCCTGCGGCGTTGCCGGTATTCTCCCCGGTACTGCCTGTGAGCCGAAGATGACCACGGTCGGCAGCCAGGACACCACCGGTCCGATGACCGCCGATGAGCTCAAGGAACTGGCCTGTCTCAAGTTCCTGTCGCCGATGTTCATGCAGTCGTTCTGCCACACCGCCGCCTATCCTAAGCCGGCCGACGTGAAGATGCACAAGAACCTCCCCAAGTTTATCACCGACCGCTGCGGCGTACCGCTGAAGCCGGGTGACGGCGTCATTCACTCCTGGTTGAACCGCCTGCTTCTCCCCGATACCGTCGGTACCGGCGGCGATTCCCACACCCGCTTTCCGATCGGGATCTCCTTTCCGGCCGGTTCCGGTCTGGTGGCCTTTGCCGGCGCCATGGGGTTCATGCCGCTCGACATGCCGGAATCTGTCCTGGTCCGTTTCAAAGGTAAGCTGAACCCGGGCATCACCCTGCGCGACGCGGTTAACGCCATTCCGTTCTGGGCCATCAAACAGGGGAAACTGACCGTGCCCAAGAAGAACAAGATCAATATTTTCAACGGCCGCATCCTCGAGATGGAAGGTCTGCCTGACCTGACCGTTGAGCAGGCGTTCGAGCTGACCGACGCCGCTGCCGAACGTTCGGCTGCTGCCGGCTGCATCCAGCTCTCCAAGGAGAGCGTGGCGACGTATCTCCGTTCCAATGTGGCCCTGATGAAGCAGATGATCAAGGACGGTTACCAGGATGCCAAGACCCTGCAGAACCGGATCGATGCGGTTAACGCCTGGCTCGCCAAGCCCGAACTGCTCGAAGCCGACAAGAACGCCCAGGCAACCGGTGCCTATGCCGACGTGATAGAGATCGATCTAGCCGAAATCACCGAACCGATTCTGGCCTGCCCGAACGATCCGGATGACGTCAAGCTCCTCTCCGAGGTAGCCGGCACCCCGATCCAGGACATCTTCCTCGGTTCCTGCATGACCAACATCGGTCACTTCCGTGCTGCCGCCGAGATCTGGCGCGGCCTGAAGTTTAACCCGAACGTTCGCACCTGGATTTGCCCGCCGACCCGCATGGATCAAGCCAAGCTCAAGGACGAAGCCTACTTCTCAGTCTATAGCGCCTTTGGCGCCCGGATCGAAATCGCTGGCTGCTCGCTCTGCATGGGCAACCAGGCCCGCGTGCCCGACGGCGTGAACATGTTCTCCACCTCGACCCGTAACTTCGACGACCGGATTGGCGATGGTGCCAAGGTGTTCCTCGGTTCCGCCGAACTGGGCGCGGTTACCGCCACCATGGGCAAGCTCCCGACGGTTGCCGAATTTATGGCAGTCTACAAGGAGAAGGTTGAGCCGAAGAAGGAAGCTATTTACAAGTACCTGCAGTTCGATGAGATGCCGGATTATAAGTAAGCCTTTGTTATGAAAGGCTTAAGGCTGAAAGGCTGACGGCATAAAACGATAAACCCCCGTTCGGGCTTGCCTGTACGGGGGTTTATCTATTAAATGCCTTCTGACTTTCCGTAGTAATGGCCCCTGGTCCCCGGGGAATCACTGATGTTTACTGACTTGAACCGTAAAGTTTGTGCCAGCACAGCTTCGATCCATTATAAAATATAATGTAATGTCATTTTGCAACGGAGCACCGATGAAAAAAAAACTCCGGATCTGCCAAGAAATCCCAGGATCGGCCGGCAAAAATAAGCCCTGTATCCGAAACGGAATCCGATGATATTAACCTGTGGCACGAACCTTTAGTGCATGTATTTCTGGTTCTTATCACCGGCTTTCTCGTCTACTTCAATACCATCACCGCCCCGTTCATGTTTGACGATTTCCCTTATTTAGCGAACAACCCGGCTGTCAAAAACTTCAGTTTTTTTACCGATACCCACCAGGTTCTCCGGCTCGGAATACCTGCTGACGTCCAAAACAACTTTATCCTGCGGCCCGTTTCCTATTTTACCTTTGCCTTGAATTACGCCCTCCACGGACTTGACGTGCGGGGATACCACCTGACGAACCTGATCATTCACATCGGCAACGCACTGCTCGTCTATCTCCTGCTCTTCCTCATGTTACAGACTCCTTCAATGGCAACGGAGGCAGAGGAGAAACCTGCCGTTGCCCTGACAAAATACCGTTACCTGCCATTATTCTGTGCCTTGTTATTTGTCTGCCATCCCCTGCAAACCCAGGCTGTAACCTATATCATCCAACGCTTCAGTTCACTAGTTGTCCTGTTTTATCTCGGATCTCTGGTCATGTATCTGAACAGCAGGCTTGCGACAGCGGCGACTCCCCGAATCACATGGTATCTTCTGGCGCTTTTCTCTTGCGTACTTGCGATGAATTCCAAGGAGAATGGATTCACCCTTCCGGTCGTCATCGCACTGATTGAGTTCATGTTCTTTTCCGGGGACATCGGCAAGAGAGTTGTTCGACTGGCGCCATTCATCTTGACCATGGCGATCATTCCCATAAATCTCATGTTTCTCGCTACCGTGGCAAAGCCGGCAGAAAGCGACCTCCTGGTCGACTCGATCAATCTGGTTAATTTTCGCGGTGTCTCATCATGGGAGTACCTGATGACCCAGTTCGGGGTCATCACCAAGTATCTTCGCCTGCTGGTTTTGCCAATCGCTCAGAACCTTGATTATGACTACCATCTTCAGCGTTCCTTTTTCAGCGTTTCGGTGCTGTTGCCCCTTTGCCTGCTTCTGACAATCCTCGGAGCCGGGATCTATATTGGCTTCCGGTCAAGGGATCGTCGGCAGCCTCAATTTCAGGTCTACAAGCTCATCGCCTTCGGTGTTTGCTGGTTTTTTATTGCCCTGGCAGTAGAATCCAGTGTCATCCCGATCGATGATCTGATTTTTGAACACCGGGCATACCTGCCGTCCGTAGGCTTTTTCATCGCAATCATTGCCCTGGCAACAGCAGCCTACGGTCACCGAACAGGGAAATCCATTTTTGAATCCAAAACTGCCACCATGTCCCTGATCGTGGTCGTGATATGTCTGACTGGCGCCGGCATTGCCAGGAACAGTGTCTGGGCGGACAAGGTAACCCTATGGCGGGATGTGGCCGATAAGAGTCCGAATAAAGCCAGGGTTCACCATAATTTGGGTGTGGCCCTGACCGAACGGGGTGACCTGGAGATTGACGACAGGATCACCAGGGAGGATGTCAAACTCAAATTTAGGACTACCGGAAATGAAGCAATAGAGGAAGGGATCAAGGAGTTCCGTACTGCGATACGGCTCAGACCTGGGTTTGTATTGGCGCATATTTTCCTGGGTAACGCCTTGAAAACTCTGAAACGGTACGATGAAGCAACAACAGAGCTGATGACTGCCGCCCAACTGAACCCCAAGAACCCTCTTCCGCATATTATTCTCGGGGAACTGCATGAAGATCTAGGCGAGTCTGACAAGGCCAGGAGTGCCTATTCTAAGGCGATTACACTCGATCCGATGTTCCCGCTGGCTCATTTGCGCCTCGGAAGGCTTTATGCCCGGGAAGGGCTGCTTACCGATGCCATAACGGAACTGGAAAAATCTGTGCAACTGTATCCTGATCAAGCAATTGAGAGTAGTATTGCCGAGTTGAAGGGCAAAGTAGGCAGGCTATGAAGAGCACCGTCGTGGTGCTGTTCAGGATGTTGCTTCCATCTGATGCATGATCCGGTCATACTCCCGACCGGCCGCAGTCTGGGCAGCAAGGCGGTGTTGGTTGATTTCGTTGAAATTATCGGCCAGGGCTTCAATCAATTTTACATCGAGTGATTCGCTTTTCCCCATGCTGTTCAGCACCGACATGACTGCTTCAGGGGTCATCCCCTTGCGGTAAGGACGATCTTCGGTAATGGCGGTGAAGACATCGGCAACCGCCATGATCCGTGCCCCCATGGTAAGATCGGCCCTTTCCAGATGGAACGGATACCCCTTGCCGTTCAGATATTCATGATGGAACGAACACCAGGAATTAATGGTTTCCATGTCGCTGATCCGCTCCAGGGTGCGGTAGGTGTAATAGGGGTGGGAACGGATAATATCGCGTTCCTGGGGGGTCAGTACCCCCGGTTTTTCCAGAATTTCCGTTGGTACGGCCAGTTTACCCAGATCGTGCAGGAATCCCGCTACCTTCATCTTTTCGCATTCCGTTTCCGAGAAGCCGACCATTCGAGCCAGTACCGATGCACTGGCGGCAACGCCGCTGGAGTGGGTGGCAGTGAAGCGGCTCCTGAAATCGATGATTTCCGAAAACACCTGTCCCAGGCTCAGGATGCCGTCCAGATCCAATTCGAGGGTTTCCAGGCTTACCCTGCGCTTCAGCAAAGAGCTGACCGTGGGCGAAATCAGATCGAGCCAGAAATACTCCTTCTCCGCCAGCTTCAGGAATGCCTGGGCCACGTCCGGCATGAACATCACACCAATCTGCTGTTCGACAGACTGGCAAATTCGTTTTGTTTGCGCGAGGACCGGCTTATTTTTATTCAGCAGCACCGCCACCCGGTCAGCCAGGTGCAGGATATGACTGCCGACCGGCACCGCCATCCCCTGAAAAGAGTTGCCGCTACCATTTCCCCAGTTGACGTGGTGGAAGTGGATCAACTCTGCGGTCTCGGCAAGCGGTTTAAAATCGCTCAGAAGCAGCCAGCCGATTTCGGCATGCCGATGCGGGTTGACCAGTTCGAAGTTCATGGTATTGAGTCGTTCCTGGCACGACAGGGCGCCGATGTCGTGAAGCTTCCCGGCCATAAGCAGGTTGTAGCGCTGTCGATGGGGGAGTTCCAGCTGGCTGCCGACAAGATAAGCAATGTAGCCGACCATGGTGTGGTGGTTGACCAGATCCGAATTAACCATATCAATGACATCGGAGAGACAGGAAATCAGGTCAAACAGAGGGATGTGAAAATCTTTTCTAACCAGCATACGGCCTTCTTTCTGTTGTTGGACCGCATCGGTAGAAACTTGTTGCCAGATTATGCCGGTTCATCCTAAAAACATGTCCGATCATTTTGAGATAACAACCAAAACCCACCCGGAACCGGGTCTTATTAAAACTCTGCCTCGATTGCCATGGCAGTTTTCCAGTTACACTTCCGAATAAAATAAATGTACATTGATGACGGCTTATGTCAAGCGGCTTGCGTCTTGTCAGAGATAGTTAGTGTAATAACCGAAAGGATCATGTCATGCCCGAACTACCCGAGGTGGAGATAACCCGTCGGCGCTTGGAGCCGCTGCTAAAGGGAAAGCAATTCGACCGGGTCGTGCTGCGGACTCCCAAGCTGCGGCTGCCGATACCGCAGGAGCTGAAAACGGAACTACGGGGCCGGATCGTACAGAGTCTGGGCCGGAGGGGGAAATACCTCCTGCTGTTCTGCGACAGCGGCTGCCTTGTCATTCACCTGGGGATGACCGGCTTCCTCCGGTTGGTTGGGGCAGATACCCCGCCAGGTGGATACGATCATCTCGATTTCATATTTACCGACGGTCAGATACTCCGGTTCCATGACCCGCGCAAATTCGGCACCATCCTCTGGGTTACTGGCGACCCGTTGCACCATCCGCTCATAGCCGGGATTGGACCCGAGCCGCTAACCGACAGCTTCAACGGCGGCTATCTTTATGAAATGAGCCGCAATCGCCGGGTGGCTGTGAAGCAGTTCATCATGAATGCCGCCATTGTTGCCGGGGTCGGAAACATCTATGCCAACGAAGCGCTGTTTCAGTCCCGGATTCGGCCCGACCGGGCTGCCGGAACAATGATAGCGGAGGAATGCGACCGGCTGGTACAGTCTATCAAGGAGGTGCTGGCCGGATCTCTGGAAACCGGTAGCACCTACCGGGTGGCAGAGGAAACCGTTGCCTATCATCCCCTGGATTTCAGAGTCTATGGCCGTGGCGGTGAACTGTGTCGAACCTGCGGGACTGTCTTGGAGTCGCTCCGTATCGGGAACCGGAGCACGGTTTTTTGCAGCAGTTGCCAGTGGTAGCGGGAAAGGAAGGGGGCCGGTCACAGTCTGATCAACTGCGCCGGCCCTGATGTAAATCGCGGGAAGCTGTCAATAGGCCCAGTAAGGGCCGGTTCCCAGGCTGGAGGAGGTGCCGTTGATACCGACGTAGACGGTTCTGCCGAGGAAAAACGGGAGCCCCCAGTCAAACCCTCCGGCCATGCTTCCCCCTAGTTCGGAGAAGACGGAGTTGTCGGTGCTGAACAGATAGCTTGCGTTCCCGACACTGAAGTAGACCGTGCCGCTTGGCGAACCGGTGTATCCCTTGTTGACCGCTGAGAGGCTTACCGTAGATGCGGGGCAGAACCAGCCGGAATAATAATGAGACCCGCAGTCGGGGACCAGCGACGATTGCGATGTGAAGAACAACCCGTTCGATCCGGTATCGATGAAGCTGGAGTAGGTGGTCCCCTGGAAGGATGTGTAAAACTCGGCGTATTGGTTTGCCTGGTACCTGGTGACCGCTGCCGGCGTATTGTTGGCTTTGGTGCCGATCCCCAGGACCAGCGAGCCGTTCACGGATCTGGTTCCTCCTGCTGACACAGCAGGAAGCTGTACAATGACGCCGTTGTTGTCTTCCGGAAGACGTGCAACCGGGTTGGTTACCTGCTTGACAAGGGGGGCACTCGCGCCGCCGCAACTTGTTCCGCTGCAACTGAAGTACATGCCGTTGCCGGCGGTGCCGGTGCAGTCGGAGCCGCAGTCCTCGGCAAAGAGGCCGACCCCCAGTATGCCGTTGTATCCCGCGGCGACCGGGTCGCTATCGGCGTTGTAGCATGAAGCCGGAACAGAGCCGAACGAGGCGTTGATCACCTGGATCGGCACCTGAACTCTAGGTTCGCCGCCGAGAACGACGTCTGCCATCCTTACCGGTCCCCAGAGCGATGATCCGTCCCCGAACTGAACGCATTCCGCCAGTGATCCGCTGCCGCTGGCCACCGGAGTGAGGGAAACCGAGGGGAGGGCGCTCTCGAAGATCCGCAACCCGTAGCTTCCGGTATCCAGCAGGATGTCGTTAACGGTCTGGCAGGCCGAACTGCCCGGGGAGCAGACCGTTACGCTCACGCACGGCTTATTGACATAGGAGCCGGAGGTGCTGGCGGAGCAGAGCGAGCCGTTGACAGTGACGGTAAGGATATTTTGGGTGGAGTTGCTGCCAGTAGTGCTGTCGCCGGTATTTGAGCCGTTGCCCGTTGTCGTACTGCCGCTGCCGCCAGATGTACCACTGCCGCCGTTTGCTGTCGTACTCCCGCCTGTAGATGTGGTATTGCTGCTGAAATTCGACATGGTGCTGGTCGATGAACTGGCGCTGCTCTTGGTGCCATCCGATCCGCCGCAGCCGCTTATCAACGCCATGAGTACGAGAGGAATCAGGAACTTATCTGATTTCATCGATCACCACCCCCGACGGGACCAGAGCCGGGGCATAGGCTCTTCCCTGCAGATTCCTCATGTGTCCCCATTTTTCGACAATTACCTGGCTTGATTCCACTTTCTGGCGCCTTAATCCCCTTTTGCGCGGGGTTTGTTTCAATGCCGACTGATACTCGCCGGCATAAGAGCCGAGCAGGGCATTGAGATCCGGGTGTACCCTGCCGTTCCAGGATACGGCAAAGACGACGCCGGCCGGTGACACATACTCCCGCACCGTGGTAGCATCGGATCCGATCTCCTGAACCGTATAGCCGCTCCGGACCGTGGTCGCACGCTGCACTGCCCGGAGGGCCTTGCGATCCGAAGCAATAGAGCCGGCGCTGTCTCCGAGCGCTGCCCCGGCTTGGCGAGCGGGCATAGAAAACGATATTGCCGCGGCTATCAGTACCACCAGGCCGCATGTTCTTCTCATTATCATAGGTAATTTCTCTCCGAATGCGTCAAGGCATCTGACAATTGGTCGCGATTCATCACATCCCAATATACAAATTATCAATAAAATGTGGAAGGATTATGAATGAAACATGAAAACTACGGGGAGCAGGTTATTCGATCTTTTTCCCAGCCAATCCGGCGGCATAGAAAATCCCTAAGGATATAACTATGGTGGAGGACGCAACAGTGTAAGCGAGGTTCCTTCCCTGAAACAGTTCCTCGAATTCCTGAACGGTTTCACTGAGAACCATATTCAGTTTGCCTCCCATTCTTTCCATCTCGTGCCTGAACTTCTTGGAGTGCTGATAGTCGTACACCATATTGCTGTCACTGTCAGCCGGTTCGGCGGCATTGACATAGATGGCGATTGCCGAACCCAGGCCAGCCACCAGTATAAACGCTGCCAGCAGGTATAAACGTATTTGCACTCTTGGCTGATCTGAAGTCACGGTTGAATCCCATGCGCCTAAAACTGAGAGTCTGACGATCGGCACTCCATAACGAGATTCAGCTCAAAGCATCGCCAGTGTTTGCTGGCGCCAGGTTACTGAATATCCCTTAACATGACAAGCAAAAAACCCGTCCGGATCTACGTGAATGAGGCTTGCAATTGCCCATTACTTGACACTCCACCTACACCCGTTACTCTCTTTATGAAGATCCTAATCTGAATTTCCCCGTCCTACGGGATCGAAATCCTGCCAAGGAGAATCATCATGAAGAGAATCGCTTTCGCAATACTCGCACTGCTGCTCTTCGGCACCCCGGCATTCGCCGGACTCGACGATTTCCTCTCCAATCTCAATATCCAGGCGCGGACCGATCTGAACGGCTTTTCCGCCCGGGTCAGCGCCCAGTTCGGCGTTCCCGAGCTGCAGGTCCGGACTGTTATCAACACGGTCAAGGAGCCTGCCGACGCCTTCATGGTCTTCCAACTCGGGAAAATGACCAGGCAGCCGCCCGAAACGGTCGAGCGGGTTTACCAGGCCAACCGTGGTAAAGGGTGGGGGGTGATTGCCAAGGAACTCGGCATTAAGCCGGGATCGAGAGAGTTCCATGCCCTGAAGCGCGGCGATTTCGAGCTGAGCGGCGCTCCGGCTAGTTCCGGAAAAAGCCACGGCAAGGGAAAAGGGAAGGGACACAACAAGTAACATCACTAAGGGGCAATCTGCAGCTGTTTGCCCGTTTAATCTGTATTGATGAAGAACCGAACCGGAGAGAACGCCATGCATCTCGTCCAGATACTGCTCCCACTCTACGACAACGGCGGCGATCCGTTCCCGCTGGCCGAATATGCGCGGGTGCGGGACGAACTGGCGGAGCGGTTCGGCGGGATCACCGCCTATGTCCGGTCACCGGCCGAGGGGCTGTGGCAGGAGACCCCCGGCACAACGGTACGGGATGATATCGTCATCTATGAGGTAATGACCGAACTGCTGGACAAGGGGTGGTGGCGGGGATACCGTGAACAGCTCTCGGCCCGGTTTCGCCAGGATCTGCTGATCGTGCGGGTGAGCGAGGTCCAACTTCTGTAATGGCGGGATCGGCAGCATCTTGTTCTTCCTCGCCGGTCAGTAAAAGAGATACCAGGCGTCCAGGAAGAAGAACAGCCATCCCGAGCAGGAAACCAGTCCGATGTACCAGAGATAGTGTCTTTTGGTCAAAGAAGCGACTGATGACAGCATGATGGCAATCTGCAGAAAGATCAGGCTGTAGCCGAAATTCCCCGCCATGGATTGGGCCTTTTCCTTGCTCTGCGACAGGTTCTCCGCCTTGGCCTTGATCTCCTTCTTTTCTACCTCGTAACGCTTGATCTGCCCGCTATAATCGGCAATGGTCTGCCGGAATCTTTCTGCTGCGGCCTTGTTCAACGCCGGGCCGCCGGCCAGGAGTTCCAGCTCCAGCCGCTCCTTCTGGATCTCGTAAGTATGTCCCTTGATGCTCTTGGCCTGGTAGTAGGCCCACTGGTTGCTCTCCTGCCCCTGCATCATAACGGCGCGTGAGGAATATTTCCCGACGTAGAGAGTGGTGATTGCCGCCAAAACGGCCATGACTGCGGTGGACAAGGCCAGCGCGCTCATCCAGCGTTCTTTCTGTTCTGCCATGGTGTGTCAACCTCTTGGTAAAGTGAATATTTCTGTGGAAAGATAAACCGTTAACGCGAATATTTCAAGTTTGGATGGAGCTGTGTTCAAGATAACGAGCGGAATCACCCGAAGCGGTAGATCAACCTGCCGTCTTGGTACAGTTCGATCGGGCCGTCCTGGGATACCTTGATTACCTTGCCGAAGAACGAGGCGGCACAGGCTGCTGTGGTGCGTCCGCCGCCGGTTACGACCTCGCGCGCATGGGATGTGTCGATTATGAACCCGGTCTCCATGAGTTTTCCGGCCCGGTTGAATATGGTCATGCCGTCGGAAGAAAGTATCCGGAGCAGAGTGCCGGCCTGTTTCAGTTCACTGATGTGCCGCCCCTTCACCCGGCTGATCAGAAACCTGCCGATGGCATCATCGCCGCCCACATACCCCTTTTTCAGCTTGTCGAGATTGCGGGCCGTGCCGTTGTAAATCAGGATCACGGTTCCGTGCCTGATCTTGGAGAGGGCGTAAACCGTCCAGAGCAGGTCGTCGGCAGACGCGTCGTCAATGCTTCCCTTCAGGAACGACCGGATAATGTCCGGGTCGAATATGGCCCAGACCCCTTTGCGGCGGACAAGGAGCTTGTCCGGGGTGGTCATGATCTCGATCTCGGATGATTCGTTTACCTTGACTGCAAACGAACCCGCTCCCGCGCTTCTGACTATGGAGAATATGCCCCGGTGCGTGAGCCGTTCGACTTCATTGGTTTCTTCCGAGCTGCAGGTCCTGATGACGCCGGTCACCTGCATCAGAATATTGGCAACGAAAAAGAGGTTGTTGCCGTCGATGAAGCGATAGGTTAGGGGGTTGGCAAAGAAATCGGCAGAGATGGCATGTGAAGGTTTGAGGGTGATCATGGTATGCTTCCGGTAACGGAGCAGCTTGTTCAGTTCCGGAAGAGTGGTCCGGTGTACGATGAAGCCAGTTGTGGCCGGCTTGTCTTCGTAACGCTGATAGGAAAGGTTTTTCAGGAGCTGAACCAGCTGCTGGATGGGCCAGAACCCCTTTTTACTGTCCCCCCTGAGAGACCGGGCAACCGTGATATCCATGATTGAGGCGAGCAGCGCGGTCCGGAAATGCGCGGCATAACCTTCCTGCCGGAACCCTTCATAAAGCGCGGCAAAAGCGGTCAGGAGCTCTCGGCAGAACCGCTCTTCCGAGCCGGTAAAACTTAGATGCGACCGGTATGCGGTAAAGGAGTAAGGGTGATCTTCAATGGCAACGGCCCTGGTTATGGTAAGCCGGTCATCGGGGAGACTGCCGCATTCCCCGGCCACCAGATCAACCTCGGCGCCCCCCAGAAAAGAGCTGATGTTCCCTTTTATGGCATCGAAAACAGTAATCGGCATGACCGCTCCGTCCGGATGTTTGGCTGAATTTTAACAGTTATTGCACAAAGGGCAAACCGGGTTGTGCGGGCGCGGCGGGGGGATCCGGATCTGGATGGCATTACAGTCCGGAGCTGCTACAGGAGATAATCCTTTACGATCTGCAGCATGCCGCCGGTTTCCTTTGCGGCTGCGGCATTGCGTTCGTCCTGGGATAGCAGATGCTTCAGATGACGGCGTGCCTTTTTCCGGTTGCCGGCTATGGTCTCCGTCATTTTACAAAGGATGCCGACCGGGAGTCCGTTCCGGTAACCTTCAACGAGTTTCGCAATCTCTTCGCTCTTTCTTTTTTCGGTCCAGGTGCTGAACTCCGCAGCACCCAGGTCATTATTCTGAAAAAACATGAAACCTCCCAAATTCGGTAGTTGTCCGGAACAGGCGACATCGTACTGAAAGAGTGCGGTTATGTCCAGAATTTTGACCGTTATTTTGCCGACATCTTAACATACATGTAGATTATCAGCAGGAATGGAAATGACGAAAAAGCCGCTTCCAGATTCCCTTTGAAGAGCGAGAAAGTCGCAAAGCAGATTACTGCCGTTGCGAACAGGAGAGTCAGTAAGGCGGGGATTTTTTTCATGCTGAGGCCACCGGAAGGGTCATCGCAGGAGTCTCAACTTTACCCGGAGCCGTAGAATGGCCTGACCATGCAACTGGCAGATCCGCGACTCCTTCAGGTTCATTACTTTGCCGATCTCTTTAAGGCTTTTATCCTCATAATAGTATCGGGACACAATTTCCTTTTCTTTGTCCGGAAGCTCGCCAATCGCTTCCTGGAGCCGGTCCGCTGTCTGTCTGCGGACGATCTGGTCGTGCGGGCCGTCATTCGAGACATCTTCAATCAGGTCCAGCAACCCGAAAGTGGCGCCTTCATTGTCTTCCCACGAATTGTCGAGGCTTACCACGGAAAGGTAACGGACGTCATCAAGCAGGCAGAAATAGTCCTCAAGGCTCATCCCCATAGACTCGGCCACTTCATCGCTCGCGGGGTCTCTGCCGAGCTGATGTTCAAGTTCGGCGAATTTTGTCTCAAGCAGTTTGAATTTCTCGCGCAGTGATCTGGTCAGCCAATCCTGGGCCCTGAGTTCGTCCAGTATTGTCCCCCTGATGCGCTGTTCGGCAAAAGAGATAAACTGAACCCCCCTGGTGGGATCGAAGCGGTTTGCTGCCATGATCAGGCCAATTACCGCCGCACTCATCAAGTCGTCCCGGTCCAGGTGCGGAGGGAGGTGTGCGGCAATCTTCCGGGCAATCCTTCTGGCATGGTTCAGATGGGCGACGATCAGCTCATCGCGTACCTGGTTTCCTGCTTCGGGATTGTCTGAAGTTTCCTGGGTCATTTCTGCAAGCCTTGAGTCGAGGTCCGAAAATGAATATGGGTCGATTATACCAGTGAATCAGACAATTGATATAGCGCATCAGTGATAATGGCGCACGGTTTGGGGCGCCAGCCGGCCGGTGCGCTTATAGGGCCGAATTAAGGGTATCCCTCAGTTCCGACAGCTTGTAAGGTTTCTGTATGAATCCGGCCATACCTTTGCCGGCAAACCTCTGGTTGATTTCATGTTCGTTGTAGCCGCTGGAAATGATCACCTTGACGTTAGGGTCGAGCTGCTGCAGCTCAAGCAAGCAGTGTTCACCATCCATGTGGGGCATGGTCAGATCCAGAACAACCACGCCGATGTCTCTTCTGGTCTTGAAGACGGTAATGGCTTCCCTGCCGTCATTGGCCGTTAGCACTTCAAATCCCAATTCCTTCAGCATCTCGGAGCCGATGTCCCGTACCGTCTCCTCGTCGTCGACCAGCAGCGCAGTTCCGCTTCCCTGCCATAAACCATCATTGGCCTCATTGTGGCATTGCTCGGCCGGCTGGGTACAGATCGGGAACAGGACTTTGAAGCTGCTTCCCTTGTCCGGTTCGCTCTGAACTCTGATGGTCCCTTTATGGCCGCGGATGATGCCCAGGACAGCAGCCATCCCCAGGCCGCGGCCGGTGAATTTGGTGGTGAAGAAGGGATCGAAGATCTTGCCCAGCGTCCCCTTGTCCATGCCGCAGCCGGTGTCGGCAACTTCCAGAAAGACATAATTACCTTCGGGAATCCGTTCTGGCATCCATGCCTCTTTCAGGTACTCTTCATTGCAGTTTAGGCAACCGGTAGTGATTGCGATGACCCCGCTTTTGTCCCCGATCGCTTCAGAGGCGTTGATAACCAGGTTCATGATGATCTGGCGGATCTGGGTGGCGTCGGCCTCGACCGAAGGGAGGGGTAGGGTAAGGTGATAGCGCAGGATCGCCTTCTTGGAGATGGAGACCTCCAGCATATGCCCCATCTCTTCTACCAGGCGGTTCAGATCGATGTATTCGATCACGAATTTACCTTTGCCTGAGTAGGCCAGCATCTGCCTCGCCAGGTCCGCTGCCCGTGCCGCGGCATTCTCGATCCGCTGCAGGTTCTCCAGAACCGGCGATTCCGGGTTGAGCCTCATCAGTGCCAGCTCGGCGTTGCCGATAATGGTGGTGAGGATGTTATTGAAATCGTGGGCAATGCCGCCGGCCAGCACACCGAGGCTTTCCAGCTTCTGGGTATGAAGCAGCTGCTTTTCCATGTTCAGCCGCTCTGCCTCGGATCTCTTCCGCTCCAGCAGGCGCCACATCCCCTCCATCAACAGGGTCAACTGTTGAACATCCGTATTGTCATACGGTTCTGTCTTGTTGCCGACGCCGGCTACCAAGACTATGCGGGAGCCGACAAAGACCGGGATGTTCATATGACGGCTGATCGGGACATGCCCGTCCGGATGTCCTTTCTTGTACGGGCTCGGTGCCGGATAATCGTTGGTTATTATCGGCCGGCGCTGTCGTACCGCTTCACCCCACAGGCCGGTATTTTCAATCGGATAGACTATCGGCTTGTCGATGATTTTACATTCCGCCATTGCTGTTCTCGACCAGGAGTGCATGGTGAGAATGCTCTCGTCTTCGCTCATGAACGCCAGATACCCCAGGGCGCTTTTGGTCAGGCGTACCGCCTCCTCCAGGGCAAAATCGGTGAGTTCCTTAAGCGAAGCCTCGGTCATCTGATTCAGTTTCAAAAGCACCAGGGTCCGTTCCGAATTGAGTATCAGAGTCTCTGCGGCCCGCTTTCGCTCGGCGATCATCCATACTGAATCCATGAACAATTTCAATGTCATGACATCGGCGTCCGAATAATCGGTCTCCTTGTTGCCGACACCCACAACTGCAGTGATAACGCCATCCTGTATCAGCGGGATGGTAAGGAATCGCTTGAGCGGTACATGGCCATCCGGCAGTCCCTTTTTCTGCGGATGGGCGGCCTGAAAATCATTGAGCAGGATCGGCCTGCGCTGGCGTACCGCCTCACCCCATATACCGGTGTTGTCCAGATCGTAAACCGTCTTCTGTTCCAGTACAGTGCATTCTTTCATTACACCCTTTGACCAGGTGTTAAGGGTGAATTGCCGTTTCTGTTCGTCATAGAAATAAATATACCCGATCCTGCTTTCGGTAATCCTGATTACCTCGTCCAGAGCATGATCCAGGAACTCGCCTTCATTTGTGAAAGGGTACTGGGTAATGTTATACAGGGTGGACATCAGTTTTTCGCTGGTTCTGATCTCCTCTTCGGCGCGTTTTTGATCGGAAATATCCCGGGCAATGCCGAGATACAGCATTGCTCCGTCACTATCCCGGTATGGCGTGCCGTTGGCGATGAAAAGGCTCCATGAGCCATTGGCATGCTTGACCCGATACGGCGGGCTGGTTGCGCCTTGGCCGGTGGTAAGAACCTGTTGCAGATAGCCGGTGCAGGGGAGGACGTCGTCAGGATGGACGAACGGCGGGAATTCCCTGCCGATTACCTCGCTGACAGGATAGCCGAAATGCTTTTCCCAGGCCGGAGAGACAAACCGGAATACTCCGGCGCTATCAAGCACGAAGATCACATCGATCGAGCTGTCAACGAGGGTACGATAACGCATTTCGCTGGTGGCAAGTTCCCGGGTTTTGCTCTTGATCGCTCTTTTCAGCCCCCAGAGCCAGATGATCAATCCCCCTATGATTGCAGCGATGCCGCTGAGCAGGTACATGACATACCTTACATAGTGGGCATTGTTGAGCGTTCTTCCCATCCAGCGCACATCGATTGCCTGGTATTCTTGCGGAGAGATTGCCGCAAAGCCGTTTTCCAGGGTCGTTAGAAGTGCCGGATTCCCTTTGGCCACCGCTCGGTGAAACTCACCTGTGTACAAAGGCTCAGTAGACCGGAATTGGTCATGGAGCTTGAACTTGTGGAGATAATAGAGTGCGGGGGGGGCATCTACGGTGAATACCTTTACCTTGCCATCGCGGACCGCTTCGATCAGCTTTTCATAGCTCGGATACTCGGCAATCGTGGTGACGCCATGTTTTTTCAGCACCTCAATGACGTTGTCGCCGGCTTTGGCTGCCACCAGAAACCCGTTGAGATCATCCGGCCCACGGATTCCGGCAATGTCCTTGTGGAAAAAGAGCGGTACCTGCAGGCGCGCATATGGTTTGCTGAAGGCATACTGCTGCTCGCGTTCGGGGGTGCGGAACATTGTGTCGATGACGTCAAATTCACCTGCCGCCATCCGGCTTTTGGCGTCTTCCCAATCCACCCCGGTCAACTCAACAAGGATACCGGTCTTTTTCTCCCATAACCGCCACTGGTCGATGGTAATCCCCTTCAGGTTGCCATGGTCGTCTTTGAAGACATAAGGGGGATAATTGTTGTCCATTACCACGCGGATAACCGAATAACCCGGTATAGCAACGGATTCACCTGATGCGGCGGCAAACAGGAGAGACAGCATGACAAGCAGCAGTATCACCTGCCACCTGTTCCGGCAGTGACTGGTCGCTTGAGTCGCCATTGACACGGAAGTCATGGCTCTTGCACCTTGAAGGCCTTTATAAGCACCTCTTTTAACTCCGAAAGTTTGTAAGGTTTCTGGATGAACCCGGCCGTACCTTTGCCGGCAAACCTCTGGTTGATCTCATGTTCGTTGTAGCCGCTGGACATTATTACGCTAATGTCCGGATTCAGGTTGCGCAGCTCACGGAAGCATTGCTCTCCGTCCATCTGTGGCATGGTAAGGTCGAGGATGACAACGCCGATGTTGCTGCTCCCCTTGAATTTCTCCAGTGCCTCGACCCCGTCATTGGCTGTTATCACAGAAAACCCTAGCGCTCTCAACATCTCGGAGCCGATCGCCCGCACGGTCTCTTCGTCGTCTACCAGCAGCACCAGGCCGCTTCCCCGCCAGGTTTCCGCAGCATCGTTATCCAGCAGTTCAGTCGATCGCGCGCTTGCCGGCAGAAGCACCTTGAAGCTGCTCCCTTTTCCCTGCTCACTGTCGACCTTGATCGCCCCGTTGTGTCCCCGGACAATGCCCAGCACTGCCGCCATTCCCAGTCCCCGTCCAGTGAATTTGGTGGTGAAGAACGGGTCAAATATCTTTGTTTTGGTTTCCGCGTCCATTCCGCAGCCGGTATCGGCAACCTCCAGAAAAACATAGAGCCCTTGCGGTATCCGGTCAGTCAGCCACTCTTCCATAAGGTACGATTCGTCGCATTCCAGGCAGCCGGTTGTTATTGCCACCACTCCGCTGTTATCGCCGATCGCCTCGGAGGCGTTGATGACCAGGTTCATGACGATCTGGCGAAGTTGCGTGGCATCCACTTCGACAGTCGGTAGCGGGCGAGTGAGATTATAGCGCAGGATCGCTTTTTTGGAGATGGCGACCTCCAGCATGTGTGCCATCTCCTCCACCAGTCGATTCAGGTCTATCTGCTCCACCACGAACTTCCCCTTGCCTGAATAGGCCAGCATCTGCCTGGCCAGGTCCGCGGCGCGGCCGGCGGCTTTCTCGATCCGCTGCAGGTTCTCCAGAACAGGCGACTCCGGGTTGAGCTGCATCATGGCCAGCTCGGCATTGCCGATAATGGCGGTCAGGATGTTGTTGAAGTCGTGGGCAATGCCGCCGGCCAGCACGCCGAGGCTCTCCAGCTTCTGGGCGTGGAGCAGTTGCTGTTCCAGTCGCAGCCGGTCCTGTTCCTCGCGTTTTCGCTCGGTGATGTCGCGCACCACAGATAACAGGAATACCTTGTCTCCCAAGGGGAATGCATTGGTGGAAATTGACCCGGGGAACAGAGACCCGTCTTTTCTCCTGAAGGTGGCTACATAGTCGTAAATGTAGCCATGCGCAGTGACCATTTCCACAACATGCAGCCGTTCCTGTATATCTGCCCAGAGGCCGAGTTCTTCGGTTGTTCTGCCGATAATCTCATCCCGCGAATACCCGGAAAGCTTTTCGTTGCATTCGATGATCCGTCCGTCTTGGGCCTGGGTCAGAAAGATGGCGTCCTGGATGGTTGCAAACAGGGTCCTGAATTTGAATTCACTCTCTCGCAATGATTTTTCCGACCGGTTATGTTCGGTGATGTCCCTGACAAAGGCGAGAAATATCTCATATTCCGGAAGGAACGCCGTGCTGACCTCAACCTCGATTGCACTGCCGTCTTTGCGATAGTGCCTGGTCTCGAAACGGTCATATCCAGAATTCATTATTCTTGAGATGTGCGTTTGCAGCTGTCCGTTATCCTCAATGGCGTCGAAGTTGCGCAATGTTTTGGTGAGCAGCTCATCGTAACTGTAGCCATACATGAGGCAAATGGTCTTGTTGGCAGAGATTATCCTGCCTTCGGTATCAACCTCCCAGTAACCGTCCATCGAGGTATTGGTAAGGACTTCATATTTCCTGGATTCTTTCTGCAGAAGCAGTTCAGCGCGCTTACGCTCGGTGATGTCGTGGAGCGTGACAAATACCTGGTATGGGGATGCACTCCCCTCAGAAAACATGGGGATGGCGTTGATGGTCAACCAGACCCACGAGTTCCTGACAGTATTAAAGACCCCGGCAGTGAAATTCTTAACCGGCTGGCCGGTGTGCAGGGCAACCATTGAGGGATGATGTTCCGGTGGGAGTTCAGAGCCGTCCTCCCTGATTACACGCCAGGCAGGATCATAAGAGGTGCGCCCCATGAACTGATCCCTGGTAAGGCCGAACAGTTCCAGTGCTGCCGGGTTGACATCTATCAGCTCGCCGCTGGCCAGCTGATAGAATACCCCTTGCGGCATATTCTCGAACATGACCCGGTATTTTTGCTGCAGTTCAATCATGCATCGCTCCTAAGTATGCCTATCCTCGTCTGCTATGTCTGTTATTGGCCGGCCTGCTCTGCGTGTCTGATATGGGGAATGAATATTATCTTATCAAAATAGAAGAGATTATCCAGATAGGGAACGATCACTATCCCTGAAAATAATCGGCATCAAGCTGGATTAAGGATCAGAAATACCTGACTTCAGTACGGGGGGGGTGTTCAGCGGGTTACCGGGCACTGCAGGTGTCAACTTACAATTAGCGATTAGTGCGGATTATCGTCTTCATCGAAATGGTCGATGTATGTTTTTTTGTCGATTCGATCCAATCCGTGCGCAATAAGACGAAAACCGAACATCATCAGGACCAGCCCCCCAAATACGGTAGTTGCCGAATGACCGGCGAAACTGGCAATGCCGATAGTCATACTGACAATCCCCAGAACAGTACATTTTTTCTGCCTCTCTACCCCCTTGGAAGTGATCGAATATGAATAAAATTGGTAAAACAGTATGAAAAGCGGGACTAGGATTGCCAGTTCGATAATTGTCTGCATGAGGATTTGCTCCAGGTACAAATGACGTTTGTTTGACATCTGATTATGCCCAATCACTCTCATTAAAGCAAGGCGATATCTGGGGGAATCGTGAGCAGTTTATATATTCAGCCATGATCCTGGGTTTCTAATTCATGCATAAAAGTAAGTCAGGATATTTCAGTTGTGACTAAATTTTAGTCAGAGTAAACAATGTTTGATTAAAATTTACGCAAAAACCGTCTTGTCAATATTTGAAAGCTTTGCTAGGATTGCCGGCGCTCAAAATCCGGGTAATATAATCTTAGATAATATTTATGTTGATAGTGCCCACGAGAGGACACGCGAAATGCAACTGGTAGCATGTATCAAGCAGGTACCTGACACGACGCAGGTAAAGATCGATCCGGAGACGAACACGCTGGTGAGGGAAGGGATACCGTTCATCATGAATCCGTACGACACGCATGCCTTGGAAGAGGCGTTGCGGTTTCGGGACCGGTATGGGTTCAAGGTAACGGTAATATCCATGGGGCCGCCCAATGCCGAGGCGACCCTGCGCAAGGCGTTAGCATTGGGGGCCGACCGGGTGGTGCTGCTCTCCGACCGCTGCTTTGGCGGTGCCGACACCCTGGCCACCAGCCATGTATTAACTGCCGCCATCCGGAAGCTGAACGAAGAAGACGAAGTAGCGCTGATATTATGCGGCAAACAGACCATCGACGGCGACACCGCCCAGGTCGGGCCCGGCATTGCCACGCGTCTCGGCTGCATCCAGCTCACCCTGGTTGACAAGATCCTCGACCTTGATCTTGAATCCCGGCGATTGCGGGTCAGCCGCAAGCTCGAAGGGCGGCACGAGATCGTCGAAGCCCCGTTTCCGGCGCTGCTCACCGTAGTCCGGGAACTGAACCGGCCCCGGTATCCGACCGTACCGATGCGGCTGGCCGCTGCCGATGCCGCGGTCGAACTCTGGAACAACGAAGTCCTGCAGCTCGATGTCAACGAGATCGGTCTCAAAGGGTCGCCCACCTGGGTCGCCAAGATCTTCTCCCCCGAGCGGGACCAGGGCGAGATCATCGGCGACGGGATGAACGATCCCGACGGCACCGCCCGGCTCCTGCTCGACAAGCTGCAGGCCAAAGATTTATTGGCAGTATAAAAGTCGGTGAATAGTGAAAGGTGAATAGTGAAAAATGCCTTGGTTATATTCACCATTCACCTTTCACCATTCACGGTTTTTATTATGTTCACCATTCACAAAGGGAATTTGAAATGACCGAAGCGAAGAAACCGAAGAAACCCCGCGGCAAAGCGCGGCTGATCCCGGGCAAATGCATCGCCTGCGGGGCCCGGTGCCAGAGCGCCTGTCCGGTCAACTGCGTCGAGATGACCGACGCCGGCGAACCGGTCATCTTAAGCGACAAATGCATCGGCTGTTTGAAATGCATCAAAGTCTGCCCGGCCGAAGCATTAGAGATCCAGTTCACCCCCGAAGAGCTGGCCCTGCTTGAAGAGCTCGCCCGGCAGCAGGGTGGGGCGGTTGCCGAAGAAGAGCCCGACGACGAAGCAACGGCCCTGGCCGCCATGCTCTCCGCCTATCGCGGGGTCTGGGTCTTCATCGAACAGACCGAAGGCGAGGCGGCCAAAGTCTCCTGGGAACTGCTCGGCAAAGGGCGGGAACTCGCCGACGCCATCGGCGTACCCCTTTCCGCCATCGTATTAGGCGATCAGGTCGAACCGCTCTGCCATGAAGCCTTTGCCCATGGCGCCGACCGGTCCTACCTCATCGACGCCCCGGTATTAAAACATTACCGCACCGAATCATACCTGCGGTGCGTCTGTCACCTCATCGGTCAG
>NZ_BAZF01000007.1 GCF_000813145.1 Geobacter sp. OR-1 | reverse complement strand
AAAAACTCCAGAAGCCGGACGTCGGCAACCTTGTGGTAATCGCTGGCAATGAACCCTGCCACTGCTTCAGCAGGCATCTTCCCCAGGATCGACCAGAGGAAAAAGGAGAGCAACAGGTATTTCAAGCCGCGCAAGGGGATATCGAGCCAGGCCGGCGGACGGAGGTTTCGCCCGGTCAGCCGGAACCCCGCCTTCCAGAGCAGTTCCGAAATGGCCCCGACCGGGCAGATCCAGGAGCAGAAGGACCGCTTGAGCAACAGCGACACGCTAATTATGGTGATAAACATGACCACTGCCGCCGGATGTATCTGGTTGATGACGCCGTTGACGACCCAGTCCTTGAGCCCGAGCAGGCCGGAGATCGGGAGAAATGCCTCTACCCCGGCCGGGCGGGGCGGCGCAACTGCGCCACCTGAGGCGGACAGGGTGACGAACTGGAAAAAACGGTACCCGAGATACAGGCTGAAAAATACAAAGCCCCACTGAATTGCTGTTCTGAGCGGCTGAACATAACGCTGGTGCATCCGACCTCCGTGATTTGTGACCGTTGTTAATAACATATACCGGTGAGCAGCTGCTGTAAATCGCAAACGCGCTGCCATTTTGCCGGCAATAATTGACGAATAGAAATTTCGGGATATTCTAAAGTGGAATTTAATCGCCCGGGCCGGGCGAAAAGTTTTTGGAGGAGTTGATGTCGGAACGGAAGGGGATTGCCACGGCGAGTCCCGGGCAAGCCGGGGACCCGGAGAGCAGGATCCGGTATCTGGAACATGAACTCGCACAGGTCCGTAAGCTGGAAGAGATCGGGATGCTGGCCGGTGTGCTCGCCCATGATCTGAACAATATCCTCACCCCGATATTCGGCTACTCGACCATCCTCAAACGCGATATGGACAAGGAACACCCACTGGCCAAGGCGGTAGGGGTGATCGAGAAATCAGCGGAAAGGGCGGCGCTGCTCGTAGGGAAGCTTCTGGGCTGTTCACGGCAGATGGAACCGGTTGTAATTCCTGTCGGCATAGCGGAACAGCTTGAGTCGTCCCTGGACGCCCTGAGAGGAAAAGTCGCTGTCGAGAACTGTTTTTCCGAGGTGCCGCCAATCCTTGGCGATCCGCACCAGATTGCCGTGCTTTTCCGGTGTTTGTTTAATAACGCCGTTGAGTCGATGGGGACGCAGGGCAAGCTTAGCATTACCGTTGACCAGGTTTCCCTTGACCAGGAGTTCTGCCGGCATCATCCGCCTCTCAAGCCCGGCACGCATGTCTGCATCGTCATTGCGGATAATGGCCGCGGGATGTCCCCCGACTTCCTGGAGAAGGCCTTTGACCCGTTCATTTCCACCAAACCCGCCGATTTCTGTGCCGGCATTGGCTTGACCCTTGCTCGCAGCATTGCCCGAAAACATACCGGTTACATTAAGCTGGAAAGTTGTGAGGGTAAGGGCACCATTGCCAAGGTTTATCTCCCCGCTTATCAAGGTTGATGTCTGCTTGAATCCAGTGTGACATATTCTGTCATAGTCCCCTGATATGATTTTTCTTGAAACAAATTCTGGAAAAGTCATGAGACCTGGTGCGCAAAATCTGCTGCGCCAGGGAGCAAAGGAGGGACGGATGGAACCTCTGGTGATCTTCAGCATATTGCTGGTGGCATACTGTGCAGGGTTGGCGCTGAGAGACGAGATCAGGGAGTGGCGGGGCGAGGCGACCAAGAGGGTCAGGCCGGTTCGCCCAGCGCGCCATCGACCGGTGCGGCGGGTGGGACGGAAAGCCGTTTGTCCAGCAGGTGGCGGGGCTGCACGTTGGCAAGTGCCCGCAAGATGCTCTGCCTGATATGCGGGATATCCCGCTCCAGCTCGGAGATAAGCCGCTTCATCCTCTTGCGCTGCATGTCCGCTTCGCCGCAGGCCGGGCAACGGCAGCAGACGACCGGGAAAGACTTCAACCGGGCGAACTCGATGATCTGGGCCTCGGAAACGTACACCAGGGGCCGAATAACGGTGGTTACTCCGTTGTCTGCCAGCATGGATGCGGCCATGGATTTGAGTGACCCGACAAAGAACTGATTGAGCAGCAGGGTTTCGGCAAAATCGTCGAGATGGTGGCCGAGCGCCAGCTTGTTGCAGCCGAACCGCTGGGCAAGCTCGTAGAGCGCGCCGCGCTTCAGCCGGGCGCAGATGGAGCAATAAGATGAGCCTTCGCGCCGTTTTGCCTTGATGATGCCGTAATGGTCGGTCTTCTCGATATGGTGCTCGAAGCCGTGCTCTTTGAGATGGCCGCCGATAATATCGGTTCTGAAGCCGGGGTAGCCGGAATCTATAGTGAGGGCCATGATCTCGAACCGGATCGGCGCCCGCTGGCGCAAAGATTCCAGGATATGCAGCAGGGTGTAAGAGTCCTTGCCGCCGGATACCGCGACCGCGATCCGGTCGCCAGCCGCAATCAGGCCGTGATCGGCCACTGCGCGCCCCACCGCGTGCTTGATCTTCTTGAAAAGCAGTTCTTCAGTCATTGCCGGTCTCATCCCCAGTCGGTTCGATCAGAATGCCGAGTCCAGCGCAGATGGCGCAAAAAGTCCCGTCCACCGGGGCTTCGGCAGAAATCTGCTGCCCAGAGGGACCTTTGAAGGCCATCCGGCGGCAGTGGAGCATGATCCGCTCTGCCGGAGGGGCGCCGTAGTTGACGTCGCCGATGATCGGCAGACCGGAATGCGCCAGATGGACCCGGATCTGGTGGGTCCGCCCGGTCAGCGGCTTCGACTCGATCAGGGCTGAGCCGGCGCCCCTGGCGAGAACCCGGAAATTGGTGACCGAGCTTTTCCCCGGCTGCATTACCCCGTAACGGAACTTGTTGAGCTTGCCGATTGGCGCGTCCACCTGCCATGCTTCTTCAGCAGGGGTGCCGGAAACAACTGCCCAGTAAACCTTTTCGACCCTGCCGGCCTTGAATTCTCCGGCGATATGGGTGGCAGCCTTTTTGTTTTTCGGAAAGAACAGCACCCCGGATGTGCCCCGGTCGAGCCGGTGGACGATCCGCGCCTCTTCGTTCAGTCCGATGGCGCGGAGGTAACATCCGACGGCATATTCAGCCGTTCCCTTGAGCTGATAGGGGGTCCGCTGGCTGTTGATGCCGATCCCCTTGTTCACCGCCAGGCAGTCGCGGTCTTCGTATAGCATGTCGCCGGCAGTATAGACGAGATCGAGGCACCGTTCCTTTTCGATCAGTCCGAGGGCAATGACATCCCCCCGGTGCAGTTGGCGCGACGCGACGCGTACCAGCGCCATGTTGATCGTGCAGCTTCCCCAGTCGATCAGGCGGCGGATTTCGGTCTTGGACAGCTGGGGGAAAAGGGCTTTCAGCCCGTCGTCAAGCCGGGCTCCTTCCAGTTCCGCACCAACAGTGGCATTAAGAATCACGAGGGTCTCCCGCCGGCCCGCATGAGGGCGGCAATGGTCTTACCGTCCACAATCCTGCCGTCGCAGGCCATTGCCAAGGCATCGGGCAGAGAAACCCGGACCGGATGGATGTCTTCGAACTGCTCCTGTTCCGCCTCACCCTGGGTTAATCCCCGGGCAAGGAAAAGGTAGATCTTCTCGTCGAACACCCCCGGCGACGGGTAGATGAAACCGAGCGGTTCGAGCACGGCGCTACGCAGGCCGGTCTCTTCCTGCAGTTCCCGCCGGGCGCATTCTGCCGGATCTTCGCCCTTGCCGAGCCTGCCGGCCGGTATTTCCAGGCTGATGCCGTCAATGGCGGGGCGAAGCTGGCGGATGAGGGTGACCGTGCCGTCGTCGTGCAACGGCAGCACCGCTGCCCCCCCGGGATGGCGAACGATCTGGAAGGGGTGCCACCCCTTGTCGCCGATCCTGACCTCCATCTGCTCAAGGTTTACGACCAGCCCCTGAAAAATAATCGATCTGTTGCGTGTCTCCATGTTGTTGGTAGATAGCATGTAAATCTGCATCTGGGAAGAGATTTTCAAAGAAGTGCTGGCGTACTTTTTGTTGTCGTGATATTTTTTTCAGCTCAAATTCACCCGGTACAAAGGGATCGATATGAACTATGCAAAGACCAGCCTTGATCACGGCTATGCCAACAGGATTCTGACCATTGACCTTACAACCAGCGTTATAGAGACACCGGAACTGGACCGGGAAGTACGGGACTACTTCCTCGGCGGGCGTGGCCTTGGCCTCTATCTGCTGCACAGGGCCATCACTGCGAAGACAAAGGCCTATGACCCGGAAAATCCGTTGATTCTTGCCAATGGCCCGCTGGGAGGGATACCTCAGTTCCCCGGAACAGCCAAGGCCATGGCGGTCTCGCTTTCGCCGCTGACCGGCATCCCGGGGGTATCGAATTTCGGCGGGTACTTCGGGGCGTTCATGAAGTACGCGGGGTTTGACGCCTTGAAGGTAACCGGAAAGTCGGACCGCGACCTGATGCTTGTGATTAACGGCATCAAGGGAGAAATAACCATAGAAGATGCGCCGGCCGACGATGAGGCTTTCGACCTCGAGCGCGACATTGATTCGAGATTTACGGCTGAGGGGTACGACAGGAGGAACATCGCCTTCATGTCAACCGGCATCGGCGCTGCCAATACCAACTACGGCTGCATAAACAGTCATTATTTCGATGTTACCAAGCCCAAGCCCGGCGGCAAGGGCATTTACCGGACAAAACAGGCCGGGAGGACCGGTATCGGCTCGGTCATGCACGACAAAGGGATTCGCGCCATTATCGTCATTGCCGAATATCCCCATGGCGAAAACCCCTACGGCGCTGCTGACTGGGGGAAGGCGAAGGCGGCCGGCGCGAGACTGCACAAGGTGGTCAAGGAGGTTGATCCCCAGTCGCTGAAGATGTCACGCAAAGGGAGTGCCGGGCTGATTACGTTCATGAGCAAGCCGGAGTACCAGTCCCTGCCGGTGAACAATTTCCAGGCCGGGTCTGACGACCGCGCCCACCTGATCTGCGGCAAGTTTTACGCGGAGAATCTTTTCGAGCACAAGGGGATGGACGGATGTTTCCCCGGGTGCAACCTGCAGTGCACCAAGGGTGGGTGGGTGACGCTCAAATCCGGTGCCCATGCCGGGCAGAAGGTCTGGGTGGATGGCCCGGAATACGAGACTGCGGCGGGGTTCGGTTCCAACTTGGGGATCTGGAGTGCCGAATTCATCCTTGAGGCCAACTGGCACTGCGACAACTACGCCTTTGACACGATATCGACCGCAACAATCATGGCCTTCCTGATGGAGTGCTTTCAGCGCGGCTTTCTCACCAGGGAGGATACCGACGGCCTGGAACTGACCTGGGGCGATGAAGCCGCCGCTCTCACCTTCATGCACCGGCTTGCCCACGGCGAGTCCGAGGTGGCAAGGGTTGCCGGCCAGGGGATGCTCCCGCTTTTCGACTGGGTTGCCGAGCGTTATCAGGCAAGGACCGGCATTGATCCCAGACCGGAGCTGAAACTGTTCGCCATGCAGACCAAGGGGCTCCCGTTCTCGTTCTATCGCACCCACCGCTCTCTTTCCATGCAGGGATCATACGCGGCTGCCAGCGATATCGGCGCCCATCACGCCGCTGCCTGGCTGATAAAGGCCGACCTGCTCGGCGCATTTCCGACCTTCAAGGACAAGGCGAGGGCCTTGATGGCCTATCCGAGGGTGAGGCTCGGGAACGACAACCTGGGGCTTTGCAAGCTGCCCTGGGTCGATGTCTTCAACCCCGAATCGGCCAAACGGACCGATACCGATGTTCATATCAATCCCGCATCCCAGGAGATCTACGCCGACTTCTACAATGCCATGCTCGGCACCAGCCTCACCTGGGAGGAGATCTTCGAACAGACCGACCGGGACATAAACCTGCAGCGGGTTATGAACGTGATGAGATTCGGCGCGGACGCTGCAAAGCACGACTGGATTCCTGACCGGGCCATCGGTCCTACGGAGGATTCACTGTACGAGGCAGAGGCAGATTACAACGACGCCGAGGTTGCACGCATCCTCGACAAAGCGCTGGCAGGGGTCGGGCAGATGTCGACCGCGGAAAAGCGCGAGGTTCTGATGAACTACCGCAAGGGGGAGCTGAAGAAGCTCATCCAGGTCTACTACGAAGAACGCGGCTGGAATTCCAACGGAATTCCGACAAAGTCCGAACTCAAGTACCTGGGGCTCTGGGCGTTTCTGACCGAAGAGACCAAGGAGAGGCTGAAAGAACTCCAGTAAATGAAAAAAGCCTGCGCAAGCAGGCTTTTTTGTTTGAATCCATTGAAACCCAAGGGTCAGTTTTCGGTCATGAAGTGCTGCTCGTAAAGGTCTTCCAGGCTCTGCAGATGCCTGCTCTCGTCGGCAAGCAGCCGCTGGAAGAGCTTGGCGTTCGGTGCCCCGGAACAACCTTCGGACAACCTTTTATAGAAGTCGATGGCGCCTTTCTCCAGGTGAATGGCATATGCCAGCGCCTCACGACCGTCGGAATCCGGACTCAACTCCTTTTTCGGCAGCACGTAGTCGAGGTTCATGGTCGGCACCGGTTGGGCCATCTCCTCGCCGCTTCCCATCTGCCCCAGAAGCAGGGCTTTTTCCAATTCCTGTTTATGGTTCAGTTCGTCCAGGGCCGAGTCCCGGAGGATCTCCTTCGCGCCCTTGTTTTTCAATATCCGAATGGAATTAAGGTAGTTTCTGAACCCCTCTTCTTCCATCTGTATCGCCATCTCGATTGCGGCTTCAAAGGTATAGCATACCTGATCGCTCATTAATTGCTCCTCCTGCCGGTAAAATTTAGAATTTTTTAGCACAATTGCCCCTGAAGCACAAGCATGATTGTATACATTGGCGCTTCGACTCGGGCGCAGGCTGGTCATAAAGGCAGGGTGCGATAAAATAACAGAATAGGAGTCAATCAAGGACGCGGGAGTCGATAATGAAGATATTCGTCGCCGGTGGGACAGGGTTCGTCGGTACGGTTCTGTGCGAAACTTTGCGCGAATCCGGCCATAGTGTAAGGCTGCTCGTACATCGGCGCCGTGACCATGGTCCGGACGGCATGGAGCAGGTGGAGGGGGATGCGGCCGATCTCGACAGCTTTTGCGGCAGCGTTGCGGGCTGCGACGCGGTGATCAACCTGATCGGCATTATCCGGGAGTTTGCCGGCCGCGGGGTAACGTTCGAGAAGCTGCATGTCGAAGCGACGCGGAACATGGTTGCCGCTGCCGAAAAGGTCGGCATAAGGCGTTATCTGCAGATGTCGGCGCTCGGGTCGCGGCCGAACGCGGTGTCGCAGTACCACCGGACCAAGTGGCGGGCCGAGGAACTGGTGCGCGGCTCCGGCCTGGAATGGACGATCTTCCGGCCTTCTCTGATCTTCGGCCCTGGCGATGCGTTCGTCAACATGGTTGCGGACCAGATCAGGAAGCTCCCGGTTGTGCCGGTCATCGGCGACGGTAAATACCGGTTGCAGCCGATATTTGTCAAGGATGTGGCCCGTTGTTTTGTCAAGGCCCTGGCAATGCCCGAAACCGTGGGGAATGCCTACGAATTGTGCGGGCCGGATCGGCTGACCTATCTTGAGCTGATCGACACGATCGCCACTGCTGTGGGGAGAAGCAGACCGGTAAAGATGAAAAACCCGTTGCTGTTGATGAAGCTGGCCACAGCGCTGCTGGAGCAGTTCCCGATCTATCCTGTAACCCTGGATCAGATCCAGATGCTCATCGAAGAGAGCATTTGCGACGGTTCCTGGCAGGAGACGTTCGGCTTTACGCCGACAAGGTTTGGGGAGGGTATCGCCTCATATCTGCAGGCGAATTGAGGCCTCTGCAGTTAATGCTTGTGGTGGTGGCTGTGATGATGGTCATGGGGGTGGTCGTGATGGTGGTGATGATCCGAGTCATCGGGCGTGAAGACCGGAACCCGGCCGGAACAGACGGGGCATCCCTGCATCGAGAGCGGTTTTTCCAGCCGGCATTCGGCCAGCAGTTCGTGATCTCCGAAAATGTCGCGTGACAGCCCGTCCGCCCTCACCTCGCCATCCTTCAGGACAATGACCCTGCTGCATAGCTCCACCACCATGTCGAGATCATGACTGGTGATGATCCTCGTATGCTGGAACTCCCGCATAAGTCCCATCAGCTGCCGCCGCGCAAACGGGTCCAGCCCGTTGGTCGGCTCGTCCATGACCAGGATGTCGGGTGACATCGACAGCACGGTGGCGATGGCGACCCGCTTCTTTTCCCCACCGGAGAGATGATACGGCGGCTTGTCCTTCAGGTGGGTCGCATCTACCCGTGCCAGCGCCGCCATCACGCACTGTTCGGCATCGCCGGCGGTGAAGCCGAGGTTGAGCGGGCCAAAGGCGACATCTTCGAATACCGTCGGCATGAACAGCTGATCGTCCGGGTCCTGAAACACCATCCCCACGGTCCGGCGGATTTCCGGGAGGGTCCCCTTGGTCAGCGGGAAGTCGCCGATTCTTATCGTGCCAGATGTCGGCGTCAGATAGCCGTTGAGATGGAGCAGCAGCGTGGATTTGCCGGCGCCGTTGGCGCCGATGATCCCGACCGATTCGCCGTGGGTGATACGGAAGGAGATGTCTTTTAGGGCAACGGTGCCGTCGGGGTAGGTGTGGCGGAGGTTTTTCACCTCAACGATATGATGGCTCATGAAAGAATCCCGGTAATTAAACCTCCGAGCAGTTGCGGGAGGTTGTAGAGTCTGAAGGTGACAAACAGGACACCCCAGCCGATCAGAAAGACGGCTTCAGCCATGCCGAAGCGGGCGAGCTGCCTGGTGTGAAACTCGCCGTCGAAACCGCGGGCAATCATCGCCATATGGACCCGCTCTGCCCGTTGCCAGGTCCTGAGCAGCAGGTGGCCGATCATCGAGCCGTAACTGGCAATGCCCAGCCCTTTTTTGCCGCAGGCCCGGAGCTGACGGGCACGGGACGTCCGTCCCGCCTCCTCGGTAAGCACGAAGATGTAACGGTAGAGAAACATCAGCTGGATGACGAACGCCTGCGGTGTTCCCATCTGTTCGAGCGCCCGGCAGATTGCGGGGAAGCCGGTGATCGCCACCAGGATGAGCGCAGCGGTGACGGTGAGCATCGCCTTTGCCATGATTGCGATCCAGGACACGATGCCGCCGGAGATGACCATTGTGCCGACCGTGACCAGCGGCGCCCGGTCCAGGACCGGATTGAACAACCCGACGACAAAGGCAAAGGGGAGCACCAGGATCGCCTTGCGGAGAATGAAACCGGCCGGCAGGTTTGCAATCCCGATCAGGACCGCAGGGAAGATGAAGAAGGAGAGCAGAGCGGATAGTTCGTATTTGCCGAACGACACCACCGAGATGATGAAAATCAAAGTTGCCAGAACCTTGGCGCGGGGATCAAGGCGGTGCAGGCTGCTGTCGCCGTTTGCCAGCAGGTCGAGCTGTTTGAAATCGAGGATGGCGCCGTCGATGGAGAGCATAAGCCTCTTAACTGAACAAGGGAGAGGTTTGAGCCTCTCCCCTTCCATTTCCGAAGTTGTCAGGTGTTGAGATCTTTACACGATATCCGGGCCTGGTTCAAGTCAGAACGTGACCTGGGACCTGATGCCGAGTACTGCGACATTGTCAGCTCCCCTGCTGCCGGCCGGCTGCATGATATACTGGAAAATCGGCACCATGTTGATCTTTTCGTGGAGCTTGATGCTGTAGTACGTTTCTACCAGTTTTTCCTGCGCGGACAGGAATCCGCCCGACCCGGCAATCTGGCCATAGGCGACGGCAAAAATGTCGTCACTGCGCCCCGGGATCGGTCCGGCATACTGAACCCCGGCGCTCCAGCTTCTGGAAGCCGTGTAGACATTCTTTTCCCGCTGCGCAAACCGTCCGAAAACAATGAGCTTTTCGGTCAGCTGCTGATCAATGCTGATGCCGGCGTTGTAGGCATTCCGGTTCTGCAATTTTAGGGTGTTGTCCGGTTTTGCCCCGTCCACTGCGCCGTAGACCCGGTAATTGCCCTGCAGTTCGCCGACTTTGATCTTGGCGTCAAGCTCGGCAATACCAAAACCGTTCGAGGTAATGTTGTCGCCAGTGGCGCTGCTGCTTGTGTAGCCGATTCCGAAGGTCAGGGTGTCTCCCAGCTTGGCGTGGATGCGGGCACCCGGGCCGTTATACGGGAAAGAGACAGCCGGGGCATTGATGAAAGGAGTGGCAAGGAACTGGCTGGTTTCGTCATTGGCGGCCGTGTTGTTGTCAAAGTAGTCGGTGATGGAAATCTTGCCGATGGTGGCGATCAGCCGGTCGTCAAACAGGGACTGCTCGACGAACGCCTTGTAGAACCGGACATTGTCGCCGTCAGCCGTGGCAATGCCGTTCAGTCCGCCAAGGTTGGCGATCCGTGAGTCGATCCCTTTGCCACCTTCGGCCCGGATGTTGATCACGGCAATAGTGCTGTCAGTGATCCTGAAATTGAATACCAGGTCCCCGCGGCCGACCGCGTCGCCGCCGTCCTTCTGCTGCCGGTTGCCGATCGTATTCTGGAATGCCCCCACCATAGAGCCGCTTATGGAGATATTTTTTGTCAACGGATAGAGTGCTGTGCCGAGCCCCTCGTTCCTGGCCTGGAAAGTGCGCGTACGCACCATCAGCATCTCGGTCCGAAGCTCGTCCTCGATCTCGGCCAAACTGGAGAGGTCGTCCCGGGAGACCGATTCGGCCCCTTCCTTCACAACCTTTTCAGCCAGTTTCTCCTCCATGAGATGCAGGGATGCCGCCAGATCCATCCGGACCAGGCAGAGTTTTCCCTCCTCGAACTCTTTTGAAAAGACCCCTTCAAGCTTGTATTTCTTGGCAATGTCGAGCATGACGCGACATGACTGGTGGGAGGAGTAAACCTTGTCGGGAATCTTGGCTGCGGGATGAAGAGCAAAGGCAGAGGGCGCGAGGACAAATATGAGCAGCACACAGACATGCAAAAACAGCATGCGGCACATTACGGATTTCATGGCGCCTCCATCGAGGAAATTAATCACATAAGTATATTTACACAGATGCAATGATTTGCAACAAATACTGCATATTTGCCGGCCATCCCGTTGTTGGCTCAGACCACCCGGGACCGCCGCTTCAGGAAATAACCGATGGCAAAAACGATCAACAGGGTGATCAGGCCGCCGGTGATCCCAGATAGACTGCTGGCGGGGTCGCTGCCATTTTCTCTATTTTCGCCGGTTGCCTCCGGGGCGGTTTTATTGGCTGCCGCATCGATTGTTGCCGCCTTGGCTTCTTTGTCATGTTTTTTGAAGGAGTAATCCGGCAGGAAGGCCAGTCGTTCCTGAAGCCGTGCCAGAGCCGCATGAACGCCGCCATTGCTCCCTTCGAGCTCTTCCTTGCCGGTAATCTTGGCGATCGACCATTCCAAGCCGTCCGGTTTTTCGGATGCAAACCGCGACACGATACCACCTGCCAGAATCGATATTGCCAGAAACGCAAAAACGATATGTTTCATTGCCATCCCCCTGGCCGGGGTATCATCCTGCGCACCCTGGATTATCTCGGGCCTGGCTCTGAATACGAACGATACCACTGCCGCGGTCACGACTCCTTCGACAATTCCGATTGCGAGGTGGATCGGCTGCATGAGAGCCACAAAGGTAGTGAACGGCAGGGAGGAGATGCCCGAGGCAACGGTTTCAAGGACGACGCCGAGCGCGCCGAGCTGGAGGCCGACAACGGCTGAAGCGATGGCCGCAACAGTTATCTTCCCCTGGGTAGCGTTGGTAGCGGCAATCTTTTTATAGATCAAAGGGTAGGCAATAAACGCCGGGAATATCCCGAGATTGAAAATGTTGCAGCCGAGCGCCAGCAGTCCGCCATCGGCAAAAAACAGCGCCTGAACCACCAGCACCGACGCAATGGTTAAGAAAGAGGCATAAGGCCCCAAAAGGATCGACAGTATCATGCCCCCGCCCAGATGGCCGCTGGAGCCAGTGGCAGGGATGGTGAAATTGATCATCTGGGCTGCAAAGATGAATGCCCCCAGAACCCCCATGAGCGGGACTTTGCCGCTATCCATCTCATTCTTCACCTTGGCTGAGCAGTAAACGATTGTCCCGGCGCTTGCCGCCCACATGACACCGCCTACAGCCGGTGAAATCAGCGCATCTGCCATGTGCATCTGAAAATCCCCCGAAAATGATCTGGCAGAAGGGTAGCACATTGCTGGAAATCGTGCTACACAAAATACACGATAAATGAATTCGTGTGCTGTTTGTCTTTGGCAGCATGGCCGTATTGGCATATTTCGTGATGTATACTAGCCAACAAATTCATTTTATCGGCTTTGAGCCATTCATTGTCAAACTAAGCGACAAAATCCGTTGTTTTCGCAATTTATGTTGCAGTCATTTATGGGTTCCCCGGCGGAAAACCATGCGCAATGTTCCCCGTACATACGCCGCAGCGTTGCTTATTATTGCATATGTGACACTGCTGCTCGGTCAGCTTGCCCCGATGGCCATGGGCTCGGCAATCATCACCCATGCAATAACCGGTGAGTGTTCCGGCGATTGCGACATTGACGGTTGCTCTCCCGCGAGCCGTGCGAACCATACCTGCTGTTGCGGGCAAAAGAAACAGCAGCGGGTTGCCATGATCCAACCGGCAATGAAAACCGCGGTAACTCAGGCCGGGAAGGCGTGCTGCTGCCCAACCAAGGTCCGGCAGTCATCCGTGCCGGTTTTCAGTTGCTGCAAGAATACTTCAGCTGATCATGCAGAAGCAGCCGCAACGGCTACGCAGGACTCGCTGCCGGTCTACAAGTGCGGGTGTCCCTGCAGTGACGGCAAGCAGCTTGCCTTGGAGGGAGCAGGGAAAATCGACTGGGTTCCCTTCCCGTTGTCTGTGGTCAAAGCCGTCAACTACGAAGTTCATAATCGTTCATTAGACCCCGCACGTCTGACCTCCCGTCATAGTGACCCGCCCGATCCGCCCCCGAAAATCGCCGCCTACGTATAATCTGAAACCTTGGTCACTGCGGCATTTCTAAAACTGACTACTGCCGCATGTTCCGTAAAGCTGCCATCAACGGGCGCTGGTTCAAGTGCGGCCCGTTTCGGGCAGCTAGGGGAAGTCTCTATCTTATTCCGGAGGAATTCATGAATATACTATCGATTACACGCCATATCGTTTTGCTGGTGATGGCTGCCATTCTGGCGGCCTGCGGCAGTTCAAGCAGTGGTACAGCCACTGCTGCAAATGAATCGGTTCAGACTGCCAGCTACAAGGTGGAATACATCCCGGTAACGACTGCAGCAGAGGGTAAATCCGCATTCAAGATCCGTCTGACTAACCGGACCACCGGTGCAATCGTGACCGGCAAAACCGTTACGCTCACCCCCAAGATGCAGATGACCGGCATGAGCCACGGTACCCCGGCCGGTGCGATCATGGACAATGGTGACGGCACCTATTCCGGCACCATCTACTATCTCATGGCATCGAACAGGGCCGATGGCACCTCAATGGGGACCTGGGAGCTGAAATTCGCCATCGACGGCGAAACCGCCACGTTCAACCCGGTAGTCGCCATGGGCATGGGGACGACTCCAAGGACCACCCTGAAAGGGATCACCGACACCATTTCCAGTGCGATGGGCAACCCGCCGGCCCAGCGCAGCTATTACCTGTTTAACGACGGCATATCCGGTAATACGGTAAAGCTGTATATTGCCGCCCTGGATGACGGGATGATGACGCAGTACCCCGCCATATCATCAGGGTCGACTCTTCATGACGCCATGAACGCTTCCTGGACCGCTAATCCGGTGACCGTTGCGCTCTCGACCGATGCGACGAATTGGGTTACCGCAACAGATGACGGCAGCGGCCACTGGTCCAATACAAATGTCACGCTTACTGCCGGAGGCAAGCTGTATGTCCGGCTATCGGTAAATGGCGAGCAGAAAACGGTTGACGGCCTTGCCGTTGCCGGTACGAATGGCTATGCAACCTTCTCCATCGCCTCCGGCATGTAGGCAATAGCCATGCTACGCTTTCAATTATTCATTGTTGCGGCAGTCCTGCTTGTCGGGGCTGCCACCCCTTTCACCCAATCTGCCCGGGCTGCCTCCTGTTGCGGCGGAGGCTCGGCCGCTTCCCTGAGTGTCCCGAAATACGCCCGGGCCGTTGCTGACCTTTCATTTGATGCCGAACAGTACGACGGGTTCTGGAACCAGGACGGCAGGCATATCCAAGATCCTCCTGGGTCGGACCTGGTGCAGTACCGGCTCAATATGGGGCTGGGGTATCGTATTGCCACCGATTGGCAGGCAGCTATAACGGTCCCCTATGTCTGGAACGACAACACCTACTCCGGAGTCACATCCCATACGGATGGCCTGGGTGATACCACCATCAGCCTGACTTACGAACTGTTGGATGACAACTCCATCTGGAAGGTGCGGGACCTGGCGGGATTGGTTCCCGGCGTATCTCTGGGGCTTGCGCTGCTGGTGCCGACCGGGATTTCGCCTTACGATGACGTCAAGAGCAGTTTTGATGTGACCGGGCGAGGCTTCTATCGCCTGGACGGGACGCTGTTGCTGGAAAAGACCATCCGGCCCTGGAATGTCGCGGTCAATCTGGCCTACGGTACTTACTTCGAACGGGACGTCAACCGGGAATACGGCAAATATGTCGAACCGTACCGCAAGCAGTTGGGGGACCGGGCATCGGCCTCTGTGGCAGCGGGATACACCTATGTACTCGGTACCGGTGGCAGCTCGGTCAACGGGTCGGTCAGTTACGCCTGGCTGAACGAAGAAGATGCCAGTTACAACGGCAACACCGACCATAACAGCGGTTTCCGCAAACAATCGATTGGCGGGACTCTCACCTATTCCAGCACCGACAGCAACTGGAGCCTCCGGGCCGGCTGGAATCATGCACTGCAGGAGGATGGCTGGGGCTGCAACTTCCCCACCACCGATATCTTCACTCTGGGGGTCCGTTATGTCTTTCTCTAGATTGTTCGGCCTGCTCTTGCTCTGCTGCCTGCTTTCCGCCTGTGGCGACAACCTGATCCCTTCCGGTGAGGACAAGCGCCCGACCGCGCAACCCGGAACTACCGGACCGGCGGTTGGACAGCTGGCCCCGGAATTCTCCGTTCCGGACATCAACGGCAGGACCGTTACCCTTGCCAACGCACTGGCAGATAAAAAAGGAATAGTCCTCTACTTCACCATGTGGTGTCCGATCTGCGACAGCCACATGAGTCACCTGCGCGCCGCAATTGCCCCCAATTTCCCCAATGTCGGCTTCTATGCCGTTGATTATGTCTCCGGATCGGTCGGCGATGCTGCCGCTGCCGCATCAGCCAACGGGTATGCGGGCGGCACATTGACCATTCTTGCGGATGTCGCCCACCAGCTGACGAACTCGTATCAGGGCACCATGGGAACGACCATAATCATCGACAGTTCCGGAGTTGTCCGCATGAATGAAGACTACCGGGACGGCTCGCGGCTGCAGGCTGGCCTGGCAGGTCTCCCCTAAGAAAGGAAGAGGTATATGAGCTGCAGAAACATTATCGGATGGATCGTCAGCGCCTCTCTGCTCCTGATGGCCGCTTTCCCGGTGCTTGCCCACGACGACATCGAGAAGCATCGCTCCTGCTCGCATTGTGGCATGGACCGCAAAGCCTACGGCTACAGCCGGATGCTGATAATTTATGCCGACGGGAGCCAGACCGGGATTTGCAGCCTGCATTGCGCGGTCACGGAACTGAAAACCTATCCTGACAAAAAGGCCGCATCGCTGTTGGTGGCCGACCGGAACAACCATGAATTACTGGATGCCACTAAGGCGTTCTGGGTCATGGGGGGGCGGAAACGTGGGGTGATGACCGCGAATCCCGCCTGGGCGTTTGCGTCGCAACAGGAAGCGCAAAGCTTTGTCCACGATTACGGCGGCAGGTTATCCAGTTGGGATGAGGTGTCGGCTGCAGCCATCAAAGAGTTGCCGCAGTAGATAATGAGTCCGCATCTGTCCTGGCGATGCGGACTTTTTGCATGAAACCCAACCGAATTAAGCGGTGCCGGATTGCTAAATTTCCTTTTTGTTTGTAGAGGGAAATCGGTTACTATCGCCCCACATGAATAAACTCCGGGGAGGTGTCCCAATATGGGAACCACGGTCAGATTCGGGATTTCACTGGATGAAAAGCTGCTGGAAAGCTTTGATGAGTTGATCGAGGAGAAGCGGTATATGAACCGTTCCGAGGCGATCCGTGATCTGATCCGCGCCTCGCTGGTGGAGAACCGGGTCGCTTCTGAGGATGCCGAGGTAGTGGGGACGGTAACGCTGGTCTACAACCATCATGTGCGCGATCTTTCCGACAAGCTGACCGAGCACCAGCATGCCCACCATGACCAGATCATTTCGGCGCTGCATATCCACCTGGATGCCCACAACTGCCTGGAGGTGCTGGTGGTGCGCGGGCCGACCCGGGACGTGAAGCGGATTGCCGATGAACTGATCGGGGTCAAGGGGGTGAAGCATGGGAAGCTGGTGATGACGACCACCGGGGAGGGATTGCACTGAGGTTATAGATAGCCTTTATCGGCAAGGCTGACATAGCTCCCGTCGCCGATAATGACGTGGTCCAGGACCCGGATCCCCATCACCTCTCCCGCTTCCCTGAGCCTGCGGGTCAGCTCCAGATCCTCACGGCTTGGCGAGGGGTCGCCGGTGGGGTGATTGTGAACCAGGATAATCGCCGCAGCAGAGTCGCGCACCGCAGGATTGAATACCTCCCGCGGGTGAACGATGCTCTGGTTTAGCGATCCTTCGGAAATCGGAACTTCCCGGATGACCCGGTTCTTGCCGTCAAGGAGCAGCGCCATGACATATTCCTTTTTCCGGTCGCGAAAGCGAAAGCGATAGTGCTCGTAAACCTGCAGGGATGAACTGTATCGTTCCTGGGCGGTGATGTCGTGGCTGTCGCAGCGGCCGGCAAGTTCAAGCGCAGCTTTTATGGATGCCGCTTTGGCCGGGCCTGCCCCTTTGACTCGGCAGATTTCGGCAACCGATGCCCTGGCAAGCCCCCGCAGGTCGCCGAACTCCCGCAAAAGCTCCCTGCCCAGATCAATGGCGCTGACCTTGGCGCTGAAGTCGCCGGTCCTGATAATCAGAGCCAGGAGCTCGGCATCAGAAAGCCCATCAGCTCCGGATCTGATCAATCTTTCTCTTGGCCGTTCCCCTTCGGGCCACTCTTTTATACCGCCCGCCACAGAGTTCTCCTAGCGTGCCGCAATCAGCCAGACAATGACGCCGGCACCGGCAATCAACCGATACCAGACAAACAGATATAATGAATTACGCTGGACGTATTTGAGGAGAAAGGCGACGCTGGCATAGCCGAAAATTGCCGATACCGCCACTCCGATCAGCAGCGGCCGGGTTTCGCCGGTAGGTATGCCGTGTTTGAACAGGTGGCCTAGTTTCAGGATGCCGGCGCCGGCTACAATCGGGAGCGAGAGCAGAAACGAGAATCGCGCCGAGGTCTCGCGGTTGTACCCGAGAAGCAGGGCGGCGGTAATGGTTATTCCGGAACGAGAAACACCGGGTATCAAGGCCAGGCACTGCGCCAAACCGACCATCAAGGCGCTGCCGAACGTGAGCCGCTCCAGTTTCCAGCGTTTGGCGCCCATGGTGTCGGCAAATGCCAGCAGGAGGCCGAAGCCGATGAGGAAACCGGCAATGAGCATCGGGCTCGTTCGGAAGACGTTTTCTATCGGCTCTTCGAACATTTTGCCGACAACTGCGGCAGGAATGGTACCGGCAATGATGTAGAAGGGGAGGCGTTGCTGGGGAGATCGTACTCCCTTTCCCGACAGGCCGGAGAAAAAATTCATGGTAAGTTCGACGATGTCGCGCCAGAAATAGGCGCAGAGCGCCAGCATGGTTCCGAGATGGAGGGCCACGTCAAAAGTGAGTCCCGATTCCGGCCAGCCAAGCAGCCGTGGGAGCAGGATCAGGTGGCCGGAACTGCTGATCGGCAGAACCTCGGTAAGGCCCTGGAGTGCTCCGAGCAGAAGAGCATGGTATTGGTCCATTTTTGCCTCTTTCCTCCTTGTCTGCAGCTGAACAAAGGTAGAACAGGGGGGGAAGAAATGCAAGGGATATTAGGATGTGCCACCTCCCTGATCCGTATGGTGATTGTCACATAGCTGTGGCATTAGTGATTGGATTGTGTTACATATAATCGGTTTGTTTGTGAATCTAAGTGCTGGTTAATTCAGGGGGTCTACATGTTCGGACTTATTCCCAAAGAGGAAAAGTTTTTTGCCATGTTCAAGGAGATGACGGTCACCATCATCGAAGGGGCAAATCTCCTGAAAGATCTGATGGATAATTTCGAAGACCCGGTTATGAGCCAGAAGAATATCAAGGAACTTGAACACCGGTGCGACCAGTTGACGCACGACATCATCAAGAAGCTGAACAAGAGCTTCATCACCCCCTTTGACCGGGAGGATATTTACGCGCTATCGGCTGCGCTTGACGATATCATGGATCTTATCGATGCATCGGCCCAGAGATTTATCATGTACAACGTGGAGAAGCCGACGACAGAGGCGAAGCAGCTCGCCTTTATCATACTCAAGTCCTGCCAGACCATTGATAAAGCGGTTGCCCTGCTTGGCGGCAAGCTGGAGCCGATCGCCGAATATTGCGTCGAGGTCAATGCCCTGGAGAACGAGGCTGACCGGGTTTGTCGCGAGGCGATCAGCAAGCTTTTCGACGAGGAGAAGGATGCGATTCAGCTGATCAAGTGGAAAGAGATCTACGAGACGCTGGAGCGAGCTACCGACAAGTGTGAAGATGCGGCCAACATCCTGGAAAGCGTGGTGGTCAAGAATGCTTGAGCCGGCATTCATCATGCTTTGCCTGGTTGTTCTGTTCGCGTTGTTGTTCGATTATATCAACGGTTTTCATGATACTGCCAATGCCATTGCCACCAGTGTTTCCACGAGGGCTCTATCTGTTAAAGGGGCAATCGTCCTGGCGGCAACGCTCAACTTCGTCGGGGCAATGACCTTTACCAAGGTGGCAAAGACCATCGGTACAGGGATAGTGGCCGCCAATCAGTTGACTCAGATGGTGGTTCTGGCCGGAGTAGTGGGGGCAATCATCTGGAATGTCATCACCTGGTACTTCGGATTGCCGTCCTCATCCTCCCATGCCATTGTCGGCGGCATCGTTGGTGCGGTCATCACCCATGTCGGCCCTTCCGCCCTCATCTGGGCAGGATTGAAAAAAACTAATCCTGGCACTCGTGATCTCCCCGGTTCTCGGGACCATAATGGGATTTTTTTTCGTAGTGCTGTTCAGCAACACTTTTAAACAGCACTCGCCTGCGGGGATCAACCGTAATTTCAGAAGAATGCAGGTGCTTTCGGCCTCTTTAATGGCTTTTTCACACGGCACCGCCGATGCCCAGAAATCCATGGGGGTCATAACCATGGCTCTTTTATCCTATGGCATGATACCGACCTTCGAGGTGCCGATGTGGGTAAAGATGGCCTGTGCAATTGCCATGGCCTGCGGCACTGCCGCCGGCGGATGGCGCATCATCAAGACTGTGGGCCGGGACTTTGTCAAGCTTCAGCCGATGACCGGCTTCTCGGTCGATTCGGCCGCAACATCGGTTATCTTCGGGGCCTCGCTCTTCGGGCTTCCGACCAGCACCACCCATGTGGTGACCTCTTCGATCCTTGGCGTTGGTCTTTCCAAGAGGCTGACCGCCGTAAACTGGAAGGTTGCCGGGAGGATACTTATTGCCTGGGTTCTTACCATCCCTGCCGCTGGAATCATGTCAGCGATGGTCTACCTTATTTTCAGCCCGTTTCTGGGGCAATAGCCCGAAGTTTACGGAAGTTTAAAGCAGCAATCATTCATCGAGTTCTTCGCCAACCTCCTCCATCTCTCTGGTTATCTCGGCCAGGGAGTCGTCCTTTTTCCTGAATCTGATCACCAGCCAGTAGCAGGCAGCGTATCCTACCAGGGCTGCGGCAAAGCCGAGCAGCGAGGAGCCCAGGATCAGCGAGGCTGCATGCTCTTTCAGATCGCTCCATTCCAGGCTGCTGAACGAGATTTCCATCGGTGGTAGCCCCAGCAGCATCTGACCGAGTTTGTGGCTCAGGATAAGTGCCGGTGCTACAGTCAGGGGCGTATTTACCCAGGCGCCGGTTATGCAGGTAAGCTTGTTGAGCCGGAACAAAAATGCCGCTGCTATTGCCATCGGGGTATGAACCCCGAAAAATGGGGTAAAGCTGATGAAGGTTCCCACTGCAAATCCTGCCGCAATATGGGCCGGATGGCTGTCCAGAGAAAGAATCTCCCGAAAACGCTTTTGCCACTTCTCCTTGTCGATCACGCCGAGTCCTTTACGGAAATTCCGGGCAGTCTAGTTCCCCCCGCTTTCTTTGTCAATCTCCTTGAGTTGTTGTAAAATTAACGTTTAGTAATTAGTTCTTAAATAGCCGGGGATTTTTTGTAGATTTGGATTGACAACATAATAGAGATAATATATATAGAAATTTGCATATATGCCGGTTTGCATGGAGGTGCGCATGCGCCTGAATAAATCACTGATGACAATAGCTTTTCTGTCCCTTGCCGGGACGTCTTCCGCCTCGGAAACGCTTGGCCTTAAAGAGGCGGTGACTCTTGCCCTGGAAAAGAACCATCTGATCAAGGCGGCAACGTCCGAGAGCGCTGCTGCCCGGGCCGGCTTGAACTCCAGCCGCGCTCGCTATCTGCCGCGCGTGACTTTCAAAGAAGAGGCGGTGCTGACCAACTCCGGAACCCGGGCATTCATGATGAAGCTTGATGAAGGCCGCTTCTCTCTGGCGGGAGACCTGAACCATCCGGCCACTACCGGGGATTTCCAGACCTCGTTCGGCATTGAACAGCCGATTGTAGACCTGAATCTGCTTCGGGCGGGTGATGTGGCCGGAGAAGAGTTGGCCGCGCGCGGTCATGCCCTGGAAAAGAGGCGACAGGAGATCGCCTTCCGTGTTTATGCCGCATACCTTGATGTCCAGAGGAGCAAGGCGCAGCTGTCGGTGGCGGAACAGGCCGTTAACGATGCCAGGGAGCATCGGAGAATTGCCGGCGTCCGGCGCGAGTCGGGAGTCGGGCTCAAGTTCGATGAGCTGCGGATCGGAACGTTTCTCGCGGAACTGGAACAGCAGCAGATAACTGCGGAAAATGAAGTGAATCTGGCGCGGTTGCGGTTGGGGCAGATTGCCGGGCTCCCTGCCGGCGCAGCTCCGGATATCAGCGAAATGATCTCGGCGCCGGGGTTGACCATGATGACGGAACGCCTCGAAAAAGAGGCGTTAGCCAACCGGGCGGATCTCAAGGAGTCGACGGCCGAAGTGGCCCGGGGTGATGCCGGGATTGCCGCCGTCAGAGGGAGCTACTGGCCGACCCTGTACGCATCGGGCAGATACCAGATGAATGACCGCGACCTGCCGGGAGGCCGTGACAACGACAGTTGGATGGTCGGAGCGACGCTTCGGTGGGAGATGTTCGATACAATCATCAGGAAGGGCGACCTGGAGAAGGCCAAGGCGCTGCGGGACGCCGGCGTATCCTACCAGAACGCGCTCCGGCAGGAAATCGGGCTGCAGATCCGGGAATCACTTTTGCGTCGTACCGAGGCTGCCAAGCGGCTTGAGGTGTCCAGGAGCGCCGTTCATGACGCCGTTGAGATGGTCCGGCTGGTAAACCGGCGCTTCGAGAGTGACCTGGCCACGGCAGTGGAACTGCTGGACGCCCAGACGGCGCTGAACCGCGCGCGGGGTGGGCTGGCGGACAACGAAGCGAACTTTGCCCTGGCAACGGCCAGGGTTTATCATAATGCAGGGCTGTTTCTGCAGGAGGTAGTGAAATGATGATGCGCGTGCTGCCGTTTATTGTCGCCACGGTTATGGCTATCTCCGGATGCAGCGGAGGCAGGCAGGAAGAGCTCCCCCGGACCGGCGCAACTGTTGCGGTCAAGGGGGTGAAGCTTGAGCAGGTTCTGCTGGGCGAAATCCCCGAACGCCTGGAAGCGGTCGGTACGGTTGTGGCCGTTAACAGTGCGGTTGTGGCTGTCCGCGTTGCCGGAACGATCACGGCGATGACCGTCAGGGAAGGGGACCGGGTTACTAAAGGGCAGGTTCTGGCGGTCCTGGAGGCGAACGAGGCGCTGGCCAATGCCTCGGCGGCCGCGGCCGGCGTCGAGGAGGCAGGGCGGGCGCTGGAAGAGGCAAAATCCAGGAAAAGACTGGCCGATGCCACGTTTCTTCGTTATCAGAAGCTTTATACCGAGCAGGCGGTTACCCGGCAGGAATACGATAACCGCAAGACGGAGCAGGAAGTTGCCGAGCAGGGGGTATTGCGGGCCGAATCAAGGCTTGTCCAGGCGCGGGAGAGTTCCAGGGGGGCAGCTGTCGTCTCTGGTTACACCCGGGTGACGGCCCCGATGAGCGGCGTTGTCACGGTGAAGTCGGTCGACCGGGGCACCACGGTATTTCCGGGTATGCCGATCGCGACGCTTGAGGCGGACTCCGGGTATCGCCTGCATGTCCAGGTTCCGGAAAGCCTGAAGGGCCGGGTGGCGTCCGGCCAGCAGGTTGAAATAGCACTCGACGGGCAACAGCCGAGGCTGGCGGCTGTCGCCGAGGTCGTTCCGGTTGTCGATCCGGCCAGCAGGACCTTTACCGCAAAAATTGCCGTGTCCGGGAACGGGCTTCGTTCCGGAATCTATGGCCGGGCGTATTTCCCGTTGGGAAAGACCGGCGGGATGCTGGTGCCTAAAATGGCGGTACTGGAAAGAGGAACACTAACCTCGGTCTGGGTGGTCGACAGCGGAAATATTGCCCGGATGAGACTGGTGAAACCGGGACGGGCAATCGGCGACAAGGTGGAGATCCTTTCCGGGCTTTCGGCTGGGGAACGGGTCGTGGTTGCAGGTACGGAGAAGGTAACCGACGGCGCGAAAGTGGAGTGAGTTGATGAGCAACCTCGGATTTGCCGGGAAGATCGCCCGGGCCTTCATAAATTCCAAGCTGACGCCGTTGATAGTTGTCGCAGCTCTGCTGCTCGGGCTGTTTGCGGTCAAGATGACCCCGCGCGAGGAAGAGCCGCAGATCGTGGTGCCGATGATCGATATCTTCCTGCCGATCCCAGGCGCATCGCCGGCAGAGGTCCAGGAGCGGGTGGTCAAGCCGCTGGAACGGAAGCTCTGGGAGATCAAGGGGGTTGAGTACCTCTACTCCATGAGCCGCCCCGGAATGGGGATTATAACGGTCCGTTACCTGGTGGGCGAGGACATGGAGAAGTCGCTCGTCAAGCTGTATAACAAGGTGATGAGCAACCGGAACCTGCTCCCGCCCGGTGCCGGTGAACCTCTCGTGGCGCCGAAATCGATCGACGACGTGCCGATCCTGACGCTGACCCTCTGGTCCGACCGTTACGATCACGCGATGCTCAGGTCCGTCGCCAAGGAGGTCTGCGACGAGCTGAAGAAGGGTGAAAACGTAGCTGAGGCCCTGGTTACCGGCGGCGTTACGAGGCAGGTCAGAATTGCCCTCGATGCCGGCCGGCTGGCATCACGGGGGATTTCTCCGCTCGAGGTTGCGGCTGCCCTGCAGAAAGGGAACTCCAGCCTGCCGGCAGGGGCGTTCAGCTCGGCAAACAGGGAGATGCTGGTGCAGACGGGCGAGTTTTTCGCCACTGTCCAAGCGGTGCAGCAGTTGGTCGTGGCGGTCAGGGACAACCGGCCGGTCTACCTCTCCGATGTGGCCACAGTAAAGGACGATGCCTCCGAACCGCAGGATTATGTCTTTTTCGGCTTCGGCCCAGCGGCCGCAAAGCAGATCCCGGCGGGAGCAACCGGAAAGAATTTTCCGGCAGTGACCATATCGGTTGCCAAGCGCACCGGTGCCAATGCCACCTGGGTGGCGGAAGACCTGATGAACAAGGTCGAATTCCTGAAGGGAAAGGTGATCCCTGCCGATGTCCAGGTAACCGTAACCCGCAACTACGGTGAAACCGCCCGGGAAAAGAACAATGAACTGCTGTTTCATATGTTCCTGGCCGCCATCTCGGTTACCATCCTGATCGCGCTGTTCATGGGGTGGCGTGCCGGAGCAGTGGCGGCAATCGCCATCCCGGTGACCCTGGCGCTGACCATCCTGATCTTCTACCTGATCGGCTACACCCTGAACCGGATCACGCTCTTTGCACTGATCTTTTCCATCGGCATCCTGGTGGATGATGCGATTGTGGTGGTGGAAAACATCCACCGCTACTTCACCACCACCCGGCTCAAGCCGCTGGAGGCAGCCATCCGCGCCGTGGACGAGATCGGCAACCCGACAGTCCTGGCCACGTTCGCCGTAATCTGCTCCATTCTGCCGATGGGGTTCGTCGGCGGGCTGATGGGGCCGTACATGCGGCCGATCCCGGTCGGCGCCAGCATGGCGATGCTCCTCTCCATGTTCATCGCCTTCATCGTAACACCGTACTTTGCCTTCCGGTTCATGAAGGGGGAATCGCACCATGGCGGCGGGGATGAGATCGATGACTCGAAACTGACCGCCTTCTACCGCCGGGCCATGGGTGCACTTATCCACAGGAAGCCGTTGCGCAACGGTTTCCTCGCCGGTGTGGTCGTGCTGCTGCTCCTGGCCTGCTCTTTGATCTATTTCAAGGCGGTAACGGTCAAGATGCTGCCATTCGACAACAAGAACGAGCTGCAGGTGATCATCGATGCCCCGGACGGCACGCCGCTGGAGCAGACCGCCCGGATCGCCGCGGAGATGGGAGATACGCTCAGGGCAGTCCCGGAGGTGGTCAATTTCCAGACTTACGTCGGTGTGAACTCGCCGTTCAATTTCAACGGGCTGGTAAGGCATTACTATCTGCGCAAGGGGTCTAATTTAGCTGATCTGCAGGTGAACCTGGCCCAGAAGGCCGACCGCAAGTTGCAGTCGCACGACATTGCCAAGAAGGTCAGGCCGCTGGTTAAGGCAGTGGCGGACAGGTACGGCGCCAGGGTCAAGGTAGCCGAGATCCCGCCCGGTCCGCCGGTCCTTTCCACTTTGGTTGCCGAGGTGTACGGCCCCGACGACGCCACCCGGGCCGATATTGCGCAGAAGGTCAAGGCGATCTTCACCAGGACCCCCGGCGTTGTCGATGTGGACTGGTATCGCGAGGACGACCGCCAGAAGGTGACATTTGCGGTGGATCGGGAAAAGGCCGCCCTCAACGGTATCGCCGCGGACGACGTAGCCAGGACGCTCAGGATAGCCCTTGGCGGCATGGATGCCGGGTTGCTGCATTTGCCGAAGGAGAAGGAACCGGTAACCCTTAATCTCCGGCTACCGGTAAGCGACCGGAGTTCACTCACAGCGCTTTCTTCGGTCTATCTCCCGGGCCAGAAGGGGAACGTTCCGCTTTCCCAACTGGTCAAGCCGGTGCCGGGGTTTGAGGAGAAGACGCTGTATCGCAAGAATCTGAAAAACGTGGTTTATGTCATCGGCGACGTGGCCGGGGCTGTCGAGGCGCCGGTGTACGCGATTCTCAAGATGCAGAAGGAGATTGACGCCATTGCGCTGCCGGGCGGGTACAAGATCGAGCAGCTCGCTTCCCGGCAACCCTGGAGCGAAGAAAAGCCCGGCCTCAAATGGGATGGCGAGTGGCACATCACCTACGAGGTGTTCCGCGATCTCGGTCTTGCCTTCGCTGCGGTGATGGTGCTGATCTACATCCTGGTGGTGGCCTGGTTCAAAGACTTCACCACCCCGCTGGTGATAATGGCGCCGATTCCGCTCACTCTTATCGGCATTCTGCCGGGACATGCCCTGTTCGGGGCGTTTTTCACCGCTACCTCCATGATCGGATTCATCGCCCTGGCCGGCATCATTGTCCGGAACTCCATCATCCTGATCGATTTTGCCGAGATTAAGCGACGCGAAGGCATGGCATTGGACGAAGCGATTATCGAGGCCGGCGCGGTAAGGTTCAGGCCGATGCTGCTGACTGCAGGCGCGGTGGTAGTCGGAAGCTTTGTCATTGTCTTTGATCCGATCTTTCAGGGGCTGGCGATTGCCATGATGTGCGGCGAGATCGCCTCGACAACCCTGTCCAGGGTGACCATACCGGTACTTTATTATCTTGTGCAGTCGTGGAAAGAGAGACATACGGCAACAGTTAACGGTGGCAAAGGCGACATCACGAATGACAATTGGGAAATCATCGATACCCATACTGAAGATTTCGATGATATATAACTCGCAAAGGAGTATTGACTGATGTGGTTCAAGAAGAAACAGCAGTCGCTCGAAGACATGGAGCTTGGCGAACTCTGCCGGGTTGAGGCCGAGGCGTTGTATCGCTCCGGGAAATATCACTGCGCCGAGGCGGTGCTGGAGGTGATCAGGAGACATTTCTCACCCGAGGCCCCAGAGGCACTGGTCCATACGGTCAGCGGTTTCGGGGGCGGTTCCGGTTCGGGATGCATCTGCGGGGCGGTTTCCGGAGGAACCGTTGCGCTTGGGCTGGTACTGGGTGACGACAAGAAACGGATCGCGCACCTGACCCGCGAACTGCATGTCTGGTTCAAAGAGAAATACGATTTTACCTGCTGCAAGATCATTCGTCAGAACCACAAAGGGGTCTGTCCGGTGTTGACCGGAGAGGTGGCGGGCAAAATAGCGGAACTGTTGTCTGCCCGGTAGGGGCAATTCGCGAATTGCCCTGATAGAAAAATAGGAGATATATCATGAAAGAAGAATTCTATATTGAACGTGTCGTCAGGATCGTGGCCGGGAGTTTTGTATTGATCTCGCTGCTGCTGGCCCAGTTTCACTCCCCCTACTGGCTCTGGTTTACCGGTTTTGTCGGGCTTAACCTGTTCCAGTCCGGGTTCACCCAGTTTTGCCCGCTATTCAACATCCTGGCCAAGCTCGGCGTACCGAAATTCCCCAAGGACTGTTGCCCAAAATGAAGTTCAGGGTCACTGTATTATGTGACAACTCTGTTGGGCTGGTCAGCGGCACGCTCGGGGAGCATGGTTTCAGCGCGCTGGTCGAATGGGATGGCGGCTCGCTTCTCTTCGACACCGGTGGCGGAGATACCCTGGTTCACAACGCGACCAGGCTGAACAGGGATCTGCGCAAGGTGTCGGGGGTTGCCCTTTCCCACGGGCATTACGATCATACCGGCGGGCTGCGGCAGTTTCTGCAGCTGGCCGGCCGCAAGGCTATCTATGCCCACCCGGCGCTTTTCACTCCGCGGTACCGGGTGAAAGATACCGGCGAGGCGCTGTCGATCGGCATCCCTTTCGGAGAGGCTTATCTGCGGGGGATCGGGGCCGAGTTCGATTTTTGCGAAGGTAGCCGGGAGATCGCACCGGCAATCTTCCTGACCGGGAATGTGCCGCGGCGGAACAGCTTCGAGACCGGCGACAGCGGCATGTTCTGCGACAGCAGCGGCTGTCATGCCGATCCTCTTGCCGACGATCAGTCGCTGGTGATTGTTGCTGAAAAGGGGCTGGTGCTGTTGCTCGGCTGCTGTCACGCCGGGGTGATCAATACCATTGAGGCGGCACGGGAGCTCACCGGAGTCGAGCGGGTGCAGGCGGTGATCGGCGGTACACATCTCGGTTTCTGTACGGCGCAGCAGCTGGCAGCGACCATGAATGCCCTGCGGAGCATGAGGGTCGGCAAGATCTATGGCGCCCATTGCACCGGATTCCACGCTGCAGCGAGAATGCAGCAGGAGCTGGCGGGGCAGTTTCACCCTGCCATGGTTGGAACGTCAGTCGAAATAAAATGAAACAAACAGGGAGGATTTAAATGTCCAGGATTGTCTCTTTGGTTTTCCTGCTCGGATTGATCGCGGTCACCGCCTTTTCCGCCGGGTACCGGAATATCTCCTCAACCGAGGCGAGAAAAATGATCGACCAGAAGAAAAATATCTATCTCCTCGATGTCAGGACTCACGAGGAGTATCGGCAGGCACGGCTGAAAGGGTCGATTCTGATCCCCATCAATGAGATTGAGCGGCGTCTGAACGAGGTCCCGAAAAACCGCCCGATCCTGGTCTATTGCGCCGTTGGCTCGCGCTCCAACCTGGTGGCCGGTTTTCTGGCCGGCAAAGGGTACGCCGAGGTTTACAATATGCAGGACGGTATTATGGGATGGTATCGCAACGGCTACCAGGTGCAACAATGACGGTTGAAATGCCAAACGAAGCCGTTTTCAGGCAACAGGCGCTCATTTTGAGGATTCTGGGGCATCCGGTCCGGTTGCGAATAGTGGCCGGTCTATCCGGGCGATGTTCATGCGTCAAGGAGATCTGGGAATGCCTGGGTTTGCCCCAGGCAGTGGTGTCTCAGCACCTGAAAGTCATGAAGGATAACGGTATACTTGAGGCCAGACGGGACGGGACAAGGGTCTGCTATTCCCTCAGAAATCCTCAGCTGGCAGAGATGGTGAAGCTTCTTCCTCTTGACCGCTGAACGGCAGGATTTCCTGTCGCAGCCTTTGCGTCCCCTTGGCAAGGATGTCGATCTGCGTAAAAATCTCCTTTGAGTTCCTCACGTTTTCCTGCGTCAGAACGCCCGATTCTTCAATACAGGTTTTCAGGTGGTTGCTGAGCTTCAACTGTTCCATGGCCTTCTTGCGCAGCTGTTTCATGCGATCGTTGTCTTCAATTACGCTTTGCAGGTAAACATGCGTCCCTTTGGTCTGTTCCTGCGTAGAGCTAATAACCTTGTGCGACAGGTCACGCATATCCTCAAGGGCCGAAACAACAAGGGTCGTACCCCGCTCCTGCTCCTTGATCGAACGGGTAACCTGCCTGACCCGCTCCAGGTTTTTTTCCGCTTCTTCGCCGATGACCCTGCTGCCGGAGGCCTGTTTGACGGTTGTCGCCGCGATCTTCTGGATCATCTGGGCAACCTCGGTCGAGGTGAGCTCGATTTTTGCCAGGGCATCGCTCGTCATGGCCGAGATCTTTACCCCGCTCTTGCCGCGGTCCTTGCCGATTGCGATTGCTCTTTGGACGGCCGCGGTTTCCTTTTGGATGTTCTTGACCAGCTCCTGGATCTCGCTTGCCGAGGAAGCGGTCCGATGGGCCAGCAACCGGACTTCATCGGCAACCACGGCGAACGCCCTGCCGCGGTTGCCAGCCTGAGCCGCGATTATGGAGGCATTCAGGGCGAGCAGGTTGGTTTGCTCGACGACCTCCTGAATCATCTTGACGAACTCACCGACCCGGGCCGAATAGACCGAAAGCCGGCCGATGGCATTGAATGAATCCTCGGTACTCTGTTCGATTTCATGCATTGCCTTCAGGGTTGCGGTCATTGCCCTCATTCCGTCCTGGGCAAGCATTCTTACGTTTACGGAACTCTCCACAGCTCTCTGGGTATTGTCCCGGACGTTGTTTATTGCCGTGGTAATCTGCTGGATCGAGCTGGAGGTCTGTTCCGTGGATGAGGACAGCGCTTCGATGTTCCCTGCGATCTCCTTCAGATTGGCGGCCATCTCTTCAATAGAGGCCGACGTGTTCAATACACTGTCGGAATAATTGCGGATTGTCTGGGCAATTGAATCGGTGGTGGAATTGATCTCGCCGGCAAAGGACGAATGTTCGTCGCTGCGGACGCTCAACTCTTCAATCTCGTGGACAAGTGCCCGGAAAAATTCGTTGACCTTGGCGACCGATTCCAGGGTCTCATATTCTTTCACGGAATGGGTTTCATTCCCTTCGACCATTTTGTGCGAGGTATCGGTGAGATCGTTGCACTTGGTAATATAGTCCCGCGAAATTTCGGCAACGTTATTGACCATAGAGACTACCCGGTCGAGAAAGCTTCTGTGGCAGGCCTGCAGGGATTCCAGCTCGTCTCCGGCCACTATGGGGTATTCGAGGGCGGTATTCTTTGAGATGCGCGCCAGGGCGTCGAACTGGTACTGTAGCTGGATTTGCAGCGCCTGCTTGATAATCGCCGAACAGAATGAACCCACAAGCAAACCGGCAATGATGCAGCCGATGACATAGAGAGGGGTAAAGGCCGCGCTCCCGAAAAATATTGCCGAGTAAAACGGGAAAATCACTCCCATTATTATGCCGAATGAAAGCATGAAAATTCTGATGCTTCTTAACGAGGTGAGATATGCTTTAAACATGAATTTCTCCGTACGAGCCGTTACAAGCCATTAGGATTCTTTACCATGCGAACTGCCTAGCGTCAAACCTGCCGGGTCCGGTTCCGGGAAATAAGGGGGCTGACAAGCAAAATGGGGTTGATGAAACCGGAAAGTTTTCCTCAAGTAGTATGACTCTGTTTCCGATAGGTAACTGTATGGAATCAACAGTAAATTCCCCACATGAAGCCGATTCTGCCGTAACCGGAAAGATTACGGGAGGCCCGGGACTGGCCGAGTCGCTGCTGGAAAATCTTTCCGTCGGTCTGGTCATGGTAGATAACGAAGGTACCATCTGCTACCTGAATCAGTCCGCGGAAAGGATCCTGCAGATTTCGCGGCATGAGGTCTTGGGAAAAAGGGTTTATATGCTCCCTTTGAGGACGGCCATCTACAAGCTCCTTGGGGAGAACTGCCGGGACTACCACGTGGAGATGAACTTACACGGCTTGGTGATACAGGCAAAGGCGACGTCGGTTATCTGTCGCGAAGGTTCATGCCTGGGGGACATGTACGAGCTTAGAGATATCAGTCAGGAAAGGCGCGAGCAGAGGCAGAGCGACGAGTTCGTGGCAACCATGACTCATGACCTCAAGTCGCCGTTGACCGTGATGCTGGGATATGTGGATGCCCTTTCCGGGGACCCGGATGTTTCACGCCGGGAGCGGGCAATATTATGTCTGGCCGAGATGAAGAGAAGCGGTCACAGGCTTCAAGGCATGATTGAGGATATCATCGATTCATACCGGCTGGATGCCGGCCTTGTGGAAATCCGGCGCGATTTCTGCGATGTCGGGAAAATTCTGAATGAATGCTGCACGGAATTGGCCCAGGATGCGGAAACTCATGGGATCGGGTTCAAGCTTTCGCTGGAGCCCGGGCTGCCCATCATCAAGGCTGACGCCAGGCAACTCGGCAGGGTTTTTTCCAACCTGATCGGGAATGCCATAAAGTTCACCCCCAAAGGGGGAGAGATAAGGGTCTCCGGGTTCGTCAGCGCTACGGACATTGTCGTGCAGGTTTCCGATACCGGTATCGGCATTCCGGTAAAGGACCAGGAGCGGATATTCAACAAGTATTATCGTTCGGAAAAGGTCAAGGGTTACAAGGGGACCGGCCTGGGGCTCACGATTTGCAAGGCCCTTGCCGAGGAGCATGGTGGAGGGATCGAAGTCGCCAGCAGTGAAGGTGAGGGGAGCTGTTTTACCGTAAAGATTCCGGCCGGGGATCGGTCAATCTAAAGATTTGGGCTTCGATGCCGAATACAGAAGTTAAAGTTACATTACATGTAAATCCTATGGGGATAATTTCTGTTTGCCCGTATGTGATGGGGTTGCGTAACGGATATAAGCGTGTAATGTTTAACCTGACCAATTTTGCATATAAAACAAGGAGGAGTTCCAAATGGCCAACGTACTGATCGTAGACGATTCATCAACAATGAGAAAAATCATATCCAGATCCCTGCGTCAGGCCGGTTTACCGGTAGACGACATCTTCGAGGCGGGCGACGGCATTGAAGGCCTTAACGCCCTGTCGGGCAACAAGGTTGATCTGATCCTGTCCGACATCAATATGCCCAACATGGACGGGCTGGAGTTCATCAAGGCGGTTCGCGCCAACGGCAACAAGGTTCCGATTGTCATGATCACCACCGAAGGTGGCGAGGATATTCTCAAGGAAGCCATGAACAGCGGCGCCAGCGACAGTATCAAGAAACCGTTTACCCCTGAACAGCTCAACGAAAGACTCGGAGGGCTGCTATGACACTTAATCTGAATGTTTCACAGGCAGCCCATCTGCAGGAAGACGATCTCAAGGGTTATGTGATTCACGCCACAAAGGAAGTGTTCAATACCATGGTAATGATGGACGTTGCCGATTCTCTCCCTCTGTCGGAGCCGGTGACCCATTTTCAGTGCAGCATAACCGGAATGGTCGGACTTGCCGGGAAATATACCGGGATACTCTCCATCCATTGCCCCAAGCCGTTTGCCATGAGAATTACCTCCAACATGCTGGGAATGGATGTTGACGAGGTCGGTGAAGATGTGAACGACGCGCTCGGGGAGATTGCCAACATGCTCGGGGGATATGTCAAGCAGATCCTTTCCAAGGGCGGGCTTGACATCAGTCTTTCGATCCCTACGGTTATCTCCGGCGAAGAATACACGATAAATGCCATGACTGACAGCGATTGTGTTATAATCCCGTTTACTTTTGAAGATGCGAGGTTCCTGGTCGGCCTCAAGTTGAGCAAGGAATCCTGAAAGCTGCAGAGTGCCCATGAGTCAAGTCAAACTAAAAGATATGATGGATGCTGCCCTTACCCAGACAGGGGAGGAGAGCAGCATGCTGCTTGGACAGCAGCTCACCATAGATGAAAGCGATAGTGTAACTACCAATAAAATAACCTATTTCTCCGATAGTGATGACGCCATCTTTGTTGCGAACGTAGAGGCTAGGGAAGAGTATTCCGGCCAGTTCTACATGATCTTTTCCCTCAGGGACGCAATTCTGCTCAGCGGTCTCCTGTTGGGGATCCCGCCCGCACGGGTCAACGAAAAACGCAGACTGGCCATAATGGAGCCGGATGATATCGATGCCTTCGGCGAAATAATGAACCAGATAATCGGCTCATTCAATTCCGTGCTCAAACCGTCACTGCCGAAGAAGATCCATCTCAAGCTGAATTCCCCGAAAAAATTCATCCCCGGTGTCGATGAGATGTCGGACGAAGAGCCGATCCCCACCGGAGAGTATGTACTTTTCCGTGCCCAGCTGAATATGGAAGGGCTGGAGATGGACCGGCTCAACATCCTGATGCCCGTTGAGCTTGCACACCAGATCGAGCCGCCCGCTGCCGAACCCGAACCTGTTGCTGCCGATGCCGGAGCCGCTGCCGCCGGAGCTGAAACAGCCAGTGCGCCCGCTGCCGGAGCTGTCCCCGAGGCAGAGGCAATCATACTGCTGCTGGAAGACGACGAGCAGGTTCGCGAGAATGTCAGGCAGTCGTTGTGTGCCGCCGGTATGAATGTGGTGGCTGCTTCGTTAAAGGCCGACATCAGGGAGATATGCGCTCAGAACAATGCCAGGGTTGCAGTTGTGGGGGTAGCCGATACCGAGGACCGCGAACTGGCGCTCTGTATCAAGATTAATGCCATGAACCAGGACGCTCCTCTCCCGATCATCATGTGCGCGCCGCAATGGACCCGCTCCGGAGTGTTAAAGGCACTCAAGTATGGGGCGCGGGATATTGTTCTCAAGCCTTATGATGCCGACGAACTGGTTACAAAAGTCAACAGGTTCCTGAAGGCTGCGTGATGGCGCGGCGGAGATTCATATTATCTCTTGCGGCGCTGGCGCTGACAGTCATCGGGAATCCCATCGTTTCCGCTGCTGAAACTCCTTCGCGTCTGCGCCGCATAGACATAAAGCCGCGACCGGACTACACCCGCCTCATATTCCAGCTGGACAGGGAAACTCCCCACTCTGTAACGGAACTCCCCGGAAACCGCCTGAAGCTTACATTCCCCCTTGCCGATGCCCCCATGCTGCGCCGTCTGAGGAACTATGCCGACCATCATGTCAAAGGGATCACGGTCGCGCAACGCGGAGAACGTCTTCAGGTTACCGTGGGGATGACCGGTCCAGGCGAGGGGTTGAGGCTGCTCGACAGCTGTTCGCAGACACTGACGCTGGATATCGGTCCGCGGTTCCGGAATGTTGTCACTGCTCCACCTATGCTTGCCGGCCGTGAACCTATCTGGGCCGGGACCGGGAAGTTTGTCCGTGAGTATGATCCGCCGATCAGGTCAGAGCTCCCTTTTGTGCCTACCGATCAGCAGTCGCTCCGGGCGCAGTTGAGCGAAGAAGAAACCCGGCAGTTCCTGATGGGTGAGGCCGCTATCTACAAGGGGCAATCTTCAGATGCCGTCGGTATATTCAATGCCTTTATGCAGAAGGATTCCGGGATAAGGGCTCTGGCTGCATACCGATGCGGCCAGGCATATTACTGCCTGCTCGAATACGAGCGCGCTCTTCAGCTCTTCAAGTACGCAGAAAGCATCTGGCCGCAGTTTCTTGACATGAGCGCCGATGTCAAGTTTGCCTACGCCGACTGTCTTGTCAGGGGGGGAGATCTCCCTGCGGGAAGGCGGCTCCTTTCCCGCCTGATAGCGAGCAAAGCCGAAAAGAAAACAGCTCCAATATTGCTGGTGCGTCTGGCGGATATCCTTTCCCGGCAGAAGCAGGAGACGGAATCCAGGGTGATCTATGGCAATGTCATCCGGTTTTTCCCGGATAACAAGGCGGCTGTATATGCCGCTCTCAAACTTGCCGACAGGCGTTTCCCGGAGATTGACAGTTACGGTTACCAGGGACTAAGGGATGAGTACCTGCGCATAGCAAGAGTTTCCGGCGATTTCATCGTGAGGGAAGAGGCGTTTTTCAAGGCAGCACTGCTTGAATCCCTTTTCGGCCGCGGCATTGATGCCCTGACAGTGGTTGCCGACTATGAAAAACGGTATCCGAGGGGGATTATGGCATCTCTGGCCCTCGCCATGCACCTTGACCTCATGCCGATAGTCTACTCGGAATTAAAGGCTTCCGGTGATGCCGAGCAGATGGTCAGGATTATGGACCGCCATGCCGACTATCTTGCCAAGTGCCTGTCCGAACCTGCTTTCGTTGTCGATCTGGATCAATCCTTCACCAAATTGGGGCTGAAACAGGATGAGAACCGGCTCTTCGGGCGCCTGGTGCGGCGTGATTGGGCGGTACAGCAGGCGCCGTTCCTTTACGGGAAAATGCTTGAGAACTCGATTGCGCTTTCGGACTGGGATGTTGCGGAATCGACCGGCCGGGAATTCGTGCGCAGATTCCCGCTATTTAATGACACTAAGAGTGTCAGGGAAGTGCTGGGCGACATCGGATACCGTAAGGGGGATATGAAATCGGTGAAGGCCGATCTCGCTTTCCTTCTGGATCCGAAGCAGAGGGCCGACAAGCCGGAAAGCTACTATTACCTCGGGAAATCCTTTGAAGCGGGGAAGGATGTCACGCAGGCCGGCAGGGCCATGGAGCTGTTCATTGCCGCGGTAAATGAACGGCGGATCGCTTCGCCATTACTGGCTGATGCCTATTTTGTCGCCGGTTCGTCCAGCCTGGCTTCCAGAAACAATTCCAAAGCAATGGCCTATTTTACTTCTGGCCTTGGGCAGGCACCTCAGGAAGGAAGAGACCGGTTCCTGTTCAGAATAGGCGAGTTGAGCAAAAAGCAGGGACAGACAACTGCCGCGAAAAAAAGCTGGCAAAAGATTGTTCAGGAAGGGAGCGACCCGGTCTGGCAGCGACTGGCTTCACAGGAACTGGCTGATCTGGAGTGGAAAGAGAGAATCGGCGCCGATATTTGAGGTGAGTCAAAAAAATGGCTTTTGTCAAAAATGATATTGGGGCGCCCATGCCGGGCGCCTTTTTTGTTTTGCAACTGACTGATATCGTTTAATAAATATGATGGTATATCTTTTGCTCAAAGGCATTGACACAAGGAGGGGGTACTATGCCGATTGAGGGGATATTTGCCAATACCATCGAGCTGCTTGGAAAAAGCATCGATCTGCGAGCGAAAAACCACAATCAGATTTCTGCCAATCTCGCCAATGTGGAAACACCGAATTTTGTTCCTGCGGCGCTTTCTTTTGAGGGTGAACTCAAGGATGCCTTGAAGTCGGCAAAATCTGCGGGTTCAACCGGTAAAGCAGTGACGCATCCCCGTCATATTCCGCTGAAGGGGCAGGCCGGTTCCATCGCTGCGGTTGAGGGGAGGGTAATCCAGACCCCTGCTCCGGGAGTCGGGCGTGACGGCAATGCGGTCGAACTTGAACAGGAGATGGGAAAGCTGGCGACAAACCAGATTCTGTATAATGCTTCGGTGCAGATGATCAGCAAAAAGTTCGAGGGGCTTAAAATTGCCATCAAGGGGCAGTAGGCCCTAATGGGATGCACCCGTAACGAGAGAGGTGAATATGGACTTCTTTACATCTATGGACATCAGTTCTTCCGCCCTTACTGCCGAGCGGACCCGCATGAACATCATTTCAGGCAACATTGCCAATGCCAATGCGACCAGGACCCCGGAGGGGGGGCCATACAAAAGGAAGGATGCGGTTTTTGCCACCTCCCCGCCTTCGACTTCATTTGGTTCCGCGCTGCAGAGTGCTGTCAAAAAAGGTTCCATGGGCGTCGAGGTAGTGGATATAGTTGAAGACCGGAATCCCCCCAGGATGCAGTATGATCCTTCGCATCCGGATGCCGATGCCCAGGGTTATGTCGCTTATCCCAACGTGAATGTCGTGGAGGAGATGGCGGACATGATTGCCGCCACCAGGGCCTATGAGGCCAATATCACTGCCTCCCAGGCTGCAAAGAGCATGGCGATGAAAACCCTGGAAATCGGGCGATAGTAATAAACAGTAATCAGGAGTAATCAATGGAAATCAAGGCTATTGAAAGCGGATTCGGGATCGGCAAAGCCTTTCCCTCTGCAGCTGTTTCGTCTCCGGCAGCTTCTCCGTCAGAGGGGTTCAGCAAGTTTCTCGGGGAGATGATGGAAAAGGTCAACAGTACGCAGGTCGAGTCTGACCAGGCGGTCCAGCAACTCGTAACCGGTGAGACGAAATCGTTGCACGAGGTCATGATTGCCATGGAGAAAGCAAGCATCTCCTTTCAGTTTATGACCCAGGTCAGGAACAAGGCCGTTGAGGCCTATCAGGAAATCATGCGGATGCCGGTCTGAATGGTAGCGCGAAGGTTGCTGCTCTCAACCTTTGGTAATGTCCCCGTGACTTTTTGCTTGTCTTGCGTCTAAAGCTTATTGCAGCGCTAGCGTTCGAGCGGCGTTAGAGAGCGAGGCTAATTCATTAACAGAGTAATCGATGCCAGATAATATCAAAAAATTTATTGAACCTTTTCTTGCCCTGCCGCCTGCCAAGCGCTGGCTCGTGGGCGGGATAGTCGGGCTCTCGATCGCTGCCTTTGCGGTATTGATAATCGTGGCCAACAGGACCGATTACAAGCCTCTTTTTGCCAATCTGACCACTGAGGATGCCGGCGAGATAGTCAAAAAATTGAAGGACCAGAAGGTGCCGTATCGCCTATCTGCGGACGGGAAGGCCATACTGGTCCCGGCCGAAAAGGTCTACGACCTGCGGCTCACGCTCGCCTCTGAAGGGCTTCCTCAGGGGGGCGGGGTCGGATACGAGATCTTTGACCGGAAAAACTTCGGGATGACCGAATTCGTGCAGAAGCTCAACTACCAGAGGGCACTGCAGGGAGAGCTTTCCCGGACCATATCGCAACTGGCCGGTGTCGAACAGGCCCGGGTGCACCTGGCAATTCCGGAAAAAAGCCTGTTCAAGGACGCCGAAAAACCCCCGACCGCTTCCGTGGTGCTTAAGATAAAGGGGGGACGGTCTCTTAAGGAAGCTGACGTGCAGGGGGTTGTGCATCTGGTTGCCGCGTCGGTGGAGGGGCTGGACACCGAACATGTGACTGTTCTTGACGGTAAGGGTAAGATCCTTTCCCGTGGCGGTCCGGGGGACGCCACGGCCAAGATGTCGGCGACAATGCAGGAGACCCAGAGGTCGTTTGAGAAGAGTACCGAAGACCGGTTGCAATCCCTGCTGGATAAGGTGGTCGGCTCCGGCAAGTCAGTGGCAAGGGTTTCGGCATCGTTCAACTTCAAGCAGGTGGAGAAATTCGAGGAGCGTTATGACCCCGAGTCTGCAGCGGTCAGAAGTGAGCAGCGGAGCGAGGAAAAGGGGGGGAGTGGCGCACTGACCGGTGTGCCGGGTGTGCAGACAAACCTGGGGAGGACCCCTGCTACCCAGCCCCAGGCAGCAGGGGGTAACTCCAAGAGCGATGAAACCCTCAACTACGAAGTCAGCCGTTCGACGGCGCGCACAATCGAACCGGTCGGCTCGCTGGCAAAGGTCTCTGTAGCGATTCTGGTTGACGGGAAGTATGATATCCCGGCTGCCGGTAAGGATGGGAAAACCGGCAAGCCCAAGTATACCCCCAGAACGCCGGATGAGCTGACGAAAATAGAGGCGCTGGTAAAGAGTGCGGTCGGCTTCAGTGCCGAGCGGGGCGATCAGGTTACGGTTGCCAATATACCTTTTCAGGATACCGAGGATGCTGCCGGCGGCGTTAAGGACGAATGGTGGAATGCCCCCCTGTTTCTTTCGATGCTGAAAAACGTATTGATTGCCATCGGTTTCTTTGCGTTGCTGTTCCTGGTCATCAGGCCGCTGTTGAAATCTTTGAAAGCAGGAATGCCCAGAACCACATTTGTCCCCGAGGAGAACGTTGAAGAAAAGGTTCGGGAGATGATCGCTTCGCAGCAGAAGCAGCTAGCGGTTCAGGGGGCAAGCCAGATGGAACTGATTGAGAAAGTAAAAACCGAATCATATCAGGCGTCTCAGGTGATAAAAAACTGGCTCGACAAAAAAGAGTCCTGAAGTTATTTGAAATGATGGGTTATTCCTTATGACAGGTGCTGAAAAGGCGGCAATACTTCTTCTATATGTGGGGAGCGAAGCAACCAGTAAGGTTTTTTCGCATCTGGAAGACAATGACATAAAAAAGATCAGCCAGAGTATGGCAAATCTGGGACATGTGCCGATGACGGTCATCCAGGACGTTGTCAACGAATTCAACGTGATAACTAGTCCAGATGCCGGCTTCTTTGCCCAGGGCGATGAATATGTGCGCAAAGTCCTTGAAAAGGCCCTTGGTCCGCAGAAAGCGGAGTTGTTGCTGCAAGAACTGCATACCGCAAATATCGGAGATATTGAAGATATTCTCGGGAGCATGGATGCCAAGACCATTGCCAACTTTCTGTCCCAGGAGCATCCGCAGACGATTGCCGTAATCGTTGCCAAGCTTCGCCCCAAACAGACGAGCGAGATCATAAGCCATCTCCCGGTTGACCTGCAGGCCGAGGTTGTGATCCGGATTGCCGATGTTGATCAGGTATCTCCTGAAGTCCTTAATGACATCGACGATGTCATTCGCCGGGAGCTGACGTCAATGGGTGGTGTCCAGAGATTCAAGGTCGGCGGCGTCGAGAAAGTCGTCGAGATGTTCAATCATCTGGAGAGAAGCAAGGAGAAGCATATCCTTGACAAACTGGATGTGATGAATCCGCCGCTGGCAGAGGTGATCAGAAAACACCTGTTCACGTTCGAAGATATCTTCAAGCTGGATGACCGCTCCATCCAGGCCATTATGCGGGAGATTTCAAACGATACCCTGACCCTTGCCATGAAGGCATCTACGGAAGAGGTCAAGGAAAAGGTGTTCAGAAACATTTCGAGCCGCGCCGCGGAAATGATAAAGGAAGACCTGGAGGTAATGGGTCCGGTCCGGCTTTCCGATGTCGAAAAGGCTCAGTCGGAAATCATCAAGATCGTCCGCAAGATGGAAGAGGATGGCAAGGTGGTAATTGCCGGACGTGGCGGGGATGACGTCCTTGTCTAGGGTGATCAAGAAGGGGAGCATCAAGGGGAGTTCCATATGCAACGTGAACTATGAGGCGTTGATTGGCGCCGGCATGGAGGAACAGGAATCTCCCCCGGTTTATCTGGAAGCAGATGGGTTTAAACCGCTTTTTTTCAACGAACATCTCGATGTCGCCGAGCATGATGAGGAAGACGCTGAAGCAACGGAAGGCGATGGCGCCACCGATGCCGGAATCTCGGTTGCCGCCGATATTCCGGACGGGATGCTGTACGTTGCCGAGGAAGATTTACAGACGCAGCTAACAGAGGCATATCAGCGCGGGGTTGAAGAAGGGCGGCAGGCTGCGGAGCGCGGACTGGCGCACGTTTTCCGGGCACTGAGGGACGGTGCGGACAGTCTTGTTTCCTTGCGGGAAAGGGTCTTGCGGGATAGCGAGAGTGATCTGCTGAAGCTCTCAAGCCTGGTGGCCAAGAAAATCATCCTGCAGGAGATCGCTCTGGACCCGGCAATATTGGGCAATATCATTGCAGCGACAGTAAGTTGTTGTTCGGAGCAGGACAGAATAACCATACGTCTGAGCCCGGACGATTACAGGGCGGTTATGGCCAATCGTCAGTCGTTTTCCGGGGTGCTGGCGGATGAGGGGCGGGTGACCTTGGCCCCCGACGATTCGATCATGCTTGGCGGCTGCCTGGTAGAAACCCCGACAGGCACTGTGGATGCCCGTATCGAGTCTCAGCTTGACGAAGTGTTCGCCAGATGCATGGAGCAGCGTGGCATACCTCAGGAGTCCTTGATCGTTAACAGCTCAGGGGAGCAGGGGCTATGAACGAACCGGCAATAGATTTTTCCAGATACCTGGCAGTTGTGGACGATATGCGGCTGATTCGTTTCAACGGCAAGGTGACGCAGGTCGTCGGTCTGGTAATCGAAGGGTACTGCCCGGATACCTCAGTCGGGAGCCTGTGCGAGGTCCATCCGGCTGACGGTCCCCCAATTCCGGCGGAAGTTGTTGGTTTCCGCGACAACAAGACACTGCTCATGCCGCTGGGAGAGTTGCGGGGAGTGGGATTAGGGAGTCTGATAACCGTTCTGCGGCAGAAGTCTTCGATGAAGGTAGGTCAGGGGCTCCTCGGCAGGGTTATCGACGGTCTCGGCGTGCCGATTGACGGCAAAGGGCCTGTTATCGCCGAAGAGGAGTGCCCGATTTACGCCACTCCGGTCAACCCGCTTGAACGGGAGCCGATCAGAAAGCCGCTGAACCTCGGCATCAGGGCAATAAACGGTCTTCTGACCTGCGGACAGGGGCAGCGGGTCGGTATCATGGCCGGCTCCGGGGTCGGCAAGTCGACCATGCTGGGGATGATAGCCCGGTATACCGAGGCCGACATCAATGTCATTGCACTGATCGGGGAGCGCGGACGGGAACTCCGGGAGTTCATAGAAAAGGATTTGCAGGCCGATGGGCTGCAGAAATCCGTCGTGGTTGTCGCCACATCGGATCAGCCGCCGCTGGTCCGGATGCGCGGGGCATATATTGCCACTACCATCGCGGAATATTTCCAGTCCAAAGGGAAGAAGGTTCTCCTGATGATGGACTCTGCGACCCGTTTTGCCATGGCCATGCGAGAAGTCGGTCTTGCCATTGGCGAACCACCTACAACGAAGGGGTACACGCCATCGGTGTTTGCCGCCCTGCCAAAACTGCTTGAACGGACCGGGAATTTCCGGAACGGGAACATAACCGGCCTGTATACCGTTCTGGTTGAAGGGGATGACTTTAACGAACCGATCTCCGATTCCATGCGCAGCATCCTGGATGGCCATATCACGCTTTCAAGAGAGCTGGCGGCGAGAAATATCTATCCGCCTATCGATATCCTGCACAGCGCCAGCAGGGTTATGAACGATGTTACGGACAGGGGGCATCAAAAGCTTGCCGGAAGATTCAAGGAGTTGCTGGCAACCTACCGGCAGTCCGAGGATCTGATCAACATCGGAGCCTATAAATCGGGGAGCAATCCGAAAATCGATGCTGCCATCGCCAAGATGAACGAGATGATCGCTTTCATCAAACAGGATATTTACGATGGCATCAGCATGGAACAGGCGCTGGCGGACCTGAATGCGATCTTCCCCCAGGGGAGTGAGACCGATTTCGTCTCATAGTCTCCTTGAGCCGGATCTGAGCGGATTCTTGGGAGATAATTCATGCACAAGCGAGGGTTCAAGCTCCAACAGGTATTGAATTTTCGAAAGGAAGTGGAAAAGGCGCGGTCCCTGGAGCTTGCCGAAGCCAAGAGGGAGCTGGACCATGCCGAAGAGCGGCTGAAGCGGGAGGAAGAACACGCGGCAAGAGTGTCAGAGGAGTTGGCGATCAAGCAGTCAGAGGGAATCAACGCCAGCGAATTACTGATGTATGTCAATTTTTTCCATCGGAAGGTCAAGGTGATAAAAGAGCAGCGTGAAGAGGTGGACACGCTTGACCTTAAGGTTGCCGAACGCCGGGAAACGTTGCTGATCGCTGCTAAGGAAAAAAAGGTGCTTGAGTCGTTCAAGGAGAAAAAGGTGGCTGCAGAGAAGGAGGCGCTGGCGATCAAGGAACGAGATTTCATTGATGAAATATCCGTCCAGAAAAAAGGCAGGTTCAAGCCATGACCAGGTTGGGCATGGCAGGTGCGGTATTTCTTCTGATCGTCATGGCCGCGGGAGGGATTAACTATCTGCGTCCTGCGGATGCAGCCGGGTCAGGAGCCTCGGCAAAACAGGAAACCCAGCCTAAAAGCACGGCAGAAGAGCTGCAGGGGCTGGAAAAACGGCGGCAGCAGTTGATGGAGAAAGAGGCTGCCCTGGCGGCAAAGGAACAGGAGCTGAACCGCCTCGCCGCAAGCCTTGAATCCAGGATCAAGGAACTGAATGCCGCGCAGAAGGCGCTGGAAACCACCCTCAATGAAAAGAAGAAGAGAGAGGCGGAACAGGCCAGCGCGAAATACATGAAGATGTTCAAGCTTCTGAAGGCGATGAGACCCGAAGAGGCGGCAAAGATAATGGACAAGCTTGATGAGCCGGTCGCCATCGGGTTACTGGAAAGATATGATCAGAAAACCGTGTTGAAGCTGGCCAAATACATCAGCCAGCCCAGACTGTTGAAGTGGATCAAGGAGAATCTTCAGACCGGCCCGAGAGCTATTAAATAATCAGATGGACTTGCTACGAGTCCTTTGACTGATAATGTATCTATGGCAAAGGAAGAAGCTCCAGTTGCAAGGCTTGCGAGGGGTGAGGAATGAGGCGTACCGGTACGGTACGTCGCAGTGACGAAGCCCGAGCGTAACGCAGCAGATGAACTTTTAACTTTGTCGTTATCCCACAACGAAAGGAGGTGAGACAGAATGGACGTTATGACATTGATGATGAGCAGTATGACGCAGTCACCCGTAATGCCGGCAACGGCAAACGGACCCTTCGGGCAGCTGGGACAGCCCGGACAGCCGGGCGATTCTTCCGGGAAATCTCTTCTTTTCGCAACACTTCTCGGGACCTCGCTTCAGGACCAACTCCCTGTTTTTACGCAACAGGCAGTTGCCGAAGGTGACCAAACGGCCAATATCAAGGCTTTGATGGCACTTTTGTCCGAATCCCCCGCAACTGGGACGGAAACCGCTGAATTTACCGCAACCGGAATGGCGGCTGGCCAGGAGGGGAAGGCTCTGTCAATAATGCAGTTGCTGACAGAGTTGAAGAGCCGGCTGGAAGGCTCTTCGGAAGCGCTGAATCAACAGCTGAAGGGTGGTCGTCCGGTTGCCGATGTTGAGCAACTGATTGCCCAGCTCCGGACCCTGATTGGTCAGGAAGGGACCGAGATCCCCGAACCGGCAGTTACCTTGCCGGAAGGCGCTGGTCAACAGGCATTGAAAAGTGAGTCACTGTTGGAACGGCTTACTCAAGAGGCCATTGATTCAAAGCCTGATGAGCAGGGCGCCGACGGCCAGAGAGCAGCACTGCTGGCCATAATTAACGGCATGCTGGCGCAGGTCCCCCGCCAGACCCCGGAACAGAAGCTCGAGAAGGGGGATGGGGAGGGCGAAACTCCGGTTGCGTTGCCGGTGATCGTTGCCAGGACGCAGGGGAACGAAAAGTCGCAGCTGCCGGAAAGTCTTGGCGCGGAGGATAAAGCCGGCCAGAGCCAGCCGGGAACATCTATGGAGTCCTTTGTCGTTCCTGAGACAAAGAACGTAGGTAACACAACTGAAGTTCATCCGAAATATGTTGAGGCGCAGAACGCTGCCGATACAGCAGTTAAGGAACTGCAGCCGAAGACCGTAATGGCGCAGAATGCTGCCGATACAGCAGTTCCGGAACAGCAGCCAAAGTATGTGAAGGCTCAGAATGCAGCGGTTCAGATTCACCCGGCTGCTGTACCGTCGCCGGTGGTTGAGGAGGCGCCCGCAGTGCAAGCGCAGAACCATTTGGACTCTGCGGCAATCGAAGTGGTAGTGCGGGAAGAGGCGTCGGTGCAGGAACTTGTAAAACCGGCAGTCGCCAAGCTGGAGCCGGAAACAGCGGCAAAACATGAACAGTCGAGAGCGGAGGCGATTTTTGTCTTAGCTGCGGATGGGAAGCAGCAGGCCTCGGCCGATAGTGCGGTAGCGGAAGATGCCCGCAAACCGGTATCATCTGAGCAGATTGTCAGCCAGGTACGGGAAAAACTGGCCGAGCACAGGGTGATGCAGGAGAATGGTCAGGTTACCATCAGGCTTAACCCGGCTGAACTGGGAGAGCTCAAGATCAGCGTAAGGATGGAAGACCAGCGTCTCCGTGTTGAAATCGTTGCAGAAAACAGGACAGTAAAAGACGCCTTGATGGAAAATCTCGGGAGCCTGAAAGAGTCGCTCGCCCGCCAGAACATCGAGATGAAGCAGTTCGATGTCTCCACGGGAAACAGGCAGTTCTTCAACCAGGGGTTCCGGGAAGGGCGGCAGCAGGAGCAGCAGTACGTTGCTCCCCGCCAGTCCGGCTGGCTGATGGGCCGGACCGCTGAACTGGACCAGTCCGGTCCGGTAGCTTGGCAGTCGCGAGGCGACGCCCTGCTCGACATGATGATGTAAAGGAGGTGAAGATATGGCGATCAATGCAACAACAGCAGCAACCGACTCGGCTTCAGGGGCGGCGGCAATGAAAAAGGCCACCGGCATGAACAAGGACGATTTCCTGAAGCTTTTCATAACACAGATGCAGAACCAGGACCCGCTCAACCCCATGGACAGTACCCAGTTTCTCGGGCAGCTGGCGCAGCTTACCCAGGTTGAGCAGGCCTACAACACCAACAGCAACCTGCAGAGTCTTATTAATGCCCAGAACAGCAGCAATAACCTCGGAGCAGTATCGTTCCTGGGTACCACCATACTGGCCCAAGGGGATCAGATCAGCCTGACGGCCGGTCAGCAGCCGACCATTGCCTATAATCTTCCTGCAGGGGCAAAAACGGTCCTGGTGGAGGTAACTGATGCTGCCGGCAAACTGGTGAAAACCTTTGCCAAGGGTGAATCTGCCGCAGGCGATGGCAGCCTTGTCTGGGATGGTAAGGGTGAAAAACGGGGAGACCCTTCTGCCTGGAATCTACTCCGTTTCGGTCACCGCAACGGATGCGAATGGGAAGCAGTTTTACGGTACCCCGATGATTCAGGGGCGTGTTGAAGGAGTCGCTCTTGACGGAACGACCCCTCTTCTTACAGTCAACGGTGTAAGCGTACCGTTGAGCAGTGTGATTAAAGTGAAAGGAGCTTGACGTGGTGGACAGGATCTTTATTCCGAGTCCGATCCAGGTTCCAACCCAGAAACCGGCTTCGGCGCCTAAGCCTGCGGGGACTATCGATGGCAGTAACAAGTTTGCCAAAGTCCTTGAAGAAAAACTCCCTTCTCAGGGTGTTCGCTTCTCGCAGCATGCGCAAGACCGCTTGAAGGCAAGGGGGATAAGTTTCTCCGACAACGACCTGCAAAAACTCGAAGGAGCGGTCGATACCGTTGCCCGCAAAGGTGGGCGCGAATCGCTGGTCATGCTTGGGGATGCCGCCTTGGTGGTGAGCGTGAAGAACCGGACTGTGGTGACTGCCGTGGATCGGGAATCTATGAAAGGAAATGTTTTCACCAACATCGATTCAGCTGTAGTGCTATGACGACTCAGCGAATGGAATAAACAAAACAACCAATGGGCTGGCCCTCCTGGAGGAAGCCCGACCGAAACGCCGACCGACTGACGCGTTTCACACAAAAGGAGGCAATAATGAGTATTACATCCGCAATGTATACCGGTATCAGCGGTCTCAATGCCAACGGCGAGGCCATATCCGTTCTCGGCAACAACATCTCCAACGTCAATACCATCGGCTTCAAGAACGGCCGGATGCTCTTCTCGGACGTCCTCTCCTCAAGCATCGGCAACAACTCGCAGATTGGCCGCGGGGTCCAGATCCAGGCGGTCCAGAATAACTTCAGCCAGGGCTCATTTGAGAACACGGAAAACGTCACCGACCTGGCGATTCAGGGCGAATCCTTTTTCATAGTGAAGAACCCCGGCGAGGCTCAACGTTACACCCGCGCCGGCGCATTCAATTTCGACAAAAACAAGATCCTGGTCAATCCCGATGGCCTGCAGCTTCAGGGGTATGGGATCAATCAGACAACAGGGCTGAACAACGGATCTCTCGGTGCGATAGACCTGACCAACTTTTCCACCCTGCCGCCGAAAATGACGACTACCCTGACTACGCGCGTGAATCTGGACTCGACCCAGACGATCCCGGGGGGGATTGCCAATACACTGACCATTGGCGGCAACCTTAATTCGACCACAGGGACGAATACGGTCAACACCACCATGGTGGATAATAGCGGCACCAGCAGGGCAGTAACGCTTACATTCACGCAGACAGCCGCAAACGCCTGGAGTTGGTCGGCTGATATTGCGGGAGCAACGCCGGCCACAGCCTCTGCTACCGGCGCGTTCACGATACCGGCCACCACCATTGCTACGAGCGCCACCATAAACGGCAATGCCCAGGCGCTCACCATCGACCTGACCGGCGTAACCGAGGCCGCTGCCGGCGTTGCCACTGTGGCAACGGCAAATGCCGCTACCACTGCGTTTTCAACAACAGACCCGGTCGGGACATCGAACTTTTCCAACAGCATGACTGTTTACGACTCCCAGGGGAACCCGCACTCGGTAACGACTTACTACCGCAAGACCGGGGTAAACTCCTGGGACTGGCATGCCAATGTCCAAGACGGAACACCGGCCTGGGTTGACGGAACAATGACTTTTAATACCGCGGGAATTCTGACCGCTCAGACCCCTGCAGCTACCGCAGCCCAGAACATCACCTTTTCCGGTGTGACCGCTCCCCAGCCACTCCTGTTCGATTTCGGCGTGAATGCTTCGACGCAGTTCGCCAGCGCCTCGATCGTAAATTCCCAGAACCAGGACGGTTACTACCAGGGGAGTCTGTCTAAGGTCCAGGTGGATGAAAAAGGCTATGTGATCGGTGTTTACTCCAACGGTCAGTCGCAAAAACTGGCCCAAGTGGCTCTGGCCCGTTTTGCTTCCACCAACGGTCTTTCCAAGGTCGGCAGCACACTTTTCGAGGAGACGCTGGCGTCCGGACAGGCTTTGATATCCGATGCCAGCACTCCGGGAGTGGGAAAAATCCTTTCCAACTCCCTGGAGCAGAGCAACGTCGACATGGCGGCCCAGTTCGTGAAGCTGATCCAGGCCCAGCGGGCATTTTCCGCAAACTCGAAGACCATTACCACTGCCGATGAAATGACGCAGGAACTTCTAAACCTTAAGCGGTAGTCAACTCATGTCAGAGACCTGGCAGGTTTTAATGGCCTGCCGGGTCTCTGGTGTCAAATTACTGACTAAGTCCATTCAAAATTCCTGGGAATTATTTCTCACCCCTTTTTTGTCCCCCCGGCTCAATCCGTTGCTGTGCAGGGAGTTACAGCGTCGCGGCCAAATTCTTCGGCCAATTATCTGACTTGCGGAATTAAATTCTCTCTGGCACCCCAGTTGCAATGGGGAACGGATGTGAAGAAACTTGCAATGTCGAGAGGGAGGGCCGTAAATGGCAGCCAAGGACGAACAGGCAAAGGAAGAGAAGGCTCCTGGCGGTAAAAAGAAGCTATTCATTATTATCGGTGCTGCGGTTGCGGCAGTTGTAGTTATTGTTGTGGTGCTCATGTTGACAATGGGCGGGAGTAAAAAAGAGGGCGGCGCCGACAAAAAGGCCGAGGCCAAGAGTGCCGGCGGCCACGGAGGCGGCGCCGAGGCCGGCAAGGGAGGGGGCGGAACGGTGTTCCCCCTGGAGCCGTTTATCGTGAACATCTATGATGGCCAGGAGGTGCGCTACCTCAAGGTCAAGGTGGAATTCGAGATGGCAACCCCTGAAGTCAAGGCAGAAGTCGAAGCAAGGCAGGCGCCGCTTCGGGATGCAATCCTGGTGCTTTTGACCACCAAGACGCTGCAGGAGATTCAGGATCTGCAGGGCAAGAACCAACTTCGTGAAGAAATATTGACAGCAGTGAACAAGATCCTGCCACCCGGAAAAGTCACCAAAGTATACTTCACGGATTTCGTGGTTCAGTAGGATAAGAGCTGACCTATGGAGAATATCCTCACCAAGGAAGAGATTGAAGCCCTACTTTCGGCGGTCTTCGAAGGGAAGATCGACCCTGAAAAGGAGCTGGCAAAGGAGAGCGGCGGGGTAAGCAACTATAACCTCTTCAGTTCTGACTCTTCCAAAGGGTTCATTCCGAACCTGGACATCATATACGATAACTTTATCCGTTATTACCGGGCAAACCTGTCCAACAGATTGCGGAAACAGATCGAAATCAAAAAGGGTGGCGCCAGGGCATTCAAATTCGACGATTTCATGCAGACCCTGCCGTCGCCGGTCTGCATGGCGATATACAAGATTGAGCCCCTGAAGGGGGCTGCCATAATCGCCTTTGATGCCACCATGGTCTTTGCAGTGGTTGACGCCATCCTCGGCGGCACCGGAACGCCCAAGATCCCGGAAAACAACCGGACGTTCACCTCCATTGAGTTGCGCCTCGTCGAAAAAATCATAAAGGATATGCTCGCGGAGATGGAAAAGGCCTGGGCGCCGCTCCATACCACCAGTATGAGCCTGATCAAGATCGAGTCCAACCCGCGCATGGTTAGCATTGTGCCACCGGAATACATGGTCATAACCATGAATCTGCAGGTCCAGATCGAAGAAACTGTCGGGAACCTGATCTTTGCCGTTCCGTACATGACGATTGACCCGATCCGTGAAAAGCTCAAGGCCGGCGCCCAGTTCACCATGATGGCTGCTGACCCGCACTGGTCAACTCGTCTGTCGCAGGAGCTGATGCAGGCTCCTCTCGAAGTCTCGGTACAGATGGGGACCGCCAGCATCACACTCTCGGATCTGCTGGGGATGAAATCGGGCGATACAGTGATGATGGACGATTCCCGATACGGAAGCGAAGTGCAGGTCAGCATCGGCGGGATTCCGAAATTCCTGGGCATGCCCGGTGTTCGCGGCGGCAACAAGGCCGTACAGGTTACCAACTTGAAACCAAGAGGGGGATAGCGTGCCGGATAACGTGGAAAACGAAGAACTGAAAAGCGCGGTCCAGGAAAAAAAGAGTCTGGATTTTATCCTCGACATACCGCTGCAGTTGACCGTTGAGCTGGGGAGGACAAAGCTGCTGGTCAAGGACGTGCTTGAGCTCAACCAGGGATCGGTGGTAGAGCTCGGCAAACTCGCCGGCGAACCTTTGGATGTGTTTGTCAACTCCAAACTGGTTGCGCGCGGCGAGGCTGTGGTTATAAACGAGAAGTTCGGGATCCGGCTTGTTGACATAGTCAGCCCCAATGAGAGGGTGGAGAAGGTGCTGTGAGGTTGATCTCCATTGCTCCCATCATGCCTGTTTTCGCAGGCGAGGCGCTGGCCCAGGGGCAATCTCCGCTGGAGGGGCCATCCCTGCTCTGGAGCATGTTGCAGACAATAGCCGCGCTTGCAGTGGTGGTGGGTTTGATACTGCTGTTTTATTATGTCAGCAATCGCTGGTTGCGGGCGGGATTGGCGACCGGCAACCAGCAAAAATACATACGAGTCATAGAGACCCGTTTTCTGGCGCCGAAAAAATCTCTCGTCCTGGTGGAGGTCGGGGGGGAATACCTCCTGCTCTCCAGCTCCGGTGACGGGTTGCAGTTCATAAAGCAGGTAGATATGCTTGAAGAGATCGAGGTCATCGATTCGCCGATGCTGGGCAAGCTGGTTCCGGAGAATCTCCAGAACAAGATCATCGACCTGATGGCGAGACGCCCGAGAAAAAACACAGCTGAAGCGCCCATGCGGACGGCCGGTGGTAGCAGATCGTGAAGTTGCGGTTACTGGTAATTTTATTGCTGTGCCTGGGAGTTGCCGGTTCTGCATTGTGCGCCCCAGAACCTCTGGCACTGCCCACGGTCAGCGTCGGGGTGGGAAAGGCAACCAAGCCCGGAGACGTAGCCGTCGTACTGCAGATATTCTTCCTGATGACGGTTCTGTCGCTCGCTCCGGGAATCCTCATCATGACAACATCATTTACCCGGATTGTCGTGGTGCTTTCCTTTCTGCGCAACGCCCTGGGCACCCAGCAGGCGCCATCCAACCAAATCATCATCGGCCTCGCCCTGTTTCTGACCTTTTTTGTCATGTCGCCGGTCTGGCAGCAGATAAATCGTGATGCGCTGCAGCCATACAAGGCCCAGACCATTTCCCAGGAGGAGGCGCTGAAACGGGCCGTGGCGCCGGTCAGAAAGTTCATGCTCTCCCAGGCAAGGGAGAAGGATATTGCCCTTTTTGTCAATATCTCAAAGATGCCCAGGCCGAAGAATGCCGACGATATCCCGACCCTGACGCTCATCCCGGCTTTTATGATTTCCGAACTAAGGACCGCTTTCCAGATCGGATTTCTGATCTACATCCCTTTTCTTGTCGTTGACATGGTCGTGGCATCGGTGCTCATGTCCATGGGTATGATGATGCTGCCGCCGGTCATGATTTCGCTGCCGTTCAAGATCCTGCTGTTCGTGCTTGTCGATGGCTGGAGCCTTGTCGTCGGTTCTCTAGTAAAGAGTTTCGGATAGGAGAAAAAGTAATGACGCCGGAACTTGTAGTTCAGCTCGCCAGACGGGCCTTTGAGACGACCCTGCTGCTTTCAGCCCCGCTGCTGATCTTCAGCCTGGTGGTAGGCCTCATAATAAGCATATTTCAAGCGGTGACCTCCATCAATGAAGTCACCCTCACCTTTGTCCCGAAGATCGTAGCCGTCATGATCGCGATGATCATATTCTTCCCCTGGATGATGAGTTACCTTTCCGATTTTACCAGAGAGATCTATTCCCTGATCGCCACCATGAGACACTGATCGTGCTGTCACCGGGTCCCTTTGCAACCCTGGGAGAGTTCTCCTTTTTCACACTGGTGATGGGGCGGGTTGCCGGCATATTTGCCGCCACGCCGATGTTTGGCGGCAAAGCGGTGCCGATGCGGGTCAAGGCCGGGCTCTCTTTTGTCATGACCTTGGTGTTGTTCCCGGTCATAAGGACCAACCTGCCGGAACTGCCGACCGACTCCGTTTCCCTTTTCATCCTCGTGGTGCGGGAAACGCTGATCGGGATCACCCTCGGGCTCCTCTCCCAGGCAATCTTCGCTGCAGTCGAGTTCTGCGGTCAGCTTCTCGGCATCCAGATCGGATTTTCCATGGTCAACCTCTTCGACCCGACCATGGGCGGGCAGATCTCCATTATCTCGGTCTTTCAGACCCTGCTTGCCACCCTGCTGTTCATGGCGCTCGGAGTGCACCAGTTTTTTCATCCGGTCGATCGTGGAGAGCTACCAGCTGCTTCCGCTGGGAGGGTGGCACATGGACGGGCCGGTCCTGCAGTTTGTAACCGGCATTGTCACAGGGATGTTCGTGCTGGCGATAAAGCTTGCCGCACCGGTCATGGTGGCGCTGATGGCGGCCACCGTGGTCCTGGGGATCATGGCCCGGATCTTCCCGCAGATGAACGTCTTCATAATAAGCATGCCCCTTAATATCGGGGTCGGATTCCTTATTCTCGGCAGTTCTCTCCTGGTTTTCATGCATACGCTGGAAGGGGCCTTCGGCCAGCTCACCCGGCAAATAAAGGTGCTTTTCAAGGTTCTCGGTTAGGCGGCGCGCATGTCGGATCAGGACAAACATTCCAAAACCGAAGAACCTACCAGTAAGCGGCTTGCCGAAGCCAGGGAAAAGGGGAACATCCCCCGCAGCCGGGAACTGGCATCGTCGCTGACCCTCCTGACGGCAATTATCACCCTTTATCTCACCAGCGGGTTGATGCTCGGAACCCTGAAGGGGCTAACCGCGGACGTGCTCGGCGAAATGGGCACATATCAGGTCACTCAGGCCGGAATCCAGGCGCTCCTGATCAAGATGTCGGGTGGTGCTCTCCTGTCGATGCTCCCATTTTTCATCATCATGGTCTTGGTCGGCGTGGCGGTAAACTATGGTCAGGGTGGTGTAGTCTTCACGCTCGACAAGCTTGAGTTCAACCTCGACAAGCTGAACCCGTTGAAAGGGATAGAGAGGATCTTTAACAAGGATGGGGCATTCGAGGGGGCAAAATCCCTGGTAAAGATCTTCATCGCCGGGTATGTCGGCTTCAAGATCCTGAGGGACGAGGTGGATGCCATCTCATATCTCGTGGAAAAGGACATCCCTGGGATCATGGAGTTTGTCGGGCGGCTCTCGCTCAAGCTGGTGCTGCATATCTCCGGGATCATGCTGATCCTCGGTATTCTCGATCTCCTGTTCGTCAAGTGGCGGCATATTGAAAACCTGAGAATGACGAAGCAGGAGGTGAAGGACGAGCACAAAAATACTGAAGGCGACCCGCATATCAAGGCAAAGATCCGCCAGCAGAGAATGGCCATGTACCGGCAGAGGCTGCGCAGTACGATCCCGAAAGCCGATGTCGTCGTTACCAACCCGACCCATTACGCAGTCGCTCTCAAGTATGACCGGAGCGAGATGTCGGCACCGGTAGTTCTGGCTAAAGGGGTGGATTACCTGGCCCTGAGGATCAAGGAGATTGCCAGGGAAAACAGGGTGATGCTCGTTGAAAACCGCTTTCTCGCCCGGGAACTGTACGCCCAGGTCAAGGAAGGCGAGGAGATCCCGGAAGCCCTTTACGCAGCGGTTGCCGAAGTTCTGGCTTACGTCTACAGCATAAAAGGAAAGATCTAGCAGGCTGCTCATAAACAGCCATCTCGCCGCCGTCCTCGCTCGCTTCCTTGTGCGGCGTAGCGCTGCTACGCCTCCGCGGAGCTTTCTGCGGGTGCGACGACCTGACCATTTCTAAGCATCCTGAGGTGGGATATCGGTAGTCAAAACATTGACCCCGCCTCATTCAAAATGCCGTCGCCACTCTCACTACCTGTGCCGGACAGCAGGCACAAAGATCTGAGCATTATCCCTAGAACGTCGCTCCTATTGCCCTCATGGCAGAAAAAACTTTGATGCAAAGAGTCGGAAGTCGCTGGCACACCGGTTGCACCTAGTCAGTCTGCATCTCTATATCTTTAGTATTATGGGATTTTTTTCAATGGCCCAAACGTCTGCACCCGCTGTTGAGCTTTCGGCGCTAAAATCCAACTCAGACGTCTATCTGGCTCTGGCGGTCATAGGTGTTTTGGCGCTTATGATTATCCCCCTGCCGCCATTCATGCTTGATATTTTCCTGGCCGCTAATATCACTGCAGCGCTCGCCATACTCCTGGTTTCGCTCTATATCCAGCAACCGCTCGATTTTTCGGTCTTCCCGTCCCTGCTGCTTATTACGACACTTTTCCGCCTTTCTCTCAATATCGCATCAACACGCCTTATCCTGCTTCACGGCAGCGAGGGGGCCGAGTCGGCAGGCGCCGTCATCAAGGCTTTCGGCCAGTTCGTCGTCGGCGGCAACTATGTGGTCGGCGCCGTAATCTTCCTGATACTCGTCATCATCAACTTTGTCGTCATTACCAAGGGCGCCGGCAGGGTTGCCGAAGTTGCGGCCCGTTTTACCCTCGACGCCATGCCGGGAAAGCAGATGGCTATTGACGCGGACCTCGGCAGCGGACTGATCAACGAGCAGGATGCAAAAGCCCGCCGGGTCAAGCTGGGACGAGAGGCCGATTTCTACGGTTCCATGGACGGCGCCAGCAAGTTTGTCAGAGGGGATGCCGTTGCCGGCGTTCTCATTATACTGGTTAACATAATCGGTGGTTTCATCATCGGTGTCTGGCAGCAGGGGATGGCGCTTAGCGATGCGCTCTCGAACTATACCCTGCTCACCATCGGTGAAGGGTTGGTTGCCCAGATACCGGCTCTGGTCATCTCGACTGCGGCCGCCATGATCGTGACCCGCTCGGCCGACGAGAAAAACTTCGGCCATGAAATGACCGGCCAGCTGATGCTTTACCCCAAGGCGTTTTATATAACGTCCGGGGTCATGTTCGGGCTGGCGCTGGTTCCGGGGCTCCCGCATTTTGCGTTTTTACTTCTGTCCGGTATTGCCTACCTGGCAGCCAAGCTTGCGAGTAGCAAGGAAGAGGTGGTTGCTGAGACCGAGCTGGCGGATATCCGTACTCCCGAGGAGGTCGTGGAGCAGAGCGGCGCCATCAGGCCTCTCGACATGCTGGAGCTGGAAGTCGGTTACAGCCTGGTCCCGCTGGTTGACGCGGCCCAGGAGGGTGAGCTTCTCGAAAGGATTCGCTCCATACGCAAACAATTTGCCCAGAAGATGGGATTTGTGGTTCCTCCGATACATATCCACGACAACCTGCAGCTGAGACCCAATGAATACGCGATCCTGATCAGAGGGGCAAAGGTGGGTGGCGGCGAGCTTGCCGGACAGTTCCTGGCCATGGATACCGGCGGGTCTACCGGTGGGGTGGAGGGTATCCGGACCACCGAACCGGTATTCGGCCTGCCATCGGTATGGATCAAGGGCTCCGAGCGGGAGCGCGCCCAGCAGCAGGGTTACACGGTCGTGGACAATACCACTATCATTGCAACCCATATCAGCGAAATCATCAAGAAGCATTCCAGCGAACTGGTCGGCCGCCAGGAGCTGCAGCAGCTCCTCGACAATCTTGCCGGCAGCTTTCCGAAGGTGGTCGAAGAGCTTGTTCCCAACCTGCTCAACCTGGGCACGGTACTGCGGGTAATGAAGAACCTTCTCAAGGAGAGCGTTTCGGTGAGGGATCTCAGGACAATCCTGGAGACCCTGGCCGATTATGCCTCGGTGACCAAGGACCCGGACATCCTGACCGAGTTCGTCAGGCAGGGGCTGGGACGGTACATTGTTGAGCAGTACAAGCGGGAAGACGACGTGCTTTTCCTGATTACGCTGGACCGGACTGTGGAAGAGATTATCGGGGAATCGGTGCAGGTCACCGAGCAGGGGAGTTATCTGGCAATCGAGCCCGGAATGGCCCAGAGGATAATTAACAGCATCCGTAATCTTATGGAAAAATTCGAACAGTCGGGTACGGCGCCGGTGCTCATTGCTTCACCAAACATCCGGCGGCATGTAAAGTTCTTGACGGAGCGGTTCGTTCCGAACCTTGCCGTGCTTTCCCATAACGAGATTCCGCCCCATATTAAAATTCAATCTTTTGGAGTGGTGAGCATCGATGCTAGTTAAAACGTTCAAGGCAACCGATATGTCCGAAGCCCTGAGGATGGTCAAGGCCGAAATGGGTTCCGACGCAATGATCCTCTCTTCTCGCAAGGAAAGAAGAAAGGGGATTCTGGGGATTTTTTCCAAGCCGTTCTTCGAGGTTACCGCGGCGATTGATCCCCGGCCGGCGCCTAAGCCGGTTCCGCCCCCGCCACAGAGGGAAGAGCGGGAGCTGACGACGAAAGAGGAGTTCCAGAAGTCGATGCTCGGCCCGCTGGCGCGCGAACTCCGCGAACTCCGGGAGAAGGTGGAAAAGCTGGCGACCAGAGAGGTGCCGCCGCCACAACCGGCTGCTTTCAAGGCTGAACCGCCCGAAAGCAAAGCTGGCGCCAACAACGGTAATGGCGGTATTGCCAGGGCGATCCCCAAGGAGGATATGGAGGAACTCAAGCAGTACCTCCTGAATGCCATCAAGGTGAAGGAAAAGCCCGAAGCTGTGCCGGTAGCTTTTCCCGCCCATCGCGCCGAGCCGGAAGATGTCAAGATTCTTGAATCGGAACTGCAGGGAGTCGAGAAGGTCCTGGCCAATCTTGCCACCGAACTTCATGACGCCGGCATAGAGAAAGATGCTGTCGGCCCCTTGCTGGAATGCGTTCGGCCGATGGCCGAAACCACCGCTGACCAGAGGGAGTTGCGGCTTTCCCTTATCGATGCCTTTTCCAGCGTCGTCAAGACTGCGGGCCCGCTCCGGATGAAAAAGAACGGCCCCCGGATCATCGCACTCGTCGGCCCCACCGGGGTCGGCAAGACCACGACCACGGCAAAACTGGCCGCAATGTATGCCATGCACAAGGGGGCTAAGGTTGCCCTTGTCACCACCGACAACTTCAGGGTCGGGGCCTTTGAGCAGCTCAAGACCTACTCCAAGATCATGGGTGTGCCGCTGGAGATAGCAGTAACTTCGCAAGATCTGGCAAAAGCGACGGAAACGCATGCCGACAAGGATCTGATCATAATCGATACTGCCGGCAGAAGCCCCAAGGACCATGGCCGCCTGGATGAATTGAAGGCGCTGCTCGATTCCGGGCTGGACATTGAAATGCATCTCTGCCTCTCCGCTACCACCAGAGACAAGGAGCTGGCCGACGCCATAACCAACTTCAGCGTCCTGCCTATTTCAAGCCTGCTGTTCACCAAGCTGGATGAAGCGGAAAACCTGGGGAGCATAGTCAACACGCATCACAGGAGCAAGCTTCCGCTTTCATACTTCACTAACGGCCAGATGGTGCCTGAAGATATCGTGGTGGCAACCCCGCGAAAGCTGGCAAATCTCGTCATGAAGGAGAACGTATAAGATGAACATGATGAGTGGCCGTCAAGATCAGGCAGATTCGCTGCGGCAGCTGGTGAGGTCCATGGACAGCTCCAAGCGGGTGCAGCACCAGGTAAAGGTCGAAGGTTCGGGCCGGGGGGTGAGGGTAATCTCGGTTACCAGCGGCAAGGGGGGGGTTGGCAAAAGCAACGTAGTCGCCAATCTTGCCATCGCGCTTTCCCAGCAGGGGAAACGGGTCCTGATTATCGATGCCGACCTCGGAGTCGGCAACATCGATGTTCTTCTGGGGCTGTCTCCTCACTATACGCTGAACCATGTATTGTCTGGCGAGAAGCGGCTCAAAGAGATCATCATGACCGGCCCGTCGGGCGTTAAGCTCGTGCCGGCAGGGTCCGGGGTTCAGGAGTACACAAGTCTCGGCTATTGCGAACGGATGCGAATTTTAGAGGAACTGGACGAACTGGAAGAGGAGTTCGATGTCGTCATAATCGATACCGAGGCCGGCATTTCCGAAAACGTCACCTACTTCAATACCGCTGCCCAGGAGATTGTGGTGGTGGTATCGCCGGAGCCCACTTCCATCACCGATGTCTATGCCTTGATCAAGCTGCTTGCGACGCGGTACGACGAGCGCAGGTTCAAGGTGCTGGTCAACATGGTGCGGGACACGAGGGATGCCCTGCTGGTCTTTTCCCGGTTGTCGCATGTGACGAGCCGTTTCCTGGATATTTCGCTCGATTACATCGGTTGCATTCTATGGGACGACCGGCTGGTTGATTCGGTCCGGAGCCAGAGGGCGGTTATCGATCTTTATCCGGAATCCAAATCGGCCCGATGCTTTTCCAAACTTGCCAAGCATATGAACGAGCATGTGACTGCGGCGCGGATGAAGGGGAATATCCAGTTCCTGTTCCGGCGCAACTTTGCCCAGCCCTATGCCATGGATACCGTATGAACTGCCTGCTCAAGGCATATGAGGAGGAGGCGCAGCGGGCGGCCATTCCCAACCGGGATGAGCTGATCGTTGCTCATCTCCCCCTGGTAAAATTTCTGGTCGGCAAGATTGCAGCCCAGTTACCGCATCATCTCGATCGTGAAGACCTGATGAGCGCGGCCGTTATCGGGTTGATCACTGCTGCGGAACGGTTTGACCCGACTCGCGGTGTCCAGTTCAAGACATTCGTTGAACAGCGGATCCGCGGGACCATCATGGACGAACTCCGCTCGCAGGACTGGCTTACCAGGTCATTGCGGGAAAAGTTCAAACGGCTCGAACGTGAATTTGCCGTCCTGGAGCAGAAGCTGGGGCGGAACCCCACCAGTGAAGAAGTCGCTGCTGCCATGGAAATGGATCTTCAGGAGTATTACCAGCTCCTGGAAGAGGTGCATTTCCTTTCGGTGGTCAGCCTCGATGACTCCTGGGAGGACGAGGAGGGGAGCCCGTTCGGGCTTCTCGACGTGCTTGAGGACGATCGGGTTGTCAGCCCGCAGAACCAGTTGATGGCGAGGCAGATGGTGGACGGCCTGTCCGAGGCGATCGAGGGTCTGCCCGAGAAGGAACGGATCGTTGTTACCCTCTATTACTACGAAGAACTGAACCTCAAAGAGATCGGCGCCGTGCTGAGCCTCACCGAGTCCCGCATCTGCCAGTTGCACAGCCAGGCGATCATGCGGCTGCGGACCAAGATGAAGATGTACCGGTAACCAGTGAAAGGGATCTTATGAACAGCGGAATGTATGCAGCCCTCACCGGGAATATCAATGCAATGAAAAGAATGGATATCATTTCCAACAACCTTGCCAACGCGAACACCTCTGGATTCAAGCGAGACCGGCTCTCCTTTGAAACCCAGCTGAGCCAGGCAACCGGGAATGCCGCTACCCCACCGGCATTGGGGGATACTGTCCCGATATTCTCGGGCGATCGTTATTTTACCGACTATTCTCCGGGACCGATGCAACAGACCGGCAACACGCTTGATCTCGCCATAGAGGGCGACGGTTTCTTTACCGTTACCACTCCCAATGGTGTTGCCTACACCCGGCAGGGGAATTTCCAGATGGACATGACCGGGCGGATCGTCACCAGCGACGGCAATCCTCTGTCGCCGGAAATAACGATACCCAATAACGCTACCCAGATTACGGTGGGGAACGATGGCACGGTATCGGCGTATCTCCCGGGCGAGACCTCGCCGGTTACTGTCGGAACCTTGCAGATAGTGGATTTCCCCAAGCCGTATGCCTTGCAGAAGGTCGGCAGCGCTCTCTTTGTGCCGGCCGATCCGCAGGTTTTGCCAGAGCCGACTACCAGCGCGGCTATCAGCCAGGGCGCGATAGAAGGGGCGAATGTCAGTACCATCTCTGAAATGGTGATGCTGATAGAGAACACGCGGTATTTCGAGGCCTGCACCAAGGTGGTGAAGAGCTTTGACGATATGGCCGCCAAAGCGGCCAATGACCTAGGAAAAGTATAAGGAGACTTTATGATACGCGCACTCTGGACAGCAGCTTCGGGGATGCAGGCCCAGCAGACTAATATTGACGTTGTCGCCAACAACCTGGCCAACGTGAACACATCAGGGTTCAAAAAGAGCCGGGCCGATTTCCAGGATCTGATTTATCAGAATGTCAAGACCACCGGTGCCCCGTCGACCAATACCACTCAAATACCCTCAGGGATACAGATCGGTCTGGGAACCAAGGTCGCTGCGGTAACGAAACTATTTACCTCCGGCAATATCAACCAGACCGGCAATGAACTCGATATCGCCATTGAGGGCGAAGGGTTTTTCCAGGTGCAGATGCCTGACGGCACCACCGCGTACACAAGGTCCGGAACCTGGAAGAAAGACAGCCAGGGGCGGGTGGTCACCTCGGACGGTTATCCGATGACTCCGGAAATTGTTGTCCCCAACAATGCGACGCAGATAACGATCGGTAACGACGGCACAGTGTCGGTTCTGCAGTCCGGCCAGACCGCGCCGACCAATGTCGGCACGATTCAGCTGGCAACGTTCTCAAATCAGACCGGGCTTTCGAGTATCGGCAAAAACCTCTTCATGAACACCGACTCCTCCGGAGCCGCCACCACCGGCACGCCGGGGCAGAATGGCGTCGGCACCCTTGCCCAGGGTTTCCTGGAAATGAGCAATGTCAGCGTCATGGAGGAGATGGTGCAGATGATCATCGGCCAGCGCGCTTACGAGATCAACTCCAAAGCGGTTCAGACTGCCGATGAGATGCTGCAGCAGGCCAACAACCTGAAGCGATAAGGCGATCCGGATGCGTAAACTACTCCTCTTGATGGTATTGGCTGTATTCGCATTTGCGGCGCAGTGGAACTGCTGTGCCGCGGCTGTGGAAGGCCAGCACGTGGGGGAACAGGAGATCCGCAGGGTCATCGAGGAGTTTGTCCGGAACAAGACGGAGAATCTCAACGTAGAAGCCAAGCTGAAGAAGATCGGCTACAAGGGCGACCTCGCGCTGCCACTAGGCCAGGTTGAGTACGAGGTCAAGGCCCCCCAGCAGTGGGAAGGATGGGGGAATGTAAACCTTGCGGTAATTGTCCGGGTAGACAACCGGGTGATGAAAAATATCCCGGTGCGGGTCGATGTTGAGGCCATGACCGACATGGTTGTCACAACCCGGCAGATGGAGAAGGGGGAGATAATCGGGGCCGGCGACGTGGTCATCCAAAAACGGGATCTTGCCTCTTCCGGCAACAAGATCTGCCGTAACGTCAACGATGTTGTGGGGAAGCGCCTCAAGAGTTCGCTGCGCGGGAACGTTGCCTTAAAAAGCGACCAACTGGAGAAACTGCCTCTGGTCAAATCAGGCCAGCTGGTGACGATACTTCTGGAGAATGAGCTGATTCGGGTTACCGCCACCGGCCGCTCCAAGGGGCCCGGCGCCGCCGGTGACTTGGTTATGGTTCAAAACCTGGCATCCCAGAAGGATATCCAGGCCCGGGTAGTTGACTCGTCTACTGTAAGGGTGGAATTTTAGCATGTTATGCCGAGGATCTGTCTGATGAAATGGTTGTATGTTTCTCTCGTGGTGCTGTTGTCGGCATGCACTCACCAGTCGGCCGGGATCAAAACCCCTGCATTTGACGAGCAGTTGGCCCAGCCGGTGCCGAACTACAGCAACGGATCGATCTGGCAGGCCTCTTCCGGCGGATTTGCCGAAGATATCAAGGCCCGGCGAAAGGGAGACACGTTAACGATCCTGATCACCGAGCAGGCCAGCGCCAGCAAGGAGGCGAGCACCGGTACCAGCAGAGGGTCGAGCATCTCGGCCGGCATACCGAACATGCTCGGTCTGGAAACTAACATGACCGGGATCAACAAGTGGATGGACCTGGCCAACCTGATCAATGCCAGCGCCAGCTCCAAGTTCGATGGCGCCGGATCAACGACCAGGAAGGAAAACCTTACTGCAACCATCACAGCCAAGGTGGTCGAACTGCTCCCGAACGGCAATCTACAGATCGAGGGGCGGCGTAACGTCAAGGTGAACAGCGAGGACCAGGTCATCCTGGTTGAAGGGACTGTAAGACCGCGTGACATAAGCGCGGATAATGTCATCAACTCGAGTTACATTGCCGATGCCCGGATTACATACGGCGGCAAAGGTATAATCAGCGATCGCCAGAGCCCGGGATGGCTGATGAACTTCATCGATAAGGTCTGGCCGTTTTGAAACCAGTGAGAAGTGACGCGTGAGAATAGAAAAATACATCAGATCATATGTAACGGCAGCAACGCTCTTTATCTGCGTGGTACTTTTCGCCCAGACTGCCCATGCCGTCAGGATCAAAGATATTGCGGCGTTTGACGGCGTCCGTGACAACCAGTTGATCGGTTACGGTCTGGTGGTCGGGCTGAACGGGACCGGCGACGGCAACCAGACCAAGTTCCAGGTGCAGTCGCTGGTAAACATGCTGGAAAAAATGGGTGTGACCATTAACAGGGCGGATGTAACGGTGAAAAACGTGGCAGCGGTCATGGTCACCGCTACCTTGCCGCCGTTTGCCAAGCAAGGGTCGAAGATCGACGCCCTGGTGTCATCAATGGGGGATGCCAAGAGTATTGCCGGAGGGACGCTCCTGATGACGCCGCTCAAAGGGGCGGATAATCAGGTCTATGCCGTAGCCCAGGGGGGCGTTATAACCAACTCGTTCTCATATGGCGGTCAGGCGGCGTCGGCACAGAAGAACCATCCCACTGCCGGACGGATTTCCGACGGGGCGCTGGTCGAGCGTGAGCTTCCCAATGTGCTTGCTGACAGGTCCCAGTTAAAGCTGAATCTGTTAAAGCCGGATTTTACCACTGCGGCACGGATTACCGCATCGGTAAACGATAAGTTCAATGCGCCGGTCGCGGCCAGTCGTGACGCCGGATCTATCATGGTATCGATTCCCCCGGCCTACCAGGGGCGGACCGTTGAGTTTATTGCCGAGCTAGAGCGGTTGGAGATCAGGCCTGACAGCGTTGCCAAGGTAGTGATGAACGAGCGGACCGGAACGATTGTGATCGGCGAAAATGTCAGGATTTCTTCGCTGGCCGTTTCCCATGGCAACCTGACGCTGTTGATCCGTGAAACACCGCAGGTTTCCCAGCCCCCGGCACTGAGCGGCGGGGAAACCAGAACCGTTCCCCGGACCGAGCTGAAGGTCAAGGAAGAGGCGGGCGGGCTGGCAATCGTGCGGGAAGGGGCAAGCATCGGCGATGTGGTGCGGGCACTCAATGCCTTGGGCGTCACACCCAGGGACCTGATCGGAATAATGCAGGCGATCAAGGCCGCAGGGGCACTGCAGGCCGAACTTTCCATCATTTGAAAGGGGATTTTGAGTGGATATAAAAACGATTTCCCCTGATACCCTGGGGAGTACGATGCAAACTCCGCGAAACGCCGTCGGAAAGGCAGCCGGAGCAGAACCGGATGCCAAGACCAGGGCCGCTGCCCACAAGGTGGCAACCGAGTTTGAGGCGATGTTCGCGGGGATGATGGTCAAATCGATGCGTTCATCCAGCACTCCCGACAAGCTGACCGGCGGCGGCCATGGCGAAGAGGTATTCCAGTCGCTGCTGGACCAGGAGTATGCCTCTGCCATCGCCAAGCAGGGTGGGCTAGGCATCGCGAAAACCATTGAAAAGCAGCTTCTCGATGACGCCCGCAGGCATTTGCCGGCCACGGGAAGGCGCAATAACGGATCAACACCATAGTTTAGGAGATAACGGAAATGCCAAGCTGTCTGCCCCAGTTGGTAACGGCCCTGAACGGCAAGCGCGAAAAAATGGAGAATCTGCTGCTGCTGCTCAAGGATGAGCAAAAAAGCATCATTGAAGTGGATCTCGCCGGGCTTGAGAGCCTGGAATCGCGCAAGCGCGAACTCCTCGGGGCTATGGAGCGCGGCAACGCCGAATACCGGCTGCTGCTTAAAGAGGCAGCCAGGGAACTCAATCTTGAAAAGGTGGAAAATCTATCGCCCCTGATCAGTAAGAGCCCTGCGCCGTTCCGGGAAACACTGGGCAGACTCCAGTCGACACTCCTGGAAACCGGCGAATCACTCAACCGGATTCTGGATTTCAACCGCGAGCTGCTTGAAGGGTCGCTCAATCATGTCCGGGAGAATATGGCATTCTTCGATGCCATCATGAACCGGAGGAAGACCTACGGTGATTCTGGAACCATGGTCATGAACGGCAACAAGTCCAGGCTGGTCTGTAAGGAGATCTGACATGTCCATATCCGACATTTTCAACGCCGCAACTACCGGTATAACTTTGCAGCGGCTCGCCATAGAAGTCACCGGCGAAAATATCGCCAACGTCAATACCGAAGGTTATTCCCGGCAGAGAGTTATCCTGGAGACGGCACAGGTACGAGAGGTCGCCAACTATTCCCTTGGCACCGGGGTAAAGCTGGGGGCAATTCAACGCAGCTACGACGATCTGCTGCAAAAACAGATCATGGATGCCGGCAGCACCTACAACCAGAACCTTGCCCAACAGACCGCCCTCAATCAGATTGAGCCGCTCTTCAACGAATTGACTCAGGACGGACTTGGCAAGACAATTCAGGATTTCTTCGATTCCTGGCACGACCTTTCACTTAAGCCTCAAGGCACGGCCGAACGCCAGACTGTCCTTGCCCGCGCCCAGATCATGCTCGACGCCTTTCATCAGGCGAACGCGAGCCTGGAAAATGTCAAGACCAATGCCAATAGCTCGCTGGGGGCAATTACCGCCGACATCGCCGAAAAGGTCAAATCGATCGCGACTCTGAATGACCAGATACGGCTAGCAGAACTCTCTTCCGGAGCGAGCGCCAATGAGCTCAGGGATCAGCGAGACCTGACGATCCGCCAGTTATCCGAAAAAGTAGGCATTACCTATTTCGAGGAACAGGACGGCAGCCTGTCGGTCAACCTGGTCAACGGCCAGCAGCTGGTGAACGGCAGCAGTTACGGCACCCTTTACACCTATCCAAATGCCAGCGGTCTCAACGACATCTTCATAACCCAGATGGGTAACCCTCCCGCCGCGCCTGATCACAACCTGGACCGAAACATAACAAGGCTGGTTGATGGTACGGTAGGGAGCCAGGGAGAGCTTGGTGGGACATTCCTGGTCAGGGATGGCATAGTGCCGGACATGCAGGGCAAGCTGGACGAGCTTGCCTATAAGATCGCCAGCCAGGTAAACGAATTCCACCGCAGCGGGTGGGGCCTCTCGACAACCTCGACCAACCTCGATTTTTTCCAGGTAACCCCGTTCAACCCTGCAACATTGAATGGCGACACGACACTGAACAGCAATATTATTGCCAATATCCAGACAACCGGATTGCGGACCGGAATGTCGGTCAGCGGAGCGGGCATCCCTGCAAATGCAACCATTACCGAGATCCTGAACCCGACGAGCTTTAAAATCTCTGCTCCGGCAACCGCGACCGGAGCTGCTTCCCCCCTTACCATCGGCGGCGGTTACAGCAAGCCGACAGCTATTGTCATGAATATCACCGATCCCCGGGATGTGGCGGCAGGTCTGGCGACCAATCCACCGTTCTTTGGGGCCGGTGATGCTACGGGAGATAACAGGAACGCCCTCAGGATTGCCCAGCTGATGAACAGCTCAAGCGAGTTTTCGGTCGGCAATACTACCATAGCCGGATATTATTCTGCCCTTGTCAGCCAGGTGGGGCTTGAGACGCAGAGCCTTACCAATGTTTCGACCAGGGGAGAGGCATTCCTCAGGCAGTTGAAAACGCTCAGGGACTCCGGCGCTTCGGTGTCGCTTGATGAGGAGCTTACCAATATGATCAAGTACCAGAAGGCATTCGAGGGGTCCGCCAAGATGATTACCACTGCTACGGAAATGTTGGACATAGTCCTCAATTTGGTCCGTTAGGGAGCTTTGCCATGCGAATAACCCAGAATATGTCGGCTGACAATGCCCTGTACAATATTCAAAAGGGGCGGGCCAAACTAGATCGCCTGCAGGCGCAGATCGCTTCTGAACTGAACTATTTGAGCCCCAGCGATGACCCGATTTCAACCAGATACATACTTGATCTGGAAAATAAGATCAAAGAGAGCACCCAGTATGTGAAGAATATCCAGAATGCGAACATCTGGGTTTCCGTTACCGACCAGACCCTGACCGCAATGAGTGGTGTCCTCACCCAGGCCAAGTCGACGGTATCGAACATTCTCGGCGGCAGTAACGACCCCTCCTTGACCAAAATGGCGATAGGCCAGCTCACGGAGTTGAAAAAGCAACTGATCGACCTAGGCAATACGCAGGTGGGTGACGATTACATCTTCGGCGGATTCAAGAACAAGTATCCGCCGTTCAGGAATGATGTCTGGACGTTGCAGGGGGATACGGCGGTTGGTGCCACGGCTGTCGCCAACGTCGATACGACGAGCCTCATGGTCGGGATGCCGGTTACTGGCACCGGCATTCCGCCAAATACTACCATAACGGCGATAAACGGCCCGAACTCTCTTACCCTCTCGCAGGCGGCAGTTGCCGGCGCCGGTGTCGGCACATTCATGACGTTCGGTATGGACACTCAGGTGACCGGCGATACTCTGACCGGCAGCACCACTATCAAAAATGTCTATAATGCGAGTAACCTCTCCGTCGGCATGAAGATCAGCGGTGCCGGGATTCCTCAGGACACCACCATTACTGCCATTTCTGCCGATTCAGGCACTATCACCATTTCCAATGCGGCGACTGCCACGGCGGCGGATACCGTATTTTCGTACGCGATTCCCAACAGTATCTCCGGAAAGACCAATGCCAATAATGCCACGGTCCGCAACATCTTTGACACGAGCGGTCTGCAGCCGGGGATGTCGGTAAGCGGCCCCGGCATACCGGAAAATACGTCAATACTGTCGGTGGATTCCAAGAACCAGATTACCCTCAGCAATGTGTCGCTTCAGACCATCGACGGCGTCATGCTGACATTCGGCAACAACGGTACTATTGCCGGTACCGTAACCGGTAATACCACCTCCGGGAGCACCACCATTGCCAATGTGCCGACTGCCAACCTGGCGTTGGGGATGCCGATCGACGGTGCTTCGCTGCAGGACGGCACTGTGATCGGTGCAATCGCCCCTGCTGTCGGGCCGGTTACCGGCGATGTGATCGCCGGAACCAGCACGATTGGCAATATTGACACAACCGGTCTTGTGGTAGGAATGCCGTTCAGCGGGACCGGTATCCCTCCCGGGGCCGTTGTGACCGATATAGTTGGTGCCGGTCCCGGCAGCACAATAACATTCGATACCATTCCATCTGGCGGAACCGCAACTGCAACCGCAACGGTAAATGATCTGCAGTTCCAGAGCCTGGTGACAATTTCCAAGCCGGCCACAGGGTCGGCTGTGGGCGCTAATCTCTCTATTCCTCTTTCGGGCGACATCACCAACGGCAGTGTCACCGTAAGCAACCTGTTTGATACCTCTACCATGGCCAATGGTATGACCATCACCGGCCCGGGCATTCCTTCGGGGACAACGATCACGATTGTCGACGCTCATACTGTCACCCTTTCCCAACCCGCGACCGCAAGCGCAACAGGGAGCCCGTTGACCGTAAAATTTTCGGGGAATACCGTGGCCGGCAGTGCTACCGTTTCCTTTGGAAATATTTTTGACATGTCTTCGCTTTCGCTCGGGATGCCGATCACTGGCGCGGGAATCCCGGCTGATACGACCATAACGGCCATCGATCCCCTTACGCATCAGATCACACTCTCCAACGCGGCAACCGCAACCGGCACCGAGGTTCTTCTCGACCGGGCTATCGCCGGGAATACGCAAGCGCAAAGCAAGGTGCTTACCGGGCTTTTCTCCACGGCAAGCCTGCTCGTCGGAATGCCGGTAAGGGGCACCGGGATTCCGGATAATACGGTAATTACCTCCATTAACTCGCCGACCTCGATCAGTATCTCCAATGCGTCAACAGCAACCGCAAACGGAGTATCGCTGTCATTCGACAGGGATTACACCGGATTTTTCGGCACCGACGATCAGCTGAACGTGGATATCGACCGGGGGGTTGTCTTTTGGCATGAACCTGTCCGGCGGGAAACTGCTGCGCGGGGAGTTGCAGAACCCGGCTCCGCCACCAACCCAGGTAGGCATAGATATAATCAGGACATTGGACAACCTGATCACCGCAATAGCCAGCAATGACTCGGCATCGATTCTCAAGGGTGTTAACGATCTCAAGCTTTCCAACGACCAGATGAACGATGCCATGGCAGAAGTGGCGGGCAAACTGTTGCGCCTTGATTCAGCGGAAAAGATGCACGTTCGTACGGAAAACACCTTGAAAGATCTGATATCACAGCGGCAGGATCTTGACCTGACAAAGGCTGCTGTGGAAATGAACAAGGAAAAGACCGCGTTCGAGGCAGCGCTTTCTTCTACGGCAAAAATAACCCAGATCTCGCTGCTGGATTATTTAAGGTAAATATCGATGATCAAGCTTACTCGACTCAACGGTAGCCAGTTTTATCTGAACCCGTCTCTTATCGAGACGATAGAAGAGGCGCCTGATACGCATCTGACGCTATCCAACGGGAACCGTTACCTGGTGCTGGAGCCGGCACGGGTGATAATCGATCGGATCATGAGCCTGCAGGCCAGGATTCTCAGACGCGCATCGCATTCCGCGGAACAGAAGTATCTTCTGCGGCGAAATGCGGAAAACTATCGGCCTTATTGCCGGTTGGACGAGGAATAATATCACCAATATACTCCCGGGATAACTGAGACAACTTATGGATATTGCAACAATAATCGGGCTTTTGCTCGGATTCGGCGGGATCGTTGGCGGGGCGCTTGAAGAGGGATTGAGTCTGAAAGCACTCCTGCAACCAACAGCAGCGATCATAGTTTTGGGGGGCACATTCGGTGCCGCATTTATCAGTTTTCCTTTGCCGGTTGTCCTTAAGGCGTTCAAGGATGTGAAAATGGCATTTCTCATGCCGACCGAAAAGCACGAAAATATCATCAAGGATATGATCGGATATGCGGCAAAGGCGCGACGGAACGGTCTTATCTCCCTGGAGCAGGAGGCGCAGTCAATAAAAGATCCGTTCACAAAAAAGGGGATCTCTCTTGTCGTTGACGGTATTGACCCGCAAAAGTTGAAAGAGGCGATGGAGATCGAAATCGAGTCTTACGAGGAACACGAAAAGGGAAGCGCCGAGTTCTTTGAGGCTGCCGGCGGCTATGCCCCGACCATCGGGATCATCGGTGCGGTCATGGGACTCATTGTCGTTATGAGCAACCTTTCTGATACCTCCAAGCTGGGCGCCGGTATTGCAGTTGCTTTCGTTGCCACCATTTATGGTCTTCTGACGGCCAACTTATTTTGCCTCCCGGTAGGGACCAAGATCAAACACAGGATAAAGAGCGAACTCCTTCGCCGCCAGATGGTCGTAGAAGGTCTCATCGCGATACAGAACGGCGAGAACCCGCACTTCATCGAACAGAAACTGCGGGCCTTCATCCCCGCCCATGTTCCGGAAAAGAAATAGCGACCCTCCATGGCCAGAAAGAAAAAACACGAAAAAGAACCGAACCATGAGCGATGGCTGGTATCGTACGCCGACTTCATCACCCTTTTGTTTGCGGTTTTTACGACCTTGTATGCGATGTCGCAGACCGACAAGAAAAAGGTGGAAGAGATTGTAGCCTCGATTCGCGAATCATTCGGTTACAGTACGGCCTCTCTGGGCGGCAAGCCCGCCGTTATAGATGCAGGCAATATCAGTATTATTCCCACCATTAAACCAAAGGTCATGCCCCCTCCGGCCAGAAAGCAGGCCAAAGATATCGCCAAAGGGCGCGTCCATGCCCAGGAGCAGGATCTACTGGCAATCAAGACGTCCATAGAGGCATATCTCCTGAAAAAAGGGGCGCAGGACAAGGTAAGTCTTTCCATCGGGAAACGGGGGCTGACGATAAGCCTGAAAGAGGCCGGCTTCTTCAATTCCGGAAGCGACATCGTCAAAAAAGACTCCATGGAGTTGCTGGCAATGATTGCCGAATCCCTTAGCCACTACACGAATCCGTATCGTGTCGAGGGGCACACGGACAATGTGCCGATAAGTTCCGGCAAATTCCGCTCTAACTGGGAGTTATCGACCAGCAGGGCGACGAACATAGTCCAATACCTGATCGAGGCATACGGCTACGAGCCGGAAAGGTTGTCCGCTGCCGGGTACGGAGAGTTCAGGTCTGTGGCTGACAACGCAACTGCGGAGGGGAGAGCAAAAAACCGCCGGGTGGATATTGTGCTGCTTTCAGGGGGCAGTGAAACTATGGAGCCTTGATTTTGCCAAGGGGCTTGTATCGCCGTTAGAGCTGGGCGCGAAGGGCATTGCGTTGCTCGTTGAAAATATAGTTGATGATGCTCTCACGGTCTCGTTCGGCAAGAAAGACGAATTTCATCGCGGTTGTAAATGCCGGACGGTTGTCAAGGTTCAACCGTATTTCGGTCGAGCGGATAATCGACACGACCGCGTCGATCACCTTGATCGATGCCATCGGCAGAAACAGGTTCATATTCAGATAGGCACCTGGGGAGTACTGCTCCGGAGCCTTAATCCTGAGTCCTCCGCCGCTGAGATTAACCCTGGTTGGCTCGATATCCGGGCCGCCGTCCCAATTGAGGATTTTTACACTCTCTTGATAAGGAACGGCTTTGGGCAGATCGGTGAACTCGCACATCATGCGGCGGGCCTTCCATATACCTTCCACGCTGCTGATCTGCTGGTCATCGGGCAATGAATAGCAGATGGGGATGAAGACATCCATCCTGAAATGTTCTCGCCGCTGCTGAATCTCAGGTTCCCCATGGAGCCTTATCGTGAAGTCTCTGCCGACGGTGGTGTCAAAGACCCCTTGGCAGCGGCAGAAGGCCCAGTTTTCACTGCTCAGTATTATTGCCGGCGCGCCTGCCGATACCTGGGAAAGTTGGACGGTGCTGCTGCCGAATGTCTCCAGGTGGAGAATGTCATCATTGATGGATATGATGACAGCGTTGAGGTCGATGACATTATTGTCCGCCAGGTGGAATCCAACCCTGACCTGGTGCTGTGGCCTCAGATAGACACTGTATGGTCCGGGGCTTTCAGTCAATGTAATGACACCTTTGGCGTATTGTTCATAAAAATGACTCGAAAGTTTATAATGGCCTGCAGCAAGCGCTAACGGGAGTTATCATAGTACGATAATCGCACTTTGCAAGTATAAATAGAAAATAAATCTATTATAAGAAAAAAGGACTAAAGTTTTCTCAAGAGACAGCCGATATAGTACCCAACGCTATATAAACGTGGTCCAGAGAAGTCTAACAAAAAGAAGGAGGTGAATTTACAAAGTAGTTAAAATTGTTGCACTCTGGTCATGTACACAGGCCTAGAAAAGGCCACCAAAGCCCGGCTAGAATAGCCGGAGCTAATCCAGAAAGGAGCAGTACTCATGGCACTCAACGATATTTCCTTGACCGCAGGCATGCGGTCCAACCTCATCTCCCTTCAAGGCACCACCAAGCTTCTCGACAGAACCCAGGAAAGACTCTCTTCCGGTAAAAAAGTCAACAGCGCACTCGACAACCCGACCAACTTCTTTGCGGCCCAGGCACACACCCAGCGCGCTGCCGACCTCTCCGTCCGTAAAGACGGTATGACCGAGGCCGTTCAGGGCGTACAGGCCGCCAACAAGGGGATTACCGGTATTACCGCTCTGATTGAAGCTGCCAAAGGTCTTACCCAGGCAGCCCGTTCGGCCGACACCACGAACCGGAACTCACTTGCCGGCCAGTTCAACACCGTTCTGACCCAGATTTCCCAGCTTGCCAGCGATTCCGGCTACAAAGGCAAGAACTTCCTGACCGGCGATTCGCTCAACGTCCTCTTCAATGAGAGCGGCGGTTCCGCCCTGACCATCAGCGGCTTCAGCGCAACATCCACTGGTCTTGGTATCACTGCCGTCACGATCGCTAGTTCCGCGACAGTGTCCGGTTCCACCACCATCTCGGCAACGGCAGCCGTGGCCATCCATACCGGTACGCTGAACACGACCTCGTTTACGGGCGTCGCAACCGGTACGAACTTCCTCGGCGTGCCTCTGGCTGCTGGCAATACGACCATTGCGTCTGCTAATACTGTCAGCGGCGGTGGCGGCACCGGTACTGGTGTTGCTACTGGCACAGCGTTTGTCTTCAGCTTGACCGGGATCTCGGGTGCAAACTCGGGTAACCCACTGTACTCCGGTGCAATCACGGTCAACAAGATTTATGCCAATGGCGTGGATGTGAGTACGCTCTTTACCGGCGGTACTTTCTCCGGAACATCGGAGGCTGTTGCCGGCCAGTATACCATGACGCTGAACACGGGCATTACCGGTCTTGCTGCGCTGGCCGGGTTTAACACGACAGGCCTCGTCATAAGCCTCGACGTAACCATTAATCAACGGACCTCCAGCGGTGCCGCTGTCACCAATCCGGTGAACAATGTATTTGATCTGAAAACCGGCGATATCGGTTCCGGTCTCAGCGTGCTATCCGGACAGTCCTGGACCGGACCGTCGGGAAGCGCGGTTTCCGGCAATAGTGTGAATGGCCTTGCCGTCTATATCGATGGCAACTACATGTCGCAGGCATCAGGCTGGAGCGTGAGCGGCGATTCCATCGTGTTTGGCGCCGGCATCGTGCCGCCGTCAGCAACCGTGACCTATGCCTACAATACCGGCTTCACCGCTGGCGGGGCATTGGTTTTTGGCGGGGCAACATCCGTTACCATCAATAACTGGAATGCCTCGACGATGTCAGTATCTGGCGTATCGTTGGGTGGCGCAGCCCTTACCAGCGGCCAGTACAGTGTATCAACCGGCGGCGTTTTAACCGTGGCAGCAGGCGTTATGAATAGCGGCTCAGCAGCGCTTTCGTACAACGTTACTACAACGGTAGCCGGTGGCTGGGATTCTGAGACCGGTATCGACACGGCAGTCAACCAGCTCGACTCCGCCCTGTCAACCCTTAGAACCCAGTCTGCCAACCTGGCATCCAACCTGAGCGTCGTCACCATCCGTCAGGACTTCACCGACGGTATGGTAAATACACTGCTCAAGGGCGCCGACAACCTGACCCTGGCAGACATGAACGAGGAAGGGGCTAACATGCTGATGCTGCAGACCAGGCAACAGCTGGGTACAACCTCCCTGAGCATGGCTTCTCAGGCAGCCCAGTCGGTCCTGAGACTGTTCTAACAACCTGACCGGATAAGCACCAGGGGCGGGGGCAGAACGCCCCCGCCCCGCCACTGAACCGCTCCCAGGTGCTTTCCGAAAAGGAGAATTGAACCATGACAATACAACCACCATCAAATGATCAGGCTGTATTGGCAATGGGGAACAGCATCAGACCTACACCGACGACACCCGATTCGCAGACTGAGGCCGGAACCAGAACCAGTACGGCAATGCAGCGCCAGCAACCAGCGGTGGAAGCTACCAGTGTGACTATTGCGGCACAGACTGGGAGAATCCAGGCGGAGCAGTCTGTCAACAGCACGGCGGCCAGAGGAGTGAGGGCGCTCGATCAGGCAAGCAAGCAGATCGACGCCATGAAACAGTCTCTTAACGCGATTATCAAGAACTATCCACCTTTCCTTCAGGGGAGCGAGGAGCGGATCAAGCTCCTGATGAGCTTCAATGAGATCCGGAAGCAGATAGAGGCACTTACCTACCCTCCTGAAATTACAGCGCAGTCTCTGCAAGCCCAGAAAATATGGAGTGATCTGTTCTCCGGTATGCAGATCCCGGCTCTTGCCGATCAGCCCACCAACGACGCAACCGATGCGCAGATAATTTCGACCATTAACACTCTTGATGCTGCGCAAAAGACAGTGAGCGACCGGAGGCAAACTCTGGCTGCATCGCTCCCGCAGCTTCCGATCTCGCCAAGCGCTGCCATATCTCTGAGCTCGACAGTCGGGGCGGCCTTGCAGCAGGGAGCTGTGCCGTTGACATCAGGTGGCGGGGGATACCTGAAGTCAGTTTAAAGTTTGCTCCGGCATGTAGCTTGCACTTATAGCCGCATGCCACTGAAAATTACCTTAAAACCCCACGAAAGACTGATTCTCGGAGGAGCTGTTGTTACCAATGGTAGCAGCAGCTCCTCTTTTACTATCGAGAATAATGTCCTGATTTTGCGCGAAAAAGACATCATCAGGGAGGAGGATGCTACCTCACCCTGTAAGCGGATCTATTTCATCGTGCAGCTCATGTACATTGACGAGAAAAATTTGACACGGTACCACAAAGCATACTGGGAAAATGTCAGGGAATTGACTGATGCCGTTAAAACCATGATCCCTTATGTCGATCAGATGAACGAACATATTATTTCATCAGAGTATTACAAGGCGCTTAAGACGGCGAAGAAGATGATCGCCTATGAAGAGGAGTTGATAAGACATGCAACAGGCCGGAGTTAATGCCTATATGGCAATGCAAAAAGAAGGTTTGAGCGGCAGGGACCTTGAGGCCGCGGTACTGAACCGTGCTGCCAATATGCTGCGTGAATGCCAGGAAAAATGGGGGCAGGAAGGGTTTGAAGCTCTTTTGGACCAGGCTGTTACATTTAATCAGAGAATCTGGAGCTTTTTTCAAGGTGAACTCTCTTCGCCGGATAATCCGCTGCCAAGGGAGATCCGGGAGAACATCCTGAGCCTCAGCGTTTTTGTCGACAGCAGGTTGATTGATGTGCTGATGAACCCAGCTCCAGAGTTGCTTAATGTTGTTATAAGCATCAATCAGAATCTGGCCGCTGGTTTGATGCAAAAGACAAAGCAGGATGACGCGCAAGACCAGGCAGTAAATCCGGGGGAACTCGTGGTTTCAGCATGACTGTTTGTGTCTGCATCGCATGTAAAGCGGCTGCAGTAACAAGCCGCTTTTTTGTTAGAACGCCGGCATGTCCGGAGAAATAAAGGCTCCAGGGGAATCGAGATGCATGTGAGGATATCCACAGTTGAGTTTGACGTTCCCAATACTCCTGCCGGGATCGATGAGATGTTTGCTCGCATAGACGAGACCATGAGAGATTTCCAGGTCTATTTCAGCCATCTGAAGGTAAATGACGAGGATTTGCCGGATTCCAGCCGCGAGCGGCTGGTTGAGATGCTGGACGACATCCGCGCTGTCGAGGCGGTGTTCCAGACTGCCGAGCAGTATCTCTTGCAGGTTGTCGGCATTATGGAACACTTTATAGAAAAGGTCGTTCCGGTGATGCAGACGGTGGCTGAAGAATTTTACAGCCATTACGACGACGATACCTGGGAGCGGTTCAATATTATTGTCACCGTATTTACCGAAATCGTGCAGACGATCCGAGGGCTGGTTTCCAACGCGGATTTCCAGGGTAAAGTGAGCCGCTTCGAGGAGCTGGGCGAAGGGATCGTGCATGAGCTTACCGTGCTGAACGAGGCGATTGCCGGCAATGATATGATCCATGCCGCTGATATCCTGTTGTATGAACTGACGCCGTTTGCGGAAAACTTGCTTGCGGCGCTTCTGGAACTTTCCAGGAGGGAGCGTAATGATATTAACTGACAACCTGAAGCTGTTGAAAACATTGAATCCGAACCTGCACGCGTTCATGAAGGCGGTAGGAGAGACCCTGGGCGAGTCGGATGTGATCCTGTCGCATGCACGCAACGGCGAGCAGACGTTGCAGGTCAGGAAGGGCAATTCGTACATTTCGCTTCATAGTGGCTATGATCCGCGCCGCGAAGCAGAGGCGTTCATCGGGACTATCTCCGAGGAAGAGGTCGAGAATTACAACCATGTCTTCTTTTATGGTGTTGGCTTGGGATACCATATCGAGGCGTTTCTGAAGCGCTTTCCCAATGTGTTCGTGACCCTGTTCGAGCCGAACAAGCAGGTATTTTACCGGTTTCTTTCGCGCTTCAAGATGGATACGATTCCTCGTCGCTATCTCAAAGGCATTTATGTCGCCGACAAGACTGAAGACCTTGAAGGATTTGCGGTTGATTTCATGAACCGCTTCAATGACTCCTATCTTTTTGTCACGCTTCCTGCTTATGAACGCGCATTCAGCGAGGAATTCAGCCGCTTCAAGAGTTATTTTACTGATTCCATACGATTGATCAGGGCGAACCGTGCCACTATTTTGACCTTTGAAAAGCGCTGGACCATCAACAGTATGATGAACTTCATCCCGACGCTGACTGACACCGATGTCTTCACTCTGGATGGGGCCAAGTTCGCCCGTAAACCGGCTATTCTGGTTGCTGCCGGCCCTTCGCTGGAGGATGAGCTGGAGAGCCTGCGGAAAATCCGAGATGAGGGAACAGCCTACATCTTCACTGTCGGCTCGGCGATCAAGGCGTTGGTCAATGCCGGTATCAAACCGCATGCTGCGGTCTCCATGGACCCTGACGTCGTTACCCAGTATACCTTCGCGGAAATCGTGGAGAAGGGGATCACCGACATACCGTTCATCTACGGGACCTCGGTCGGTTTCGAGGCCGTACGCGATTATCCGGGGCCGAAACTGTACATGACCATGGACCGGGATACGATCTCGCCGTATTTTACCCGGTATACCAATGGGGTTCCGCGACATATGGTGAACGACGCGCCCACCATTGCGATCACTACTCTGCAACTGCTGGCAAAGCTCGGTTTCGATCCGATCATTCTGGTTGGCCAGAACCTTGGGTTCCGTGGCAATCAATATTATGCCAAAGGGATTTCCTACGATGCCGAGGAGTTCAAGACCGACCACATGGCGCCGGAGCAGCAACTTGCCAGTGCGGAGGAGATTGAGGACGTCTATGGCGGCAAGATCCTCGCCAGCAGTCAGCTTATCATCTTCCGGAAATCGATGGAGAATCTTATTGCTGCCATTGGCTCATCCCGGCGGGTTATCAACACAACCCGGGGCGGCGCCGCCATTGCAGGGACATCGTTCATGCATCTGGACGAGCTTATGTCGCAGGAGCTGATGACGAAGGTCGTGTCTGACACATGGACCGAGCCGCACTCCGGCACTCTGGACCTCAAGTACCTGGAGAAGCAGAAAGAAAAAATGAACGCCTCGCGGGAAAGACTGCGGAAATACCTGGATCATGCGGAAAAGATCGCTATCCGGCTTTCCGAAGTGTTCACCTACCGCAAGGTCCGTGAAATAGAGCCGTTGCTGCAGGATCTCGACAAAACATTTCAACTGATCATCAAAAATGACTTTTTCAAGATGTTTCTTTCACCACTGAATGCCATGGAATCTTTGGTGTTTTCCAACTATCTTGCCTACATCCGGTCGACGACCGAGATCGGCGAGCGTGCCAGGAGGGTGGCGCGTGGTTTTGGATCCTTCATTATCGAATGCAAGCGCGATATCGCATTCATAACCGATCAGCTGTATCCGTTGGTGTGCCAGGCGATTGATGAGCGTGTCCAGGCGGATGCCACGGACGCACCCGCTGCAACTGAGGTACTGAACATGACGGAGGCCTGCAATGCTGAACGGTAAATCAATTCTTGTAACCGGTGGCACGGGGTCGTTCGGTAAGAAATTTGTGGAAATGACCTTGCAACGATTCCCGGGGGTCGAACGACTGGTTATCTATTCCCGGGACGAGCTGAAACAGTATGAGATGCAGCAGCAGTTCAATGATACGATGTATCCCCAGATCCGGTATTTCATCGGGGATGTGCGCGACCGGGACCGGCTGATCAGGGCGTTTGAAGGGATCGACACGGTTGTCCACGCCGCAGCGCTGAAGCAGGTGCCGGCTGCCGAGTACAACCCGTTCGAGGCGGTCAAAACCAATATTCTCGGAGCGCAGAACGTCATCGAGTCTGCCATTGCTACCGGTGTCAAACAGGTGGTTGCGCTCAGCACTGACAAGGCGGCCGCGCCGATCAATCTGTACGGCGCCACAAAACTCTGTTCCGACAAACTCTTCACTGCGGCCAACCTTTTTCGCGGCAAGCGCGATCTCAATTTTTCTGTTGTCAGGTATGGCAATGTCATGGGGAGCAGGGGGAGCGTTATCCCGGTTTTTTCTGAAAGAGCGGCAGAAAGGGTGCATCCCAATAACGGACGAGGCCATGACCCGCTTCAGTATTACGCTGGAGGAGGGGGTCAACCTGGTGTATTACGCCATTGAAAACATGTGGGGAGGGGAGATTTTCGTCCCGAAGATTCCGAGCTACCGCATTCTTGACCTTGCCGAAGCAATTGCCCCGCGTTGCGAGAAAAAGGTGGTGGGTATCAGGCCTGGCGAAAAGATCCACGAGGAGATGATTACTGAGACCGATGCCATCAATACAATAGAGTTCGAGAAGTATTTCGTGATTTTGCCATCCTATCCCCTCTGGCAGGTTGACGATTACGTGAAAGCGTTCAATGGACAGTTCTGCCCGCACGGCTTCCGCTATAACAGCGGGGAAAATACCGAATGGTTGTCAGTCGACGAAATTCGCCAGTTGATCGTCAGCCATCTCGATCCGGAGTTCACCTGCTAAATGACCCAGCCTGAGCGATATATACCGTACGGCCGCCAAACCATATCAGAAGAGGATATCCAGGCTGTTGTCGAGACACTGCGCTCTGACTGGCTGACCCAAGGGCCGGCAGTAGAGCGGTTTGAGAGAGTAGTCTCCGACTATTGCGGTGCGCAATATGGCGTTGCGGTGAACAGCGCCACGTCGGCACTTCATATTGCCTGTCTCGCAGCCGGATTAGGGGCTGGCGATACCTTGTGGACCTCACCAAATACGTTTGTCGCATCGGCCAACTGTGCCCTTTACTGTGGCGCTAAAGTCGACTTTGTGGATATCGACCCCCGAACGTACAACATGAGTATCGATGCGCTGCGAGAGAAACTCGTCAAGGCAGAACAGGCGGGATGTCTGCCCAAAGTTGTAATCCCGGTTCATTTTGCCGGGCAGTCGTGTGAAATGGAACAGATCGGGGAACTTGCCGGTAAATACGGTTTTACTGTTATCGAGGATGCATCCCATGCCATTGGCGGCGAATATCAAGGCGTGAAAGTGGGGAGTTGCCGGTATTCCCAGATGACGGCATTCAGTTTTCACCCAGTCAAAATAGTGACAACCGGCGAAGGTGGCATGGTTGCCACCAACAGCAAGAACCTCATGGAAAAGCTCTTGCGGCTGAGGAGCCACGGGATTACCCGCGATCCGGCACTCATGGACCGAGCGAGCCACGGGGGCTGGTATTATCAGCAAATTGAGCTGGGGTTCAATTACCGGATGACCGATATCCAGGCTGCCCTTGGCGTCAGCCAGATGGCACGGGTCGATGAGTTTGTGGCCTCCAGAAACCGTATCGCACAACGTTACAACAAAGAACTCGCCGGTCTCCCGTTGATTCTGCCGTGGCAGGCCCCTGACGCCGCTTCGGCCCTGCATCTTTATCCGGTATGCATAGATCCGAACAGGACGCATTTAACCAGAAAGTCAATTTTTGAAGCCCTTAGAGATGCGGGCATTGGGGTCAATGTTCACTACATACCGGTGCATACACAGCCTTACTACCGGAATCTGGGTTTTATTGAAGGGATGTTCCCGGAGTCGGAGCGGTACTACGCAGCTGCCTTGTCCCTTCCAATTTTCCATGGACTCGATGAAGCATCCCAGGACTATGTAATAAATCAACTGAAGGTTGCCTTTACATGAAATCATACGCAATAATTCCCGCACGTGGCGGCAGCAAGAGAATCCCCCGGAAAAATCTGAAAGAGTTTGCAGGAAAGCCGATCATTGCCCATTCGATTATTGCGGCCCTTGAAAGCGGCCTTTTCTCAAGGGTCGTAGTTTCTACCGATGATGATGAAATTGCGGCTGTTGCAAAAAAGTTCGGTGCAGAAATCCCGTTTATGCGTCCGCCTGAACTGGCTGACGACCATGCAGTTACCGATGCCGTTCTGATCCATGCTCTGGAATGGTTCAGGCAAAGGGATGAACTCCCGGATTATTTCTGTTGTATCTATGCCACAGCACCATTTGTCTCTACCGAGAATCTCCGGAGAGGTTTTGATCTCCTCCGGGAACAAGGTGCCGCAACGGCTTTTTCCGTTACCAGTTTTGCTTCGTCAATTTACAGAGCTCTTCGCATAAGTGAGACCGGCAGAATAGAGCCGATATGGCCGGAGAATGCAGAAAAACGGTCCCAGGACCTTCCCGATGCCTATTTTGACGTGGGGCAGTTCTATTGGGGGAACACATCTCTGTATCTTTCAGAAGGGCACCTCTACTCCTCGAATGCGGTGCCTGTGCCGATCCCACGCTATCTGGCGCAGGACATAGACACTCCGGAGGACTGGAAAACTGCGGAACTTATGTATCGGGCACTTTACGAAATCAGATGAAGGAGATATGGATGAGCAGCTTCAAGACAGAGCAGGAGGAATTCTGGGCAGGAAGTTTCGGTAATGAGTATGTAGACAGGAACCGAAGCGCACAACTGCTGGCCAGCAATGTAGCGTTTTTCTCAAAAATAATCCCCGTGACCGGGGGTGTTGCTTCTCTGGTTGAGTTCGGGGCAAATATCGGCATGAACTTGCATGCTGTTCGGACCCTGCTCCCCAATGTTGAGCTTGCTGCCGTTGAAATCAATCAGCAGGCTGCTGCTGAGCTGAAGAAGTTTGAGAACATAACGGTCTATGAACAATCGATCCTGGAATTCATGCCGGATCGGAAATGGGACTTCTCCTTGATCAAAGGGGTGCTGATTCATATCAATCCTGAGTGCCTGAAGCAGGTCTATGAAATACTCTACCAATCCAGCAACAGGTATATCTGTGTTGCCGAGTATTACAATCCGTCTCCGGTTGAAATCATGTATCGCGGCCATTCCGGCAAGCTCTTTAAAAGGGACTTTGCCGGCGAGATGCTGAAGATGTTCGGCGATTTAAGGCTGGTAGATTACGGGTTCGCTTACCACGGAGACAACCATTTTCCTCAGGATGACATTACCTGGTTTCTGCTGGAAAAAACAAAAGGGTAATTACCGGGAGGCCTGCCGCCATGCTGAAATATTGTGTCAGATGTGTAATGCCGCACACCAAGCCGGATCTTCATTTCGATGATGAGGGCGTCTGCAGTGCCTGCAGAAGCTTTGAGAAGCGTACCGATATAGACTGGGATGTTCGCCGGGCAGAACTCGTCACTATTCTTGATCGATATCGTTCAAAGGATGGCAGTTCCTGGGATTGTATCGTTCCTGTGAGCGGCGGCAAGGACAGTACGTACCAGGTTGTGCGGATGCTGCAGCTTGGGATGAACCCTCTTTGCGTCACTGCAACAACATGTGATCTTTCGGATATCGGCAGAAAGAACATTGAAAATATCAAAAGCCTGGGGGTTGATTATATAGAATTCTCCCCCAACAAGAAAGTGCGCGCCAAACTCAACCGGATCGGTCTTACCCAGGTCGGGGACATTTCATGGCCGGAGCATGTCGGGATTTTTACCATTCCGGTGAAGGCCGCGGTTCAGTTCGGGGTGCCGCTTATTGTCTGGGGAGAGAACTCCCAGAACGAGTACGGCGGACCGGCAGCAGCCAGTGAAAACAATGTATTGAACCGAAGATGGCTGGAGGAGTTTGGCGGCTTACTTGGAATGCGCGTATCTGACCTTGTGGGGATGGAGGGAATTGAGAGACGGCACCTGGTTCCCTACACCTATCCTTCTGATGATGAGCTGAAACAAGCTGGAGTGACCGGGATATTCCTCGGATACTACATACCATGGGATGGTTATTCCAATGCTCTGATCGCCCAAGCGAGCGGGTTTTCCACACTGAGTACCACCATTGAAGGGTCGATCGTCAATTATGAGAACCTGGACAACCATCAGACCGGCATTCACGACTATTTCAAGTTCCTGAAGTTCGGGTTTGGGAGAGCTACCGACATTGCCTGTCTCCATTTGCGTCGTGGTAGGATAACAAGGCAGGATGCCATGGAAATGGTTGCCCGACATGACGGGAAATTCCCTTGGGCTTACTTGGGCAAACCTTTGGAGCAGATCCTGGAGCCTCTTGACCTGTCGGTGGAAGAATTCGTCAAAATTTGCGATAGGTTTACCAACAAGAAGATTTTCAAGGTTAATGCCCGGAACGAACTGATCAAGGACCGGCACGGCAATCTGACCAAGATCAATTACGACAATAATGAGTAAGACACTAATCGTTGATTATGGCATGGGCAATCTCGGCTCCGTAAGGCGTGCCTTTGAGGAGTGCGGGGCAGACGTCTTCATATCTGGCAATCCGTCGGATATATCAGTGGCGGATCATATAGTGCTTCCGGGTGTCGGTGCCTTTGCCGACGGCATGACGGCGCTCAACGCCGCCGGTTGGGTAGATGCCCTCAGAAGGTCAACTACTGAAATGATCCCTCTGCTGGGGATTTGTCTTGGAATGCAGTTGCTGGCCGACAGGGGCTTCGAGGGTGGAGAAACCGAAGGCCTTGGCCTTATCCCTGGCGAGGTGCGGCGCCTGGAACCGGATTCAGCGGAGACACGCATCCCTCATGTCGGCTGGAACGAGGTGCATCCTAGATGCGCTAACCCTCTCTTTTCCGCTATTGCCGAAGGGACCGATTTTTACTTCGTGCACAGTTATCATTTCATTCCTCTTACTGCAGACGATATCGCAGCAACAACTCCATACTGTGGAACATTTGTGTCGGCACTGAATCGGGGAACCGTTTTCGGAACACAGTTTCATCCTGAAAAAAGCTCACGTGCAGGTTTCCAGGTAATAAGGAATTTTTTGGCACTCTGATAGGATATGTGCATGCAGCTTTGGACAAAAGAAGAGAACGACCTCCGAATTACCCAGATAGAGAGATCGAGGAAAAGGCGGGAGTTGAAAGTAGCTCATACCCCCTACCGATTGAGAATCGAGCCTACAAATTTGTGCAATCTGGCTTGTACCTGCTGCCCGAATACTATCAACAGGCCACAAGAGGTAGGCTTTATAGATATCAACCTGTTCAAAGAGATTATTGCTCAGGCAGGGTGCTTTAAAAACAGGGTTAATCTATATCTGTATTTGGGTGGAGAGCCTTTGTTGCATAATCAATTAGTTGCTATGATTAACTATGCTGCTGACTATAATATCACAACTACCTTTAATACAAACGGGGCACTTCTTACAAAGGAGTTAGCTGAAGAGTTACTTGATTCTCAATTATATCATATTTCATTTTCCTTTGATGATATGACACCTGACCAATACGAGTCATTACGCAAAAACAGCAAATATGAAAAGGTGCTGAACAATATCAGATATATGTTAAAAAGGAAGCAAGAGCTTGGTAAATTGCTTCCAGCAATCTCCATAGAATCGCTCGCGACTTTTGAGCCATCGTTTAGAAGTTCCATTGATATCAATTCGCCGTTGGAATGTTCCGCAGAATTCATCGCCCTCTTCGAAGGACTCGGGGTCAATTATTTTCAGAAGAATTATGCCCATTCCTGGGCTGGCGGATATGATCTGTCAAATGGTGAAATCAAGTTGACAGGGCTGCAGCCATTGGCGGCAACATCCCAGAAAACTGCGACTGTGCCATGCTGCATCTTTCCATGGAAAGAGATGGTCATCAATTTCAAGGGTGATGTTGTTGCCTGTTGTTATGATCTTGGCTATGCGACCGTTCTGGGAAGTGTAACTAAGGCGTCGCTTGATCAGATCTGGAATAATAAAAATTACCAGCGTTTCAGGGAAATGCATATCCGAAAAAAATTACATGCACTGAAACCCTGCTCCACCTGTGCGATGCTCAAGGGTGAAGTGCTTGCATAGGGCGGCGTTATAATGTTGAAGACAAGGATCATTCCAACACTGCTATGGAAAAATATCGGGCTTGTCAAGGGGATCGCCTTTGACAGCTGGCGGCGGGTCGGCACCATCATGCCGGCGGTTAAGGTTTATAATGCCCGGCAGGTGGACGAACTGATCGTTGTTGATATAACGGCAACTCTGGAGGATCGTCTGCCGGATTTCGCAGAGGTAGAGGAGTTCTCGGCAGAGTGTTTTGTCCCTCTTACCGTCGGAGGAGGGATCCGGAGCATAGAGGATATAAAGCAGCTGCTGCGGGCCGGTGCCGATAAGGTGAGCATCAATTCTGCTGCCTACCTGCGGCCGGAGATCATCAACGAGGCCGCGGAACGTTTCGGTTCGCAGTGCGTGGTCGCCAGTATCGACGCCCGCCGGAATCCGGATGGGACGTATGTTTGTGTGAGTCACAGTGGCACCCGCGATACCGGTCGGCTGCCGGGGGAGTGGGCTGCTGAGCTTGAACTCCGGGGGGCTGGTGAGATACTGATAACGTCAGTCGAACTGGATGGTACCATGGAAGGGTATGACTTGGAGTTAATCCGGTCGATAACGGAACGGGTGCGGATCCCTGTGATCGCATCGGGCGGTGCGGGCAATTACGAGCATATGTATGCTGCGCTTGAGGTTGGCAGGGCTGCTGCTGTGGCGGCGGCAAGTATCTTTCATTTTACGGAGCAGACACCTCTGGAGGCCAAAAACTATCTTGCTGCCAGGGGCATTCCGGTAAGAAGCGCGAAGGTGCTTGTCTAGATGAGGTTTGTGATCCGTGCCGATGCATCGGTTGCCATAGGTTCCGGTCATGTAATGCGCTGCCTGACGCTGGCTGAGGCGTTGAGGGGGGAAGGGTCCGAGGTCTTGTTCGTCGCACGTCGGCTGGCCGGCGACAGCATCGAACTTATCGGTTCCCGGGGATTTGACGTACGGAGCCTCCCAGGAGGGGATCGATTCGATCCCGCTGTTGATGCCGAGCAAATGGCGGCAATTCTTGCCGAATACCGTCCGGATTGGCTGGTTGTAGACCATTACGGAATCAGCTCGGATTGGGAGGTCGTCGTCCGTCCCCATGTTGGCAGTATCATGGTTATTGACGACCTTGCTGATCGACCCCATGACTGTGACCTGCTACTCGATCAGAACCTGACTGACGGTATGGCCAGCAGGTACGTCGGTTTGCTTCCTCCTCACTGTCGAACGTTCATTGGCCCGAAGTATGCGCTGCTCCGCCCTGAATTCATCAATGTCCGCAAACGGGTGGGGTGTAGAACGGGACAGGTCGACCGGCTGTTCATCTTTTTCGGCGGTAGCGATCCGACAGGAGAGACGGGTAAGGCGCTCAGGGCGATCAGCAAGCTTGGCCGTCTGGAAATCTCCATCGATGTTGTCGTTGGTGCGGCAAATCCTCAGTTAGCCGAGATCAAGGCTCTTTGTCATGAGATGCCACAGGTGTCGTTCCACTTCCAGGTGGATAATATGGCTGAGCTGATGGCACGAGCCGATCTCGCCGTGGGTGCGGGAGGAACTACAACTTGGGAGCGTTGTTTTCTCGGGCTCCCAGCGCTGCTTGTTGTTGTCGCTGATAATCAGTCAGCACTGGCAACGACGGTTGCAAAAGCCGGCTTGGTACGCCTTCTTGGGGACTCTGCGACGGTTACCGAAGAGTCCCTGTCCGCATCTTTGTCAGAAGCAATTGCACGTCCCGATGAACTGCAGCAGATGAGCCAAGCCTGCCTGGAACTGTTCGGGGGACGGGAGTCGCCGCTTCATAACGATATTGTCGCGTGCCTTTTCGGGAGAAACCATGCAACGAGTTGATTGCAACCTGCGTCCGATTGAAGAACGGGATCTGGCAACAGTTCTTGGGTGGCGTAATTCGGAGCGCGTCCGTTCATATATGTACACCGACCATGTTATCTCTCCGGACGAACACCACGCCTGGTTCACACGGTTGTCGGGCGACCCGTTCCCAACGGTATTGATCTTCGAATATCGGGGAACTCCGGTTGGTCTCAAAAACTTTACTCAGATCGATCGTCGTAATAACCGGTGTTATTGGGGATTTTACCTGGGCGAGGCCGATCTCCCCCGGGGCTGTGGCACGGCGATGGGGTTTCTTGCCCTTGAGTATATCTTTGAACGCCAGCAGCTGCGTAAGCTCTGTGCCGAGGCCTTTGCCTTCAACGACGGTAGCGTGAAATACCATACACGTTTAGGGTTCCGACAGGAAGGGCGCTATCTGCAGCATGTTCTGAAGAATGGCGTCTATGAAGATATTGTGTCATTTGCATTATTCCGGGACGACTGGCTGGCGGGAAAAACGATTCTTGAGAACACGGTGTTCAGGTAAGGGGAACGGGGATGAAAGAGTTTGGCATAGGCGATCGGCAGATTGGCGTAAGGCATCCCCCGTTTGTCATCGCGGAGATGTCGGGTAATCATAACCAGTCACTTGACAGGGCACTCGCCATTGTTGATGCCGCTGCTGCGGCAGGAGCTCATGCCCTGAAGCTGCAAACCTACACGGCGGATACCATAACACTGGACGTTCACGAGGGAGAGTTCTTCATCTCAGACGATAAGAGCCTTTGGAAGGGGGAATCGCTGCATAGCCTCTATCAGCAAGCGTATACCCCATGGGAATGGCATGCTCCAATTTTTGAGCGCTGCCGCGAGAAAGGGCTGCTGTGCTTCAGCACCCCGTTTGACGAAACTGCCGTAGACTTCCTGGAACACCTCGGTGTCCCGGCGTATAAGATTGCCTCGTTCGAAAATATTCATTTGCCGTTGATTCGCAAGGCGGCAGCGACTGGGAAGCCGATGATCATGTCGACCGGCATGGCCTCTTTGGCGGAACTGGATGAAGCAGTTCAAGCGGCGCGGGATGCGGGGTGCTCAGATTTAGTCCTGCTGAAGTGCACCAGCAGCTACCCGTCAACGCCCGAGTTCTCCAATTTGCGCACTATCCCTCATCTGAGAGAACTATTCAAGGTCGAGGTCGGCCTCTCAGACCATACCATGGGAGTCGGGGCGGCAGTGGCTGCGGTTGCCCTTGGTGCAACGGTTATCGAAAAGCATTTCACTCTTTCCCGGGCTGATGGTGGTGTTGACTCTGTTTTTTCCCTTGAGCCGGCAGAGATGCAGGCGCTGGTGGTAGAAACTGAGCGGGCTTGGCAGGCGCTCGGGGTGGTTAGTTACGGTCCTTCGGAGAAAGAACAGGGGTCTCTGAAGTTTCGCCGTTCCTTGTATGTCGCCGCCGACATGGCCGCAGGAGAGGCGTTTACCCCCGAAAACTTACGGATTGTGAGGCCAGGGTACGGCTTGCCCCCCAAATTCTTCGATCTTATAATGGGCAGAAAGATTACGGTTGATGCGAAAAAGGGTACGCCGGTCACTTGGGATCTGGTGTAATTGAATCCTCGACTGGGTTCATCGTGTGCGGTCTACTGAAGGTCAGAACGCTTTGCCGGCAAAGCCGTCATACTCGTCGGCATTAGTATCTATCTGTGTCCCGTCAATATCCTTACCGGAAAACTTGAATACTAGATGCGACGGGTCGATGACCGCGTCCCCGGACGCATTCTGCTTGAGGGTAAAGGTCACGGTTGCCTGCTGTTTCGCCGGGTCGTAGGTGACGTTTTTCGCAAACGGCAGGGCCGCCTGTTTCTGGGGATAAAGCGTGTATCCGTGGTTGTAGTAGCCTGCCGTTCCTCCTGACGCCTTGCTGATCTTCCAGTTGGCAAGGGATTGCACTGAAACCGGGTCCATGTCGGTGTTGAACTGGAATACCACGGTAAAGTCCTTGCTGGCATTGGGTTGGGCAAGCGTATTTTCCGGGTCGGTCAGAGAAAGCATAGCCAAAGGTGTGTACGGGCCGAGCTGTGGATAGAAGGGGTTGTTGGAACCGTAATCCACGTTGAGTATTTTGGGCTTGAAAGTGGCATTCTGCAGCTCAAGGGCCGCTGAGGGATCAAGAGTCTGGAGTTTTGTGATCTGGCGACCGAGGTTATATTCGTCCCCTTTGCCGGCATAGGCATACCCCAGTTCGGTCTCGGCAAGCGTGAAATCCCGCTTCAGGGTCAGAGACTGTTTCAGGCTGGCAATGGCGGCATCGTATTTCTCCATTTTATTGTAGGTGGCTCCGAGGGCATAGAAGGCGTTGGCGTCTCTGGGTTTCATGCGTGTGACTTTCAGAAACTCGGTCTCGGCCTCCTTGAGCTTGTCTTGGAGAAGGTAGGTTTGCCCGAGGCTGTAGCGCGCAGTTACGCTGCCAGGACTGAGCTTGACGGCCTTGGCATACTGGAGTTCTGCCTCCTTGAAGTTCTTTGCCTGCGAATAGGCATTCCCCAGGCTTATCTTGGCTTCGGCATCAAAAGGCTTCATCGCTGCCAGCTTCTTGAAAGTGGCGATGGCATCATCGTTCTTGTTCAGCTGGAGATAGGTGTTCCCCAGATAATTGTAGGCATCGATGGAATCGGGGTTTAGGGCAAGCGCCCTCTTGAAGTGAACGACGGCATCTTCAGGACGGTTCTTCTGCAGCATCCTGACCCCTGCTATCAAGCTGTTGTTAGCCAGTGACTCATTCTGACCTGAGCGTGGTGAAAGCAAAGAAAAAAGCTGTTCGCCTAAAGAGGTTGTTGTTGCCATTGATTCCCTCGCAAAATACGGTTGCAGTCCTTATTGTTACCGCCTATTATAGCGCAAATTCCTGAAAAATTCTGAAAAAATTGCCGTCACTTCGGCCTGACGGTATAATTTTTTGATGATTGACGGGGGAAATATGCCTGAGAGAGACGATCCTGTATCCGGTATCCTGGGAGTCAGACCTGTCAGCGGGGAGCGTGACCGGTCCTGGCAGGAACGCAGGGCCGCCAGGCAGCGGCCCAAGAAGCCCGGCGAGGACAGCGTTGACATCTCTCCCCGGGCACGCCGCTTGTCGGACATTGAGGACCTTCTGGCAGGAGATGAGGCCGCTACGGATGAAGGCGATGCTCAAAAGCGATAACGAAGGCTAAGCGAACGTCTGCCGGTCTTTTTCGTATGCGGCGCTGAAGGTTTCCAGAAGCTCGTCTATCCGCTCACTGTCCAGATTGGCAATTTGGGCTGCCTTGCTCGACGCTATGTCCAGCTCTTCGTGGGGGTCTCGCGTGCCGATCCCCAGCCGGTTGCAGAACTGGTCGGCCAGGTTGACTACGGCCGTAAGGTTTGCGACGTAGGCATCGTCCGAAGAGGAAAAATCAAGCTTGTGGTGCTGCATGATGGTGGTAAACAGGGCGTCGGGGAAATTCCACTTCTTGATGACATATGCTCCCACTTCGTCGTGCGAGAACGGATAGACGTTTTTTTCCGCCTCATCGAACAGTATGCCGTCATTGTAGCATTTCTGCATGACCAGCTGAAACTTGTCGCGATCGAGCATATTCATGATGGTCTTGCCGATATCATGAAACAGCCCGGCGAGAAACGCCTCCTCTTCATTGGCAAGCTTGGTGGCCGAGGCGATTATTCTTGCCGCAAGACCTGCTCCGAAAGAGTGTTCCCACAGCATCTGCTCCGTAAGGCCGAAAGGCTTGTAAACCTGTTTCACCGATGCCGCGACAACCAGGCTTTTCAGGGTAGAGAACCCAAGAATGACTATGGCCATTGAGAGGCTTTGTATCTGGCGCTGGCAACCGTAGAACGAAGAGTTGGATATTTTCAGGACCCTGGCCGCTACGGCAGGGTCGGAAGCGACAATTTTGGCAAGTTCATCGGCAGTGGCATTTTCGCTTTCCAGAAGTTGCATGACTTTCATGGCAACTACAGGTATAGTCGGCAGGTCGCCAGCAGCCATTATCGCCTGTTCCAGTTCCTTGTTCATGATAATCATGCTCCGCTTCGATAAGATGACCGTTATCCTGCTAAGTAATTTATACCCGTTTTAATTCGAATCGGCAACTCCTTGGGCGCAATTAATCTCTGGACACGCTGGGCTCTGGAAGAGGGAAAACGTGCACGTAACAAATGTTGAGTTCATAAAGAGTGCGGTCAAGCCGGATCAGTACCCGCCTGCGGAGTTGCCGGAAATCGCATTCGTGGGGCGATCGAACGTCGGCAAGTCCTCGCTCATAAACCTGCTCGTAAACCGCAAAAACCTGGTCAGGACCAGCAATACTCCTGGCCGGACGCAGCTGATAAATTTTTTCTCCGTGAACAGCGATTCCTTCATGCTGGTCGACCTCCCCGGCTACGGCTTTGCGAAGGTGCCGCTGGCGATCAAGAAGCAGTGGGGGCCGATGATGGGGGCCTATCTCGCAAAGCGTGAGACCTTGCGGGGGGTTGTGCTGATCCTGGATGTGCGCAGGGTGCCCAGCCCGGAAGACATTCAGATGCTTGATCTTCTCCGGGCTCACTCGATTCCGCCGGTTTTGGTGATCACCAAGTGCGACAAGGTCTCGAAGAATGAGCGCAAGCGCCAGGCGCAGATAATTTCACGAACCATGCAGGTCCAGGAATCGGATTTCCTGTTCTTTTCCGCGCTTTCCCGGGAAGGGATCGATGAGATCTGGAGGGTGCTCGAACCGCTTGTCGCCACTCCACAATCAGTTTGACTTTGACCGGGCGGTCTGCTAGAACCGACTGAAAAATAAAATAGTATACCAATCAGGTGCGCCTGTTTTCCGCAGGCGATAATAGGGAAGAGGGTGAAAATCCCTCGCTGCCCCGCAACTGTAATCGGTGACGAACGCCGCTGTGTGCCACTGGGATTTCTTGGGAAGGCGCGGCCAGTAGGATGATCCGAGAGTCAGGAGACCTGCCCGGTTGGCAATTCAGGAACCTTCGTGGGAGAGGGACCGGCGCCGATTTAATCATGACCCCGTCTCCAGCTCAGGAGGCGGGGTTTTTATTTTATGGCAAAGGTAATTCTTGTAACCGGCGGCGCGCGCAGCGGCAAGAGCCGGCTGGCTGAACAGCTTGCAGAGCGGTTCGGCAGCCCTCTCGGCTACATCGCCACTGCCGCGGCGGGTGATGGTGAGATGGCGGCGCGGATCGCCAGGCACCAGCAGCGGCGAGGCCCTGATTGGCAGACCCTGGAGGAACCGCTCGACCTGTGCGGGGTAATTACCGGGCATGACGGGTATTTCCGGGCAATGCTGGTCGATTGCATCACGCTCTGGCTGACTAACCTGTTATTGCAGCACAACTCTCCCGAACCGGCCCTTGCCGAAGTGCGTCGACTGACCTCGGTGTTTGCCGCGCTGCAATCCCCGCTGGTGCTTGTTTCCAGCGAGGTGGGGATGGGGATCGTGCCGGAAAACGCCCTTGCCCGCTCTTTTCGCGACCTGGCCGGCGAGGCCAACCAGCTGATCGCGGCTGCGGCAGATGAAGTTTATACTGCGATAGCCGGAATACCCCTGAAGCTCAAGGGTGAATAAAGGAGAAACCAAATGGATCTTTTGACTAAAGCGCTGTCGGATATCAAGCCGCTGGATGGTGCGCTGCTTGATGCCGCCCAGGCAAAACTGGACAATAAAACCAAGCCGCTCGGGTCGCTCGGCCGTCTCGAAGAGTTTGCCCGCCGGGTTGTCGCCATAACCGGCAGTTTGGAGCCGGATACCGCGAAGAAGATCATCTTTACCTTTGCCGGAGATCATGGCGTTGTCGAAGAGGGTGTTTCGGCGTTTCCGAAAGAGGTAACCCCGCAGATGGTTCTCAATTTCCTGAACGGCGGGGCCGGGGTCAATGTCCTTGCCCGCCATGCCGGTGCCGAGGTGCGGGTGGTGGATATGGGTGTCGATTACGATTTCGAGCCGCACCCCGGGTTGATTATCAGAAAGATCGCGCATGGGACGAAAAACCTCAGCATTGGCCCGGCAATGACGAGGGGAGAGGCGATAGCCGCCATCGAAGTCGGGATTGAGCTGGCACGCAAGGCAAAAGAAGAAGGAGCTGCCATGATTGCCACCGGCGATATGGGGATCGGCAACACGACTCCGTCATCTGCGATAATAGCCGCATTTTCAGGTTTGACGCCGCGCGAACTGACCCACCGGGGCACCGGAATCGACGATGCCGCCCTGGAGCGGAAGGTGTCGGCCATTGAGAGAGGGCTCAAAGTTAATGCCCCTGATGCTGCCGATCCGCTCGATGTGCTGGCCAAGGTCGGCGGTTTGGAGATCGCCGGCATTGCCGGGCTTGTGCTCGGTGGTGCTGCCTGCCGCCTGCCGGTGGTGGTTGACGGGTTCATCTCTACAGCCGGGGCGCTGATTGCCTGCGAACTGAAGCCGGATGCCAAACAATACCTGTTTAGCGCCCACCATTCGGTCGAGATCGGCCACCGGGTCATGCTGGAAAGAATGGGGCTGGAGCCGATCCTCGATCTGAAGATGCGTCTCGGCGAAGGGACAGGCGCTGCACTGGCCATGGGGCTGATCGAGGCCGGGGTCAAGATACTGAAGGAGATGGCGACCTTTGCCGAGGCCGGAGTGACAGGGGAGACAGTGTAGAGGCAAACCTTGTGTTTGCCCAGAAAAACAGGGCGATCACAAGGATCGCCCCTACGGGGAACCATGCGTCTCTTTATCATTGCATTCCAGTTCCTGACCATCGTTCCGCTGCCGTTCCAGGTGCGGTGCGACGAGCGGGACCTTGGCCGGTCCATGGCGCTGTTCCCTCTGGTCGGCCTTGTCCTGGGCGGCCTGCTGGCGGGCGCCGATCTGTTGCTTGACGCCAGGGTGCCGCGGCAGGTCGCTGATCTGCTGCTGGTAACACTGCTGGCGCTGGTTACCGGTGCTCTGCATCTCGATGGCCTGGCCGATGTCTGCGACGGGTTTGCCGCCAGGGGGGGGAAGGAGCGATTCCTGGCAGTAATGAAGGACTCACGGGTCGGAGCGGTGGGGGTGGTCGGCCTGATATTGGGGATCGGTCTGAAATTCCAGGCAATCAATGCCTTGCAACCCGCTCTCAAGTGGCAGGCCCTGCTGCTTTTCCCGATGGTGGCGCGCTGCGGCCAGGTAGTCAGTGCTGTCGGAGCCAGGAGCGCGCGTTCCGAGGGGCTTGGCGCAGCCTTCATCAACGGGGTCGGCCCGTTACAGCTCTTGCTGGCATTGGTATTGACCGGCGGAACCGGGTTCATGCTGCTGGGGTTGCCGTGGCTGGCGCTGCTCCTGCTTCTGGCAATATTTACTTTCGGCTGCCGGAGGTATTTTGAGCAAAGACTGGGCGGAATCACCGGCGATATCATCGGTTGCGTCAGTGAACTGAATGAAATTGCCGTACTTATTTTGATACCGGTTTTTTGCGGTAGAATATAGAGGGTAGTTATGACAGAAAAAACAAGAATTTATCTCATCAGGCATGGTGAAGTCGAGGGTGCGGGCACTCCCCGGTATAATGGCCATGCCGATGTCGGCCTGACCGAGCGCGGGGTCAAGCAGTACCATGACCTGAAGCCGCGTTTCGGCGATGCCCGGATAACGGCCTGCTACAGCAGCGACCTGCAACGGTGCCGGATCGGTGCCGGGATCCTCGGAGAGCATTTCGGCGTTGAGCCGGTTTTCGACCCGGCGCTGCGCGAACTGAACATCGGAATCTGGGAAGGAATGACCTGGGCTGAGATCCAGGAGCGCTGGCCGCACGAGTGGCAGAGCCGCCTGGCGGATATTGTCAATTACCGGGTCCCGGGCGGTGAAAACCTGCTTGACCTCGAAGCCCGGATCATGCCTGCCATCGAGAGGATTGTGGCGAATCACCGCGGGGAGGATGTCCTGGTGGTGGCCCATGGCGGGGCAAACCGGGTGGTGCTGCTCAACGCCATCGGCGCACCGCTTTCCACGCTGTTCAACATCGAGCAGAGCTACTGCTGTCTCAATATCATCGACTGGTTTGCCGACGGCAACAGGGTGGTAAAGCTATTGAATGGTTGAACTAAGGGAGATCGCATGAAGGCATTCGTCATTGCCGCTCCTCACAGCGGCTCAGGAAAGACCACGATTACCCTTGGCATCATGGAAGTGTTGCGCCGGAGCGGACTGACCGTGGCGCCGTTCAAGGTCGGACCGGATTTCATCGACCCCGGTTACCACCGGCTGGTCACCCGCAGGCCGTCGATCAACCTGGATGGCTGGGTCTGCGGCCGGTCCGGAGTCCTGGAGAGCTTTTTCCGGCATGCCAAAGGAGCTGATGTCGCGGTTATCGAAGGGGTTATGGGCCTGTTCGACGGCTTTGGCGGGGTCTCGGCAGTAGGGAGCAGCGCCCAGGTGGCGGAACTGCTCAATGCGCCGGTCATCCTGGTGGTTGATGCCCGCGGCCAGGCCCGGAGCGTAGCGGCGCTGCTCAAAGGGTTCACCGAGTTCGATCCTGATATCACCATTGCCGGGATCATTTTCAATCAGGTCTCAAGTGACAGCCATGCCGATATTCTGGCCGAGGCCGTGGCCACGCTCGACTCGCCTCCCGCGATACTGGGCTGCATCCCGGCCGACAACCGGCTTGCCATCCCCTCCCGCCATCTGGGGCTGGTCACTGCCGAGGATAACCCGCTTTCTGCAACCTATCTCGATTACCTGGCAGCAACGATCCGTGAGCATGTCGATATGGCGGCCCTCTGGGCGATTGCCCAGGTGCGGCCAGACGACCATCCATTGCCCCTGCCGGAACCGGCCGAAACCGATATCCCGGCAGTGAAGATCGCCGTTGCCCGCGACGAGGCGTTCTGCTTTGTCTATGAAGAGAACCTCAGGCTGTTGAGCGAGGCCGGTGCCGAGCTGATCCCGTTTTCGCCGCTTCGCGACACCGGGCTTCCGGAAGGGGTTGCCGGGGTCTATCTTCCCGGAGGGTACCCCGAGCTTTATGCGCCGCAGCTGGCCGGAAATGGCGCGATGAAGGAGTCGATAGCCAACGCCGTTCAAAACGGGATGCCGGCTTATGCGGAGTGCGGCGGCTTCATCTACCTCACCGGCGGGGTTGCCGATTCGCCGGAGAAAGAGGAAGCTGCGCACCGGTTCGTGGGCGCCTTCCCGGTCGTCACCCGGATGCTCCCCAGGCGGAAGGCGCTCGGCTACCGCGAGGTGGAGCTTGTCGCTACCAGTATTCTGGGTGGCACGGGGGTGACGGCACGGGGGCACGAATTCCACTACTCGGAAATATCGGAAATGCCGCCGGAAGTGGAGCGGTTGTATAAGGTGCGCAAGGGGAAGAGTGACCTCGGCGCCGAGGGTTACCGGATCAAAAACTGTCTGGGCTCCTATATCCACCTCCATTTCGGCAGCTGCCCGGAGATGGCGGTGAATTTTGTGGCCAGCTGCCGGAGGTTTGGCGGGGCTAGTGGCAATTGATGGGGCGGGAGTGTACCCAACATCGGTAGGGATTTGATGTTGCTTGAATATGTCAGTGAGGTATAATTATTATACCATGAGCTTTGAGTTTGACCCTGACAAGAGCGCGACGAATCTGCAAAAGCATGGCATCGATTTCATGTTGGCGCAAGCGCTGTGGGATGATCCGGACCTGATCGAAATTCCGGCCAGAACTACTGATGAGGCGCGTTATCTCGTTATCGGCATGATTGAGGGCAGGCATTGGTCGGCGGTTGTTACCTATCGGGGAGAAAACATCCGCATCATTTCGGTGCGTCGCGCTAGGCCGGAGGAGGTGGCCATATATGAAGGCTAAGGAGTTTGAACAGAAGTTCGATGAGGGGGAAGATATTACCCAATATCTCGACCTGTCTCGCGCCCGACGGCCGGAGCAGGAGCAGAAGAGGGTAAACGTTGATTTTCCGGTCTGGATGATCCAGCAGCTTGATAAGGAAGCACGTCGGCTTGGTGTGCCACGACAGTCCATCATCAAGGTATGGGTGGCGGAACGGCTCCAGAAGGTTTCGTGACGAGGAGAAGCCGTGACAGTAAAAGGAATGATCGAACTTTTGCAACAATACCCGGCAAACATACCAGTTGTCGTAGCGCATGCCCGAAAACCCCAGCAGGTCAATGGCTGGCGAGTTCCGGGGGCAGGATACGTTTAGATTTGTATATGGGATGTCCCCATAACTGTCACCGGAGAAGTATTATGAAACTGCCGGAGATGCCGGTAGAAGTTAGGTGAGATTGAGACCAAATAAGGCTGAGTACACTCGTTTCGCCTCGTTGCGATTGTCTTTGAAATGTAGCCGGGATTATTTTGGGTAATAAAAAACCCCGGGATCGTCACCGATTCAAGGTCGGGAGAGGATTTCTCCGGGGGCTGCAAAAAAATAATAGCTTTTGCGGGTGATGCATGCAAGCAAGTTTTCGTCCGACTTCGTCGGGCAATATTACATGATGCCTCGGTGCCTACCGGACTCCGCTTCGCACCGCAGTTGTATCGGCCCAGTTATCTGAATCGAGAATCGCAATGCCTCGAATCACCCTGACATTACTGTTACTGACACTGGCCACTCCGGCCCATGCCATGCACATCAGCGAGGGTATCCTGCCGCTTAACTGGGCCGCGGTCTGGTTTGTGGTTGCGGCACCCTTTGTCGCACTGGGGCTCAGGCGGCTGAATGCGCTTTCCTGCGATGACTTGTCGGTGAAGCCGCTCGTGGGGCTGCTGGCGGCGGTGGTGTTCATCATCTCCTGCATGCCGATTCCGGTGCCGACTGCCGGAACCTGCTCCCACCCGTGCGGCACCGCCATCTCAGCGGTCCTGCTCGGGCCGTTCGTCAGCGTGCTTATCTCCACGGTGGCACTGTTGATCCAGGCGCTGGTCATGGCCCATGGCGGCCTTTCCACCCTTGGCGCGGATATCTTCTCCATGGGGGTCGTCGGCTCATTCGTCGGCTACGCAGTGTTCCGCGGGCTTCGCTCCATCGGCGCCGGGCTCGGCCTGGCCGGTTTTTTTGCCGGGCTGCTTACCGATTGGGCCACCTACCTGACCACTTCACTGGAGCTTGCCTCCGGCATTCGGGGGAGCGACCCGTTCTTTCCTCTGTTTGCAAAGATCGCACTGGCCTTTGTGCCGACTCAGCTGCCGCTCGGGGTCCTGGAGGGGGCGATGACCGCCGGGATGGTGCTGCTGCTGCATAAAAAGCGGCCCGACCTGCTGGTGAAGATGAATGTCCTGACAGCGGCGGAAGGAAAGGTCCATGCCTGATCGAAAAAGAAAACTGCGCATCCTGCTGATGCATATAGTCATATTGCCGACCCTGCTGTTCGTGTTCTACTTCTTCACCCTGGCGCCGCGCCCCTGGACCGGCGTTGACGAGGCAGTGGTGGAGAAGATCGCCAAGGAGCATGGCCGGGAAGCCAGGTCACCACTGATCAATAGCGACCGGGGCGACCTGCTGCTGTTCGTCTTTCTTGTCGCCGGGGTGATCGGCGGTTTTGTGGCCGGCTACTGCTGGCGGTCATTGTCAAAGAAGAACCAAGACGGAACAGGAGACAATAAGCAATAATGCGCTTTGCCGCCGCAGACATATCCGGGCAGGGGCATTTGCTCGCCCGGCTCGACAGCCGCCTGAAACTGCTGGCCAGCCTGGCGCTGCTGGTCATGGTGGTGAGCCATAAAGGGGTATGGTTTCCGCTGCTGACTGCTGCGGCCGGGGTTGCTATCTGTTTTAGCATGGGAGTTCGCCCCCGGCTGCTGCTGATCCGGTTCAGCGAGCCTCTTGTCATCGCGCTGGTGGTGCTGGTCCTCAAGGCGTTTTTCAGCGGCCAGACAGTGCTCTGGAGTTTCAATATCGCCGGTATGGCCATCTTCTGCCACCAGGACGGGCTGCTGGAGGGGATACGGATAGCGAGCCGGATCATGGGGGCCTGTGCCGTGGTGGCAACGGTCGGGTTTGCCACTCCGTTTACCGAGCTGCTGGCCGCTCTGGCCTGGCTCCGGGTGCCGCAAGGGTTGATCGAGGTAACCATGTTTGCCTGGCGCTACCTGTTTGTGCTGGCCGACGATGCCCAGGTGGTCTATGCGGCCCAGCGTAACCGGCTGGGGTATGTGGGGTTCCGCCGAAGCTTCCGCTCCTTCGGCACCCTGGCCGGGGCGCTGGTGATCAAGGCGTTCGATACCAGCCAGACCATGACCATTGCCATGGTGCAGCGGGGGTACGACGGCTCTTTGCCGATGCTCAAGCACAGGCCGTTCCGCTTGGAAGAGGTTTCGGCCGCACTGCTGGCAGTGCTCGCCATGGGGGTGTTGTGGCAGATGTAGCGCGGCTCCTGGTAAGCCTGGACTCCTTTGCCTACCCTGACGGAACGGTTGCCCTGGCGGATATCCGGTTGGCGGTCGGGTCAGGAGATTTTCTGGCCCTGCTCGGGGCCAACGGTTCCGGTAAGACGACGCTGCTGAAGCTGCTGGACGGGCTGATCCGTGATTACAAGGGGAGTGTGCTGCTTGATGGCGCAGATATTCTGAAGCAGCACCCCAAGGAGATCTACCGGAAGATGGGGCTGGTGTTTCAGAACCCGGACGATCAGCTCTTTGCCCATTCCGTGTCCGAGGATGTTGCCTTCGGTCCCCGCAATATGGGGTTTGACGACAGCGAGGTCAACCGGCGGGTCTTGACGGCGTTGGCCCAGGTCGAGATGGATGGGACCGGCCCCAGAAATATCCATCACTTGAGTTACGGTCAGAAAAAGCGGGTCTGCATCGCCGGGCTGCTGGCCATGGGACACGAGATCCTGCTGCTGGACGAGCCCACGGCCGGGCTTGATCCGGTCGGCGAGCAGCGGATGCTGGAACTGCTGGCAAATCTGAATCGCGACCACGGCGTCACCATCATCATGGCGACCCATGCGGTGGACCTGGCGCCGCTGTTCGTGAAACGGCTCGCCATCCTCGACAAGGGGCGGCTGGCCGCTGTCGGCACGCCGCAAGAGCTGCTGGCCGACCCGGCCGCCATGGCAGCGGTAAGGCTGCGTTTGCCCCAGGTTGCGGAGCTGTTCTGGCAGCTGCGTCATGAGGACGGTTTCCCGCCGGGCCCTCTGCCGCTCGGCATCGTTGAGGCACGGCGCGAGATCGTGGCAATGCATGGACACAAGGAGAAGAAATGAAAAAGACTGCAATATTACTGATGGCCCACGGCAGCCGCATTCCAGAGGCCAATGACGCGGCGCAGGAGATTGCCGCCATGGTCAGGAAAATGACCGGATACGATATCGTCGAGGTTTCCTACCGGGAGATGCACCTGCCGAACATCCAGCAGGGGATTGACGCCTGTGTGGCGCAAGGCGCGGAGCGGATTCTGCTGATGCCGTATTTCCTCTTCATCGGCGCTCATGTCCGGGAAGACCTGCCGGAGGAGATGGCGCAGGCTCAGGAGCGCTACCCGAACGTGGAGTTCGCCATGGGGAATCACCTCGGGGTCCACCGGAAGCTGGCCGAGGTGGTGGTGGAGCGGATTGCCGAAGGGCTGACCGCCACGGGGTGGCACTGATGTCGGTCCATCTCCGGCCGGAAGAGATCGAGGCCGAATCGTTCCGGATGATCGATGCGGAGGCGGGGCCGCATTCCTGGCCCCCTGCCGAGTGGCAGATCGTGCGGCGCGCCATCCATACCAGCGCCGACTTCGAGTATAGCCGGACGATGTTGATGTCGCCGGATGCCGTGTTGCAAGGCGTTGCCGCATTGCAGAGAGGTCGCGGCATCGTCACCGATACTAACATGGCGCTCTCCGGGATCAGCAGGGCGCGGCTCGACCCGTTCGGGATCTCTGCCAAATGCCTGGTCGCCGATCCGGTGGTAGCCAAGGCCGCAGAGAAGCTCGGGGTTACCCGTTCGCTGATGGCGATGCGGAGCGCTGCGGCAGATCCGGATAACGGCATCTTCGTCATCGGCAATGCGCCGACGGCACTGTTCGAGCTGTTGCGCCTGGTACGGCAGGAGGAGTTGCGGCCGGCGCTGGTGGTTGGGCTCCCGGTTGGATTTGTCGGCGCGGCCGAGAGCAAGGAGGAACTGGTGCGGACAGCGGAGCAGATCCCCTTCCCCTACATCACCAACCGCGGCCGCAAGGGGGGGTCGAACGTGGCGGCGGCAGTTGTCAATGCACTGCTCATACTGGCGGCAGGATAATATATGAAACGGCCGCTTCGTTCCGGTTACACCACCGGCGCCTGCGCTGCCGCTGCTGCCAAGGGGGCGGCGCTGCTGCTGCGGGACGGGCAGCCTGCCGGAACGGTTACTATTGCCCTGCCGTCCGGAGAAGAAGCGCGGTTCACGCTCCACAGGCAGGAACGCGAAGCAGATTCCGCAACCTGCAGCGTGATCAAGGATGCCGGTGACGATCCCGACATCACCAATGGCGCGGAGATTGTCGCAACGGTCGCATCTTTGACCGGAGAGAGCAGTGTTGTCATTGTCGGGGGATCCGGTGTCGGCCGGGTGACCAAACCCGGACTGGCCGTGGCTGTGGGCGAGTGGGCGATCAATCCGGTGCCGCGGCAGATGATCACCGCGGCGGTGCGCAGCGTATTCCCGGAGCCTGCTTCGGTTCAGGTGGCCATCGCCATCACCAACGGCGCGGAGCTCGCGCAAAAGACGCTCAACAACCGTCTCGGTATCGTCGGCGGGTTATCGATCCTCGGCACCACCGGCATCGTCCGGCCGATATCTGCCCGGGCCTGGACCGATACCATCGACGCAGCCATAGATGTGGCGCTGGCCTGCGGAAGCACGACCGTGGTGCTGTCAACCGGCCGGACCAGCGAGGTGGTTGCCCAGACGCCGCTGCAACTGCCGGAAGAGGCGTTCGTGATGATGGGGGACCATATCGGTTATGCCCTGGCCAGCTGCAGTCGTAAGGGGGTAGCAGAGGTGGTGCTGGCCTGCCAGTTTGCCAAGCTGGTCAAGATCGCCTGCGGTCACGAGCAAACCCATGTCTCGTCATCTGAGCTTGATCTGCAGATGCTGGCCTCGTGGGTTCGTAGCGAACCCCGGATTTCCGGGCTCGAATCTCGCGCCCGGCAGGCAAACACGGCCCGGCAGCTGCTGGAGGACTCGGACAACGATAGTGCCCTTATTGAGCTAGTGGCGGTCCGTGCCAGGGCCTTTGCCCGGAAACTGGCGCCGGAGTCGGAAGTAAAAGTTTTGTTGGCAGGGTATGACGGCAAAGTGCTATATTTCGCCTGAAACGAAACGAGCCCTTTCCACTCTGACGGCGTCAATCTGCGGTATTGCTTGTGCGACATACTTAACAGTATGCCTCCGCGCAATCCCTTGATTTCCTTGTCAGAGAGAAAAACTCTCGTTTCTCAACAGAGAATTTGAGTAAGGGAGGTTGTCATGCCTCAGAAAATCTATCTGGTTGGTGCCGGCATTACCGGTTGGGAAGGTTTCGGGCCCAAGGCCCAGGAGGTGATCGCCAAGGCGGATCTCCTGATCGGTCACCAGCGTCATCTCGATATCTTCCCCGATTTTAAAGGGAAGAAGCAGGAACTCGGCGATCTCTCCATCATGCTGGAGTCGTTGAAGAACTCCGAGCTGCGGACGGTCATCCTCGGTTCCGGGGACCCGAATTTCTTCGGCATTGCCAGGTTTCTCCTGCGCAACCTGCCGAAAGAGCGGATCGAGATCTTTCCCAACGTCACCAGCGTCCAGTATGCCTTTGCCAGGATCAAGGAACCGTGGGACGACGCCGTTTTCATCTCGGTTCACGGCCGCGGCATGGGACGGGCGGTGGACCGGATCGTGGCCTCGGAGAAGGTGGCGATCCTTACCGACGCTAACAACACCCCGGCCGCCATTGCCAACGAGCTGATCAATCGCGGGGCCGAGGGTTATGATGCCTGGCTGTGCGAGGATCTGGGGATGCCGGGGGAAAAGTTCACCAAGACCGATGTCCGCGGGCTCCTCAATCTCAAGCATTCGGAACTGAATATCCTGATCCTGATCAAGACCTGGGAACCGAACCTGGTCCATTACCCGCTGATCGGGATAGAGGATGATGAGTTTGCCACGGCCAAGAAGCTGATCACCAAGCAGGAGGTGCGGGCCGTAACCCTGGCAAAGCTCCGGCTTCAGGATGACCTGGTAATGTGGGACATCGGCGCCGGGAGCGGTTCGGTCTCCATCGAGGCGTCCAACCTGATGCCCAACGGCAGGGTCTTTGCCCTGGAAAAAAACAGCCAGTACCTGGTGTTCCTGCGCGATAACCTGAAGAAGTTCGTGGCGCGCAACGTCATGCTGGTGGAGGGATTTGCCCCTGAAGGGCTGGAAGACCTGCCGGAGCCGGACCGGGTCTTTATCGGCGGTTCGGGTGGGATGCTGGAGGAAATCATCGAGGCTGTCGACCGCCGCCTGAAGCCCGAAGGGGTGATCGTCCTGAACGCGGTGACGCTCGATACCCTGACCAAGTCGGTGGAGTTTCTGGAAGATCACGGCTACACCGTGGAGGTGACCTGCGTGAACATCGCCAAGACCCGCGGCCTGACCGAGTACAAGATGTTCGAGTCGCATAATCCGGTTTATATTGTCGCTGCCACAAAGGAAACGGAGTAATGGCATCCATTTACGCAGTCGGTGTCGGCCCCGGGGACCCGGAACTCATCACCCGCAAGGCCGAACGGCTGATCCGCGGGGCGGATGTCATCTGCGCCCCGACGGGCAGAGGTGATGCGGCCAGTTTTGCGCTCTCCATCGTCGAACCGTTTCTGGACCGGGACCGGCAGCAGATACTGACCCAGGTGTTTCCGATGCGCAAGGTCCAGGATGGGCTGGACGAATTCTGGACCGAGTCCGCCGCCGAGGTTGCCGCCCATGTCCGGGCCGGGCGCACAGTGGTGTTCATCACCATCGGCGACCCGATGCTGTACTCGACCTTTCTGTACCTTTACCGGATCTTCAGGGCGGAATATCCGGAAATACCGGTCGGGATCGTGCCCGGGATATCGAGCATCAATGCGGCTGCCGCAGTTGCCGGGATTCCGCTGGGGATGGCTTCAGACCGGATTGCGGTGCTTCCCGCGGTCTACGAGGACGAAGAGCTCCAGCGGACCCTGCTTGAGTTTGATACCATAATCATGCTGAAGGTCCACAAGTCGTTCGACCGGATTTATGCACTGCTCTGCAGGCATGGCCTGGAGCGGAGCGCCGTCTTTGTCCGCCGGGTGGGGTCGGATCTTGAAGAGGTGGTAACCGATCTGGACTCCCTGGCCGGTAAGGAGCTGGATTACCTGTCGATGCTGATCGTCTGCAAAAGACTATTGCGAGGTGAACCATGAGAAAACTTCCTTTCCTTCTCCCCTCACTGCTGGCGCTGTTGCTCAGCCTCCCGCTCACTGCGGCTGCCGAAGAGGAGCCGAACGGCGAAGAGGCGGCACCGGAAATACCTGCCCCCGTTATTCAGCCGGTAAGCGAAATCGGTCGTTTCAGGCTCTTCGACGGCCAGTATGCCGTGACCTCCCTGAAAGGGGCCGAGCTGCCGGAAAGAAACCTGTTCCGGATCGATACCGTCTCCGGCATTGTCTGGGTCGGCAAGCAGGTTCAATATGTCGACCGGAAGAGCGGCAAGGTGATTCAGCAACGTTACTGGGAGCCGTTCGAGCAGTACCTGGAAGGACAGGCGCACACAGTGGCGGAACGTTAGCATGGCGCTTCATTTTGTCGGCGCCGGTCCGGGCGATGCCGAACTGATAACCGTCAAGGGGGCGCGCTTGCTGGCCGGGGCAGATGTGGTCGTTTATGCCGGCAGCCTGGTGGACCGGGAACTGGTGCGGCAATACGCCCCCGATGCCCAGGTGTGGGACTCTGCCGGGATGACCCTGGCCGAGACCACGCAGGTGCTGGCCGAGGCTGTGCTGGCCGGACGCCGGACCGTACGGCTGCATACCGGCGATCCCTCTATTTACGGGGCGATCCAGGAGCAGATGGCCGAACTGGACCGGCTGGGGATCGGCTACGAAGTCGTCCCCGGAGTCACCAGCGCCTTTGCCGCCGCCGCATCGCTTCGCCAGGAGCTGACCCTGCCGGAGGTGTCGCAGACGGTCATCATCACCAGGATGGCCGGCCGGACGCCGGTGCCGGAGCGGGAACGGCTCGCCGCGATTGCTGCGATCGGCGCGACACTGGTTGTCTATCTCTCGGTTGCCATGATCGAAGCCGTGGTCGCCGAGCTGCTGGAAGGGGCCTATACCCCGGAGACCCCGGTGGCGGTTGTCGCCAGGGCTTCGTGGCCGGATGAACAGACCGTTGCCGGGACCCTCGGGGATATCGCCGCCAAGGTAAAGAGTGCCGGCATCGGCAAGCAGGCGGTCATCATCGTCGGCGACGTGCTTAAGGCCCGCACGCAAGGGCTTGCGGCAGTATCGAAACTGTATGATGCCGGCTTTTCACATGAATTCCGGACAATGACCTAGATCGATGCGGATCGCCGTCATTGCCATAACCCGTAACGGTGCCCGCCTGGGGGCCAGGCTGCGCGACGGGCTGGGGAGCACCGATCTTCATGTCCTGAGCAAGTACAAGGGGCAGGCCGGCAAGGAAGCCAAACCGTTTGCCGGAGAACTCGGCGAGTTGCTGAGCCGCCTGTGGCCTGAGTATGGCGGTTTTGTCTGCATCATGGCGACCGGCATCGTTGTCAGGCTGGTTGCATCGCTCCTGCAGAGCAAAGAGACCGATCCCGCCGTGGTTGTAGTGGATGATGCCGGCCGGTTCGCCATCTCCCTGCTTTCCGGGCACCTCGGCGGCGGCAACCTGCTGGCCGAGCGGACCGCAACGGTCATCGGCGCCCGGGCAGTGATTACCACAGCGACCGACAGCAATGAGCTCCCCTCCTTTGACATGATCGCCCGGGCCGAGGGGTGGGAGATCGACGATATCTCCAGGGTCAAGAACCTGAACGCCTGCTTGCTCGACGGCGAGGAGATCGCTATTGTCGATCCTACGGACCTGATCCAGTTCCATCTGCAGGGCAAGGCGCGCTTCTCGGTTCATGAATCGCTGGTCAATGCCCTGCGGAGTTCGGCCAAAGGGGTGGTGCTGGTTTCCAGCCGCCTGGTCCCGCCGCAGTTTCTGAACGACAGGATGCTGGTGCTCCGACCCAAAAGCCTTTACCTTGGGATCGGCTGCAACAGCGGCACCACAGCTGACGAGATCGCCGGGACAGTGGCAACGCTGCTGAAGCGCCAGTTCCTTTCCATGCAGAGCGTGGCGGCCATCGGGACTGCCGAGGCCAAAAGGGACGAGTCCGGGCTGCTGGAGTTTGCCGATCGGTACAGCATCCCGGTCCGGTTTTACACCAGCGAAGAGCTGAACGGAGTGGCTGTGCCGTCGCCCGCATCGCCGCATGCCCTGAAGGCGATCGGCGCCCGGGGGGTGGCGGAACCGGCAGCGCTTCTCGCCTCCGGCAACGGAGAGCTGATCCAGTCCAAGTACAAGAGCGGCAATGTCACCGTTGCCATAGCGGAGCGTACATGAGCAGATTATACGTCGTCGGGACCGGTCCCGGCGGTGTTGACCATATGACATTGGAGGCGCAGCGGGCCATCGAATCCTGCGGGGTCATTGTCGGGTACAAGACCTACCTGGATCTGATCGCGCCCATGCTTGCCGGCAAAGAGCTCGTTTCTTCCGGCATGCGCCAGGAGGTGGCCAGGTGCCGGGATGCCATTGCCCGCGCTGCTGACGGGGTCGATGTGGCGCTGATATCCGGCGGCGACGCCGGTATCTACGGTATGGCCGGGGTGGTCCTGGAACTGGCGGAGCAGTCTCCCGACCCGCCGGAAGTGATCGTAATCCCCGGCGTCTCCGCAGTGCAGGCTGCTGCGGCCCTGCTCGGCGCGCCGCTGATGCACGATTTCGCGGTCATCTCCCTGTCCGATCTCCTGACCCCCTGGGAGCTGATCCGGAAACGGCTGGCCGCAGCCGCAGCCGCCGATTTCGTCATCGCCCTTTACAACCCGAAAAGCGCCGGACGCACCACCCAGCTCGCCGAGGCCCGTGAGATAGTCATGGCGGAGAGAGGGGGGGCGACGCCGGTCGGAATCGTCCGGAACGCCTTCCGCAAGAACCAGGAAAAGACCGTTACCACGCTCTTGGAGCTTCCTGATCACGCCGTAGACATGTTTTCCCTGGTAATGATCGGCAATTCCGCGACGAGGGTGGACAGCGCCGGCAGGATGGTGACCCCGCGCGGTTATGAGACCGGTTCGAGGCCCGGCGGCCGATCACTGCCCGAGCCCGGTCATATCGGGAAGGGTGAGCACGTGAAGCCCGAAGTAATCCGGGGCAAGTCGCTCATGTTCTGCGGAACCGGTTCCGATGTCGGCAAATCGGTGCTGGCCGCCGGCTTTTGCCGGATTCTCGCCAACCGCGGCATCCGGGTGGCGCCGTTCAAGTCGCAGAACATGGCGCTCAATTCGGCCGTGACCCCCGAGGGAGGGGAAATCGGTCGTGCCCAGGCCGTCCAGGCCGAGGCGTGCCGCATTCCGCCCCACACCGACATGAACCCGGTGCTGCTGAAGCCTTCGTCCGACACCGGCAGCCAGGTCATCATCCATGGGAGCGCGGTCGGTCATATGCGGGTGGCGGAATACAACGCCTTCAAGCCCAAGGCGTTCGAAAAAGCAAGGGAGAGCTTTGCCCGGCTTCGGTCAGCCTATGACTGCATCGTTATCGAAGGGGCGGGGAGCATTGCCGAGATCAACCTCCGGCGGCACGATATTGCCAACCTCAAGGTCGCAAAAATGGCCGGTGCGCCGGTAATTGTCGTGGCCGACATCGACCGGGGCGGGGTGTTCGCCCAGATCGTCGGCACCATCGAGTTGCTGGAGCCTGCCGAGAGGCAGATGATCGCGGGAGTGCTTATCAACAAGTTCCGCGGCGACCCTTCCCTGCTCGGTCCGGGCATCGAGGAGGTTGAACGGCGCACCGGGGTGCCGGTGCTCGGCGTGGTCCCCTGGTTCAGCGGCTTCAGGCTGCCGGAAGAGGACAGCGTCGCGCTCCAGCGGCGGGCAAAGGTCTTGCGGATCAGGCCGCGCCGGGAAAAACTCGCGATCGGCGTGATCAGGCTGCCGAGGATCTCCAACTACACCGATTTCGACCCACTGGAGAACGAGCCGGACGTGGCGCTCCACTATGTCGAGCGGAGCGAGCAGCTCGAAAACCTCGATCTGCTGATTATCCCCGGCAGCAAGTCAACCATAGCCGATCTGAATCATCTGGCCGAATCAGGGCTGGCGGACGCGATCCGTTCGTTCCGGGGCGAGATTGTCGGTATCTGCGGCGGCTACCAGATGCTCGGGAAGCTGGTGCTCGATCCCGATTCGGTGGAGTCCGAGATCCGCCATGCCGAAGGTCTGGGTCTGATCGATGCGGCGACCGTGATGCAGCCGGCCAAGCATACCCACCAGACCGTTGCGACGCTGCTCGATGCCGGCCGGGAATTCGCGCCGTGCCGCAGCGGCGTTCTCAAGGGTTATGAAATCCATATGGGGGAAACGGTAATCGGCGAGGGATTGCGCCCCTTTGCCCGGATAAACAGCCGCTCCGGGGAGAAGGCGGATAGCCTGGACGGCGCTGTTTCACCGGATGGGCGGATCATGGGGACCTATATCCACGGCATCTTCGAGAATGCGGGGTTCCGCGCGGCCATGTTGAACCGTATCAGGCGGCAGAAGGGGCTTTCGACCGTAACCCCGGTAACCACGGATATCGACCCACTGGAGCTGTTGGCAGCGCATCTGGAGAAACACCTGGAAATCCCCAGGATCCTCCGGCTCTGCGGTCTGGCCGGATGATCACCCTTGCGCCGCTGATGGTTGCCGGCGCCGTACTGCTCGATCTGGTCCTGGGCGATCCCAGGTGGTTTCCGCATCCGGTCGTTGCAATTGGCACCCTGATAAAACGGGCTGAACCCCTCCTCAGAAGGATTGTGAAAAACGAGCGTGCTGCCGGTCTACTGCTGGTGGTGATTGTTGTTGGCGTGAGCGCCGGCACAGTCGGCCTGCTGCTGCGCCTTGCCGGCCTGATTCACCCGCTGGCCGCCCAAGCGGCCGGGATGGTCATCGGCTATACCTGTCTCGCCGCACGCTCTCTGCATCTCGAATCGGCACAAGTTGCCGGATCTCTCCTGAAGGGGGATCTGGTGGCGGCCCGCGCCAGCCTGGCCATGATAGTAGGGCGGGACACCGGGCATCTGGATGAACCTGAAATCTGGCGCGCTACAGTCGAGACGGTTGCGGAAAACAGTTCTGATGGCGTCATTGCGCCGCTCTTTTTTCTCCTGATCGGCGGGCCGGTGCTCGCCATTGCCTATAAGGCGGTAAATACTCTGGATTCAATGGTCGGCTATAAAAATGACCGGTATCTCCTTTTCGGTTGGGGCGCGGCGCGGTTCGACGATCTCTGCAACTGGGTCCCGGCCCGGTTGACCGGCGTGCTGATGGTGCTGGCCGCTCCGCTGGTCGGCCTGTCCGGTCGCAACGCCTGGCGGATGATGCGGCGCGACGGCAGGAATCATTCCTCGCCGAACAGCGGGGTTCCGGAGGCTGCCGCTGCCGGCGCTCTCGGCGTCCGGCTCGGCGGGGTCAACCGGTACTTCGGCCAGGAGGTACTGAAACCGGTCATCGGCGATCCGTTGCGGCAGCTTGACGCAGCGGCATGGCAGGGTTCAGTGAGACTGATGTACGGCGCGGAAGGGGTTTTGCTCGTGGCCTGGCTGACGGCGCTTGCCGTTTTCGGGAGGCTGGCGTGAGCAGCTACGATCATGGCGGCGATATTTTCGGGGCGGCCCGCAGGTCCGGCGTCGATCCGGCGCAGCTGCTCGATTTCTCGGCCAGCATCAATCCCATGGGGCTGTCCGATCCGGTCAGAAAGGCGATCATCGCAGGGATCGACCGGATCGTCCATTACCCCGAGCCGTTTGCCGAGCCGCTACGGAACATCCTCGCCAGCGCTCATTCCGTTGCCCCTGAGGAGATCCTCCCCGCAAACGGCTCTACCGAGCTGATCTATCTTCTCCCCCGCCTTGTTCAGGGACATCGGGCGCTGATCGTTGCCCCGGCCTTTTCAGAGTATGCCAAGGCCCTCACGGCAGCGGAATGGGAGGTCGATTACCATATCCTCGCGCCCGATAATGGCTTTGCCCTGGAGTGCGGGCCTCTGGAGGCGGTACTCGCCAAGGGGTACGATCTGCTCTTTCTCTGCAATCCCGGCAATCCCACCGGACGTCTTTACTCCAGGGGAGAGGCTCTGGAGCTGGTCAGGATTTGCCGTAAAGTCGGGGTCTTTATCGTCCTTGACGAGGCATTCATGGATTTCTGCGGCGAAGAGTTTTCGCTGCTTCCGGAACTGGTAGCCTCAGGCAAGGGGGTGGTCCTGAGATCGCTGACCAAGTTTTATGCCCTGCCGGGGCTGCGGCTCGGTTATGCTGCTGCTGCGGCTGATATCTGCCGCAGGCTGGGGGAGTTGCGCGGTCCGTGGAGTGTCAATGCGCTGGCGCAAGCCGCCGGGGTTGCTGCGGTCAACGATGCCGCCTATCGCCGGGCAACCGGGGAATTCGTGGCAGCCGAGCGGGATCTGCTGTCGCGCCGGTTGGCTGAGATACCGGGGTTGACCCCTTTTACCCCGGCTGCCAATTTTCTGCTGGTCAGGATCACTGCCGATCTGCCGGCCGCCCGATTGTGCCGTAGGCTTTTTGAGCGTTACGGGATACTGATCCGGGACTGCAGTAATTTTGTCGGGCTTGGAGACCGGTTCTTCCGGGTGGCGGTCCGCACCGGGAAGGAAAACGACCGGCTGGTCTCGGCATTACAGGAATTGCTGTCCGAATTGCATCGCTGAACCAACGGCACGGGACACGAGTGTAAAGTTTTACCTAATATGGTGTCGGAGAGCTTGACACTTTTGGGTGATATGATAAGCTGCAGATCGACAAGAGCCATGTATTTCAACTGGTTGGCGACAAGGCACGTTGTTTGCTTTCAAAATCGGTTAAGGTGATTTTTCCGAGGGCGCTGCATTTATCGAGGAGGAACAAATGGAAAAGAGAAAATACTCCAGGGTGCCGTTCCATGCGCCGGTCTTTGTCAGCAGCCGGGGCAAGACTTATGCGGGCGAGGTCGAAAACGTCTGCCATGGCGGCATGTTCGTAAAGACTTACGGTGATTTCAATGCCGGCGATCAGGTACTGGTTTCGGTGAGCTTTGCCGAAGGGAGTTCCCAGTTGTCCGTGACCATGCCGGGCAAGGTTGCGCGGCAGACGAGCGACGGCGTGGCGCTTCATTCACCGCACATCGACACCCATTCGCTGATTCACCTTGAGTACCTGATGGCAAGCAACAACAACCAGCGGGAACAGCTGATGACCGACTTCATCGACTATGTAACTTCGCAACAGGATCGTCACCTGCTGTAGCCTATTTCCTGCCGGCTGTCGCAATTCGATCCTGCGGCAGCCGGAATCCAGACCCCGCCGAATCCCGCTAACTGCTTAACCAGAATGCCGGGCATGCCGTCCCTTGATCCGGGCGTTGTGCTTGTGCATTTCCATGACCAGCGTTTCCATCTCTGCGTCGCTCAGATACCCGGATTGAATGAAATACCGGCCCAGCTTCTGCTGCCTGGAACGCTGGTGCGTCAGCAGGAGCGACAGCTGATGCCGTGTCAGCAGGCCGCGGCGCACGGCCTTTTCGCCAAAGCACCCGGAATGTTGTTTACAGCAGAGGATTGCCTGCACCGCATCGTCGGTGAGCATACCCCAGTTGCGGGCAATTCGCCCCAATGGCGGACGCTGGCGTCTCTGCCAGACCAGGGCGGCGATGAGCGACTGATAGGGGACGACCCCGCGGTAATACAGGTAGCGGCCGATCTCAAGCTGCCGGTCGGGGAGCGGGCCGTGGTGGTAGAAATTGCCGGCGCTGCTGGTCCTGTGGGGGCGCTGTTCGCGCCGGGAGGGATCGGGCTCGACCGGAATTCTCTGCTTCACGAAAGAGTTCAGAACATTATAGGCCTCGGTTACGCGATGGAAGGCCTCCGGTGGCGTGGCCTGATTGATATGGCCAGCCGGACAGCAGTCAGGGTGGGTCTCCCTGGCCCGGCGGCGAAAGGCGGCCTTGACCCCTTCGGGTTGGAGGTAGGAGAAGAACTCGCCCGGCGGATCCAGCTCGTTGCCGAAGAGCACCTTGCAGGCACGGCGAAGTTCGGCTTCATTGTATAATCCGGTCATTGCTCCCCCCAAATTTCTCCACGTTTGATTTATACATTACGAATAAATTTATGGCAATAATTGTGGTAAAGCTTATCTTGACATCATCGGGTGCCTGACTATTATTGACTGAGCTTGCCGGCGCTGTAAGACAGGTTTATCGGGAGTTGACGGATGAGGATCGGGTTTTTCCTGTTTGTGATCGGAATTGCGCTCGCGGTTGCTGCCGGGTGTAATCGGAAGGGGACTGCGCCTGAGTTGCCGGAGACCGGTTTCAAGGTGGTCACAACGCTTTTTCCGCTTTACGATATGGCTCGTGCCATATGTGGTGACAAGGCCGAGGTTGTCCTGCTGATCCCTCCAGGCGTGGAACCGCACCACTTCGAGCCCAGGCCGGATGATATGGTTCTGATCAGCAAGGCGGCGCTGTTCATCTATACCAGTCGTTACATGGAACCTTGGGCCGATAAACTGCTCCGAGGTGTCGGCTCGAAACGGCTTACTGTTATAAATGCCAGTGACGGTCTCAGGTTTCTGCCGGCCGGGGACCGGCACGAGCATGACGGCCATGCCGGCGAAGCAGAGTCCCACCCAGGCGGCATGGATCCCCATGTCTGGCTTGATCTTGCCAATAGCGCCAAGATGGTCGATCTGATCCTTGCCGGGGTTATCGGCCGGGATCCGGGCAACCGGGCATTTTATGAGGCCAATGCCTCTTCTTACAAAAAGCGGCTCGCCGACCTGGATCTCCGATACCAACAGGTTCTGGGGAACTGCGGCAACAGGACCCTGGTCCATGCCGGTCATTTTGCTTTCGGCTATCTTGCTGCACGGTACAAACTCGACTATCTGGCGGCAACCGGCGTGACTGCGGATGCCGAACCGACCCCGGCGCGCCTGGCCGAGCTGGTCAACCAGGTACGTAAACTCGGCATCAAGGCGGTCTTCACCGAAGAACTCGTGTCGCCCAAGCTTGCCGAGACCCTTGCCGGCGAGACCGGGGCGGAAATCCTGCGGCTACACGCCGGTCACAACGTCGGCAGGGATGAGCTGGCCAGGGGGATCACCTTTCCGGCACTCATGGAACAGAACCTCGTTGCGCTCGAAAAGGGGTTGCAATGCCGCCGGTGATCGAGGTATCCGGGTTATACTGCCGCTACGGCATGACCCACGCACTGTCGGATGTGAGCTTCGCGGTCGAGGCCGGTGACTACCTGGCGGTGGTCGGCCCCAACGGCTCGGGCAAGAGCACCTTGGTAAAGGCCCTGCTCGGGCTGTCGAGTTGCGATGAAGGCGAGATCACGCTGTTCGGGACGCCGCTGCCGGAATTTACTGACTGGCGCACCGTAGGCTATCTCCCCCAGAACCTCAACCTGTTCAATCCGATCTTTCCCGCTACAGTAAGTGAAGTCGTCGGCCTCGGGCTGCTGGCCGGGAAGCGTTTCCCGAAGCGGATCAGCCGGGACGATAAGTCACGGATTGCAGAAACACTGGAACAGATGGGGATTGCCGACCTGAGGCACAGGCTGATCGGTGACCTTTCCGGGGGGCAGCAGCAGCGGGTCATGCTTTCCAGGGCGCTGGTCAATCAGCCAAAGCTGTTGATCCTCGACGAACCTACCGCTGCGCTCGACCCCGAGACCAGGGACCGGTTTTACGCGCTTCTGACCGAGATCAACCGCAACAGAGGCACCACCCTGATCCTGGTGACTCACGATTCCGCTACGGTCGGCAACTGTGCCTCCAAACTGCTGTATCTGGATAAAAAGCTCATTTTTATCGGCACGTTCCAGGAGTTCTGCGTGTCACCGGAGATGACCGGGCATTTCGGGGGGGCGGCGCAGCACCAGATCTGCCGATTACACTAAGGCGAATCCGGTAAAAGTCCATCTGCTGCGTTACGCTCGTTTTCGTCACTGCGACGTACCTTCCAGGTACGACTCGTTCCTCATGCCTCGCAAGCCTTGCATCTGGAGCTTTTCCGAATTCGTGGAGAGTTGGGTTGAACTATGGGAATTACGGAAACCTTGTCATACAGTTTCATGCAGCGGGCGCTGCTGGCCGGCTCCCTGATCGGGGTGCTCTGCGCGGTGCTCGGCTGTTTCCTGGTGCTCCGGCGGCTGTCGCTGATCGGGGACGGCCTTGCCCACGTGACCTTTGGCAGCGTGGCCCTGGCGCTCTTTTTCAAACTCTACTCGGCAGCGGCGATCCTGGTATCGCTGCCGGTGGTCATGCTCTGTTCTCTGGGGATACTCCGGCTGTCGGAACGGGCCCGGATGACCGGGGATACGGCCATCGGCATCGTCTCGTCGCTCGGCATCGCGGCCGGCGTGCTGCTGGCCAGCCTGGGCGGCGGGTTCAACGTGGATCTCTTCAGCTATCTGTTCGGCAACATCCTGGCTATAAGCCGCGAAGAGGTGCTGCTGGCGATAACCCTATGCGGAATAGTGCTGGTGCTGGTGACCTTCTTCTATAACGACCTGATGGCGATGACATTCAATGAGGAGCTGGCCAGGGTTTCCGGGGTGAGAACCAGGGGGATCAGCGCCATGCTCGTGCTGCTGACCGCCCTGACCGTGGTGCTGGCCATGAAGGTGGTGGGGATCATGCTGATCTCGGCCCTGCTCATTCTCCCGTCGTCGGCTGCCCTGCAGCTTGCCAAGGGATTCAGGGCGGCACTGCTGCTCTCTGCCGGCCTGGCCGTGACCGGGGTGATCACCGGGATCTTTGCCTCGGTCGGTCTGAACCTGCCGACCGGCGCAACCATCGTGCTGGTCAATTTCGGGATCTTTGCCCTGGTCTATTCGGGCAAGCGGCTGTGGGCACGGGATTGAAGCCGGTTTTCGGGCTGATAGGCCGTATAGATATCCGGAACGTCGGTCGAGAACAGTCTCTCGGCTGGCTGCGGGGCCGGCCGGCTCATTGCCGGGACAGGCGAACCGTTGGCCATCGCGAAGAACAGATAGTCTTCCATGGTATTGATATTGACGAATGAAGAAAATGTCGGATCAAAAATGGCGACCTGCTCCTGATTCACCCTGCTGACATTGGTCCGGTCGAAAAATGAGACAATTCGCCGCTGCCCGCTCAGCAGGGTAGCCTCTATGGCAGCCAGGCAACCTTTCCCATAGGCCGCATGAAGCGGTTCGAGCCCCGCCGGTCCTTCGGGGATCAATACTCCGCCGGCATCGGCACGTTCTGCAATATGGCAGACCAGGTCCTCGACCAGATACGGCATGTCGCAGGCAGTGGCGAAGATGGCCGGACTGCTGCTGTGAAGAAGCCCGGAATGGATTCCGGCTAGCACCCCCATCCCGGCATACAGGTCGGGTACCTTGCGGCAGGGGATGAAATCGTAGATTTCAGGTGTATTGGTCACCAACAACACCTCGTCGAACAGTTCAGCCATCCGTCGGTAGATAGTAGCGATCAACGGCACGCCATTGACCTCCAGAAGCGCCTTGTTTTTCCCCATGCGAATCGATTGGCCGCCGGCAAGAATGACTCCGGTCACGTTTGAAAACCGCGGCTTCACCATCATCCGCACCCTCTCCGGACAGGCTGCCACACGGAAGCTTTCGCCCCGGACATAGCCGGCCAGGCCGATGCCCGCCTCCTTGCAGATACGGACCGCCATGTCGGTCGGTGAAGTTCGCGACGCGATCAGGGCCACCCCCAGTGAGGCTGCCTTGGCCGCCATCTCGGCCGACACCCGGCCCGATGTCAGCAACAGGCAACCTGTCAGGTCTACGCCGGCGAGCAGCGCCTGTCCGGCCAGGCGATCGATGGTATTGTGACGGCCGAGATCCTCGGCATGCATCAGTATCCGGGTACCATCACTGACCGCCGCTGAATGGATGCCGCCATGGCGTCCATAGCGCTCGGAAAGCTCCGCCATCTCACGCATCATGGCGAATATGGCCTCGGGCGGGAAACTGGCCTCCGGTGGCGGAGCCTTTGGCGGTCCGGCGGTGAAGGAGAAACTGATCCCGGCACCGCACCCGGACGTCAATACCGGGGTCAAACGCTCCGGGAGTTCGCCGCGAATCCGGACAATGGCCTCGCCGGATTTTTCGCACACCCCCATGACCAGAAAATCCTCTACCTGGCGCACAAAACCCTGGGTGCGCAGGAAACCGGCCACCAGGAAGCGGAGTTCATGGGGTGATGCCACCAGCGTAGCAATCTCGCGGTCGTTGACCGTCAGTTTCAGCGGGAACTCCGCGGGGAAATCGTCCGGTCTTTGGCTGATGATTCCTTTGTCGTATCGTAGCATAGGGTCTTCCCCGATCAGATGGTTGCTGAAACAGTGTCAAGTGTCTATTTGCCCCGTTCATATCCTTCCCTGGATGCCAGCAAGTCCAGGTGGATGGTCAGCAGGTCCTCAATTTCCAGCGGCACATCACTGTTCCCCTTGCGGGAATCACGGGTCTTTATGTAACGGCTGCAGGCCTTGCATGTATCCACTCGCGTCGCTCCCTCTCCCACGGTGAAGTATGAGAGTTTTTCCGTATCTTCGCTGCCGCAGGAGGGGCAATTCAGGCGCTTGAACGGCCATTTGAAGAAGCAGGTCGAGCAGCTGAGCAGTCTTCGCCCCTCCTCCCCGGACAGCTCCGCCATGCCCGGCCGTGATCCGCAGATTGGGCAGAAAGCCTCGTGCCAGTCGCTGACCGCGTCAGGCGGGACAGTGTCGCTATGAAGCTCCAGGCTGATCTTGATCGGGATCTCGATGAGGTATTCCAGTAGCGGCGCCGGCAGTCCCAGTGCTGCGGCCGCCTCATCCAGCGGGGCACGACGCCGTTCGAGCACCGCCAGTATCAGCGGACACGGGTCGAGCATTCCGGAGGCGAGCGCCCGGGTAAACTGGTCGAGGAGTTCGGTATTTTCTTTGCCATGCTGCCGCAGCACGGAGACCACCCCTTGCAGAAAGGAGCCCAGGTCTGCCCGGTCCATCCGCAGTTCCGCGGCCGTAACCAAGGGAAAGCCGGAGGCAATGCGTTCGCTACGGTTGACACCGGAGGTGTCCACGCTGATGCCGGTTCTTCCTCCCACAACCTGCGCATAATCGAAAAGCGCTGTAAACAGCGGCAGTATATCGGCATATTCGGGCGCCATCCCTGCCGCCTTCCTGAGCGCAGCCAGTTTATCTTCTATCGATGCCATGAAACCTCCGCGAGATCGGGTCTGCCAAAGAAACAGCGGCCCGAAGACCGCTGTCATCATGAGATTCAAATCATGGGTTGTCTTCGCCCACTTCCTTGTACCACTTGGGGTGATGCTTCCGCGCCCAGATCCTGCGCACATCGCCGTAGAGCATCGCCTCGATGGTGCCGGGGTTGCCGATAGTCGCCAGGTAGACATGGACGATCACGAACATGATCGAGCCGACGAACATCAGGCCGTGGAGCATGAGCGAAATCTGGACGAGCCAGCGGGGAAAGGTCAGCGGCATCCAGATCATGATGCCAGTGACGCCGAGGGTGATGGTGGCGGCATAGATGAAGATGGCGAACAGTTTCTGTCCCGGGTTGTATTTGCCGATATTGAAGTGCCGCTCTTCCCTGGAAAGATATCCCCCTCTGGCGTCGATCCAGGCCTTGTCGTCCTCGTCAAAGGTGGTGACATCCTTCTTGTGGTTCAGGAACATGTAGACCGAGCTGGCAAAGAAGACCACCCCGGCGATCTTGTGCACCAGGATGGCGCTGCTGCCGCCGCCGAACAGGTTGAAGTAGCCGTTGAACAGCCGGGAAAAGAGTCCCAGCCCGGAGAGTAGCAGGGTAAAGAAACTGCAGGTCACGACCCAGTGCAGGACGCGTTCGCTGGTCTTGAAACGTTCGATGAAGTTACTCATGGTTCTCCCCCTTGTCACCGGTGTCGTCGTCTACCTTTTTCGGGCCGATGGTCACGTAATGCAGCAGCATGGCGCCGATGCTACCCCAGAAACCGAGGATTCCGAGCGGCTTGATGATATCTTTCCAGAGGAAGATGGAGGTCGGAATACGGGGATTTGCCGGGAGGCCGTAACTGTCCGGTGGCCCTTCCAGGGCATAAACGACCCCGAGGCCGTTAAGGCTGTCGAGCCCGTAGAGGGTTTTCTTGGCAGCAGTGGCCTTGGCGATCAGATCCTTCCGGTTGCCGAACTTGAGGGTTTCGGTGGGGCACGCCTTGGCACAGGCCGGGGCCATGCCACCATCGACCCGGCTGAGGCAGAGGTTGCATTTGCTGACCTTTTCATCGCCGTCGTAGCGGGGGACGCCGAACGGGCAGGCGGAGACGCAGTACTTGCAGGAGATACACTTCTCCTTGTTGTAGGCCACTATTCCGTCCTTGGTCCGGTAAAGCGCACCGGGGGAGGGGCAGACCTTCATGCAGCCGGCATCGCCGCAATGCATGCAGCGCTCGCTGAAAAACTGCCAAGTCACTGCACCGGCATTCTCCTTTTCGACGAACTTGATCCGGTTGTAGAGAGCCGCGGTCAGGTCGCGGGGGTTCTCGAAGGTCCCCTGGTTGGCCGTCTTGTCCGCATCCAGCTTGTTCCACTGTTTGCAGGCCACCTGGCAGGAGCGGCAACCGATGCACCTGGCGGTATCGACGAGAAAACCCTTGCGGCTAGCCTGGTTGATAGTGTCGCTCATGGCTTACCCCTTTCTCGCGATCCCGACCATGAACGCCTTGGTCTCCGGGATCATCGTGTTGGCGTCGCCCGCGGTGGGGGTCAGCAGGTTGGCGGCGTCGCCCACGCCGGGGGTGTGCCAGCCGAAGCACCAGGGCATCCCGATCTCGTGCACGATCTTGTCGCCGATCTTGAACGGCTTGAACCGCGGCGTGACAATGGCGACTGCCTCGATCTTGCCGCGCGCCGAGGAGATTTCAACGGTGTCGCCGTTATTGATCCCCTTCTCCTTGGCCAGTTCCACGCTGAGCTCGCAGAACTGGCGCGGCTGCAGCTCCAGCAGCCAGGGGGTGTTGCGGGTCATGACCCCGGTCTGCCAGTGCTCGGTCACCCGGTAGGTGGTCCCCACATAGGGGAAGCGGGTATCGTTCGATGCCAGCACATCCTCTTTCACGTTGGGATCGTTGAAGATCTTCACGGCCGGGTTGGTCATCTGCTTGGACATGAAGTTTTCCGCGATCGGTGACTCCATCGGCTCGTAATGCTCCGGGAACGGGCCTTCCTTCATCCCCGGGCCGAAGAGGGCAGCCACGCCGTCGGCACGCATGATGAACGGCTTTTTCCCTTCCTTCTCGTCCGCCATCGGTGGCCAGGGTCCGTCCGGCACATCTCCGGCCCAGGCGCCTAATTTGCCGGTGGGGAGCGGAGCCAGGGGGTTCCAGTAGACCACCGCCTTCTTAACGTTGTACGGCTTGCCGTTCATGTCGCAGGAGGCGCGGTTGTAGATGATCCGGCGGTTGACCGGCCAGCACCAGCTCCACTCCGGGAACATCCCGAGGCCGGTCGGGTCTTTTTTCACCCGCCGCGCCATCATGTTCCCCTTTTCGTTGTAGCTCTGGCAGTAGATCCAGTTGCCGCAGGAGGTGGTGCCGTCGGCCTGTAGCTGCGCAAAGCCGCCGGCCAGTTCCCCCTTCTTGCCGAGCAGCTTCTTCGGCGTCCATGGCGGCGCCGCTGGTGGCGGTTTCTCCCCGGGTTTCAGCTTTGGCTTGTCCTCCACATCGTCCAGGAAGTAGCCGTTGATCTCCTTGGCAATGGCGTGGGTGTCGATGCTCTTGATGGTGCCGTCGGCCCGCTTGAAGCCGTAGTTCCAGGTGAGGTTGGTCAACTGCTCCGGCAGCGCGCCACCCTCCTTGGCATACATCCCCTTCAGTTTCTGGTAGAGCTCGTGGATGATTTCGGCATCCGGCTTGGCCTGGCCGAGCGGGTTCACCGCCTTGAAGCGCCACTGGGCCCAGCGGCCCGAGTTGCTGACACTCCCCTCTTTTTCGTAGGAAGCGGCGGCGGGGAGGAGGAACACCTCGGTCTTGACATTGGCCGGGTTCATCCCCGGACCCTTCCAGAACGAGGCGGTCTCGTTGTCGAACAGGTTGACCGCCACCATCCAGTCCAGCTTGGTGAGGGCGTTGCGCACCTTGGTGGAGTTGGTTCCGGAGCAGGCCGGGTTCTGCCCCCAGGCAAAGAACCCCTTGAACTTCCCTTTCAGCATGTTGTCGAAGATCATCAGCCAGGAGCCGTTCATCCCCGGGTCCAGCTTTGGAAGCAGGTTGTAGCTGAAGTCGTTCTCCTTGGTGGCCGAGTTGCCGTAGATCGCCTTCAGATAACTGATGAGGTACTTGTTCCGGTTCCCCCACCAGTTTGCACTCTGTGGGTCCTTGCTCTTCGGGGTGTGTTTCTCGATGTAGGCGGCCGTATCTTTGAGATCCGCCGACGGCACCGGCAGATAGCCGGGGAGGATGTGGAACAGGAGCCCGTGGTCCGTGGAGCCCTGTACGTTCCCCTCGCCGCGCAGGGCGTTGATGCCGCCGCCGGCGATGCCGATATTCCCCAGCAGAAGCTGGACGATGGACATGGCGCGGATGTTCTGGGTCCCGACCGTGTGCTGGGTCCACCCCATGGCATACAGCTCGGTGCCTGCCTTGTCCGGCTTGCCGGTGGAGGCGTACAGCTTGTAGACTTCGATGAGCTTGTCCTGAGGGGTGCCGCAGATCCTGGAGACCAGCTCCGGGGTGTAACGGGAGTAGTGCTTCTTCATCAGCTGGAAGACACAATTCGGGTCTTGAAGCGTCGGGTCCTTCAGGACCTTGTCGTCGGCGTCCTTCTGGAACGACCATGCCTTGGGATCATAGCTCCGCTTCTTGGGATCATAACCGGAGAAGAGGCCGTTCAGATCGCCCGGCATCCGGAAGTCGCCGCTCACCAGGTAGGCGGCGTTGGTGTAGTTTCGCACATACTCTTCGAAATGGAGCTTGTTCTGCAGGATGTAGTTGACCATCCCCCCCAGGAAGGCGATATCGGTCCCGGAGCGCAGCGGGGCGTACAGGTCGGCCTTGGAGGCGCTGCGGGTAAAGCGTGGATCCACGCAGATCACCTTGGCGCCGCTATCCTTGGCCTTCATGATCCAACGGAAGGCGATGGGATGGTTCTCGGCGGGGTTTGACCCCATGATGAGGATTACGTCGGCATTCTTGAAATCTATCCAGTGGTTCGTCATTGCACCGCGTCCAAACGACTCTGCCAGAGCCGCTACAGTTGCGCTGTGTCAAATGCGGGCCTGATGTTCGATATACACCAGGCCTAACCCCCTCAGGAATTTTTGGTACAGGTAACACTCTTCGTTGTCCATGGCGGCGCTTCCCACGGAAGCCATCCCCATGGTGCGGTTCACCACCGCTTCGATCTCTTTCTCCACCTCGGCAGTGCCGACCTTCTCCTTCACCTTGATCTTGGAGGTCGCCACGAAGCTCGTATCGCGGGTCTTCTTCACCTTCTTGGCAATCTCGTCGATCGCCCAGTCCCAAGGCACCTCCTGCCACTCCTTGGCGCCGGCGGCACGGTAGAGCGGCTTGGTCAGCCGCGCCTTGTTGTCGCGCAGCTGGTAGACCGACGAACCTTTGGGGCAGAGGGCCCCCTCGTTGATCGGATGATCCGGGTCCCCCTCGATGTTGACGACGTTCCCCCCCATGGTGTGGACAATCATGCCGCAACCGACAGCGCAGTACGGGCAGATACTGGTGGTCTCCTTGGCATGGCGGATGCTGAGCTCCTCAGCCTTCGCCGCTACCGGAGAGATGCTCAGGCCGAAGGTGGTTGCTGCCATCCCCGCTCCCGAGAGCTTCAGAAAATCCCTTCTTGATACTCCCATAGACTACCTCCATGATCTCTTGATGTTTACAATGAACAGTGCAGAATGAGAAACAGGCCGTTTGTATAGTGATGCTTTACAAATAAACCGATGTATCATAATAATTAAGCAAGGCTGTTTGAAATGCAATGCCGGTCTTGCAAGCTAACTTTATGAAATCATGAATTGTTATCGGCTAATGCCGTGGGTTGCCGTTCATGGCGTAGCTGTATACAAGAGCAACTGCCATGCCACCCGTTGCTGTTTTATAACAAAAGTTTGCTGAGTATAACCAGCCGGATTTCCTCATTAAACGATCTGCCGCAGATCCCGAAAAAATCTCCGGTGGCCAGATTGTGTATAATAATTTCCGGTGATGTATACTTTTGATACATTGATCAGGGGGTAGCTGTGCAGGAAAGAAAAGTAGTGCTCTGCGATGATGAAAAGGAGATTCTCCGCTACCTGAAGAAGATCCTGCTGGCCCACGGCTACGCGGTCGATACCTATGCAGAGGGGCAGACACTGCTCGACCGGCTTGAAGCGGATAGCGCCTATGTTCCGGCACTGCTGGTCCAGGACATATGCATGCCGGGTGTCGACGGTATCGATATCCTGAAGCAGGTGCGCAAACTCCGGCCGGAGATGCCGGTGGTGATCATGACCGCCTTCGGCTCCATTGATTCGGCTGTGGAGGCGATCAAATTGGGGGCGTACGATTACATCACCAAGCCGTTTCCCAATGAGAAGCTGATCGATGCGCTGGCAAAGGCGCTGGAACGGGAGTCGCTGCTGAAGGAGAACCGCCGCCTGAAGGAGGAGCTGATCCGCAATACGGCGCCGGGCGAAATCGTCTTTGCCAGCAGCAAGTTCCGGGCTGTTTACGACATGACCCTGCAGGTCGCGCAGAGCGAAGCCAATATCCTGATCCAGGGAGAGTCCGGCACCGGCAAGGAGCTCATTGCCCGGGCGATTCATTTCAACAGCGCCAGAAGGGAAGGGAGCTACCTGACCATAAACTGCGCCGCGCTTACGGATACGCTGCTGGAAAGCCAGCTTTTCGGCCATATGCGCGGCGCGTTCACCGGCGCTACCTCTACCCAGAAAGGGCTGTTGGAGGCTGCCGACGGCGGCACCCTCTTCCTCGACGAGATCGGCGACATGACCCTTGCCCTACAGGCCAAGCTGCTCCGGGTGATCCAGGAGCGGGAGTTCACACCGGTGGGGTCAACGGTATCCAGGAACACCGACATCCGGATCGTGGCCGCCACCAACAAGGACCTGGAGCGGGAGGTGCGGGAAGGGCGGTTCCGGGAAGACCTGTACTACCGCCTGAACGTCATCACCCTGAACCCGCCCCCCTTGCGGGAGCGCAAGGAGGATCTGGAGCCTTTGGCCCGGCATTTCCTGGTCAAATTTTCCCGCAAGATGAAAAAACAGGTCGATGGCATCACCGGAGACGCCATGCGCCTCCTCTCGGATTACCACTGGCCGGGCAACATCAGGGAGCTGGAGAACATTATCGAGAGGGCGGTCATCCTGGCCAGGGGAAGCAAGGTCACCGCCGACCTCCTGCCGATCAGACCGAGCGCCGGAGCGCCCCCGGCAATCGTAGGCGATGAGAAGGATTCCCTGGAGAGCGTGGAGCGGAATCATATCATCTGGATTCTGAAAAAAAACGCGTATCGCAAGAGACGATCGGCGGAGATACTGGGAATAACCCGCAAGACCCTGGACCGGAAAATAGCCGAATATGCCATTGCCATTCCCCGGGGCAGTACAGAGGGGGGGTAGATCATGCCGAAGCCGCGCTTCTCCATCAGGCTGAAACTGACGATCGGTTCGCTCCTCCCCCTGTTTGTCGCCATCCTTTTCTGCTCCATGACCGGCATCTATATCATCAACTCCCGCATCAATGGCATGGCACAGGATAAGGTCCGCACCGACCTCAACTCCGCCCGCGAGGTCTACACCAATGAAATCGGCCACATCCGCGATGTGGTCCGGTTCTCCGTCAGCATGCCACATGCCGCGGATGCCGTCACCACCGGCAACCGCGAGGTAATCGCCCCTTTGTTGTTCGGCATGAAGAGAAATGAACAGCTGGATTTTCTGACAATGGTCGATGTCGCCGGACGGGTCCTGTTCCGGGCCGGGAATCCTCAAGCCTTCGGCGACCGGCTCGACCGGGACCCGCTGGTCATGAAGGCGCTGCAGGGCGAGGTCACTGCCGGCAGCCAGATATTCTCGCCCGAACGCCTGCAGCAGGAGGGGAAAGAGCTGGCCAGCCGGGCAATCATCGACGTGATCCCGACCGAACGGGCCAAGCCCGGGGTAAAAAAGTTCGAGCTGTCCGGAATGGTCATGGTCGCTGCCGCTCCGATCAGAGACAGGCAGGGGACCATTGTTGGCGCCCTGTACGGCGGCATGCTGCTGAATAAAAACAATACGGTCGTGGACCGGATCAAGCAGATCGTGTTCGAGGGGGTCCAGTACCGGGGGAAGGATGTGGGGACCGCAACGATCTTTCTGGACGATACCCGCATCAGCACCAACGTGCAGACCGTTGAGGGGCACAGGGCGATCGGCACCAGGCTCTCCGCCGAGGTGTATAACCGGGTGATCCTGAACCGGGAAAAGTGGGTGGACCGGGCATTTGTGGTCAATGACTGGTATTTCACCGCCTACGAGCCGATCTTCGACCTTGGCGGGGCGGTTATCGGCTCGCTGTACGTCGGCATGCTGGAACAGCCGCACACGGCCCTGAAGAAAAAGGTGGGGCTGCTCTTTGCCGGAGTGCTGCTGGCCGGGTCGCTGTTCGGTCTTGCCGTCTCCGGCTACATCGGCCGCCTTCTCTCCCGTCCGATCCTGGAGTTGAAAGGGCTGGTACAGAGATTTTCCACCGGCGAGCGGGACCTGCGGATTGAAAAGTCATCGGCGGACGAAATCGGCGAACTGGCAGATGAGTTCAATACCATGATCGCTGCGCTCAGGCAGCGAGAATACGCCATCATCCAGCTGAACCGGAGCCTTGAGGCCAAAGTGCAGGAGCGGACTGCCGAGCTGCAGGCCAAGAACCTGCTCCTGGTCAAGACCCAGGAAGAACTGGTCCGGGCGGAGAAGCTGGCTGCCGTCGGCGAGCTGGCTGCCGGCGTTGCCCACGAAATCAACAACCCGATGGCAATCATCCGCGGCAATGCCGAGGTGCTGTTGATGGAGCTGCCGCCGGGCCATCCCAGCCGCGAGGAGGCGGAAATCATCTCCCGGCAGGTGGCCAGGGTCAAAGGGATCGTCGGCCAGCTGCTCTCCTTTGCCCGCCGGCAGCCGATGGAGGTGGGGAGCGTGGCCGTCAACCCTATCATGGCGGAGATCCTGGACCAGGTCAAATATCACGTTTCAATGGAGGGGATAAAGGTGCACTGGGAGCCTTCTGCGGAGGCAATCTCCCTTGACGCGGACGGGAACCAGTTGCGCCAGGTCTTCACCAACCTGATCGTCAATGCCGTGCAGTCTATGGAAGATGGGGGGATACTTACCGTCAGGACCGCCCTCGCTGGCGGCAGAGACAGCTGCCTGATCGAGATCGGGGATACCGGGGTCGGCATCCCGCAGGAGCGGCTCAAGGATATCTTCTCGCCGTTCTTTACCACCAAGCAGAGCGGCACCGGCCTGGGGCTCTCGGTTTCCTACGGAATCATCAAGGACCACGGCGGGACGATCACGGTCCGGAGTGAACCGGGCGCCGGCACCGTTTTTCTTGTTACGCTGCCGTTGGCCCGGCCTTCAGGCTGATCTGTACGACGCTACGGGAATGCCGGCGGATACGACGTCAACCGCCACCCCTCCGGCTCGGTCTTTTCGAAATACTGCCAGGTCTGCGTATCGACGATCGTGTTTATGGTCAGGCCGCTCTTCAGGTGGTAGTCGTATTCCACGATCACGGTCGCCTTTTTCAGCTCCTTGGAAAAGTCCACCGCCTTGATGCGGTAATCGACGATCTTTACCCGGTTGAACCCGGTCGCCTGTTCGAGGTATGCCGGTTTCATCTGGTCCGAGACAAAGACGGCGGCGCTCGGCACCTCCTGCCAGCGGATCAGCTGCTGGTAGTCGCGGACCGTGTCATCGAGGGACGCCCTGGTGATCTTCATGGCAGCGCAGCCGGTGATCGTGACCATCAATACAATGGCCACGATGGTGCAGAGTTTCGACATAATCATTCCCCTTCCCGTATGAAGCGAATCAGTTCGACGGCAATTGCACAGCGTCCGAAGGGGGGGATCAGGTAAAAGCCGCCGACCCTGTCCCGGGCAGAGGCAATGAATTCCCGGGCGATCGCAAGCCCTTCCCTGACACCTTCTTCTTTGTCCTTGCCTTTCATTCTCCTGCGGATATTCTCGGGGATTATGATTCCCGGCACTTCGTTATGGAGGTATTCGCAGTTCCGCTCGCTGACCAGCGGCAGTATCCCCGGAAGAATGGGGATGCCCAGGTGAGCGGTGTCCCTGAGCATGGCATCCAGAACCTCAGGTTCATAGATCGGCTGGGTCTGCACGAACTGCGCGCCGCTGGCGATCTTTTTCTCCAGCCGGCCTACCTGGACCTGCATTTTCGGTGAATTCGGGTTGAAGGCGCAGCCGATGGTAAAGCCGGTGCCGGCCCCGATCCGGTTCCCCACGGCATTGAATCCCCTGTTCAGGTCGGCGATCAGCTTGATCAGTTGAAAGGAGTTCAGGTCATAGACCGACGAAGCGCCGGACTGGTCGCCGAGCCGGGCCGGATCGCCGGTCACGGCGAGGATGTTGCGGATGCCGAGCAGGCCGGCGCCCATCAGGTCGGACTGGAGGCCAAGGAGGTTGCGGTCGCGGCAGGTGATATGGGGGATCACCTCGATCCCGATCTCGTTCTGGATGATGCTGCCGAGGGCAATGTTGCCGACCCTGACCCTGGCCAGGGGATTCTCGGCCAGGTTGATCGCATCGGCGCCGGCCCTTTTGAGTTCGCGGCTTCCGGCCAGGACCCTGGCCGTATCCATCCCGGCTGGGGGGTCCAGTTCGACGGTAATGATCGGCCGTTTCCCCCAGTCGGACAGGAAGCCGGGCCTGAGAACGGTTTCCACGGCAGAGAGGCCGTCAGTGCTGCCCGGCAGGATCATGGCCCTCGGCGCCGCTTTCATCCCGGCTAGACGGAGCGCCACGGCGCGGATATGGTCGGGAGTGGTCCCGCAGCACCCTCCGATCAGCGTTGCCCCGGCAGCGGCCATCTCGGCCGCCATGCCGGCAAAGTATTCCGGGGTGCAGCGATAGATGCGGCGGCCGTCGACAAATTCCGGGAAGCCGCTGTTGGCATAGGCGGCCAGCGGCAGTCGGGTGGCAGAAGCAAGCCTCCGGACGATCCGGAGCAGTTCCAGGGGGCCGGCGCCGCAGTTGGTTCCCAGGATATCGGCGCCTGCCGCTGTCAGCCCCTGGGCAACCTCTTCCACGGTAAAGCCGGATGCGGTTCTCCCCCCCTCGACAAAGGCCATGCTGGCAATGACCGGAAGACCGGTGCTTTTGGCAGCAACCACCGCATTAATCGCCTGGTCCAGGTCGGAAAAGGTCTCCAGCAGCAGCAGGTCCACCCCGCCAGCGGCCAAGGCCTCTGCCTGCTCCAGGAATATCCCTTGCTGCTCTTTGGCCGGGAGAAGCTTCTCCTCCCCCTTGAGTCGTGCCAGCGGACCGATGGAACCGGCCACCAGGCGAGTTTCACCGGCGGCCTGCCGGGCAATGGCCGCGCCGCGCCGGTTGATTTCGGCCACTTTGGCTTCAAGCCCGATAGTCTGGAGCCGGGAGCGGTTAGCGCCGAAGGTGTTGGTCTCAATAACCTGGGCACCGGCCGCGAGGTATTCCCGATGCAGCTCCAGCACCAGCTCGGGCCGCACCAGGTTCAGATGCTCGAAGTTCACCTCAAGACCCACACCTTTGGCATAGAGCATGGTGCCGATGGCGCCGTCGCCGACAAGGATCTCGTTTTTCAGGCGGTCAATACTGTTCATGGTCTCTTCAGCGGTTTTACTGGAATTTTTCCCGCTATCTGGTAAAATGCCCCGCCACATAATGGAAGCAGAGGAGAAAACTGATGCTGCATGAAGCAATGAACTGGCTGGTTACCACGATCGGCGCCATGGGATATCCGGGTGTCTTTCTCCTGATGGCAATGGAGAGTTCCATCATCCCGGTCCCGAGCGAGCTGGTGATGCCGCCGGCCGGATACCTCGCCCAGAGAGGTGAGATGAACATGGTGCTCGCCATCCTCTGCGGAACCGCCGGCAGCCTGGTCGGCGCCTATGCCAACTACTTCGCGTCCCATTACCTCGGCCGGCCGCTGGTGCTGAAATATGGCAAATACGTACTGATCTCGCCGGAAAAGTTTGCCCGAGTCGAGACATTCTTTCACAAGCATGGCGAGATTTCAACCTTCATCGGCAGGCTGCTGCCGGTGGTGCGTCACCTGATCTCCATCCCGGCCGGACTGGCCGGCATGAACCATCTCCGCTTTTCCCTCTATACCCTGGCCGGCGCCGGCATCTGGTGCACGATCCTGACCCTGATCGGCTATGTGATCGGCAAGGAACAGGCCCTGATCTTGAAATACTCGCACCAGGCGGTCATCGGGGTGATAATCTTCAGCGTTCTGCTGGTCGCCGTCTATGTCTGGCTGCATCGCCGGCGGGCTGCCAAAGCCGAATAGATGAAACCGGGAGTCGGCGGTAAAATAACCCTGGTGCTCGCCTTTGCCGGGTTGCTGGCATTCTTTTATTTCTCCGGGCTCGGGCAATTTCTCACCCTGGCCACCCTCAAGGCGAACCGGGAGGCGCTGGCGTCATACTACGCCGGGCATCGCCTGCTCATGGTCGGCTCCTTCATCGGCGTCTACATCGTTCAGACCGCGCTGTCCCTCCCCGGCGCCGCAATCATGTCGCTGGCTGCCGGGGCGATCTTCGGGGCTCTGGCCGGCACCCTGTATTCGGCAATCGGGGCGATCATCGGCGCAACCGCCGCCTTTCTTGCCACCCGGTACCTGTTGCACGACCTTATCCAGAAACGGTTCGGTGCTCGGCTTGAAGGGATCAACCGCGAGCTGGAGCAACGCGGCCTGAATTACCTGCTGTTTCTCCGGCTGGTGCCGGTGTTCCCGTTTTTTCTGATCAACCTTGCCGCCGGCCTCACCCGGCTGCCGTTCAGGACGTTTTTCATCGGCACCGCGATCGGGATCATCCCAGGCGGATTTGTCTTCTGCAACGCCGGCGCCAGCCTCGCTTCGGTCAACAGCCTGGGTGAAGTCGCATCGCCCCGGGTGCTCGGCTCATTCGCGCTTCTGGGGCTGTTCGCGCTGCTGCCGGCGGTTTACGCCAAATTCAGGGGGAAATGAGATGGAGACCTACTACGACCCCGCAGACCTCGGCAAGTTTGCCGAGATCGCCAAGGATGCGCCGGAACTGGCGACGAAGTTCTTCGATTACTACCAGGCGGTCTTCAGCGAGGGTGAGCTGACCGAGCGGGAAAAGGCGCTGATTGCCCTGGCCGTTGCCCACAGCGTGCAATGCCCGTACTGCATCGATGCCTATACGAAATCGTGCCTGGAAAAAGGTTCCAATCTCGGTGAGATGACCGAGGCGGTCCATGTCGCCAATGCCATCAGGGGCGGCGCAGCGCTGGTGCATGGGGTGCAGATGCGGAAGATCGCGGAGAAGCTCTCCCTGTGACCGCAACTGCAACCGCTACCGAGATTCGTCCCGGGGTCAGGACGTTCTCCAGCTGTCTTGCCAGCCACGGTCTCGCCCTGACCCGCGACCGGGCCACAACCCTGCAGATAAATGTCGGCCTGAACTGCAACCTGGCCTGCCGCCATTGCCACCATTCGGCCGGCCCCGGCCGGCACGAGGTCATGGGTACGGAGACCATGAAAGCCGTCACTGCCTATGCCGCCAGGGTGGCCTTCGATACCGTCGATGTCACCGGTGGCGCGCCGGAGCTGGTGCCCGGCATCGCGGAGTTCATTGCCGAACTCGCCCGGTCCACGAAAAGAGTGCTGTTCCGCACGAACCTGGTGGCCCTGCACGATCATTGTGATGCAGCGCTGGTGGAAAGATTTGCCGCCCTCGGGGTCACCCTGTTCGCCTCTTTACCCTCGATCAATGCCGGTCAGGCCGATAGCCAGCGCGGATCCGGGGTTTTCGAGACCAGCGTGGCGATGCTCCGCCGATTGAACGGGGCCGGATACGGTGTCGCCGGGAGCGGCCTGGAGCTCAACCTGGTTGCCAACCCGTCCGGCGCGTTCCTTCCTGCGGCGCAGCAGGCGGCGGAGCGGCGTTTCCGGCAGGAGCTGGCAAGGCGCTACGGTGTGGCGTTCAGCAGCCTGTTCACCTTTGCCAATGTGCCGCTGGGGCGGTTCCGGGAGTGGCTGGCAGCTTCGGGAAATCTGGGCGATTACCTCGAAAAGCTAGCTGCAGGCTTCAACCCGTGTACTGTCCCCGGGCTGATGTGCCGCCGCCAGGCAGTAATCGACTGGCGCGGCTATCTCTTTGACTGCGATTTCAACCTGGCTGCCGGGCTGCCGCTCGGCGGCAGTCCGATTCATGTCAGCGAACTCAACGGCCCCCCTCCGGCCGGGATTGCCGTCCCCACCGGCGACTACTGTTACGCCTGTACGGCCGGAGCGGGATTCACCTGCGCCGGCGCCATCTCCTGAAAAACTACTGCGGGGCACGATCTGCGGTGTTGCCGTTCACTCAAAAACTCAACGTACCCAAAAAGTACGCCTCGCTTTTTCGCTCACTTGCGCCGTGCATCCCGGCCTCCTCATAACGTTTTTCACCAACTTGTTATCCCATCTTTTAATGAACCCTCCGGTTGCGGGTAGTGTTATAATTACCTTACAAGAGGAGGTGATTATAAATGAACGCCATCGAATACATGATCGAGTTCGAAGAGGATGGCCTTCACCTTTACGATGCCCTGGCTTGCGACAGCACCGATGCGGAGATGAGGACTACATTCAACCTGCTGGCAGACTCCCAGCGGCGACATCTTACCGAACTCCTGGAATTGAGGGACAGACTGGGACCCGGCCTGGAAAATTCGACCCTGGTCGAGCGGGCCACGCATGTTACCAACGGCTTCCGGCTGCTGCTGGAGAGTCGCGATATCAATAGGGAACTGAAGGACGATCCTGATGCCGTGTCGCACATAATGACCAGCGAGGAGAACTATATAAAAATGCTGGAAGGGATGGCAAAAAGCGAACCGATAGAAGAGGTTCGGACCCTGTTGGGCCGAATGGGTGAAGAAGAGCGGGAGCACCTGGAAACGATCGTAAATATCTACGATTTTGTCAAGGCTCCGCATAATTTCCTCGAATGGGGCGAGTTCAGCAACCTGCACCCGTTATGACCAGGCGCCAACTGAGCGCAAGGGGTTTTTCGAGTGTTTGAGTGGGAGGTGGTGACGATGAAACGGAGCGAATACGAACGGGTCTGCTATACGACCGAACAGCGGGGCGAAAAGGTGCCGCTCAAGAATCTCAGGAACGGCATGGTGGGTTATTCGTTCGGCTGCACCTATGAAGGTGAAACAGTCCAGGTCCGGCTTGAGGATGGCGGACTCGATTCCTGGGCCAAGGACGATTGCGTTGAAGAAAAGTAACGGCAATTAATTGCCTGATCGATATCTGTTTCCAGCCTGCCGCGCGCAGGCTTTTTTGTCAGAGTAGAAGTTTGACCGGGTTCTCCAGGTTGTGCTTGAGCTCCTTCATGAATCTGGCGGCATAGGCGCCGTCGAGCAGCCGGTGATCGGCCGAGAGGTTTAGGGTCATGATCCGGCCGACAACCGGCTGGCCGTTTTTCGCAATGACTGCTTCGCGCACCCCGCCCACAGCCAGGATGGCCCCCTGGGACGGATGGATGACCGCCATGAATGCCGTGACGCCGTACATGCCGAGGTTGGAGATCGAAAAGGTCCCGCCGGACAGTTCCGATTCGCTCAGCTGGCCGCTGCGTGCCCGCTTGATCAGCCGGTCCGAATTGACGGCGATCTCTGCCAGCGACATGCTTTCGCACCCCCTGAGAACCGGCACCAGCAACCCCTCCTCAAGGCTTACGGCAATGCCGATGTTGATTGCGCTGTTCGTGATGATCCGGTCTCCGCCAAAAGCGGCATTCACCAGGGGGAACGCCTTCAGCGCCAGCGTTGTCCCCCTGATCACCATGTCGTTGATCGATACGGCAGTGCCGCTCGCCTTCAGCTCCCGCCGGACCTCCCGCGCCGCATCCATCTCCACTTCCATCATGACGGTGAAGTGGGGGATCTCTTGCCAGGCCTTGTCAACGGAACGGGCAATTGCGCTGCGCATCCTGGAAAGCGGCAGTTCGCCGGTCAGCGGCGGTTACCCCCCGGTGAAAGCTGCCGGTTGCAGGTTCCGGGGACGGGGGGGGCGCCGGCTCGGTGATTGCCTCTCCGGCAGTTGCCAGCGCCACGCCGGTAAACCGCTCCAGGTCCTCAAGCAGCACGCGTCCGCCGGGACCGCTCCCCTGGAGCTGCGTCAGATCGATCCCCAGTTCCCGTGCCCGTCGGCGCACCACCGGCGCGGCCTGTTCCTCGCCGTGGCCGGCAGTTGGGGCTTCGGCCTTGGCCGGGGTTGGCGGCGCCACCGGCAGTTCTTCAACGGCCATGATCCGTTCCGGGACGATGCCGGCCTGGGCTGCGGGCGGTTCCGGGTCTTTCCTCTGCACCGCTTCATCGCTGGAGCCGATCAGACCGATCACGGTACCCACCGCAACCAGTTCACCGCTATGCACCCGCTGTTCCAGCAGGATGCCGGAGCTGAACGCCTCCAGGTCCATGACCGCCTTGTCGGTCTCTACCTCGGCGATCACGTCGCCCCGCTGCACCGGGTCGCCGACGCTTTTCTTCCAGGAACCGAACACCCCCTCGGTCATGGTGTCCGAGAGTTTGGGCATGACGATCTCAACGGCCATCGAGAGCCTCCTTTACTGCCGCCACTATGGTTTCCGGCCGCGGGATGCAGAGCTTTTCGATCTCCCGCGAGTATGGCATCGGCACGTCCAGCCCGGCCACCCGCTTCACCGGCGCCAGCAGGGTGTCGAAGCAGGCCTCGTGGATCCGGTGGGCAATGTCGCCCCCAAGCCCGGCGCTCCGCCAGCACTCCTCCACCACGACTGCCCGGCCGGTCTTGCGGGCCGAGGCGATCAGTGTGGCACTGTCCAGCGGGGTCAGGGTGCGCAGGTCTATCACTTCGCAGCTCACACCGTCCTTTGCCAGCTCCTCGGCCGCCTGCAGTGCCAGGACGGTCATCCGGGCATAGGCGACGATGGTCACATCCGTCCCTTCCCGCATGACGTTGGCCTGGCCGAACGGCACCAGGAACTCCGGGTCTTCCGGCACCTCACCCTTGCTGTTGTAGAGCAGTTCGTGCTCCAGGAAGATCACCGGGTTGTTGTCGCGGATGGCGGTTTTCAGAAGCCCCTTGGCATCGGCCGGGAAGGCCGGGTAGGCGACCTTGAGGCCGGGGCAGTGCATGAAATAGCTCTCCAGCGATTGCGAGTGCTGGGCCGCCAGCTGGCTGCCGCCGCCGCCCGGCATCCGCACCGTCATGGGGAGAAAGGTCTGGCCGCCGAACATGTAGCGGATCTTGGCCATATGGTTGACGATCTGATCCATGGCCAGCAGGGCGAAGTTGACGGTCATCAGCTCCGCCACCGGCCGCAACCCCCCCATGGCCGCGCCGACCGCCACGCCGACGATGGTGTTCTCCGAGATCGGGGTATCCTTGACCCGCTCTTCGCCGAACTCGGACAACAGCCCCCTGGTTACCTTGAACGAGCCCTCGTACAGCGCCACATCCTCCCCCCAGACCACCACCGAAGGGTCGCGGCGCATCTCCTCCTTCAGCGCCAGGTTCAAGGCATCACGATAGGTCATCTCAGACATAAATGTCCTCCCAGATTGCATTTGCATCCGGCCACGGGGAAGTCTCGGCAAACTGCACGGCCTCCTGCACCGTTGCCCGCGCTGCTTCCAGTATGGCGTCGAGCTGGGGCTGGGTGGCGATCCCTTCTGCGAGCAGTTCTTTGGCAAAGGCCGGTATCGGGTCGCGGGACTTCCAGACCTCGTGCTCGGCGGCAGAGCGGTACTTGGCCGGATCGGCCATGGAGTGCCCCCGGAACCGGTAGGTGGTCGCCTCGATAAAATACGGCCGGCCGGTATCCCGCACCTTTTCCGCGCCGTATTTTACCGCCTTGTAGACCGCGATGACATCCATGCCGTCCACTTTCTCCGACTGGATGTCGTACCCGCAGGTGCGGCGGTGGATCGAGGCCATGGCCGAGGAGCGGTGCACCTCGGTGCCGATGCCGTAGAAGTTGTTCTCGCAGACGAACAGCACCGGCAGTTCCCAGAGCCGCGCCCAGTTGAGCGATTCGTGGAACGTCCCCTGGTTGACCGCGCCGTCGCCGAAGAAACAGGCCGCGATCCGGTCCTCCCCGCGGTATTTGGCACTGAACGCCAGTCCGCAGGCCACCGGGAACTGGCCGCCGACAATGGCATATCCCCCCATGAAGTTCAGGCCTGGGTCGAAGAGGTGCATCGACCCCCCTTTCCCCTTGCAGATGCCGGTGGCCTTGCCGAACAGCTCGGCCATCACCCGTTTCGGCTCGGCCCCGCGGACGATGGCCTGGGCATGCTCGCGATAGGCGGAGAGGATGTAGTCGTCCTTGTGCAACCCGGCCGTGGCTCCCACCGCCACCGCCTCCTGGCCGCTGTAGAGGTGGAGGAAGCCGGTGATGTGCCCCTTGGTGTACTGCTCGGCGCACGACTCCTCGAATTCCCGCGACAGCACCATCTGTTCGTAAAGCCTGACCAGCTCCCGGTCGGGCATGACTGCGCGCAGCCTGGTTTCCATATTGTTCTCCATCCGGACAGTTTTGACGTCCCTATTGATAAAATTTTACCACTCATTGCCGGGGCTGCTCGGAAAATAGTTGTCAACAAAACCGGGTAAACCCTTGCGCCGCAAAATGCCGTTTTCGGGGGGATAAAATCGGCGATGGATCAAAATGTACCATTTTTTACATGCATGCAACTAGTTGAAATATAAGTACAACCATAAAAGATGGATCAAAATGCACCATTTTTAAGGGGTATGTAACTACCTGAAATACCGCAATTCTTGAAAAATTGGAGCAAAATGGTCCATTTTTGCCCCTCTGAAATTCCCAGTTTTAACGGCATTAGCACTAAAAACTCCGAAGAGCCGCTCCATTCGAGGCGTTACAGCGTTGGCACATATATTGGTATATATGCTGGTTACCGGGAATGCGTTTGCGCAGTCAGAGCCAAAAATATCTGCCGCTGACCGTTGATGTCTCCCTCCTGGAGAAAGAGATGCCCGAATCCGGAAAATTTCTCATCGGCCGCCAGCCGATCATGAACCGCAACAGCCAGATCGTTGCGTATGAGCTGCTGTTCCGCTCCGCAGAGGCGCAGCCATCGGCCAGGCAGAAGACCTCATCGCACGCAACGGCAAGCGTTATCGTCAACGCCCTGAGCGGCTTCGGTATGCAGCAGATTCTGGGTGATCGCCAGGGATTCGTCAACGTGGACTGCAATCTGTTCATGAGCGACGCCATCGAGATTCTGCCGCCGGAGCAGATCGGCCTGGATCTGGCTGACAGCTGCGTGGACACCCCGGAGGTCGTCACGCGTTGTCGCTATCTGAAAGAGCGTGGCTTTTCCCTGGCCCTGGACAATCATGAGTACTTACCGGAGCTGGCGGAACTTTACGACATGGCGGATATCGTCAAGATCGACATGTTCCGCACCCCTGCCGGCAGCCTGACGCCCTGGGTAAAGCAGCTGCGCCGCCACCCGGCCAAGCTGCTGGCGGAAAAAGTCGATTCGAGCGAGACCTTCAGCAAGTGCCAGAGCCTTGGCTTCGACTATTACCAGGGGTATTTCTTCGCCCGGCCGGCGGTAATGGAGAAAAGGCAGATGGACGGCTCCCATGCGGCGCTGTTGCAACTGCTGCGGCTCTTGCTTGCCGACGCCACGGTCGGCGAACTCGACCGGGTGTTCCGCGGCAGTCCGGCTCTCACCTACCGGCTGCTAAAGCTGGTCAATTCCGTGGCCCTCGGCATGCGGGAGAAGATCCGCGACGTACGCCACGCCCTGTCGATCCTCGGCCGCCAGCAGCTCAAGCGCTGGGTGCAGCTGTCGCTATTCTCCGCCGACAGCACCGACGCGCAAGACAACCCGCTCCTGGAGCTGGCCTCGTCCCGGGCCGCTTTCATGGAACATCTGGTATTTCAGCATCCCACGCTGTGCAAGCAGTACGGAGCAAGCGACCAGGCCTTCATGGTCGGCATCCTGTCGCTCCTGGACAGTATCTACCAGGTGAGCATCGAAGAGATCGTCACCGAACTCAACCTGTCCGACGAGGTACGGCTGGCGCTGGTTCACAGGCAGGGGGTCTATGGCCGGCTCCTGGAACTGACCCTGATGATGGAGCGCCTCGAAGTGGGTGGCGGGGCCGCCGGACTGCAGGAGATGGGGATCTCCCTGGACCGGATCATCGAGACCCAGATCAAGTCGCTCAGCCGGCGGGAAGTCATAGAGTAGATAAACAGCCCGGGGGGGAGCAGGTCTCTCACCAGGATTTGCAATTCACTTTCAAGGAGGCAACAATGAAACGAATCTCTGTCGTGCTCACCATTGTCATCGCCTTTGCTACCCCTCTCTTTGCCGGACAGCAAACCCAACTTCCGCTATTGGTTATCGGCGCCTCGTATGAAAACGGCAAGACCCCGATCAACGATAGCCTGGCGGCGCCGTTCGGCGGCGTTGCCGTCAACCTCGGGAGTTATCTCAGCCTTGGGGACGCGCTGGTCAGAACTGAGTCACTGAACGGCATGGTGATCAACGAGGCCCACGGGGGGGGCAACCTCCTTTGACCGGCCCTCATGTCTGAGTGATTCCTGCCTTCCGGTCTACTGGCAGGGGTATGAAAAGCAGCTGCAAAAGGCTTTGATGCGGGTAGCGGTCCCCAACCCGGCCAATCCCCAACAGCCGCTCTCCTATAACGCCAAATATCTGCTGGTCGGGACTGCCAACGATTGCATGCACGCCGATTCCTTCGGAATCCCGCAAAGCCAGACCAGTCCCTGCGGAACAAAGGAGTTCAACAGCTATCTGGATCGCCTTGTGGCTGTTGGGAAGCAGTCCCTGGCACTCGGGATCACCCCGGTATATTACCTCTACCCGAAATACACTGACCTCGATCTCCCCCTGGCGAAGCAGATGTACGGCATTTACTGGATCATGGACGAGCAGTCCTTCAACGAGATGCGCGACCTCCACCGGGCCCGGCTTGGCGCCGAACTCCCCGGCGCGATTGTCGTCGATGCCTGGGAGCATTTCCAGCATCTGGGCGACGGCCTGCATCCCACTCCCAAATCAACAAGCGCCGCCGCCAGGAAGATCGCGGGCGCCATCAACAGGCATATGAAGCATGGGAAATAGACCTGCGGGTTTTGAACCGGCGCGGGGAAAAGAGAACCTGAACCGGCTCCGGAATCCTTATTTTTGAAAGGAGAAGCCATGAAGCGCAATGTATCCAAAAACAGCGCGATCCTCTGCCTCCTCGTTCTTCTGACACTGTTCATGTCGGGGTGCTCGCTGCAACTGGTCGCACCTTTCGACGCCAGGACCGAAGAACAGATCTTCAACGATGCGCGGCTAGTGGACCAGTTTTACGGGGAGCTGCAGGAGACCCCGGAACAGGGGCGGAGCTATCAGCTGTTCGGCCCGAAGTACCGCGAAATAGAGGTGGAACTCCGGTCTCTGGTTCTGCGGAACAAGGTCAGAAAGCTCAATGAAGACTCTACGGAAATCAGCCAGAAGATCCTGGATCAGTGGGGCAAGTGCAAGGAGCGGCACAAAAAGTTGGACGCATACAAGGATGCGGTTGCCGAGCTTGACCGGGACCGGTTCCGCAGGATGTTCGAGTACGCGGCCCGGGCCGAAGGGGCGAAGATACCTGCTGACTGAGAGGAGGGATGGTTATCATGGATGCCTATCAACTGTATCGTAACAGGGACGGCAGTTCAGACACCGATTTTGCAAAACAATTCCGCGCTTCCTACGCCCATGATGGGATAAAGATCAAGTTTCTCGGGGTTTGGGATACAGTAGGCGCTCTGGGAATTCCGTTCAAAGTATTCGAGAGTTTCAATGCCGAGCATTACCAGTTCCACGACCAGGAACTGAGCGGCATCGTTGAGAATGCCTACCATGCCGTGGCCATTGACGAGCATCGGGAGAATTACGACGTAACCCTCTGGAATCCCCGTCAAAAGGTTAACCAACAGTTGGAACAGGTCTGGTTCGTCGGTGCCCATGCAGACGTAGGCGGAGGATATGAGGTGAAAGACCACCCAATTGCTGATGCGGCTCTCGCCTGGATGCAGGAAAAGGCCAAGCTGGGTGACAAGGGGCTTGTAATCAACAAAATCCAACCGGTTAATGGTGCAAAGCTAAAGAAATCACCACCGACAGACTCGTACCGTGAGTTTTTGGGCGGTCTCTAGACATCTTGCATGAAGATATTATTGATACAAACAACGAAACGCTAAGTGATGCTAATGGATTAATTTTCTCATTTGAAAAAGATTTTCTATCTGTACGGCATGGTCGACTATCTGCAAGCACTCAAGTATTTCTTAAAAACTCTTTCTATCTGGGGCTTCTGAAATTTTCAATAGAAGATGATCAATGTCGCCTTCCCAGATTCTTTATATTGGACAACATTGAAGACAAAGGAATGGTACCTGAACGGTTCCGTAAATTTCATAATCTTCTCATCCAATATTCTGAGCAAGTAAGCATTCCACATCAAGTGATATTAACTACGTCCTACATTGATCCCGCCTTAAACGATTCGGAATTCTGTGTTGGACCATCTTACGATCAGCCTCCATATACTTTAGATCTCAAAGGTGAATGGGGGATGGACTCAAAATTACAAGTGTAATTAGCTCTTCAGCAAAATTTGGGGGAATTCCGGGGACAGGATACAAAATATGCCATTACAAGGAGATCTGATGAAACTCGCCGCATGTGTCGTATTCACATTCGCCGTGCTCTCTATGGGGGGGAAATTCGGGACACTCCCCGAATATTGCTTTAATTGGGGGATATCCCTCAGCCCCAGTATTTGTTGAGCTAACAATAAGGGAGGTGGGTATGAATAGATCAAAGGCATTGTTTCTCGGAGCCTGCACCGTATGGCCTATTCTCTACATGGTGTTGTTTATGGGAGTCATGTTCTCTCAGGTTCTGCTGATGGAAGTCGGAAAACATGCATCGTCAGTAGAAATGCCACTCATTATGAAAATCATATTTCCGCTGCACTTCTTGACCATGATTTGGATATTTGCGCTTATCGCTGTCTACATTAGACACATATTCAAAACTGACGCAGTTCCACAAGACAAAAAAGCGCTGTGGGCAGTAGTTTTGTTTTTGGGGAACATGGTTGCGATGCCGGTGTATTGGTACCTGTACATATGGAAGAAGGTGGAAGCATAGCCCGGATAGAAGCCTCTTTTGAGCAGAATGTGATGGGGTTTGACTGCAAGAAGTGTGCGATTGCTCAGCTCCGGTAGACCTCGCGCCGGTGGCCGACCTTGACCACCCAGATGGTCAGTTCTGCATCCTGGATCGAATAGATGATGCGGTAGTTCCCCTGGCGCAGGCGATATTTTTCCTGGCCCGAGAGCTTCTCGCACCCAGTGGGACGGGGATCATCGGCCAGAGAGCCGATGCGCACCATGATCCGTTGCAGGTCGCTTTTGGGGATGGATTCCAGGTCTTTCCGGACCGACTCCTTGAGGAAGATGCTATAGGCGGCCACTGGTTTTCAGTTCTTTCAGCAATGCTTCATAGGAAATCAGCGGCTCGTTGACCCGCTCCTCAAAGGCCGCCAGGTCTTCGGCATCCTCGGCTAACGCCTGCCGGACCGCGCCGTTTACAATGTCCGACAGCGAGCGGGATGTCTCCAGCGCCTTGTGCTGCAAGGCCCGATGCATGACCGGGTCGAAATAGATGGTTGCCCGTTTGGTGAGTGCACCCATGTGTTCGTACCTCCTTGATGTAAGATTAGCGTCATAACGTTATGACGTCAAGAAGGATGTGGGCAATGGTTATGAGGTTGCAATGAATCCTAAATCGTGTGCCTGCGACGAAAAATCAAGCGATAAATGCCGGATCTGCCAGGAGGAGCAATTGCCTCTGTACTGGTGCGAGCGCTGCAATCAGGCGGTTCCGGAGAAACGCTGCCCGCTGTGCGGGCTCAAAGCGCGCAAGATGAAATCATAAGGCAATGCCCGTTTCGAAAGGGCTTGAAGGAAAATGAAAGAAACATCGTACCAAAGAACATATCTCAAATCTCATCAAAGGTGCCTATGAACAAGACTGCAATCTTAATCCTTGCCGCCGTGCTAATCCTCACCGCCATCCCCCTCCGGGCCGAGACCTACAAGTACACCGACGACCGCGGAGGCCTCCATTTCGTCGACGACCTGGGGAGTGTGCCGAAGAAGTACCGCAAGAGCGCCCGGACCATGGACGACCTGCCGGCGCTCAGTGTCATGGACGCGCAGCCGACGGTTCCGGCCCGGCCGCGACCGTCGGCACCGGTGCGGGCGACGGCGCCGCGCGAGAACTCCGCCAACAGCGTGGAGGTCTATGTGACGAGCTGGTGCGGCTACTGCAAAAAGGCGCTCCGCTACCTGAACGAAAAAGGGGTTTCCTATGCCGTCTATGACATCGAAAAGGATCAGGATGCCAACCGGCGCCACAAGGAGCTTGGCGGGAGAGGCGTGCCGTTGATCAAGATCGGCGCCAACAAGGTCAGAGGCTTCGACCCCGAGGAGATCGACCGCTATCTGCGGCAGTAATGCCGAAGCGGTTCACGAAAGAAACCAAGGAGGAAATACAGATGATAATCACGACAACGCCGTCAATCGAGGGCAAACGGATCAGGCAGTATTATGGCATCGTCACCGGCGAGGCGATTCTGGGGGCCAATCTGTTCAAAGACCTTTTCGCCAGTATCAGTGATCTGGTCGGCGGCCGCTCGGCCACCTATGAAAGGGAACTGCAAAGAGCCCGTGACATTGCCCTTCAGGAGCTGCGGGAGAGAGCCCAGGAGATGGGGGCAAATGCTGTTGTCGGCGTGGATCTGGACTATGAGGTGCTCGGCAAAACGAACGGCATGCTGATGGTCTCAGCCAGCGGTACCGCGGTATCGGTGGAGTAGGAACAGGTGAACATGCGGTTGGATGTCGGAGCGGATGGTGCGGTATTTCTTGGCGAGCGCGCGGAGGTTGCGCTAATGCCGCTTTAGGAAGCAAGAATATGAGAGCAGGTAAAATAGATCCAAAACAGGGGCTGATTCCTTTTGCGATAGTCGTGGTCATAATGTCGTCCCTGCTATTCGTCTATCTTTATCTGGGTCGGGAACCGGTCGCCGAAGCAGAGGGTTTTCGCGCCGAGTTGGCAGAGGGATTTGGGAGTGCGGGGCTTTGGGCGTTGGCGATAATTTACGGGCGCAGTGTTCTGAAGATGGCCCTCAACGAAGGAACACTGCTGGAACGATTTATCCCAGTTTATTATCAGGAGCTCTCTGTTTCAGCATCCAGGAAGGTTCTCAACATACTCAACCGGACGCACAAACATGTCGGAGCATTTGCCGTTGCGATCTTGGCCGGTCATGCCGCACTCATGGGCACAGTCCGGTGGAACTTGTTCCTGGAAATGGTCTTGGCCCTTCTGGTCTGGCAGGGAGTTTTCGGGCTCTTCCTGGTGGTCCGTTTCCCGCCCGCTTCCCTGAGACGATACGGTTACCTGGTTCACGCCCAGTTGTTTAGCGGTGTGATGATCGGGGTCTTTGCCGGCTTCGGCCATCTCTTGGTGGGGGACTAGGTGAACTGACTTTGCGGTCTGAATGGAGACAATTGCAATGAATCCCGAACGATGTGCCTGCGACGAAAAAACCAGCGATAAATGCCGGATCTGCCAGGAAGAGCAATTGCCTCTGTACTGGTGTGAGCGCTGCAACCAGGCGGTTCCGGAGAAACGCTGCCCGCTGTGCGGGCTCAAAGCCCGCAGGATGAAATCATAAGGCAATGCCCGTTTCGAAAGGGCTTGAAGGAAAATGAAAGAAACATCGTACCAAAGAACATATCTCAAATCTTACCAAAGGTAGCCATGAACAAGACTGCAATCTTAATCCTTGTCGCTGCAGTAATCCTCACCGCCATCCCCCTCCGGGCCGACACCTACAAGTACACCGACGACCGGGGAGATCTCCATTTCGTTGACGACCTGGGGAGTGTGCCGAAGAAGTACCGCAAGAGCGCCCGGACCATGGACGACCTGCCGGCGCTCAGTGTCATGGACGCGCAGCCGACGGCTCCTGCCCGGTCGCGGCCGGCGGCACCGGTGCGGGCGACGGCGCCGCGCGAGAACTCCACCAAAAGCGTGGAGGTCTATGTGACGAGCTGGTGCGGCTACTGCAAAAAGGCCCTCCGCTACCTGAACGAAAAAGGGGTCTCCTATGCCGTCTATGACATCGAAAAGGATCAGGACGCCAACCGGCGCCACAAGGAGCTTGGCGGGAGGGGCGTGCCGCTGATCAAGATCGGCGCCAACAAGGTCAGAGGGTTCGACCCCGAGGAGATCGACCGCTATCTGCGGCAGTAATGCCGAAGCGGTTCACGAAAGAAACCAAGGAGGAAATACAGATGATAATCACAACAACCCCGTCAATCGAGGGCAAACGGATCAGGCAGTATTATGGCATCGTCACCGGCGAGGCGATCCTGGGGGCCAACCTGTTCAAAGACCTTTTCGCCAGTATCAGTGATCTGGTCGGCGGCCGCTCGGCCACTTATGAAAGGGAACTGCAACGAGCCCGGGACATTGCCCTCCAGGAGCTGCGGGAAAGGGCGCAGGATATGGGAGCAAACGCAGTCGTTGGTGTGGATCTGGACTATGAGGTGCTCGGCAAGACCAACGGCATGCTGATGGTCTCAGCCAGCGGCACAGCGGTATCGGTGGAATAGGAACATGTGAACATGCGGTAAACAACTGGGGGGATTGCGTCGCAAATGGGAAACTGAAGTATGAGGTCTGCACTCTTCGGCTTGATCATTATGGTACTGCAGTATTGCGAGGGTGTAGCGGTTGTGGCCTCTGGAATTTCTGCTATAAATTAGACAACGTTTAAAAACGCCAGAAGGCGGTTGAAAGGTTTAAGTGGCAGCTGAAAAAGACAGTACCGGTGGCGGACGAAAACAGTGGGTGCGGTTTTTCCTGCTCCCTTTTGCGGCGGCGATCATTGCCGCTATCGGGATGTATTTTGCCGTTTCCGCCTATGTCCTGAACCAGGCTGATGAGAATATCCAGAATATTCTCCTGTCCCACAAAGCTATTCATCACTATATCCAACGGGTCATGCACCCCGCCTTTTACCGGGCGCGCGATGCCGGTGAGATCTCGCAAAGCTTCTATTCCCCGGAAATCCTCTCTTCATCTTACATCGTCCGCGTCATGCACGCCTTTGACAACGAGGAGCGTATCAAGGCGGGCCTGCCGGCAGTTTACTACAAACTCGCCTCGGATAACCCGCGCAATCCGGTCAACCGCGCCGACAAGTTCGAGTCCGACCTGATAAGGCTGTTCAACGAGCGTAAAGATCTGAAGGAGTACCGGAGCGTCATCAAGGTTGACGGGAAAAGATACCTCTTTGTCGCGATACCGTTTCTGGAAACAAATAATGCCTGTACCAGGTGCCACGGCAATCGCTCCGATGCGCCATCGGGATTGCAGGCGCTCTATTCCGGAAGTGGCGGGTTCAATGAGCGGGTCGGACGGGTGCGCGCCATCGAGTCGATCCGCGCACCCATTGACCAGGATTTCTTCCTCATCGCGATTGTCACCACCTTTCTGGCAGCGTTTGTTTTTGCCGGGCTGGCCCTGTACCTTTTCAACAGACACCTCAGCGGCAAGGTGGCTGACCGTACAACGGCGCTGCAGGACGAGATTGCGACCAGGCTTACGGTTGAGCGACAGCTCCTGCAGGCGCAAAGGCTGGAATCGGTAGGCCGCCTGGCCGGCGGGGTGGCGCACGATTTCAACAACTTCCTGACCGTCATTATCGGGCATGCCGAGATCGGTCTGATGGACCTGGATTCAAACCAGGTCGTTCATGCCAACCTGGAGGAGATCCGCAAAGCTGCCGGCCGGTCCGCAGAGCTGACCCGGCAGCTCTTGGCCTTTGCCCGCAAGCAGACCGTGTCGCCACAGGTGATCAATCTTAACAACACCGTGGCCGATATGCTCAAGATGCTGCAACGTCTCATCGGCGAGAGCATCCATCTGACCTGGCGCCCGACCGAGCAGCTCTGGCCGGTCAACATGGATCCGGCGCAGGTCGATCAGATCCTGGCCAACCTGTGCGTCAATGCCAGGGACGCAATCCGCGATGTCGGCGAGGTGGTCATTGAAACCGGCAACATTACAGTGGATGCGGACTACTGCGCCGCCCACCCTGATGCGGCGCCGGGCGATTACCTGCTTCTGAGCGTAAGCGACGACGGCCATGGCATGGACAGGGAAACCGTCAGTCACATCTTTGAGCCGTTTTTTACGACCAAAGAGGTCAGCAAGGGCACTGGCCTGGGTTTGGCAACGGTTTACGGGATCGTCCGACAAAACAACGGCTTTATCAACGTCTACTCAGAACCGGGGGTGGGCACAACCTTTACCATCTATCTCCCCAGGTATGGGGGAAATTACGTCGCCTCAAGTATGGTTGCCGCTGAACCTAACCCCCGCGGGAGCGAAACGATCCTGCTGGTTGAAGACGATCAGGCTGTGCTGAAGCTGGCAACTGCGATGCTGGAAGGGTTGGGGTACACCGTGGTGGCGGCCGGGGGGCCTGGCGAGGCGGTCCGGCTGGCCCATGAACATGCCGGGCAGATTCAGCTGCTTCTTGCAGACGTGATAATGCCGGAAATGAACGGCTGGGACCTGGCAAAAGGGCTTCAGGCGGAATATCCCGGGCTCAGGCTTCTCTTCATGTCCGGATATACCGCGGACAGCATCGCCCAGTTCGGGGTGCTTGACAGCGCAAGCCATTACATTCAGAAGCCGTTTTCATTACAGGACCTGGCAACAAAGGTGCGCGGCGTTCTGGACAATTGAATCTTCCTTACCGGCAAATTTCCGCCCAATCCGAAGAGTTCAGAGCATCATGATCTTCTCCCGCAACATCAGTACCTCGAAGGCAAGGGCCGCCTTGGCGAGGAGCTTCTGGATCTCGGGCACCAGATCGGCCAGGGTGTCCTCACCTTCGGCATACAGCACATTAAGGACCCTGCCCCAGATGAGCAGCGGCATCAGCAGTACGGTCTTTGGTTTTTCGCCGCCAAGGTGCATGATCAGCTGTTCATGGGCGGCCGTGTTCGGGAGCGGGCCGAGGTAGAAGCCGGCCCCGTCGGTCACGGTTCGGAGCGCTGACGAGTCGGACAGCGGAAACCTGAGGCCGTTGATCTTCAAAGAGGATTGATGGGAAATCCCTTTCCAGCCGATGACCGAATCATCCCGCACCACGAACAGGAGCACCCGGGTGAGGCGGTCACCAAGGGCCGAAACCACCAGGTCGGCAATCTCCTCCCGGTTTTCGGCTCGAGCCAGTCTCAGGGAGACCTCGCTCGGAGCAAAACGGCTTATATGCTCCGTCCACGACCGCTGCTCTTCGGCGTGAGCCTCAGCGGTTGCCGGGAGATCCGGGTGCGGTTCGTCCAGCTGCGGCGGCTCGCTCCTCTCCTCCTGCGGCGGTTCATGCGGGGAAAGCTCCAGGGCCAGTACCCGTTTTCGTTCTTCAATCTTTTCGATTATCTGGGTGTATCGGACATCGACCTCAAGCTGGTAGTACTTCCCCAGAGCCTGCATCAGCCTGACCTCTGGGGTCACCAGCGGGATGATGATGAATCCGGTTATGAATCCGATCTCGTCGATCGCCTGCAGGTCGGCCGGGTCGCTCATGATCAGACCCATACGCCTTTTTTTCACTGCCATGGGAATGACCCGGTATTTGACGGCCAGATCCCGCGGGATAAGGTCAATGACCTCCTGGGGGATGTTGAGCAGGTGATCCGGGTGTACATAGGGAACGCCCAGTTTCTTGCTCAGGAACCTGGCCAGGTCCTCTTCGCTGACGTAACCGAGCTCGATGAGGCTCGTGCCGATCTTCCCCCCGTAGAGGACCCGGTTCTTGAGCGCTTCCTCGAACTGGTCGCGGTTGATCAGTCTGGCATTGAGCAGCATGTCCAACAGTGTGATTGCCATAGCTGTGACTCCTTGTTCTGTACAGAGAAGTCTAGCGTTTTATTGTTAAAAAACAACAGCGCAGGTTGCAGGCCGGATGACGCCGGGATCATGTTAAAACAGCGGGAGTTATGAACAGGGATGGTGTGGGCAGGTGACGGAATCGAAGGGACAGCGATCGACCGGGAGAACAGCGGCCGGAAAGCGCGGCCGTAACAGTACGGGCAGCGCTTTCCGGCATGCCGGATTGATTATTTCGGGACCTTTTCCCAGTCTTCCAGGAACTTCTTGACCCCGGCGTCGGTCAGCGGGTGCTTGGCGAGCTGCAGCATGACACTGTACGGGATGGTGGCAATGTCGGCGCCGATGAGGGCGGACTGGAGCACATGCACCGGGTTGCGGACACTGGCGACGATGATCTCGGCAGTGTAGCCGTAATTGTCGAAGATGGTCCGGATCTCTGCGATGATCCCCATGCCGTCCTGGGAGATATCGTCCAGTCGCCCCACGAACGGCGAGACATAGGTGGCCCCTGCCTTGGCCGCCAAGAGCGCCTGCATCGGGGTGAAGATCAGGGTGACATTGGTCTTGATCTTCAGCCGGGTCAGTTCATTGGTCGCCTTCAGCCCTTCCGGGGTCATCGGCACCTTGACGACGATGTTCTTGTGGATCTTGACCAGTTCCTTGGCCTCTTTCACCATCCCCTTGGCGTCCAGGGATATGACCTCGGCCGAGATCGGCCCGTCAACAATGGAGACGATCTCCTTGATCACGTCCTTGAATTTACGTCCGGACTTGGCAATCAGCGACGGGTTGGTGGTGACGCCGTCAACCAGTCCCAGTTCGTGGGCTTCGCGGATTTCGTTGACGTCGGCGGTGTCGATAAAAAATTTCATTGTTCCTCCGTTTAGAAACGCGCCTTTTCCGCGATCTCGGCGTTGCCTGCGTCATCGCGTGTGCGACGTAGCGCTGCTACGTCTCCGTGCTCTTCCTTGGCGCCTTGACCTAGCGAAAAAATCGCGTTCCTTGGTTTTTATAGTGGTGAAGCCATTTACTTTTGTTCGATTTGGTCGCGGTATTTCTCCAGACATGCCATGGAACAGAAATAGATCCGTTCCCCCTCTACAGTGCCGATAACCGCATCGTCCCTGGCCACGTAGACGCCGCAGACCGGGTCGCGGAGCGCTTCTTCGTCCTTCTTGGCCGGCGGTTCCTCGGCTTTGCGGTTGGCCAGGAACCCCTTGACGATTTTGAACCCTACATAAATCAGGACCAGCCAGATCAGCATGCGCATCGTGATTTCCTATACCTTCCGCACCTTGCCGGTATTCGGGGCGGCACGGAGGAGTTGGCTAACTGTTTTTCCCAGGCCCGGATGGATGGCATCAGGCGCGATTTCCTTCAGCGGGGCCAGGGCGAAGCGTCGCTCATGCAGCCGCGGATGGGGGATGACCAGGTCGGGGGTGTCGAGAATCAGGTCGTCGAAGAGCAGGATGTCGAGATCCATCCGGCGCGGTCCCCATTTGGTCTCCCGTTTCCGGTCAAAGGAGTCGCGCTCGATCCTCTGGAGTTTCCCCAGGAGCTCGGCCGGCTCAAGGTCGGTCGCCAGCCGCAGCGCCGCATTCAGGTAATTGTCCTGGGGTGGGCCGACCGGCTCTGTTTCATAAAATGCGGACAGTGCCGTGATCTTTGAGCCGGGAAGCTTGCCGAGCTCGGCAACCGCTCTGAGCAGGTTCAGCTCCCGGTCTCCGATGTTCGATCCCATGGCGATGTAGGCCGTGTGAAGCACACGCGGATTAGAGCATAAAAGAGGGGATTTTTCAACAGTTACTGGCAGGTGCCGGCCAATGTACCGCGAGCCAGACCGTCCGGGCCTGCGGATCGGTCCAGCTAACGCGGTGGCGCAAACGGGAAGGGATCATAAGGCAATCGCCTGGGACCAGCCTGACCGGGGCGGCATTGCCGCCGAACTGCAGTTCCGCTCCGCCGGAAAGGAGCAGCACCCACTCGTCCCATTCCTGATCATACCATTCCCCTGGCGGGGTTGCCTGCCCCTGGGAGACGATTCGCTCGATCCGCACACCGCCTCGTTCGGCCAGGGTCTGGAAAACCTCGGCATGCGAAGCATCGGGCATGGTGGCAAAGAGGTTCGTTAATTCGGGGAGGCGGCTCATTTACCGCTGTTATCAGGTTGGACGATCTCTTCCAGCGACGGTTTCGGATCGGGGGCCGGGCTCGGGACCGCTGCCGGCTCCGGTTGCGGGGCCGGAATGGTCTCCAGCTCCTTTGGGTCAGGCTGAGGGTTTCCGGCCCGCTCCGGTTGCGTCGTCTGGGCGCGTTCATCCTGCCGCCGGCTCAGCTCTTTCCTGAGCATGTCATTCTCCTGCCGCAACTTTTCGAGCAGCGCATTCTCCCCGGTCAGTTTTCTCACCTGTTCTGCAAGGGCATCCCTTTCCGCCTGCAGTGCGGCCAGCCCTTTGCCGGCTTTTTCGTTAGCGCTGACTGCCTCTTTCAACCGGGCGATCTCGGCGCGCAGATCGTCGAATATCTTGACCCTTGATTTGACGATTTCGCTCTTCTTGTTGATGGCGTCAAGCTCGGCTTCGATCTTGGCGCGTTCGATCCTCGATGCCGCAAGCTTCAGGGTCAGCTCTGCCAGAGAAGTCTGATGGCGGACATCCTGTTCCGCTTCATCGGAAATCCCGCCGAAGATCTTTTCCCCGCCTTTCAGGGCGGCAGCGGCCCGGTCAAGGTATTGTGCGGCGGTCTCCAGATCGGCGGCCACTGCCTTGTTTTCGCCGGCTTTGCCCCTCAGATCCTCCAGCGCCGTCCGACCTGTGTCGATCAGTGCTCGCGTCTTGGCGGCATCAGCGGCGCCGGCACTGCCCGAGCCCATGAACAGAGTCAAAACGACAATAATCGTCAGTATGCGCATATTAATTCTCCCCTCCCTGCAGATACCTCTCCAGCTGGGCTTCGAGCTTTTTCAGGGCCACGCGCTGCACCGCCACCTGTTCCAGCAGTTCCCGTTCCGCACCCTTTGCTTCGGCAACAGCAAGCTGCAGGGTTGCGGTCTCGATCTTCTGCTGCGCGAGCTTGTCGTTCCCCACTGCGACCGCGGCCTGTGCTGCCGAGATTGTCGCCAGCGCCTCCTTGAGCGAATCAGCGGCATATTCCGAGATCTTGCCGGTTTTGGCCTCGGCCGCTTTTGCTTCAAGCTGCTGCAGCCGGGTCTCCGTATCGCCGGCCCAAGCGGAGCCGCTGCTTACGGCCAGTGTCAGTAAGGTGTACACCAGGAAATAGCGCATTTGGACCTCCGTAGAAAGAATAGTTTGAATGATAGCACAACTCCATGCCGAGGCAAATCCGGTCATCGGCAGGTCGAGATCTGGTCAGGGGTGCCGGGGATCTACGGTTAAAACCTTTCCAGAATGTTCCACCAGCCGGCCAGGGACAGGAAGGAGAGCGGGATGCCGATCCCCAGCATCAGGGCAACCAGGTCGGGTTCCAGGCCGTGGTCTACCGCAACGATACCGGCCGTAATCATCGGCGGCATGGCCGCCTCGAACAGGGTCACCCGCATGGTCTGGTCTGCCCCGCCGAACAGTCCGATGTAGAGCAGGGCGATCAGGGCCGGACCGAACAGGAGTTTGAAGGCCAGACCGGTCAAGAGCGGTTTCGCCTGAGCGGCAGCGGCGCCGAAAATTAGCTGGAACCCGACCGAGACGATAGCCACCGGCGCGATGGTGTCTGCCAGTTTCTGCAGCACGGTCACAACCATCGGGTGAAACGGGACCGGCTTGAGCAGAAACGCCAAGCATAGGGCCTGAAAAGGGGGGAACATGATGACCTTGCGTCCCATCGCCCTGGCGGAAACCCCGCCTGAAGAGTATATGGATGCGGCCAGAACGCCCAGTGTGGAGAGGACCAGGAACGAGCCGAGCTGGTCCGCGATGATGCCGATGCCGAGTAACTCCTTGCCGTACCAGGCCTCGATCATCGGCAAGCCGACAAAAGAGGTGTTGCCGAGCCCGCCTACCAGGACCAGGGCGCCGGTTGCGCCCGCTGACAACCTGAGCAGCCTGGCGGCCGCCGCAAAAAAGAGCCAGCCGGCGCCGAACAGCAGCCATGCCATCAGGCCGGTCAACAGCAGGGACGGTTCAAGCGTCAAGTCGTGAATGTAGCGGATTGCCGCTGCCGGGAGCGCTACGTTGATCACGTAACCGTTCAGAGCTGCCGGAGTTGATGACGGCATACGCCCGGTCCTCCGGAGCAGTATCCCCATCAGCAGGCAGACGGCAAGCAGCGCGATATTGGCCATTATTCCCCCCTCAGTTGTCAGAAATTATAGCACAGCCCTATGGCTCTGATTAGTAACGCTGATTATTAGTTCCTCTTCATAGTGCCGGTCGTGCTATAATTTACTCAAAGGAGTGCGGTACACGAGGGGGTGACAATCATGAAAGGTACGATGATGCCGATGACCACGGCCAGACCGAAAAATGCGGTGCCGATGCTGGCCAAGCATGAGCGGATGATCCGGCGGGCCGCCAATCACAATCTGCATGTCATAACCCATCACGGCAAGGTAATGGTAGGACGGAAAGGGAGAACCGGCGGATCGGGGCAGATGTAATAAATGCGGAGTTGAGCGCCCGGAACCACCGGGCATTTTTTTGCACGGGGGGCGACCTGAAACTGCCTGCCTGCGGTCATACGAGCGGCAGCACGGGGCCGGTGCGATGGCTAATCGGGCAGCGTCAATCTTCGCAGAAAAAGATGCGGCAGATCCTGGGGCGCAGGTCATAGATACCACACCGGTTGCCGTCCAGAAACTCGCAGCCGTTCTCGATAATGAGATAGAAGCGGCCGTCAAGCGTGAATGCGAGGCGGGCCGCACCAAGGGATTCGAGCCGCGAATATTCGTCCGCATCAAGTTCGATGCTGGGAAAGCCGCGGCAACAGTCGGCAGCACAGGCGACGCAGCGTTCGTTTCCATCCAGCGGCTGCTCGCGGAGTATGCCGTGTCTCTTTTTTCTTGCGGCCGAGAAGAATGACATGATCTCCTCCCGTTTTCACGGTAAATGCAGCAGGAGAAGGGGGGGTCCGGCTAATCACGGGCTGCCTGGTCGCCGCTCACCGCTTGTCCGCTGCGAACCTCGTTTCTTTGCCGCCACCGATGGCGACCAGAAGGATAGCGGCTATTGCCGCCAGCAGCGCGCCGAACAGGAATGCCGCGGAACTCCCGGCACGTTGCCAGATAACCCCGAAGATCAGGCTGGCCGGCAGAGCGCCTGCTCCAACGGCGAAATTGAACCAGCCAAAGGCGCGGCCGCGTTCTACCTGCGGCGCCAGATCAGAAATATACGCTTTTTCGGTCCCTTCCGTAAACCCGTAGAACAGGCCGTAAACCGCAAACAGCCCCCAGATCTGGGGCTCGCTCGTTGCCAGGGCGAATCCCGCATAGGCCAGGGCATAAACTGTCCAGCCGGCGATGATGACCGACCTCCGGCCGATCCGGTCCGACAACGCGCCGAAGGGGATGACCGCGAGCATCTTGACCAGATGGAAAAAGGCCCATAGTTGCGCGATTCGCACTGTCGGCACCCCGGCCTGTGACGCTTTAAGCAGCAGGAAGGCGTCGGAAGAGTTGCCGAGGGTAAAGAGAAACAGAATCAGCAGGTAGCTCCGCAGCCTGCCGCCGGGGAGACGCCCTAGGATAACGGGGGGCGCGCTCGGGGCGGGTTCCCGCGAACTTTCCGTCACCTTCGCGGCGATCAGGATGACCGCCAAGATGCCTGGGATGGCCGAAAGGAGAAAGACGGTCCTGAGATTCTTCGTGACCGTGTACAGAAGCAGCGAGGCCAGCAGAGGGCCGATCAGTGCCCCGGCGTGATCCATGGCACGGTGAAAGCCGAAGGCCAGCCCCCGGTTGCCGCCGTCAACCGTGTCGGCTATGAGGGCATCTCGGGGAGAGGTGCGCACCCCTTTGCCGGTCCGGTCGACAAAACGGATGAACATCAGCTGGGTTGCCGATCCGGCAAAGGCCACCAGCGGTCTGGCCAGGGCCGATATGCCATATCCTGCCAGCACCAGCCGTTTGCGGCTGCGGACCCGGTCTGCCAGCACCCCGGAGTAAAGCTTCAAAAGCGCTGAGGTCGATTCCGCCACTCCTTCGATTATGCCCAGAAAGGCCGGTCCGGCGCCGAGCGTGGTGGCGAGGAACAGTGGCAGCAGCGGGTAGATCATCTCGCTGGAGATGTCGGTCAGCAGGCTAACCAGGCCGAGCACCACCACATTGCCCGGCAGTCCACGCAGGAGCCTGATCACGGAATGACCCAGCTGTCCCGAAACCGGTTCACGGCAGAACCACCAGTGCCACGCCGCCGGCCAGCACCGCCAGGTTGCAGGCGGCGGAAATGCCGTGGAGTTTTGCGAACTCCCGCCGCAGCGGGTGCTCTTTCGGCGTTGTTTCAAAGGAGCCGATCTGTTGTTTCAGCTTCGCGGCTTTCGGTTCCACGTAGAACGCCTGGAATGAGGACACTGCCAGCATGGCGATGATCAGCAGCACCGGGGCCTTTGGCCCGAAACCGCGGCTGATGAGGCGGCAGACAAGGGCAATTGCGCCGCAGGCCAGCCCCCAGCGGAAATAGCCGGGGAAGAGATTCCCGACGATGCGGCCAGCCGTGTCGCGGCTCTCGGTCTTGAACAGGATCGGAGTCAACATCAGGGTGAAGATGGCGTTCCCACCGGCCCAGAGTGCGATGGCAAGGCGGTAAATGGGATCGAGGAATTTCATGTTGGGTTCCTTTGCAGTTGGAATGGTGACTACCCCTGGCTTTGGATCACTCCGCCATCTTGCGGCGGAAGATCCATACTGCCGCTATAAAGGCGGACAGCGCCGTGGTGTAAAGCAGTATGAGAAATCCGAATGACACATTGCCGCTGACCAGGGCTTGACGGGCTCCTTCAAAAAGCGCGGTTGTGGGCAGAGACCTGACTATCGGTATGATCACCTGAGGATAGGAGGATAGGGGGAAAAACAGCCCGGACATGAAGATTAACGGCATGATGAATACCGCCTCCACCCGGCCGATAGTCTCGGGTTTGTCCATCAGGGTGCCGGAGATGACCCCAGCACAGGAGAAGAGCACGGAGCCCGGGATCAGAAACAGGAGGTAGACGGCAAGGTGCGCTGGCGGAAAACGGAACGGGGTGATCAGGGAGATGACCAGCCCTACAGCGATCCCCTTTACCAGGCCGTGAGTAAACCCGGAAAACAGCTTGGCGCAGACGATGCCGGATACCGTTACCGGTGTGACCCGGTAAGATTCGATGGTGAACTGCACCCGCCGGTGAAACCAGAGGCTCCATACGCTCTCGCTATAAGCGGCGTTCACGGCGGTCATGGTGATCAGCCCCGGCGCGATGAACATGCTGTACGGAATCCCCTCCACCAGCCCGATATAGCCCTGCATGCCGATGCCGAAGGCGAGGTAGATGGTGAGCGGGTAGGCGATTACCGCTATCATCTCCGACATGATGCTGCGCCGCAGAACCAGCATGTCCCGGCGCCAGATTGCGAGTGCTCCGGCCATGCTCATTCGCGTACCCCCTTGCCGGTCAGCGAGATGAACACCTCTTCCAGGGTGCGTTCCTTGAGGGATATTCTCCGGATCTCGTTGCCTGCCAGTGCCGCAACCAGGGCAGAGAGGCATTCCCAGTGCTCCAGCTCGATTGTCGCTCTGTTCCCCTCCAGGGTGAGCTTGCGAATGCAGGAGAGGTTGCCGAGTGTGGCGGCAAAAGCGTCGGCGTTCCCCCCGAACTCGATCTCGTAAAGGGCGCCGCCGGTAAGGCGTTCCTTCAGTTCCGTTGCGCTCCCCTGAGTGATCAGCTTGCCGTGGTCCATGATGGCGATCCTTTCGCAGAGCTGGTCCGCTTCCTCCAGGTAATGAGTGGTCAGGAAGATGGTCATGCTCCCGGCGATGGACTTGACGTAATCCCAGACCGCGTGCCGTGATTGAGGGTCCAGACCGGTGGTCGGCTCATCCAGAAACAGAATCCGGGGGTGGTGAACGAGTGCCCGCGCCACAACGAGCCGTCTCTGCATCCCCCCGGAATAGCTGTCCGGGAAGTCGTTCTGCCTCCCGGCCAGCCCGAAAAGCTCCAGGAGCTCGTCAATCCGCTTCCGGTACGAGGTCACCGGCATTTCATGCAGGCGGGCATGAAGTTCCAGGTTTTCCCTGGCGGTAAGGTACCGGTCAAGACTGTTTTCCTGGGGGACAACGCCGATCAGTCTGCGGATCTCCCTGCTGTGCGATGCGGTGTCAAAACCCTCTATGCACGCCGTGCCGGAAGTCGGGCGCATCAGGGTAGTAAGAATGCGGATCAGGGTGGTCTTGCCGGCGCCGTTCGGCCCCAAAAGGCCAAAGATGCCACCCCGGGTTACTTCGAGATCGAACTCGTCAAGCGCGGTCAGGTTCCCGTAACGCTTTGCGAGGGATCTGGTCGTTATGGCTGCGGTCATAATTCCATTCTCATTGCAAATATTGAAGCCTTGACTGAGGGGGGTGTTGGGGTAATCATACACATAATATCACCATCAGACAATGCTCGCGGAGAAGTGATGGATCAGACGGTTTATGAACGCCGGAAAATGGCAAATCTGCTGCAGACAGCGGTCATAATGATTGCCCTGGTCGGGATTAGTTAATGAACCCGATGATTGCTGCAGCGGAAGCTGCCGCCTCTTCTTCGTGGGGATTGTGGCCGCAATCCATTACGACCAGTCTTGAACCGGGGATTTCTGCATGCAGCCGCTCGCCGCTTTGCAGCCGAATCACCCGGTCATACCGTCCCCAGATAATGAGGGTGGGGACGTCAATCTGCCCATGGTCCGGAATCGATCTCAGGGAATCTACCTGCCGCGCGGTGGCAATGATGGCGGCAACCGTTCCGGCGCCGCGGAAGCATCCCATGTAGCGGGCAACCCTGGCTTCCGTTACCTGCTCCGGATCGTGATAGACATGACGCAAATTATACCGCACCATTGACCGTAACGGCAGTAGCCGGAGCAGGAGCCAGCCGAGGATCGGCTTACGCAGCCATTGAAAGAACCGCGGGAAACGTTGCGGGTAGGCAGCGGCGTCGATAAGCACCAGCCTGGATATCAGCGCCGATCGACAGGTTGCCTTCCCCTTGTGCCAGGCGAGCAGGGCGATTCCGCCGCCGAGCGAGTGGCCGATCATGGTGATATTTCTTATCCCCAACCCTTCGATCGCGTTCAGAACCAGGTTTGCCTGGTCTTCCGGGCTGTAGGCGTTGTCGCGCGGTTTATCAGACTTGCCGCTCCCCTTGAGATCGAGCAGGTAAAGCCGGAATCGATCAAGCGGAAAGTAGGGTGAGATTTCCTCCCAGGTTACCGAAGATGCGGCAAAACCATGCAGGAAGAGGAGCGGTTCCGGGCCAGCGCCAATGGCCTCGCAGTGCAGCTTCGGACCGATAGAGAGGCAGGATGGACATTTCATGGCCGGGCTTTCCTCTGCGGTTCGAGCAATGCAACTTGAATCATTTTAGCAACCATGATAAAGAACAGCAATGCTCGGCATGCCGGGAAATTGAGACAGGAGGAATGTTCAGTGAAAAAGCCGCAGATCATATTTAAGTACCTGTTTGCAGAAGATTACAACCCGGTTTATATCAATGGCGCCCATGGTGGGGTTTCGCCGCGCGGGGAACTGGTAGTCCACTTTTACCTGGAGCGCTCGGGAATACCGGTGGCGATTACACAGGAAATAAATGCTAACGGCACCATCGGCGCTGTTATCGATGAGGTCCCGGCCGATTTCAACCAGACGCTTTACCGGGCGGTTGAATCCGGAATCGTGTTGAATTACGAAAGTGCCCGAACGATCCATGCCTGGTTTGGGGAGAGGGTCAAGGAGCTCGAAGCGGTGCAGCAGGCCAAGGATGCCATGAAGTTCGGGCCGGCCGAACCGTCTACCGACATCACCCACTGATCTGTATTCAACGGCCGGGGCTGGCAGAGTCCTGTCCCCGGCCTTCAAATGTCCAGCACTACGGTTGCCTGCCATCCTGACGCGGTTTTCGCAACTTCAAACAGGTGCAGCGTCACCCCTTTCACGTCGACATTGAGCGGGTGTCGCTTGGGATTGATCTTTTCCCCGGCCAGGGTGACTGCCAACTCGTAACCTCCCACATCTTTCTTGACCGAAATATTCTCCACCAGCAGCAGCAGGCGCTGGGCATCCTTGAGATAGACAAGCTCGCCCAGGAAGTCGAACAGCAACATCTCGATCGAGTCGTTTTCCAACACCAGGGTTATTTTTTCGCGGCGGCTGATGGCGGACAGGTCTGCCACCATGACGTTCAAGGTCGCTTCCGCAGCTTCCACGAACATTTCCTCAATGGTCGAGCCCCAGGCCTCAAAGGCAACATCTGCGGTTGCGACCTTTTCCAGGAATCGGTACGGCATCGTTACCCCTTGATGTTGCCGATCGGCGTCAATTTTACCACTCTTCTGCTGAGCCCCGCTTGTTCCGTGACTGCAGCCACTTCATCGATATCCTTGTAAGCGGCGCCTGCCTCTTCCGCCAACCCCCCCAATGAATCGGTCATTATGTAAATACCCCGCTGTTCGAGCTCTTTCTGCAGTTTGTCTCCCCGAAACAGCTTCTTTGCCTGGTGCCTGCTCATGGTGCGGCCGCTGCCGTGCGCGGTTGTGGCAAACGTGGCTTCGCTGCCGGGCATCCCGGCTAGCAGGTAAGAACCGGTTTCCATGCTGCCGCCGATGATCACCGGCTGTCCGGTTAGCCGGTAGCAATCCGGTAGCTCGGGTGACCCCGGACCCAGCGATCGGGTCGCTCCCTTTCTATGCACCAGCAGTTCGCGGGTCGTGCCGGCCACCCGGTGGCGTTCGAGTTTGGCGGTATTGTGCGCAACATCGTACAGCATCCGCATCCCCAAATCAAACGGGTCGCGATGAAAGGTTTCGCTGAATACCTCACGAATCCTGTGCAGGATCAGTTGGCGGTTGGCAAACGCCATGTTCACGGCGCATTTCATGGCTGCGTAATAATCCTGCCCTTCCGTAGACCGGAATGGTGCGCAGGCAAGTTCCCGGTCATATACCGCCAGCCCGTACTTCGGCCCCATTGCCTTTAAAAATCTCTGGAGAAAGTCGGTGGCGATCTGATGACCGAACCCGCGACTGCCACAGTGAAACATGATCACGACCTGGTTCGGGATCGAGAGGCCGAAAGACCGGGCAATCTTTTCGTCCATGATATTCTCCGGCCGGGCGACCTGGATCTCGCAGTAATGATTTCCACTGCCAAGGGTGCCGAGCTGGTGTATCCCGCGCTCAATCGCCTTATGGCTTACTTTGTCGATGTCCGCACCCTGGAAGCAGCCCCCTTCTTCGGTCAGCTCCAAATCCTCGCTGGAGGCGTATCCGGCTTTGCGGCACCAGCGCGACCCCTGCTCGGCAATCATCCCGAATTCGCTTTCCTTGATTTTATATGCGCCATGGCATCCCACTCCGGTCGGGATCCGCGCAAAGAGCCGGTTTACCAGCTGGTGCAAATGCGGCCTGATTTCTTGTTCGGTCAGGTTTGTCAGCACCAGCCTCATGCCGCAGTTGATGTCGAATCCTATGCCGCCGGGCGAGATCACTCCGTTCTCGGGGTCCATTGCGGCGACCCCTCCGATCGGGAAACCGTAGCCCCAGTGGCCGTCCGGCATGCAGTAGGAGTAGCCGGTAATCCCGGGAAGGCAGGCAACGTTGGCCGCCTGATCGAATACGGTCTGTTCCATGGCATTGATCAGTTTTTCCGAGGCAATGATACGTGCCGGGACAAGCATTCCTTTCTTGTATGAGACCGGCAGTTCCCAGGTTGTTGCGGAAATGCGGGTGAGTTCTTTGGGGAGCGTCATGCTGCACCTCCTTGAAGTGCCATCTTTTTACAGGTAATTATAACGCAAATGTGTGTTTAATAATTTGGCTGACTCTCTGGAATGTGGTTGCCTGATAAATCTTAGGCAGATCGGCAGCAACCGGTTAACACACCGGCATTTTTGCCAATGGATGCAAATTGCCCCTGGACTTGAAATTATTACTCGTGGGGATACAATTAACCACAGTACAAATTTCGGGAAGGAGGTGGGGCGGATGAAAAAACGATATACATCGCCGCGCATTGTGGGAAGTTCGGCAGTCCACCCTTGTTGAGCGGAACAATGAACGGCGAAAGAGGGCATTATCGATCAAGGATAATGCCCTCTTTAATTTGTGGCCTGCCTTCAGCAATATGGACCGGAGGAAGAGATGATCCGTTACATAGAGGTAAAAAGTCGTGCACGAACCGAATTCATTGATATAACCGGCCAACTGCAGGAAGCGGTCAAGAATGCCGGGGTTCGTAACGGTATCTGTCATCTCTTTGTCTTGCACACGACAGCGGCTATAACGATTAATGAAGGCGCGGATCCCGCAGTTCAGCGCGATATGGTGGCTTTCCTGAACAAGCTTGTGCCCCATGACCCTTATTTCACTCATGCTGAAGGGAACTCTGACGCTCACATAAAATCTTCAATAATCGGCGCAAGCCAGAGCGTGTTTATTGAAAACACCAAACTATTGCTCGGGACATGGCAGGCGGTTTATTTTTGTGAATTTGACGGACCGAGACACCGGAGAGTCGCCCTCAAGATCTCATCGGACGAAGGGTAATTCATGCAGGGGTCAGCGATTTTTCACATGCGTGCCGATACAGCTCTTCACCTTCTATAAAAGATTCTATCTTCAAACCAAAACCCGCTTTTTTGACCAGTCTTGCCATTTGCGGCGGAACCCTTTTGGCCCACATGACCTTACCTGTAAAGGAAATGGATTGATCCTCCGGAAGAGTTATGGTCACTTTAAGCAAGGTTCCGGGAGCGTAGGTATTAGTCGTTCTTATGAACATCCCTTCCGTGCTTATATCTTCAGTGAAGCCGAGTCTTGTTGCTTCATTTTCTCCGAATCGAAGGGCAAACCTGCGCCGGTGTCTCATCAGGTAACGTTTTTCGGCCATTGGCATTCCTGTGTAATGAATTTTATTGAGAGAGAGTATATCATCACGTCTTAAGTACGCAAATTAACGGTCAGCTTTTCTCTATCCGCCGGTTAGAAACATTGTATCGGGCGATCAGATCTCTTCTCCGGTGCAAATTCTTGTCTTGACCACCCTGATTTCAGGACGTAACCCCTCCAGCTCGTAATATATTTTTGCCAGAAATCTTACAGTGACAATCTTGTGGATATAAGCCTGCGTGAACCGGTAAAGCATTTTGCGCAGCCGGGAAGGCCTAGTGCCAAGGAGCATTGGGCAGTAATCTGACAGCTGCAATATTACTTTAATTCCGTTACGGATCGGTTTGCATGAGAAGGTGAGTTCACCGCGGCAACAGTTTTCTCTCTGCACAAGAAGTCCGCCGCATATTGATAATGTTATGGATTCGGTATCCCCGGACATGGTTTTAGTCGGGCACTGGAAGGTTATCATGCTGAACCTGGTGCTGAGCAAGAGGAACTCTAGCTTGTCATTTGTCCTGCAGGGTCTAATCAGCGATAGGGTGAATACTTTGATATACTGAAGATATCTGTCCAGCAGGATACTGGGGGAAAGGCGTCCTATGCATGACCGCGGGAGAACGATCCATTGGATTGAGAAAACAGAGGAGCCGTGCAGCAGAACCTGCTGGAGGCCGATCTTTTCCCGAAGGGTGTGGCTCCCCGCCGCCATTGAAAACTCCCCAAGCGATTTTAACGGACCATAGCACAAAAAAGTAAGACTGTCTTGCTGCTCTTGCTCCGGCCATTGTTGTCAGCAAAAAGCGGTTAACACCCCGGGACTGATATGCTATAGTTCGCCAATCCGAGAGCCCAGAGGTTTCCACTGGCGCGACGTCCTGCCAATATAATCCATATAGGAGGAGTTTCTATGAAAAAGAGAATCGGAGTCGTCCTGTCGGGATGCGGTGTGTTCGACGGCAGTGAGATTCACGAGGCTGTCTGTACGCTGCTGGCGATCAACCGGAATGGGGCAGAGGCTGTCTGCATGGCGCCTGACATCGAACTGTCCGAGGTAAATCACCTGACAGGCCAGGAGACCGGCGCGAAAAGAAATGTACTGGTTGAATCTGCCAGAATCGCCCGGGGCAAAATTACGAACATTGCTGAGGTAAAAGCAGGTGACTTGGATGCCTTAGTGTTTCCCGGAGGATTCGGAGCGGCCAAAAATCTGTGCAATTTCGCCGCAAGAGGGGCGGGTGCTGCAATTCAGCCTGACGTTGCCCGGTTGATGAAGGAGATGGCCGCGGCCAAGAAGCCGATTGGCGCAATCTGCATTGCACCGGCACTGGTGGCGGCGACTCTGGGCAAGGAGTATGCGCCCAAGCTGACTATTGGGAACGATAGCGGAACCGCCGCAGCAATAAATCAGACCGGTAGCAGTCATGTCGACTGTCCGGTAACTGAACTCGTGATAGACAGGGACAACAAGATTGTCTCAACTCCTGCCTACATGCTGGCCAATAATATTTCTGAGGCGGCAGAGGGGATCGAAAAAGCGGTGAAGGCAGTAATTGAACTTATTTAAATTTGAAAGGAGACGCGAAATGCGAACAATAGTGACAATGATCTGCATGACCGCAGTACTTGCAATTTCATCCGCACCGACAGAGGCTCAGAACATCAAGGGGAAGGCGGGGGTAACAGGGCGGCTTGGTTTCATCATCCCCTCTGATAGTGATTTGGGGCCTTATAAAATTGAAACAGATGCCGGATTTAACTTCGGTGGCGGCTTTATCTACGGGATCGATAAAAATTGGGCTGCAGAAGTGGATGTCACGCACACGAATTTTGGTTCGGAAGACCCGGTGGGCGGGAATAAGGGGGATTTCACCGTTACCAATATTGCACTTGGTGGGCAGTACCGCTTTGAGATCAATCAGCCCAATCTGACTCCTTATGTGGGAGCAGGGCTTGACATTTTGCTCAGTGACTATGATCGTCCCGGCTATAGTGTTGACACAACAGTAGGAATTCATGCCAGCGGCGGGATCGATTACTTCTTGACGAGGAACATTGCCCTGAATGCCGAGGGGAAGCTTCTCGTTGCTCCTGAAACCGATATCAACGGTCCTTCAGGAACAAAAGGCAATTTCGACCCTTCTGCTTTTTCAGGGATGTTTGGGGTCAGGTTTTTCTTTAACTAAATACACTAGTATTGATAAATAATACACTTAGGCGGCCATTGGCCGCCTTTTTTTATTGCGGAGGGCATTTGTGCCTATTTAGTGGGCAGTTGTTCTGGATTGTCCTGGTGTTAAATAAGTTGCGATTATGCAAAATAATCACGCTTCTGTTGCATGAATGCAACTAGTTATGCGGTTATTAAGGAGAGAAACCGGCTACATTATTTTTATAACTTGCCGATAAGAAATGTATAAATATTATGTCCACCTTAGATGTAATCCCGGCACGGATTATGTATTTCGAAAAACATGGAACGGATTGAAGCAGTCGTGTTTTCTGAAAAGGAAGCGAGGTTGACTATGAATACCGAAACTATTGACGAAGCCATTGGTAAGTATGTTAACGAGCGGATGAAAAAGGGCAAAAAAACAGCCAGCGAACGATTTCTGACCTATGCATATCTAAAGCATGGGGGCGACGAGTTGGCGGAATTCATGAAAAAAGTTGTCGGGCTTTCCCGGTATTACATCAATTTTCTGAATATTATGGAAAATCCTTTTCGCGGCCCTGAAGTGGCTTGGTTCGGCTCTATGGTAATAGTTGCCGTCTTCGGCGGCTATCTTGCCAGTCAGGAAGAATCACGGATGCTCGGCATTCTCATTGTTTCCGGGACGCTTGCCAATGCTTGGTCGTTGCTCTGTGCCGTTGCCAAAAAGTGGCTTGATGTTGGGGTGATGATTGCAATCTATCGGGAGATCCTAGAACTTGCAGAAAAGGAGTTTAATTCTGCAACATAGAATCCGCAGAAGTTTAGGTTAACCGCACGTTGAATCGCGAGAGTCTCCCCCGCAATTTTCAATCGGGAGAATTGCGGGGAATATTGTTGTTCGATCGAATTTCCAGTTGACAATGTGCCTCCCTTAGTGTTTATTTTATTTACCTCAATTAATTCCCTGATTATGCACAGGCTTGTGCTTGCCTCGGTAATCCCGCGTTAATTCAACTTATATAAACTACGGACTTTATCTTTTACTTACGGCCACCCCTTAAAATATTAAATTGGAGCTTTCAGGGTTCCGACCACACAGCCCATATTGGGCAAAATTATTTATTTGCTGATCTGCGGCAACCCAGGAGAACAGATGAACTTACAGGAACTTAAGGGTAAAAAGATTAATGATCTCGCAGCAATTGCCAAAAGCCTGAATATTGAGGGGGCATCGAGTCTTCGTAAGCAGGACTTGATCTTTGCGATTCTTAACGCCCAAACAGAAAAGAACGGGATGATTTTTGGCGAAGGGGTTCTTGAGACTTTGCCGGATGGTTTTGGGTTCCTGAGGTCGCCTGATTATAACTATCTCCCCGGTCCTGACGATATTTATGTTTCGCCTAGTCAGATCCGGCGGTTCAATCTCCAGACCGGGGATACGGTTTCCGGGCAGATAAGGCCTCCAAAGGAGGGGGAGCGATATTTTGCCCTTCTGAAGGTTGAGAGCGTCAACTTCGAATCTCCCGAGGTGGCTCGCGACAAGATCCTTTTCGATAACCTGACGCCACTTTACCCGCTGGAAAAGCTGAAGCTGGAGACTGCCCCGGACAACATGCCGATGCGCGTCATGGAGCTGACTTCACCCATCGGCAAGGGCCAGCGTGGCTTGATCGTTGCACCTCCCCGAACCGGCAAAACCATGCTGATCCAGAATATCGCCAATTCTATCGCCGAAAATCACCCCGAGGTGTACCTGATAGTGCTGCTGATTGATGAACGTCCGGAGGAGGTCACCGACATGCAGCGTTCAGTCAAGGGGGAGGTGGTTTCCTCAACATTCGACGAACCTGCGACGCGCCACGTGCAGGTGGCTGAAATGGTAATAGAAAAGGCCAAGCGCCTGGTAGAGCACAAGCGTGACGTGGTGATCCTGCTGGATTCCATTACCCGCTTGGCGCGCGCCTACAATACGGTGCTCCCGCCATCAGGGAAGATTCTTACCGGTGGTGTGGATGCAAACGCCCTGCAGAAACCCAAGCGGTTCTTTGGTGCTGCCCGTAACATTGAAGAAGGCGGCTCACTCACTATCATCGCTTCAGCCCTCATCGACACCGGGAGCAAGATGGACGAAGTCATTTTCGAGGAGTTCAAGGGGACCGGCAACATGGAGGTTCACTTGGATCGAAAGCTTGTGGAGAAGCGGACCTTTCCGGCCATAGACATCAATAAGTCCGGCACCAGGAAGGAGGAGCTGTTGATCGAAAAGGTTGCTCTCAATCGAATCTGGATCCTCAGGAAGGTGCTCCACCCGATGAATGTCGTGGACAGCATGGAATTCCTCTTGGACAAACTTTCCGAGACGAAAACGAATCAGGAGTTCCTCGATTCGATGAGCAAGTAGGTTTGTATGCAGCATACCGGAAAAAAGTCTTGCAATAATAAATTCAGAGTGCTAACTTTTAACTTTCGCAGTATCTAACTACCTGACAAATATAAATTTGGTTGTTGAGGAGGACCGCAATGAAAGAAGGAATACACCCCAAGTATAACGAAGTGACCGTGAAGTGTCTCTGCGGCAACAGCTTCCAGACCCGCTCCACAAAGTCTGAAATCTCAACCGAGATCTGCTCTGCCTGCCATCCGTTTTTCACCGGCAAGCAGAAGCTGATCGACACCGCCGGTCGCGTGGAGCGTTTCAAAAAGCGTTACGGCATGTAGCAGGATTTCCATGTGCTTTTGGAAGGGGATTTTGTCATGTGGCGAAATCCCCTTCTCTGTTTCTGTGATGCTGAATTCTTAATGTCTTTATCTTGAGAGACAAATGAATATTTCCCTTCTCCAGCACACCCCTGACCCTGAAATGACCGTTGCCCTTGCGGCGCGCCTCTGCTATTCCCCTGTCGGCATCGATGAGTTGCGGGAAAAGCTTTCCCGTTCAGACATTGCTGCCTTTCTGGACAAAATCCTGTCTCTCGGCCACCAGTCCGTCCTTGAGCATGTCTCTTTCACCTTTGGCATTGAAGGGATCTCCCGCGCCTGTTCGCACCAGTTGGTGAGGCACAGGGTTGCCTCCTATTCCCAGCAGTCTCAGCGTTACGTGGCGTTCAAGGGTGATGATTTCCCCCGGGTGATACCGGCATCCATTGCCGAGAGCCGGCTCAGGAGCGATATCTACGACCGGGCCATGCAAGTGGCCTCAGAGGCATACCGTGCGCTTGTCGATGATGGCGTGCCGGCGGAAGATGCCCGGTTCGTGCTCCCCAATGCGGTTGAGACAAAGATCATGGTCACCATGAACGCCCGCGAACTGCTCCACTTTTTCGAGCTGCGCTGCTGTGAGCGTGCCCAGTGGGAGATCCGGGCCATGGCGACAGAAATGCTCAGGGTTGTCAAGCCGCTTGCTCCGACCATATTCAGGGATGCCGGTCCGGGGTGCGTTGCCGGAAGCTGCCCCGAAGGAACCATGACCTGCGGCAAGGCTCCTGCCATCAGAGCATTTTTCAAGGAGATGAACTAAGTGATTCGTTTTTTGACCAGCCTCCTGTTGGTGGCGGAGAAGATAAACATCGGCGGTCAAGCAGTTATCGAAGGGGTAATGATGCGCGCCCCCAGATCATTGGCCATTGCGGTCAGGCGACCGGACGGCGAAATTGCGGTCCGGAAGGAAGAAGTGATCCCGCTTTCCGAGCGCTTCCCCATCGTCAAGCTTCCGGTTGTCCGTGGTGCTGTCGCGCTTTTCCAGTCTCTCATCGTGGGGATTAAGGCGCTCAACTTCTCGGCCAATGAAGCAATCGCCGAAGAGGACGAGAAGAGCGGGGAGAAAAAGGAACTCTCTTCCTGGGCCATGGCAGGGACCATGACAATAGCCTTCGGGTTCGGCATTCTCCTATTTTTCATCATGCCACTCTACCTGACGAAACTGCTGGTGCCGGTGATCGGCGATTCAAATATCATCTTCAACCTGGTGGACGGAGTGATCAGAGTTGCGGTTTTTCTCCTCTACATATGGACCATCTCCAGGATGGAGGATATCCAGCGGGTCTTTCAGTACCACGGCGCCGAGCATAAGTCGATATTCGCTTTCGAGGCTGGGGAAGATCTGACGGTTGAGAATGTTCGCAAGTACAGCCGCCTGCACCCTCGCTGTGGCACCAGCTTTCTGCTGATCGTCATGGTGGTGAGTATCGTAATCTTTTCCATGATCCCCAAGCTCTGGCCGTTTTACCTCAAAGCCGGGTCGCGCGTGGTTCTGCTCCCCCTGATTGCCGGAGTATCCTATGAGTTTCTCAAGTGGAGCGCCAAAAACGACAATTCCCCGCTGGTGAAGATGATAATAGCGCCTGGCCTTGCCCTGCAGCGGCTAACGACCAGGGAGCCGGATGACAGCCAGATGGAGGTCGCAATCCGGTCGATGGAAGAGGCGCTTGCAGTGAATGCCGGATATAAAGACGACAGACTTGTAATCTAAGAGGTTTTTGCAGAATGATTGACCGCATTGAAGAACTTGAACGACGTTTTGAGGAGCTGGAGGCGCTGCTGTCCGATCCTGCAGTTATTGCCAACCAGCCGGAGTTCCGCAGGTTTTCCCGGGAGCATAACGATCTCACTCCGCTGGTGCAAGCGTATCGCCGGCACAGGAAGGTCCTTGAAGATATCGAAGGGAATAGAGAACTGCTTTCCGATCCCGACATGAAAGAGATGGCCGAGGAGGAGTTGCAGGCTCTGGAGGAACAGCAGGAGCAGCTTGAGAACGAGATAAAGGTTTTGCTGCTTCCCAAGGACCCCAATGACAGCAAGAACGTTATTCTTGAGATCCGGGCCGGTACCGGAGGCGACGAGTCGGCGCTGTTTGCCGGCGATCTGTTCCGGATGTACAGCCGCTTTGCCGAAAAGAATCGCTGGAAGGTTGAGATGCTTTCCTGCTCAGAATCCGAACGGGGCGGCTACAAAGAGGTTATTGCTGCCATCGAGGGGCAGGATGTCTATGCCAAGCTGAAGTACGAGTCGGGAACCCACCGCGTGCAGAGGGTACCTGAGACCGAGGCTCAGGGGCGGATTCACACCAGCGCCTGCACGGTGGCCATCATGGCCGAAGCCGAGGATGTGGACATCGATATTAATCCGGCTGACCTTAAGATCGATGTCTATCGCTCGTCAGGCGCCGGTGGCCAGCATGTCAACACCACCGACTCGGCGGTCAGGATCACCCACATCCCGACCGGCACCGTAGTCGCCTGCCAGGAGGAGCGGAGCCAGATAAAGAACCGGGCCAAGGCGATGAAGGTCCTGAAGACGCGGATACTCGACACCATTCTGCAGGAGCAGAATGCCAAGCTGGCGGCCGACCGGAAGCAGCAGGTCGGAAGCGGTGACCGGAGCGAGCGGATCCGGACCTACAATTTTCCCCAGGGGCGGATGACCGATCACCGGATCGGGCTGACCCTCTACAAGCTCGACGCCATTATGCAGGGAGAGGTCTCCGAGATTGTCGATGCTTTGAGAACCCACTATCAGATGGAGGCCCTCCAAGCGCAAAGCGAGGCTGCTTGAGCGAGATCTGGACGATCAGAAAGGTTCTTGACTGGACGAAAGGGTATCTTTCCGAGAAAGGCGTTGACAACGCCCGGCTGGAGTCGGAATGGTTGCTTGCCTCGGTCACCGGCCATGATCGTGTCGGCCTGTATGTAAATTTTGACCAGCCGTTGACCGATGCGGAACTTGCTGCGTATCGCAGCATGGTGACGCGTCGGGCTAAACGCGAGCCGCTGCAATACATACTTGGGACCCAGGAGTTCAACGGGATCGAGTTTGAGGTTTCCCCGGCAGTTCTTATCCCCCGGCACGACACGGAAGTCCTGGTAACGGAGGCGTGCCGGGTGGCGCCGGAAGCGAAAACAATCCTTGATATCGGTGTCGGAAGCGGTTGCATTGCGGTCGCCCTGGCCAGGGCGCTCCCGGAAGCAGTTGTCAGCGGTGTCGAGAAGTCGCATGAGGCGCTGGAGCTGGCCCAGAGGAATGCGGATCGTCTCGGGGGCCGGATTAACCTGTTCGAAGGGTCATTTTTCGAGCCGTTCCTGGATCAGCGGTTTGATCTGGTCGTCAGCAATCCTCCCTACATCGCGACTGCCGACCTGGAAACCCTGCAGCCGGAGGTGCGGGAATATGAACCGACCGATGCGCTGGATGGAGGGGCGGACGGCCTCGATTGTTACCGGATTATTGTGCCGGCAGCCCCGCAACATCTGAATCCCGGTGGCTGGCTGCTGGTGGAGGTTGGGATCGGTCAGGCTCCGGCAGTACGGGAACTGTTCGAATCCGCTGGATTTAAGGAAATATTTACGGCAAGAGACCCGCAGCTGATAGAGCGTGTCGTTGGCGGTAAAATGTTGTAGGGGCGATTCTTGTAATCGCCCGAAAAAAGGGGAAACACGAGGTTTGCCCCTACATTCTATTGAGGTTATGCTTTGGATAAACTGATCATTCACGGCGGGAAAAGGCTTTCTGGCGAGGTTACGGTAAGCGGTTCCAAGAACGCCTCGCTCCCCATTTTCTGTGCCACCATCCTGGCCTCCGGCGTTCACGAGATCAGCAACGTGCCTTTCCTCCGGGACATCAATACCACCATCAAGGTCCTGGAATCTCTTGGCGCACGGGTTGAAGGGAACGGCAACATCGTCAAAATAGATTCGACCGATGTCAATAATGTCGAGGCCACCTATGACCTGGTCAAGACCATGCGCGCGTCGGTACTGGTCCTGGGACCGCTGCTGGCGCGGCATGGCCGTGCCCGGGTCTCACTTCCCGGCGGGTGCGCCATCGGCGCCCGGCCGATCGACCAGCATCTGAAGGGGCTCAAGGCGCTTGGCGCCGATATCCATCTGGCGCACGGCTACGTTGAGGCCAAGGCCAAGCGGCTCAAAGGGGCTCGGGTCAACTTCGACATGCCCACGGTCGGCGGCACCGAGCATCTGATGATGGCTGCTGCACTGGCCAAAGGGGAAACCCTTCTTGAGAACGCGGCGCGCGAGCCGGAGATCGTGGACCTGGCGAACATGCTCAACCAGATGGGGGGAAAGGTTGATGGGGCGGGCACTGATACCATCCGGATTACCGGTGTCAGCGAACTCGCGCCTGCCAGTTATCGCGTCATGCCGGACCGGATCGAGGCCGGCACCTTCATGTGTGCCGCAGCCATAACCGGCGGCGATATAAAGATCCGGAACATGCAACTCGAACACCTAGATGCCCTGGTCTTCAAGCTGCAGGATGCCGGTGTGGAGATTTTCAACAAGGATGGCATTGTGCGGGTCAAGGGGCCGCGCCGGCCCAAGGCGATTAACATCAAGACCCGTCCCTATCCCGGTTTCCCTACCGACATGCAGGCCCAGTTCATGGCGCTCATGTGCGTGGCGGACGGTGCGAGCGTAATCTCGGAGAACATCTTCGAGAACCGGTTCATGCATGTTTCGGAACTGTTGCGTTTTGGGGCGGACATTACCGTCGAGGGGAATACCGCCACAGTCAAAGGGGTAAAGAAACTCTCCGGCGCCCCGGTCATGGCCACCGATCTCAGAGCCTCCGCGTCGCTCATCCTTGCCGGGCTGGCCTCCGACAATACTACCGAGGTGTCGCGTATCTACCATCTGGACCGGGGTTATGAAGCGATCGAAAAGAAACTGGCCGGGCTCGGGGCAGATATCCAGAGAGTTAATGAATAAATTTACGATGTAGGGGCGACCCCTTGCGGTCGCCCACAATCGGCAGCACCGGGGCCTGCCCCTACAGGAGAACCATGTCTGATTTCATTACCATTGCCATCCCCAAGGGGCGGATTCTTGAAGAGTCGGTGGAGCTGTTCAGCAAGATCGGCATCGACTGCGACGAACTCCTGTCCAAATCCCGCAAGCTGATCTTCGAAAACGCGGCGCAGAAGATGCGCTACATGATCGTCAGGGCTACCGATGTGCCGACCTACGTGGAGTACGGTGCCGCCGACCTGGGTATTGTCGGCAAGGACACGCTCATGGAGCAGGAAAAGGATGTCTACGAGCCGCTTGATCTCAAGTTCGGCTACTGCCGGATGATGGTGGCCGAGCCGGCAGGACTGGCCAAGGACGACGACCCTTCCCGCTGGACCAATATCCGGATCGCCACCAAGTACCCGCACGTGGCCGAGAAATACTTTGCCGCAAAAGGGGTTCAGATCGAGCTGATCAAGCTGTACGGCTCCATCGAACTGGCGCCGCTGGTCGGGCTGTCCGAGCGGATAGTTGACCTGGTCTCCACCGGCGAGACCCTGAAGCAGAACGGACTGGTGGAGGTCGAGACCATAGCCGAGATCACCACGCGCCTGATCGTCAACCGGGCAAGTCTGAAGATCAAGAACAAGCGGATATCGGAAATCATCGCAGGGCTGGAGAAACTGGTGTAGTATTGCCTGTCGAGGGAGGCGAACATGGAAAAAGGTCTTGCTGATTCATTAATGGAGTTTTACCAGCAGATTCTTAAACCGGAATTCGACACGATAAAAGGGAAACAGGCAGAGCATGATGACCGGTTTTCTGAAGCCATCGAGCATTTCGACGCTCTTTATCACCGGCTTGGCAGGATTGAGGATGAGTACCTTGTTATCGGTAACTCCTTGAAAAGGATAGAAGATTCCATAGGAACCGGCAGCGTGAAGCGTTCGGATCTCGAAAGACGCTTCAGGGAAATAAAAGATCAATTCACAGTGCTTCAGGGGAGGCTGGATTCCATAGAGAAGCAGATGGTGAATGCCTGATTCTATGAAAAAAGCTGCCTGATTACTAATCGATAGAGTGTGATGAGGTAATACCTGCCATGCAATTCCTTGACATCCACGACAAAGATTTCAATCAAAAATTTGCCGCTATCCTTTCCCGCGGCGAGGAGACCGGCCGCGAGGTGGAGCAGGTTGTCCTCGACATCATTTCTGCGGTCCGGCAGCGCGGGGACGGGGCGGTTCTGGAATACACCAACCGCTTTGACCGCCTCGATGCCAAGGGGGTGTCCGAACTTCAGGTTTCGGACGAGGAGATCGATTACGCCTTTGCCAGGTGCAAGTCAGAGGATATCGACGCCCTGAAGCTCGCGGTGGAGCGGGTGGCGAGGTTCCACGAAAAGCAGAAGCAGGAGACCTGGCTTTCCACGGAAGAGTCCGACATCATGCTCGGCCAGATGGTCACGCCTCTGCAGAGGGTCGGAATCTATGTTCCCGGGGGCAAGGCGAGCTACCCCTCCAGCGTCATCATGAACGCGGTCCCGGCCAAGGTTGCCGGGGTACCAGAGGTGATCATGGTCGCCCCGACGCCGGGTGGCGAGATCAACCCCCATGTCCTGGTGGCTGCCCGTCTTTCGGGGGTTGACAGGATCTTCCGGCTCGGCGGGGCGCAGGCCGTGGCAGCGCTTGCCTACGGCACTGCCACGATTCCCAAGGTGGACAAGATTACCGGCCCCGGCAACATCTATGTCGCCACTGCCAAGAAGCTGGTCTTCGGCCAGGTGGGGATCGACATGATCGCTGGCCCTTCCGAGATCCTGGTGATCAATGACGGGAGCGGCACACCGGCTCATATCGCCGCGGACCTGCTGTCGCAGGCCGAGCACGATGAGCTGGCCTCATCGATACTGATAACCACTGACCGGGGTTTTGGTAAGAAGGTGGCACAAGAGGTGGAACGACAGCTGGCTCTCCTTTCCAGGGAATCGATCGCCCGGGCCTCCTGGGACAAGTTCGGGGCCATCATCTCTGCCTCAGACCTGGACGAAGTGATCGAGTTCTCCAACCGGATTGCACCGGAACATCTGGAACTCGCAGTATCCGACCCGTTTGCGATCCTGCCGAAGATCAAGAACGCCGGCGCCATCTTCATGGGGCATTTTACGCCCGAGGCTGCCGGTGACTACCTGGCCGGGCCGAACCATACCCTCCCGACGGGCGGTACCGCCCGGTTCTTCTCCCCCCTGTCGGTGGACGATTTCGTGAAGAAATCGTCGATCGTCTACTTTAGCGAATCCGGCCTCAACCGGCTTGGCAGGCAGATTGTCCGAATCGCACAGTTGGAGGGGCTGGAGGCGCACGGCAAATCGGTAAGTATAAGGCTCGGAGAACAGCAATGATCCCTCTTCGTCAAAACATCGCCTCCATGGCTGGATATGTCCCCGGTTACCAGCCGCCGGACATCGCTTCATGGATCAAGCTGAACACCAACGAGAACCCGTACCCCCCTTCTCCGGCTGTGGTTAAGGCAATTCTGCAGGAGCTTGGGCCGGATGGGTCAAGTCTGCGCATCTATCCGAGCGCGTCAAGCCAGAAGTTGCGGGAGATTGCCGGTGAGCTGTATGGTTTTGACCCTTCGTGGGTGATCATGGCCAACGGCTCCGACGAGGTGCTCAACAACCTGATCCGGGCCTTTGCCGCTGAAGGAGAGGAGATCGGCTTTGTGCATCCTTCTTACTCCTATTATGCCACCCTGGCTGAGGTGCAGGGGGCAACGGTCCGCACTTTCGGCCTGACGGAGGATTTTCGGATTGCCGATTTCCCTGAGCGTTACGACGGCAAGGTGTTTTTCCTCACCACTCCCAATGCGCCACTTGGCTCCGCATTTCCGTTAGCGTACATCGAGGAGTTGGCGGGCCGTTGTGCGGGGATGCTGGTACTCGACGAGACCTATGCCGATTTTGCCGAAGGAAACGCCCTGGATCTGGTTCGGAAATATGAAAACGTGGTGATTACCCGAACCCTCTCAAAGAGCTACTGCCTGGCGGGCATGCGGTTGGGGCTGGCCATTGCCCGGCCGGAGGTGATCGCCGCACTGGACAAGATCCGTGACCATTACAACCTGGATCGCCTGGCTCAGGCGGCCTGCGGGGCGGCATTGCGAGATCAGACGTATCTTCGTGACTGTTGCCGGAAAATCTGTGCAACCCGGGAGTGGTTTGCTAGTGAACTGCGCGCAGTCGGATACACGGTTATTCCTTCCCAGGGAAACTACCTGTTTGTCTCTCCGCCCGGCCGGAACGGCAAGCGAGTCTACGACGGGCTTTATGAGCGGAAGATCCTGGTCCGTCACTTTTCCGACCCGCTTCTGGCGCATGGGCTGCGAATCTCCATCGGCACTCAAGAAGAGATGGAGAAGACGCTTAAAGCAATAATTGAAATCGGATAAAACCTTTGCCACGGATGTCGTCGATTTTCACGGATGAAACCATAAATTCCTTTATCCGTGTCCATCCATGTAATCCGTGGCGAGGATTTTTTGTTTCCAGGAGGTTCATATGTCCCGCTCTGCTTTAATAGAACGCGTCACCAAGGAAACCAGAATAAAGCTTGCCATTGACCTTGACGGCACCGGCCAGGCAAAGGTCTGCACCTCGGTACCGTTTCTCGACCACATGCTAGATCTGTTCGCACGCCATGGCCTTTTTGACCTGACCGTCGAGGCGAGCGGTGACATCGACATCGATTTCCACCACACGGTCGAGGATATCGGCATTGTCCTGGGGCAGGCGATGAGGGAAGCGCTCGGAGACAAGAAGGGGATCAGGCGCTACGGCCAGGCTACGGTCCCGATGGACGAGACCCTGGCGTCCGTTGCCACCGACCTGTCGGGGAGACCGTATCTGGTCTACAATGTCCGTATTCCCAAGGTGAAGATCGGAGAATTCGACGTAGAGCTTGCCCGGGAATTCTTCCAGGCGCTTACGAATAATCTGGCTGCCAATCTTCATATCAACGTGATGTACGGCGACAACGTCCACCACATTCTGGAAGCCTGTTTCAAGGCGACTGCACGGGCTTTGGATACGGCCACGCAGATGGACCCGAGGATCGAAGGGGTCATGTCCACCAAGGGAACAATATGATAGCGATAATAGACTACGGAATGGGCAACCTCCGTTCCGTACAGAAAGGTTTTGAAAAGGTCGGTTTCGATGCCGTGGTGACCGCCGATCCGAAGGTGGTGCTGGAAGCAGAAAAAGTGGTGCTTCCCGGCGTCGGCGCCTTCCGTGACTGCATGCGCAACCTGGAGCAGGGTGGATTCGTGGAGCCGCTGCTCAAGGTGATTGCTGACGGTCGCCCTTTTCTCGGGATCTGCCTGGGTCTGCAGCTTCTCTTTACCGAGAGCGAGGAGTTCGGCCTGCACCGTGGGTTGGGCGTTATTCCGGGCCGGGTGGTCCGGTTCCCCGAAGGGATGGCCGAGAACAGCGAAAAACTGGCGGTGCCGCACATGGGATGGAACCAGATATCATTCCGGAACAGGGCACCGATATTTGCCGGGATCGATGAGGGGGCCAACGTCTATTTTGTCCACTCGTACTATGTCAAGCCCGAGGACGAATCGGTAGTTGCCACCACCACGAACTACGGTATCGATTTCTGCTCGGCTGTATGGAAAGACAACATCGTGGCGACCCAGTTCCATCCGGAGAAGTCCCAGCAGATCGGCCTGAAAATCTTGAAAAATTTCGGTGAAATGTAGGGGCGACCCCTCGTGGTCGCCCAATTCAAGGGCAGGCACATAGGCCTGTCCCTACAAAGGATATATGCAAGATGATCATTATTCCTGCTATTGATCTGAAGGAAGGTAAGTGTGTTCGTCTGGAGCAAGGATTGATGGATCGGGACACGGTGTACAGCAACAGCCCGGCTGCCCAGGCCCTTGATTGGGCGGCCAAGGGGGCGGAGCTGCTGCATATCGTCGATCTCGATGGCGCCTTCGCCGGTACCCCGAAAAACCGGGCTGCCATCGAAGCGATTGTCTCGGAGCTCAAGATCCCGACCCAGCTGGGAGGGGGCATCCGCGACCTGGCCACCATCGAGGCGTACCTCGGTTTGGGTGTCGGTCGGGTAATCATCGGCACAGCGGCGCAGCGGAACCCGGATCTGGTCAGAGAGGCGTGCGTGAAGTTCCCAGACCGTATTGTGGTCGGGATCGATGCCAAGAACGGCATGGTTGCAGTTCAGGGCTGGGCTGAGGTTACCGGCGTTACCGCCATCGAACTGGCCAGGAAATTCGAGGGATTCGGCGTGTCAGCGATAATCTACACCGATATTAGCCGCGACGGCATGATGCAGGGCCCCAACATTGAGGCGACGAAAGCGCTGGCCGAGGCGATCTCCATTCCGGTCATCGCGTCTGGCGGTCTGTCCACACTAAAGGATATCGAGAACCTGATGGCAGTGGAATCTGCCGGGATCAGCGGCGCCATTACCGGCAAGGCTATCTACTCCGGGGCCATCGACCTGGCAGAAGCGATAGCCCTCACCAAGCGGGGCACATCATGCTGACCAGGCGTATAATACCCTGCCTTGACGTTACCGGCGGCCGGGTGGTCAAAGGGGTGCAGTTTCTGGAACTTCGCGATGCCGGCGACCCGGTGGAGATTGCCGAGCTGTACGACCAGCAGGGGGCCGATGAGCTGACGTTTCTGGATATTACGGCATCGAGCGATGGTCGGGATACCATGGTGGATGTGGTGCGCAAGACTGCCGAGCGGGTCTTCATGCCGCTGACCGTCGGCGGGGGAATCCGGACAGTGGAGGATATCCGCCGGATGCTCAATGCCGGCGCAGACAAGGTCTCGATCAATACCGCTGCCGTGCAAAACCCGGATTTTGTGCGGGAGGCCGCGGAGCGGTTCGGCTCCCAGTGCACGGTCGTGGCCATCGATGCCCGCCGGGTGCCGGGTGAAGCCCGCTGGGAGGTCTATACCCATGGGGGCCGCAAGCCAACCGGTATCGATGCGGTTGAATGGGCGCAGAAGATGGAGGCTTTTGGTTCCGGAGAGATCCTGCTCACCAGCATGGATTGTGACGGAACCAAGGATGGTTACGATATTTCGCTGACCCGCGCCATTGTCGATGCCGTCTCCATTCCGGTTATTGCCTCGGGCGGGGTCGGCAACCTGGAGCATATCTACGACGGGTTTACCAAAGCCGGCGCCAGCGCCTGCCTCGCCGCTTCGATCTTCCATTTCCGGGAGTACACGATCGGAGAAGCAAAGGAGTATTTGAAAGCGAAAGGGGTAGCGGTAAGGTTATGAACTGCGAACATAACGACATCCTTCAGGCGGTCTACCGGGTCATCCTGGAGCGCAAGGCCAATCCGTCGGAAGAGTCCTATACGGCTTCACTGATCCGGAAAGGGAATGACAAGATCCTGAAAAAGCTTGGCGAAGAAGCCACCGAGCTTGTCATCGCAGGCAAAGGGGGGGTGCGGGATGAGATTGTCTATGAGGCCGCAGACCTGTTCTTTCACACACTCGTCCTTCTCGGGTATCATGATATCCCCCTGGACGCAGTCAACGACGAACTGCGCCGGCGTTTCGGCATGTCCGGGATCGCGGAGAAGCAGTCCCGGCCATCCGAGTAATTATTGAAAATCACGAATAAGTTTCTTGACAATGTACTAATCGATGGGTAATATACCATCTCTTCATAGTACCGGCCTGCCCTTGTTTAGGCTAAAAATTTGCGACAGGAGGGGGGGAGTATGAATGCCGGGAATAAAAGTCAAGGAAAACGAACCGTTTGAGGTCGTACTGAAGAAGTTCAAGAAGCAGTGCGAAAAGGCAGGGATTCTGTCTGAGATCCGCAAGCGCGAGCATTTCGAAAAACCGAGTATCAAGCGGAAGAAGAAAACCATAGCTGCCCGTAAGCGTGCGCTCAAGAAGCAGCGTAAGATGATGGAGTAATCCTGATGTCTCTGCGGGACAGGTTGAATGATGAAATGAAAGATGCGATGCGGGCCAAGGATGACCTGAAGTTGTCGGCCATCCGACTCGTGCGCTCTGCGGTTAAAAACCGGGAGATAGACCAGAAACTGGTTCTGGACGATGCCGGCATACATGAAGTAATTGCCTCTCTGGTCAAGCAGCGTCGAGAGTCGATTCGGATGTTCGGGGAAGCCGGAAGGGTCGATCTTGTGGAAAAAGAGGAACGGGAGCTTGCCGTACTTCTTGATTATCTGCCGCGACAGCTTACCAAAGAAGAGATTGTCCTGCTGGCAGAAAAGGCTATTGCCGAATCCGGTGCCCAGGGTGGCAAAGATATGGGCAAGGTTATGAAGGTTCTGAAGCCTCAGGTAACCGGATGCGCCGATGGCCGATTGGTCAGTGAAGTTGTCAAGGAGCTTTTGGGCTGATTCCAGCTCAAAATCAGAAATTAAAATACGAAGAAGACGAGGTGGGGGTAGATCGTGGATGATCGCCCCTGCTTTTTCTTTTTTATGGGTATTTACTGAATGTCCGGTCTCTCTCTTCTCGACATTTTGCTCTGGGGTATCCTGGCGGCTTTTGCTGCCAAGGGGTTCATGAAGGGGCTCGTGAGGGAGGTCTGTGCTCTGCTCGGTGTGGTGGCGGGCGCTTGGGCCGCGTTTACGTATTATGGTTATGTAGCAACAGCACTGTCCGGCTTCATTCGACTACCCAAGCTGATAGCTGCTCCGATCTCCTTTATTCTTATCTATACCGTTCTTGGCCTGCTCTTCTTTTTTATCGGTCATCTGTTAACTACGATTTTCAAGATCATGCTGCTCGGCTGGTTGAACCGCTTCGGCGGGATTCTGATCGGCCTGCTGCAAGGCGCTTTTATCATCTGCATCACCCTGGCGATATTGATGAACGGCCCGTCCCCGGCGAAAATCAAGGGATTTATCCAGTCTTCCGCTACTGCTCGGTCTTTTTGCAAGGCCGGCATTGATATGATCGATGGCTGGCGGGGGGCGAAACAGGCGCAAAACAGGGCGGGACGATCCTGATAGCTAATGCCTGGACCACGCAGTTCGGTTTCTGTCTCAAAGGAGGTTGTCGTCCGTGATACCCGAGGAAACAGTTCGCGAGATTCGGGAGCGGGTGACGATTCTTGATGTGGTCTCCGACTATGTGGCCCTCAAGAAGTCAGGTGCAAATTATCAAGGGCTGTGCCCCTTTCATGGCGAGAAAACGCCATCGTTCAATGTCAATCCCGGCCGGGGGATCTTCCATTGTTTCGGCTGCGGCGCCGGCGGCAACGCCTTCAGCTTTATCATGCGGATTGAAGGGGTGTCCTTTCCCGAAGCAGTGAAGCTCCTGGCAAGAAAGGCCGGGGTGGAAATTGACGAGCAGCCTCTTTCCAGGGCCGAGAAGTCACGGAAGGATGAGAAGGACGAGCTGTTCAGGATTGCCGAACTTGCTTCAAGGTTTTATCAGGAGCAATTGGCCACCGGCATTGACGGCGAGTATTGCCGGAACTACCTGAAAGAACGGGGCGTTGCTCCGGCAACTGCGGAGATCTACCGGCTCGGGTTTGCGCCCGGTAAGTGGGATGCCCTCTGCCGTTACCTCGAACGTCACAATATTTCACTGGTGAAGGCGGAAAAACTGGGTCTGGTCCGGCAGAGAGATAGCGGCGGTTACTACGATACGTTCCGCAACCGGCTGCTGTTCACGATCTCGGATCTCCATGGCCGTCCGGTTGCTTTTGGCGGGAGAGTGCTGGACGATTCCCTCCCCAAGTACATCAACTCGCCTGAGTCGCCTATCTACCACAAGGGGGATCTTCTTTTCGGGCTCGACCTCGCCAAGCAGTCGATCAGAGAGAAGCGGGCAGCAATAATAGTGGAGGGGTATTTCGATCACCTGTCCCTGTATCAGGCAGGGGTCAAAGAGGTGGTGGCAACGTGCGGGACCGCTCTGACCACGGACCAGGTTAAATTGCTGCACCGCTATGCAGCGCAACTTTACACCCTGTTCGATTCCGATAGCGCGGGACAGAAGGCTACGGTTAGAGCGATGGACATGCTGCTGCCGGAAGGTATCCCTGTCGCGGTCATCGAACTCCCTGCCGGCGACGACCCCGACAGCTTTGTGAAGCGCGAAGGCGGGGCAGGGGTCCTGGATCGAGTGCAGAAGGCACGGCCGGTTCTCGACTACTTTTTCCGGGCATTGCTTGCCAGCTGCCAGGCAGGCACCATTGAAGGCAAAAGCCGGATAGTGGATGAAATGGTGCCGAGGCTGCGGTTGATGCAGGATCGCCTCCAACAGAAGCTGTATATTGCGGAAATTGCCCGGACCCTTGGGATAGACGAGTCTGATCTCAAACGGATGACCGGCCTCGGTGTAACGGAACAGCGGGCGCGGCCGGAGCCGCGGAAGACACACCAAAGCAGTGTTCCAGGCCCGGCAGAGATGCTGCTGCTGCTAATGGGGACATATTCGGAATTGGCGCTGCTGGGACATGAGCGCAAGGTTGCCGCGCTCCTTCCCCCGCAGTACCGGGATATAGCCGAGATTATAATTACTGAAAGCAGAGCCAACGGCAGTGTCGATCCGGCGCGGCTGTTTGAAGGGGCGGAATCGTCGGAAAGCAGCCGGCATCTTGCCGCACTTTTCGTTAACGATGCCCATCTTCAGGGGATCGACCCGCAGAAAGCGTTTGAGCAGTGCTGCTCATCGCTGGAGCGCAGGCCACTAAAAGATTTGAAGGAGCTGGCGCGGGAACTGGCGCGGATTGAGCCGGATTCGGATCGCTACCGGGAGCTTCTGGAAGAAATCGAAACCTTGCGAAATATGAAATCGCAATTATCATAGATATACTGACACAAGTTCGAGGTAGGCATGGCCAAGAAGAGCATGGAAGAAGTCAAGCAGCTTATTGACCTGGGTAAGGAGAAAGGTTTCCTCACCTATGACGAGGTAAATGACCTTTTACCTCCGGATATCGTTTCCTCTGAACAGATTGACGATGTCATGAGCATGTTCGGCGAAATGGATATTGAAATCGTCGATTCGGTGCAAAAGGTCAAGATCCCCAAGGTCAAGATGGGGCTCGAGGAAGACGAGGAGCTCGAAGGCGAGCAGGAAGAGCAGGAGTTTGAACCCGGGGCATTGGGGCGAACCAGCGATCCGGTTCGTATGTACTTGAGGGAAATGGGGTCCGTCTCGCTCCTTACCAGGGAGGGCGAGGTTGAGATTGCCAAGAGGATCGAAGATGGGGAGCGGGACGTTGCCAGCGTAATCCTGAATACTCCGATAACCGTCAAAGAGATTCTGTCCCTCGGCGATAAGCTGCGCAAGGCGCAAATCCTTCCGGCTGAGATCAGCAAAGAAGTTGAAGAGGAAGAGCTGGAAGAGGATGAAGAAGATGTCCATCAGATCAGGCTGTTATCGATTATTGACGAGATAAAAGAACTTGATGCCCAGATGGAGGGGATTTCTCTGCAGTTGGAAGGGACTCTGCCTGCTGCGACTCGAACAAAACTGGCGGCCGAACTGCAGGAGCACAAGCTGAAGCTCGCCGAGCTGGTCCGTTCCCTGAGGATGAGAGACCGCCATATTGAAAAAATTGCGCACCGGCTCAAGGAGCTTGCCCTAAAAGTTGAGTCCATAACCCGGGAGATCAGTGAGCTGGAGCATGAAGCCGGCGATATTTCTGCAGAAGAACTCGACAAGCTCTTTGAAAAGATGGCAAAAGGTGGCGATGCGGAAAAGAAGGGGCTCAAAAAGCTGGGCATGACCCTGGAGGATTACCAAAAGCTGGAAAAGAGGCTCAGAGGGGTTGAGCGCAAGCTGAAAAAGGTGGAGCAGGAATCAGGTTTCCACGCCAGTGAGCTTGCCAGCGCCATCAAGGCAATCGACGAGGGTGAACGGAAGGCCAAGTTCGCCAAGTCGGAGCTGGTGGAGGCCAACCTTCGTCTGGTTGTTTCCATTGCCAAAAAATATACCAACCGCGGATTGCAGTTTCTGGATCTGATCCAGGAGGGGAACATCGGCCTGATGAAGGCTGTGGACAAGTTCGAGTATCAGCGTGGTTACAAGTTCTCGACTTATGCCACCTGGTGGATACGGCAGGCGATTACCCGTGCCATCGCTGATCAGGCCCGCACGATCAGGATTCCGGTACACATGATCGAGACGATCAACAAGCTGATCCGTACCAGCCGCCAGCTTGTGCAGGAGATCGGCCGGGAGCCGTCGCCAGAAGAGATTGCGGAGCGGATGAGCCTGCCGCTGGACAAGGTGCGCAAGGTATTGAAGATCGCTAAAGAACCGATTTCCCTGGAGACGCCGATCGGTGAAGAAGAGGATTCGCATCTTGGTGATTTCATCGAGGACAAAGGGGTTGTCTCACCACTTGAGGCAGTGATCAAGGCCAATCTTTCGGAACAGACGGCCCGGGTCCTGTCAACTCTGACCCCCCGTGAGGAAAAGGTCCTGCGGATGCGGTTCGGCATCGGCGAGAAGAGCGACCATACGCTGGAAGAAGTCGGCCAGGATTTTGAAGTTACCCGGGAAAGGATCAGGCAGATCGAGGCCAAGGCGCTGCGGAAGCTGAGGCATCCGAGCCGGGCAAAGAAACTCAAGAGCTTTGTCGAATAAGACCAAAAAGGCCGCACCGGAAACGGGGCGGCCTTTTAGTTTTATGGGTGACAGCCTTATTGCTCGAAAACCAGCTTCCGTTCGAAATCCATGGAGTGGGAGATCCTTTTGGCGTCGTCGAGATTGATGAGGTCTTGCTTGTAGAGCTGGAGCAGATGCTGATCCAGTGTCTGCATCTGGTAGAGCGACTGACCGTTTTCAATATGCTTTTCGATTTCGTCGAGACGGCCTTCCCTGATGCATGCCTGGATGGTGGTTGTTGATCTCATTATTTCGACAACCGGCAGGATGTTTTCTCCGCTCTTATCCTTTACCAGCCGCAGCGATGCGGTTGCCACAAGGATGTCGGCAAGTCTCTGCCGGATAATCTCCTGACCTTCGGGCGGGAAATGGCCGATCATACGATTAATCGTTGAAACCGCGCTCTGGGTGTGCAGTGTGGACAGCACGAGGTGGCCGGTTTCAGCGGTCTTGATGCAGGCTTCGATGGTCTCCTTATCCCGCATCTCCCCAACCATTATAACATCCGGGTCCATCCGCAGAACCCCTTTAAGCGCGGCATTGAAGCTTTCCGTGTCGATCCCCACCTCTCGTTGAATAATACAGCTTTTTTGCGATGTAAAAAGGAACTCGATCGGATCTTCAATTGTTACGATGTTATAATTATAGTTTTCGTTGATGAACCTGATCATTGAGGCAAGCGTTGTTGATTTGCCGTTACCGGTCGGACCGGTTACCAGGATCAGGCCGTTCGGCGCCTTGACTATTTCTCCTAGCACCGGCGGGAGGTGGAGTTCATCGAAACTGCCTATGTGCGGGGGGATGACCCGCATTACTATGCCGAACTTGTTGCGCTGCCGGAAGATGCTCACTCTGAAGCGGCCCCCGCTGGGAAGGGAATATGAGGCGTCAATCTCCTTGAAGTCACTGCTCAGGGTGCGGCCGTTATGCTCGAGAATTCGGGCGGCGATAAATTCAGTGTCTTTATCGGTCAGGTTTGGCAGCTTCGAGCGGATGAGCTGACCCCTGCCCCGAAAAATCGGGGGATTATCCACCTCAAAATGAACGTCGGAGACCTTTTTCTGAAATGCGATATCAAGGATCTGAATCAGAGTGTTTGCATCCATGGCAGACTATATCCCTTTATTGTTGGTTTGGTATTACGCTGGTTGCGCAGGTTTTTCAAATTTCTTCCGGTAAAAGGTGTTTTCCAGGACAAGACCGGCGTGGTGGGCCAGAACCTCAAGCAGCTCGATCTGGACCGGTGACCCGGGTTTGTTGCCAAAGTCGCCGTAAATGAGGGCAACGGTTCTCCCCATGCTTCTTACCGGGGTCAGCACAATGGTCGAACAGTGCGGAGTTCCGATTTCCTGATACAGGTTGGCCGAAATGCTCTCGTCGATTACGTCCCCATGATAGAGCTGCCCGTTATCGATTACTCTTTTGAACAGGGATTGTTCTGCAATCGGGATTCTGAACATCATCGGCGGTGACGCCCCTTCGTTCTTATCCCGGTTAACCCCTATCCCCCGCTCGGCAATGAGTTCGGATTTGCCCACTACAAAGGTCATGGAGCGCTCAAATATCGATGCCGTAAATTTGAGTATGACAAAAGAAACTTCCGGGGCCTCCCGCAATGTGTCTAGTTCGAATACGCACTCCCTGAGTTGTGTTATTGCTTTGTGCTCGGGGGTGGCAAATGTGGTGGCGAGATAGATGCGCAGCGTTTCGAGAAAGCTGATCAGTTCTTCGGCAAAATCCTCATTCGGATTTCTCTTGTCCGGCCAGGGGAGGAGCAGTCTGACTCCCCACTGGAGCGCCCGCAGGGAGAAATGCCCGTTGTGCGATGAGACCATCTGGATTATGGCAATCTCGGGATATTTCATCCGTTTCTGCAGCAGCAGGTCCATGATCCCGTCCGGTGAAAACAGGGGATCGGCAGACGACGGCGGATCGATAATCAGTACCGGTGTCAGTTCGCGGGTAATGGCTTTGTCTATGATATGGTCCAAGGTTTCCGGCTCGTCAGAGGAAAAGACCAGATACCCTTCGTGCCGGCAGAGCGTTGTGGCGATATGTTTGAACAGCTCGTTTCTGGTAAACAGAATCGCGGCCAGCGGGGTCGTGAATGCCGCTTCGTCCTCTTTGACGGCAGCGGAGAGGTTGGTCAGTAGTGCGTAAATCTTTTCCCGCTGCTGTTCCGGAACGGCTTCCAGTTCGGCTCCAATCGCTTTTTTATGGGGAGCAGCCGGATCGGCTTCCGGTTTTTCAGCATAATCCTTAACTCCTGAGAAGACATCCGGGATTCTTTTCTCCAGTTCGTCCAGAACGTCGAGCCCAAGGAGGTCGGCAGTGATCTCAGGGGCCTCCCAGTTGGCGTTGAACCCTTCGATCGGAATCTCCAGAGCCGCGAAGGTTTCTTCGGTCAAGGTGCCGTCGCGCATTTTTTCATCATAGATCCGCAGGGCATCCATCAGGACACTCTGCGTATTGATGCATATCTCCTGCTTGAGTTTTTCCGGGAAATACCGGTATTCATCGGAAACCGTGATCTTTGCGATATCGAGCTCGAACGTTCCCCTGTCCCAGGTAAGCACCTCGACAATGGTCATCTCGATCAGGTTTTCCAATCCTTTATAGGCCGCGTCCCTGCCGATCTTTTCCCCTTCGATAAGGGTGGCAATCAGAGGTTTCCTGTTGGCTCCGGCATTGAACTGTTCGGTAAGCGCCTCCTCCAGTTCATCTTTACTGATAGCGCCCATTTCCACGAGAACCTGGCCGATCCTGACACTGTTATTGACATGGTTTGCGCCGACGATATATCCGTCGACAAAGACCAGCTGGCTTTCCCCTTTGTCGCTTTTGACGCAGAGCGTCCCCGATTTCCTGGTGGAATTGAGGAGCTGTATCACATCGACTATAGGAAGGTGTTCAAGTTCACCGACAAAGGACATCTCTAATCCTCTCGTGCTGTCAGGGATGGCGGTATCGTGGCGTATATACCACAACTGCCGCATTGCGGTTGTGACCGGGGATACATCACACCATAATAAACATAGCAGCTGCCCGGCTGCTTTCAACCGTAAATCAAAAAAACCTGTTTCCGGGAAACACAACTGCAAATCGCATTGTGCTGCGGTGCCTCTGGATTCTTGACAGTGATCCGGAGGAGGGGTAGTTTTGATAATACCAACTTTGGAATCAAGGTGATCGCCATGACCCGCACATTCGGACCGCGAAGGCCACAAGCCGTTCCTGCCAAAAGCAGGGAGGAACTGGACGATCTGGTCCGCAGGCTAAAAGCGGATGAGTCGAGGAATGATTGCTACCGCGAACGCTCGCTGAAACTCCATGGCTGGATATGTGCCAAGTGCGGCAGGGAGTTCGACCAGGAAAACCTGCATCTGTTGACGGTTCATCATCGGGACGGCAACCACAATAACAACCCGGCTGACGGGAGTAATTGGGAAAACCTTTGTATTTACTGCCATGACGATGAGCACAGCCGGATGCAGTTGGGAGATTATCTGCGAAAGAGCTGATATGGGCGGCAGCACCGAATGTCCTCTAACAAATCCGTAAAATGGGCGTACGCAGTCCTCGGGTTATCGTACGGGGCTTCAGAAACCGATGTCAGGAAGGCCTACCGCGAGCTGGTCATGCTGTGGCACCCGGACCATTTTCAGCAGGACCCGCATCGGCAGAACGCGGCGCTGGAGAAGCTGAAGAACCTCAACGAAGCCTATGACCTAATCAGGACGGAGATCGAACTGCAGCGCGGCAGTGTGCCTCACGTCGATAGCGGTTCGATTGAGCCCACTGCCCATTCCGAGGGATTCAGAGGTGCCGGCGCTCCGGAAAGAGGCGAGGGGAATGTTTCCGGGACGCCTGTGGAGCGGTTACCCGGACTCGAAGCCGTAAAGTTTCTTGACCTGCTCAGGTCGTGGCAGAATATCGCGTTTGCGGCATTTGTCGTTATTCTGCTGCGGCTGTCGTTGGATCGGTTTGGCTCGGTGCTGGTCGGGGCAGGTTACCTGTTGGAGATCCTGGCGCTGCCGCTGATTTTTGCTATTGTCTGCAACGTCACTCGGCTCGGACGGAACAGGGGAGTCTGGTCGGCTTATGTTGTCAGCATCGGTATTGCCACGGCAGTCGTGTTTATCGATGCCGTCAATTACCGCAACGAGTTGCATGAGGCTTCCGTATATAACGGCTCACGGCCAGCGGATGTCGTCCCCGGCGCAGGTTCATACGGCGGCAAACTGCCGGATAACCCTCCAGGCGATCCCTTTTTCGCCGGTAAATCTAAGTCGCCTGGCGGTCCGGTGCCTCCGCAGTCTCCGTATGTGCAGGCCCCATTGGCGCCGGTTGTTCCGGATGCGCCGGCCGTTCCGGCAGCGCCGATTGCGCCGCCGGCAAAATAATAACAGTTTGAGGTTTATTAATGGCCAAGGAAAAGTCGCCGGTAACTCCGGCAATCCGTGTCTTGAGACAGGCAGGGATCAAGTTTACCGACCATCATTATGCATATGAGGAAAAAGGGGGAACCGCGGTCTCGGCAAGAGAATTGGGCGTCAGCGAGCATAGCGTGATAAAGACACTGATCATGGAGGATGAGAACAAGAATCCTTTGGTGGTGCTGATGCATGGTGATTGCCAGGTCTCGACAAAGGAGCTTGCCCGGGCAATCGGGGTCAAGACGATTGCCCCCTGTTCCCCGGAAACGGCAAACAGGCATTCCGGATACCTTGTCGGCGGCACCTCTCCCTTAGGAACCAGGAAACGGATGCCGGTCTATATGGAGGAAACAATCCTGGAGCTGCCGGTAATCTATATCAACGGGGGAAAGCGCGGGTACCTGGTCGGGGTTGCCCCCGGTGACGTAAAGTGCCTTCTGGAGCCGGTATTGGTCAGGGTCGCCGTCTGAAGGAGGGGTGATGGAAGGTTCGATCAGGAGAGCAGCAGATGCAATCAGGAATGCCGGGGCAATGGTCATAACCGCCGGGGCAGGCATGGGGGTTGATTCGGGGCTTCCGGATTTCCGCGGTGACCGCGGCTTCTGGAACGCCTATCCCATGTACGAACGCCTCGGATTGAGTTTTGTCGATGCGGCGAACCCGCGGCATTTCGAACGGGACCCGGCGTTTGGCTGGGGATTTTACGGCCATCGGATGAACCTGTATCGTGAAACCGTGCCCCATGCCGGGTTCTCGATACTCCTCGACTGGATCGAACGGTTCGGCATGGCCTGTTTTGTTGTGACTTCCAATGTGGATGGCCAGTTTCAGAAGGCCGGTTTTAGCGATGACGCGTTACTGGAAGTTCATGGCTCGATTCATCATCTGCAATGCCTTGAACCTTGTACGCAAGCCATTTGGGACAACCATGAGACCATACCGGTGGATTTCGCTACCATGAGGGCCGGTCATATCCCAAAATGCCTTCATTGTGGTGGTGTGGCGCGTCCCAATATCCTGATGTTCGGGGATATGTCATGGCTTTCGGACCGGACCCGGATGCAGGAGCGGAATTTCGATGAATTCGTTACGGACAATCGGGAGCTGTCTCTGGTTGTCGTGGAGATGGGGGCCGGTACTGCCATCCCCACGATACGTGCTGCGAGCGAAAGGCTCGGGCGTTATTACGGAGCTACGGTGGTGCGGATAAATCCCAGAGAAGCGCAGATAGGAGCGCCGCATATCTCTATCCCGCTCAGCGCCCTTGCGGGCTTGGAAAAGATCGAAATCGCCGTCGCAACTTCCTGAACATCGCGGTAAATGGATTGAAAAATGCTTGACACCCCAGGCGGGGTCACCTATTATGTACTTTCGCTTTGCGGGCCTATAGCTCAGTTGGTAGAGCTACCGGCTCATAACCGGTCGGTCCCAGGTTCGAATCCTGGTGGGCCCACCACCCAATAATCTCTCGGAAAGCAGAGGGGAAGCCCATAAAGCGCAAGAGTTGTCAAATGCCTGCAAGTCTGGGGATGAAAAAGAGTGCACACCTTCCGGTTGCACTCTTTTTCTTTGTGGGGTCATGAAATTGCCTCGAGTCTCCGATATTGTCGGAATCATTAATAAAATAGCTCCCCTGCGGTTCGCGGAAGGGTGGGATAATCCAGGATTGCAGGTCGGCGACACCGCTTTGCCGGTAGAGCGGATCATGATAGCGCTGGATGCGGGTCGTGACTCGGTGGAAGCGGCAATCGCCAATAACTGCCAGTTGCTGCTTACACATCACCCGTTGCTGTTTAAACCTTTGAAAAGGGTTAGCCGTCAGGATCCGGATGGCGCCATTGTCTTCCGCTCAATTGAGGCCGGGCTCGCAATTGTTGCCCTGCACACGAATTACGATGTTGCCGCAGAGGGGGTAAACGACCTCCTCGCGGAACGGCTCGGTCTTTCCTGCACTGCTCCGCTACGGGTTACCGGCAGTGACGAGCTTGTCAAACTTGGGGTTTTTGTGCCGGTCGGCTATGAGGAGCCGGTTCTTGAGGCCCTTTTCGGCTTCAGCTCCCAGCTCGGCAACTATTCGGACTGCACTTTCCGAGTGAATGGGACCGGCACCTTCAGGCCTCTTCCGGGTGCGGACCCTTTTATCGGCAAAGAAGGCACTCGTGAATCGGTCGAAGAGGCACGGGTGGAACTGGTCATCTGTGCCGACGAAATCGATGCTGCCGTAACTGCCATGAAAAAGGTTCATCCTTATGAAGAGCCTGCCTATGACATCTACTGTCTCCGGAACCGGGGCAATCGTTTCGGCTTGGGCCGGATTGGCGAGGTGGACGAACAGACTACGCTGTTTGAGTTCGCCCGGCATGTAAAAGAGTGTTTGGAGACCCCGGCAGTACGCTGTGTCGGGGACGGGAAGCGAAAGATCAAGAGGGTTGCGGTCTGCGGTGGCAGCGGCGTGTCTCTCCTGAATGAGGCTCGATTTCGGGGTGCCGACGTCCTTGTTACCGGCGATGTCAAGTATCATGAGGCGCGCGAAGCCGAGGCGCTTGGCATTGCGCTGGTTGATGCCGGTCATTTTGCATCGGAGCGGCTGATGATCTCAGGCCTGGCGGGACGCCTTGAACGGGAGCTCCCTTTACTCGGTTTCAAGGTTGACCTGATTGCCTTCGACGGTGAAAAAGAGCCGTTTTTGTATGTTTAGCGAGTAATGCCGGGGTTCCGGTTGCCATATTCCAACAGGCTGAAAGGGGTGCAGGCGGTGAAGAAGAATTTGGAGACGCTTTACGAGCTACAAGAGATCGATCTCAAGCTCGACGGGATCGCTGGGGCAAGAAATTCGTTATTGACGGAAATAGATGCCCTTGATCAGAAGGTGGCCGAGGCACACCAGGAGATGCTTGCCAAAGATGAGGTACTTGCGGCTCTGGAGGCCGACAAGGTGCAGCTGGAGGCGACATTGGCTGCTGAAGCGGAGAATATTACCCGCTCCGAGGCTCGCCTAAAGGAGATCAAGACCCAGAAGGAGTATCTTGCGGTGTCAAAAGAGATTACTGCTGCTCGCAAGATGAGGACCGAGCTTGAGGAGCAGCTGTTGCAAAAGATTACCCAGTCAGACGAGCTTAAGGTGGCAATTGCCGAGAGCCGGAGTAAGCTGGAGGCGCTGGAGAAGAACATCGGGGCGCAGAAATCCGAGGTTCAGCAAAAAGTGGACGAGCTAGAGAGCAGCATTGCCGCGGATCAGTCGGCACGCGAGGAGAAAATCAATGTCCTGCCGCAGTCTGTGGTGAAGCGATACGGAAGGCTTCGTGAAATGCGCCGGGGGCTCGCTGTGGTAGAGGCACGTGACGGCAGTTGTCTCGGATGCAACATCAATCTGCCCCCTCAGCTTTACAATACCCTTTTCCGGGGCGATGAACTGATTACCTGTCCGCATTGCCAGAGGATGGTAGTTTTTCGGCAGCAGCCTCAGGTTAATAATAAGTGAATTTACGGCCTTGGAGAGATTCTGCTGCAATGGCAGCAGGACTCTTGACAGCGGCCGTTCGCTTTTGGTCGAAGCAGAACAGATGACCGCCGCCTTTTAGAGGGGGAGGAAAGTCCGGGCTCCATAGGGCGTGGTGCTGGATAACGTCCAGCGGGGGTGACCCCAGGGAAAGTGCCACAGAGAGAAGTCCGCCCGTTTCGGCGGGTAAGGGTGAAAGGGTGAGGTAAGAGCTCACCGGATTCGGCGGTGACGCCGGATGCCAGGTAAACCCCACCAGGAGCAAGGCCAAATAGGGAAGCGCAGAGGGTGGCCCGCCCGAGCTTCCGGGTTGGCTGCTTGAGGTCGTCGGCAACAACGATCCTAGATGAATGGTCATCGCTGTCTTGCGGGTAACCGCAGGGCGGAACAAAACCCGGCTTACGGCCTGCTTCGGCCAAATATTTTTACCGGTCGGCGTCTTTAACCAGTCACCGGCCGGTTTTGTTTGAGGGTGAAACGTGGCGAATCCGGATACCTGGGGCATTGCAGTCGATGTTGCGACAACGGAGTTCCGAGCGCTGGACCCTGCTTTATCAGAATCGATTGCCCGGATAATCCGTGACGTAATGCGGACAAAGCAGGAGTTAACAGCCATATTCGACGGCTTGAACGGTGGCGAGATCTGCATGCGCTGCGGTGGCGAATGTTGCCGCACCGGCTGCTATCACTTCACTGCTGTCGATCTCCTGGCATACCTGGTTACGGGAGAGATGCTCTTTTCGCCGCGATTCGATAACGCTAGCTGCCCATTTCTGGGGGCTGCCGGTTGCCTGATGGCGCCGGAATACCGGCCGTACAACTGTGTGACTTTTATCTGCGACCGGGTGGATGTCGGCATGGATTCCCTGACCAGGGATCGATTCGCCGCTCTCTCTGCCGATCTGCTGGCGCTGTATCAAAAGATCGAGGCACTGTTTGCAAACCGTTTTGTTTACGGTATCCTGAACAATGGCAGCCGTTTTAAGGCAGGACGCTCTGCAGGCATCCTCTGGAGTGGTAATGGCAACGATAAACGATCTTGTATTGGTTCATGTCGATAATCGTCCCGGCTTCTTTGCCCGGATCGAAGATATCTCTCCGGATGTCAAACCGGGGTGGTGGCAGGTTTCATTGCTGGTATTGACGGTGCCCCTCCAGGTTTACACATGGATTCTGGACGATTCCCAGGTTGATGGCGCCCCTTTCACTATGGGGGGGACTCCCATGATGATCGAGAAAGTGGTGGCACCGCCTGTTCGCACCCGGCCGCAAGGCCACCCTTCAGCAGAAGAGCCAAAGCCTGCTGCCACGGAAACCCAGCCGTCAGCATCGGCATCGCAAAAAGTCGTGTTTCTTTCCGAGCACAAGAAGAAGGGGTGAGCTGTCGGCCTTTACCCTGTTTTGGCCTGATTGCAACGCCATCGGCAATATTTTTCCTCATCCATTCAAATGTTCCCGCCAGTCTCTCGCTTGCTCCGCGTAACATCTTGATTTGTAAATAGAAAAAACATGTCTGGCCTGTATGATTTTGCCTTGACAACCCAGGGGTCGGCTTGTATAGTTTTTCCACTGGTGGTAATTAGTGGAAAATTGTGGCAATAGTTGGGAAGGTGTTATGTCATTTGCCCGCGAATGGCCAAGTACAATCGATGTCAAGGGCCGTACCAGTATCCCGGCAAAATTCAGGGAGATACTGGTGGCGTCTCACGGCGATGAGCGGTTCGTAATTACAAAGGCCACCCCGGTGGATTTTGGCGGGGGTCAGCTCGGCAGGGGGCTCTCCGTATATCCGATTGCCGAATGGCGTGAGATTGAAAGAAAAATAAATGCCAATGAGGGTGGTTTCCCGTTGGCGCAGTTGAACAGCATCAAGCGCCGTTATCTCGGCGCAGCGGATGAATATGTCACCGACAAGCTCGGGCGGGTGCTGATTCCGCCCGCGCTGCGCGAACATGCCGGGTTGGACCGCGACATAATTTTTGTCGGCATGGGAAACCGCTTTGATGTCTGGAGCCGCGATACCTATATCAGGGTAAGCGAACAGGATGAAAAGGCCCTTCCTCTCGACTCGGAAGAGCTTGCTTCATTGGGGATATAGGTTATGGAATTCCGGCATCTTTCGGTTATGCCGGACGAGGTGATCAGGTACCTGGCGCCTCATTCTGGAGGCATCTATGTCGACGGGACCCTCGGCGGTGGCGGTCACTCGGGCCTGATACTGGCATCATCTGCTCCGTCGGGGCGATTGATAGGGTTTGACCGGGATGACGAGGCGTTGGCCGCAGCAAAAGGCTCCTTGGCAATATTTGGCGACCGCGCCCTGCTGGTCAGGCGGAATGCGGCGGAAATAGCAGCGGTAATGGCCGAACTGGGTATAGAAGCCATTGACGGATTGCTGCTCGACCTGGGGGTGTCATCGCACCAGCTTGACAGTGCCGAGCGGGGGTTCAGTTTTCAGCAGGATGCGGCCCTCGACATGCGAATGGACCGTTCCGGGGCGATCACGGCCGCGGAGCTTGTCAACCAGGCTCCGGAAGCGGAGTTGGCGCAGATCATCCGGGAGTACGGGGAAGAGCGATGGGCGCGGCAGATTGCCCGCAGGATTGTCGCTGCCAGGCTCGAAGCGCCACTGGAAACTACCGGGCAACTTGCCGGAATTGTGAGCAGAGCCATACCGCGAAAGGCGTGGGAAGACCGGATTCATCCGGCAACCAGGACCTTTCAGGCGATAAGGATCGCGGTGAACGATGAACTCAACAGCCTGCAAAAATGCCTGCATGATACGGTTCCACTCCTTCGAAGCGGCGGAAGGATTGTTGTTATCTCCTTTCATTCGCTTGAAGACCGGATCGTCAAACAGTTTTTCCGGGACAAGGCTACCGGTTGCCGCTGTCCGAAAGGGCTCCCTGTTTGCGCTTGTGGCGGCAAGCCGGTTCTGAAGGTTCTTACCGGCAGGCCTGTCATGGCCTCGGATGGCGAGATTGCCTCCAACCCGCGGTCACGTAGCGCAAAGCTTCGGGCTGCGGAGAAATGCTGAAAGAGACGGTGACTGACATGTCAAATGCAAAGACCGCATACGGCAGAGTAATAGCTCCCAGACGATTGGAAGCGATATTTGACGGGAAACGCGAAGAATATCTGCCGGCATTGCTCGTGATCCTGGCGCTTCTCACAACTGTATCGATATTCCATGTCTGGTCGCGGGTGAAGGTGGTTGACCTCAGTCTGCAGCTTGGAGAAAGCAGGAAGCAGCTCAAGGAAATGCAGCAGGAGCAGAGCAAGCTCAAGCTGGAAGTTGCCTCTTTGAAGACACCGGCACGGATCGAATCGGTTGCGCGCAGTGAGCTCGGGCTGTCGTTGCCGACAAATCAACAGGTGGTACAGGTGCGGTGAGAGATCGAAGAGAGAAATGGGCCAGGGCAAGAATCCGCCTTATCGGAGCCCTTTTTGCTTTTTACTTCTGGCGACTTCGTCCAGGGCCTTCTACCTTCAGGTCATCAAGCGGGAGCAGTTGGAAAAGCTGGCCGAGCGGCAGCATCAGAAAACAGTGCAGCTGACACCGGCACGAGGCACCATTTTTGATGCCAATAATGCCTCTCTGGCCGTTTCCATTGAGATGGAATCATGCTTTGCCGAACCGAGAAATATTGAAGATCCGCGGGGCACTGCCGCTAAGCTTGCTCCGCTACTGGGGTTGCCACAGCCCCAGTTGCAGCAGAAACTGACCGGGAGCAAAGGATTTGTCTGGATTCAGCGGCAGCTTGCACCGGAACTTGTGGCCCGGATAAAGGAACTTGAACTGGATGGAGTCGGCTTTGTAAAGGAGAGCAAGAGATTTTATCCAAACCTGGAAATGGCGGCGAGCGTCATCGGTTTTACCGGCCTTGATCCCGAGGGGCTGGAAGGAATTGAGCGGAAATACAATTCGACCATTCTGGGCAGCACCGGCTACATGATCACGGAACGAGATGCGCTCGGAAGGGACGTTGCCTTAAAAAATGCCGTGGTCCAAGGGGGATCCAAAGGACATAATGTTACTTTGACCCTGGACAAGAATATCCAGTATATGGCTGAAAAAGAACTTGCCAAGGCAGTTGCCGAAAGTCAGGCAAAAGCGGGCACTGCTCTCGTGATGGAGCCGCACAGCGGCAGGATACTGGCTATGGCGAACTATCCGGGGTTCAACCCGAACGTACATCAGAAGTATTCTCCTTCCGCACTGCGGAACCGGGCGATTGCGGACAGTTTCGAGCCCGGGTCCACATTCAAGGTCTTTCTGCTTGCTGCAGCTATCGAGGAGGGGATTGTCAATCCAAGGGACACATTTGACTGCGAGATGGGTTCCTATGAAATCGGCGGCCGGACCATTCACGACACCCACAAATACGCCAGGATCTCGGTTGCCGACATCCTCAAGTATTCGAGCAATATCGGCGCGGCAAAGATTGGAAGCCGGCTCGGCTCGGAACGTCTGTACCGTTACCTGAAATCGTTTGGTTTCGGGGAGCGAAATGGAATTGATCTCCCTGCGGAGACCAGCGGCAACCTCAGGGACAGGAATCAGTGGTTTGCCGTGGACCTGGCCAATATCTCATTCGGTCAGGGTGTTGCCGCATCGGCACTGCAGATAGCATCGGCTGTTTCGGCCGTGGCCAATGGCGGGGTTCTGATGAAGCCTTATCTGGTGGAAAAGATAACCGATGCGGACGGCAATGTCCTGAAGCAGGTAACTCCCCAGTCGCGGAACCGGGTGATATCACCTGGCACCGCAAGGACAATAGCCACAATGATGGAGTCAGTCACCGGCGAAGGCGGAACAGGGACCAATGCCGCTGTCGATGGTTATCGCGTGGCCGGCAAAACAGGTACGGCCCAGAAGGTGGACCCGGTTACCCGCGGCTACTCGGTTGACAAGCGGACCGCCTCCTTTGTCGGCTTCGTGCCCGCTGACAACCCGAAACTAACCATCCTGATTGTCATCGACGAACCCAAAACCAGTCCTTACGGCGGTGTGGTCGCTGCTCCGGCATTCGGCGCCATAGCACAGCAGGCGCTCTGTTACCTTAAAATTACCCCTGATGCCAAGCTGAAAAAAAGCCGGGGCACGGAACCGGAAATCGCCAGGAAAAGCACGATACCGGCTGCTGTTGCTGCTAACGACAATGCTGCGGAAGGGGAGATCGTCGATTCCGGCCAGGGGCTGCTGATGCCGGATTTCCGGGGCAAGAGCATGCGCGATGTTATGCGGGGCATGCAAAAACGAAGCTTAAATGTGCGTCTTATCGGAAGCGGCCGGGCCGTGGAGCAGAGTCCGCTGCCGGGCCAGAGGATAGGGCCGAGGGATCAGGTATGGGTAAAATTCACTCCTTCTGCCTGAAAAGGCTACATCATTCGAGGCCTCATGAAACTGAGTGACCTGATAAAAGAGGTTTCGCCGCTCTATTGCAGCGACGGGAGCGACCGAGAGATTCAAGGGCTCTACTACGATTCGCGGAATGTTAAGCCCGGGGGTCTCTTTTTCGCTTTAAAAGGGGCTGCAGCCGATGGCCACCGGTTCATCGCCGCAGCAATCGAGCGCGGGGCCGTGGCGGTTGTCGTGGAGGACAGCGCAGCTGTTCCGGAAGGGGTCCCGTACGTGCATGTGGAGAATTCCCGCCTGGCGATGGCGCTGATCGCATCGGCCTTTTATAACAGGCCGACGGCAAACATCCCTCTTGTCGGGATAACCGGCACGAACGGCAAAACCACGACCAGTTATCTGATTGAGTCGATCATGGCCGCCGCAGGGATTGCAACCGCGGTGTTGGGTACGGTCAGTTACCGGCTTGGCGCAACAGTGCTGCCGGCATCACATACAACGCCGGAATCGACGGAACTCCAGGAAGTGATCCGGCAGCTGGTTGACCGCGGCGCTGCCGGAGTGGTGATGGAGGTGTCATCCCATGCCTTGGAGCAACGGCGTGTAGACGGCTGCCAGTTCGACGTCGGAGTATTCACGAACCTGACCAGGGACCACCTTGATTATCACGGAAGCATGGAGCAGTACCTCGAAGCCAAGCTCAGGCTGTTCCGGGAATTTCTGCAGCCGTCGCCAAACAAGCCAAACCGGCGGGCAGTGGTGAATCTTGACGACGAATATGGCGAAGTCGTGGCAAGAGAATCGGTCTGCCCGGTCATTACCTACGGAATTGCCAAAGGCGATGTCCGGGCGGTTGACGTCCACTCGTCCATTTCCGGGATCACCGGAAAGGTTGTCACTCCATCCGGAACCATTGAATTCTCGTCCGGTCTGGTGGGGAGGTTCAATCTCTACAATATCCTGGCTGCTCTTGCGTCAGGTTATGCCTTGGGTTTGTCACTGGAGACCCTGCGCGCCGGAATTGAGTGCCATAAAAAGGTGCCGGGCCGGTTGGAGCGGGTGGAAAACGGGCTTGGAATCGGTGTGTTCGTTGATTATGCCCACACCGGCGATGCCCTGGAAAACGTCCTGCAGACCCTGAGCGAATTGAAAACCGGCCGGATTCTGACCGTATTTGGCTGTGGCGGCGATCGCGACAAGGGTAAACGGCCGATCATGGGAGAGGTTGCCGGGCGGCTGTCTGACCTGGCGATAATCACATCGGACAACCCGAGGACCGAAAACCCCGACGAGATAATCTCCCAGGTTCGGTCCGGTGTTCTACCACTCGGAATCAGGGAGTATGACTACGCTGCCCTGGGCAACGGAGTTCCGGAAAAAGGGTTTGCCGTTGTTCCTGACCGGCGCACCGCAATCCGGCTTGCCATCGGCCTGGCTCAGGCTGGGGATATAGTGCTTCTGGCCGGCAAAGGGCACGAGGATTACCAGATCATAGGGACTGCCAAGCACCATTTTGACGACCGCGAAGAGGCTGCCGCGGCGTTGGCTCATCCGGAGGGTATGCCATGACTGCGAACCGGGAGATGTTCGTCATGAGTGACATCCAGGTGGCTGTCTGCGGGAGGCTTTGCGGCGATGCTGCCGAGAAGGTGCGGGGGGTATCGACCGACTCCCGGACGGTCCAGCCGGGCGAACTGTTCATTCCGCTTCGCGGGGAGCGTTTCAACGGACACGACTACATTGCGGCAGCGGTAGATCGAGGGGTAACTGCTCTGCTGGCCGAAGAGACCTGGGTTGCCGATCATTCCCTGCCGGAAAATGCAACCTGCATCGTGGTTCCAGATACGCTCAGGGCGCTCGGCGATCTTGCTGCCTCTTACCGGCGCAGGTTCGATTTTCCGCTGATAGGGGTAACCGGGAGCAACGGCAAGACCACGGTCAAGGAGATGATAGCGACCATCCTTGCAGTAAAAGGGGCTGGCCTGAAGACCGCCGGAAACCTCAACAACCTGATCGGCCTCCCCAGGATGATTTTTCAGGCTTCGGAAGAGATGCGCTGGGGTGTTCTTGAGATGGGGATGAGCGAACCGGGCGAGATCGACCGGCTGGCCGGTATTGCTGCGCCTTCGGTAGGGGTTATTACCAACGTATTCCCGGCACATCTGGAAAGTATGGGGAGTCTGGAAGCGGTGGCCAGGGCAAAGGGCGAGCTGTTCATGCGGTTGCAGCCCGGGCAGAGTGCGGTTTATAACTGCGACGACCAGCTTGTCGCCGCATTGCCTGTGCCTGAAGGGGTTCGCCGCATCTCGTTCGGGATGCACGGCGGGGATGTCACTGCCGGTGCGATCGAAAAGATGGGGCATGAAGGTCAGCGTTTTGCGCTGAACATATTCGGTGCTGAGCAAACCATACGGTTGCGTGCCTTTGGCCGGCACAATATCCAGAACGCCCTTGCTGCTGCGGCTGCAACCTGGGCAGTGGGGATCACGCCGGATGAAATAGCCGCCGGGCTGGAACGGTTTGATCCGGTAGAAAAACGGTTCAGGCTCGAGAAACTCGGAGAGGTTACGCTGATCGATGACAGTTACAACGCCAATCCCGGATCAATGGCCGCCGGGCTTGTCACCCTGTCCGAACTCAAAGGTGACGGACGGGCAATTGCAGTTCTGGGCGACATGCTTGAACTCGGCAGTGGGGCAATGGATGCGCATCGCGGGGTGGGCCGGCTTGCGGCGACCTGTGCGTGCAGGCTTTATCTGATGGGACGGTTCGCCGAAACGGTAAAGGCCGGTGCTCTGGATGGCGGCATGCCTGAAGAAGCGATTGTAGTAGCCGATGACCATGAGCAGCTGCTTGTCGATCTGCGGGGCACGCTGCAACCGGGCGACTGCGTGCTGGTAAAGGGTTCGCGGGGGATGAGGATGGAAACCATAGCCGAGGGTATCCGGAACTGGTGCGCCTTACCCCATGGGAAAGGCGCAAACTGATGCTCTATCACCTGTTCTACCCGCTCGCAGGCAGCATCAAACTCTTCAACGTCTTCAAATACCTGACATTCCGATCGATCTACGCCATGATAACTGCCCTGCTCCTCTGCTTTATCATTGGCCCGTGGGTGATCAGGAAACTGGAGGCGCTACAGGCGCGGCAGGTGATCAGGACCGACGGTCCCGAATCGCACCTGAAGAAGCAGGGGACCCCGACAATGGGCGGGGTGCTGATCCTGACTGCCATAGTTGTGCCGACCCTGCTCTGGGCGGACCTGACCAATGTCTATATCTGGCTCACGCTTTTCATCGTTGTTGGTTACGGGGCGATCGGCTTTGTTGACGATTACAAGAAGGTGGTGGAGAAGAATCCCAAGGGGCTGTCCCCCCGCCAGAAAATGTTCTGGCAGATCTTACTGGCATCGGTTGTCGGGATAATACTGTTCACAATGCCCGGATTTTCGGAAGAGCTGTTTTTCCCGTTCTTCAAAAGGATTCACCCGGATCTCTGGATCTTCTACATCCCATTTGCGACCCTGGTGATCGTCGGGGCCAGCAATGCCGTGAACCTGACCGACGGGCTCGATGGCCTGGCCATTGGCCCTGTGGCGATAAATGCCGCCACCTATCTGCTCTTTTGCTACATCGCCGGTAATGCCCGGCTTTCGGCATACCTGCAGATACCGTATGTGCCGGGAACCGGTGAACTGGCAGTTTTGTGCGGCGCCATGGTCGGGGCCGGGCTGGGGTTTCTCTGGTACAACTCCTATCCTGCCGAGGTGTTCATGGGTGATGTCGGTTCCCTGTCGCTCGGCGGAGCGCTCGGCACCCTGGCAGTGCTCACTAAGCAAGAGATGCTTCTGGTCATCGTCGGCGGTGTGTTCGTCATTGAGGCGCTGTCGGTCATATTCCAGGTCGGCTCATATAAATACCGGGGGAAGCGAATCTTCCGGATGGCCCCTATTCATCATCATTTCGAACTGAAAGGGGTGGCTGAGCCGAAGATCATTGTCCGGTTCTGGATAATTACGATAATACTGGCGCTGGTCGCCATTTCAACGCTCAAGTTACGGTAATGACATGAACCTCTTCGGCAAAAAAATACTGGTTGTCGGTCTGGCAAAAACCGGGGTCGCGGTTGCCCGCTTTCTGGCAAAGCGCGGGGCAGCGGTTACGGTCACCGACATGAAAGACGCGGCTGCCCTGCAACCTTTCCTGACCCAGCTTGGCGGGCTCGACCTGAATCTGGAGCTAGGAGTGCACTCGGTTGAGACCTTCATTGCCGTTGACATGATCGTGGTAAGCCCTGGCGTGCCGATGGATATCGAGCCGCTGCGGCTGGCCCGGGAGCGTCGGGTGCCGGTGATCAGCGAAATAGAACTGGCGAGCCGGTTTATCGAAGCACCGGTCATCGCCATTACCGGTACCAATGGGAAAACCACCACCACCACCCTTACCGGCGAGATCTGCCGCAAATCCGGATTCGCCACTTTTGTCGGCGGGAACATCGGCAACCCCCTGATTGATCTGGTGGAACAGGGTGAAGCGGTCGAGCGGGTCGTGGTGGAACTCTCTTCGTTCCAGCTGGAGGCGATCGAATGTTTTCGCCCGCGCGTTGCGGTGCTGTTGAATATCACCGAAGATCATCTGGACCGCTATGACAGCTATCAGGAATATATCGACGCCAAGGTCCGGGTCTTCATGAACCAGACCGGCGCCGATTATGCGGTATTGAACCTGGATGACCCGATTGTCGCCGATCTTGCGGGGACCATGCACGGCCGGATCTGCTGGATGAGCCAGCGCCGCGAGCTTGAGGAAGGGATCTTTCACCGGAACGGGGAGATCGTCTTCCGGTGGGACGGGCTGGAAGAGGTTATTCCGACCGCCGGGTTCCGGATCAAAGGGGTGCATAATACCGAAAATATCATGGCCGCGCTGGCCGCGACCATGCTGACCGGTTGTCCGGCATTGCTCGCCCGCAGGGCAGTGGAGGAGTTCCGCGGCCTGCCGCACCGGATGGAGCTGGTCCGGGAGATCAACGGCGTCGGCTGGTACGAGGACAGCAAGGCGACAAATGTGGGGAGCGTGGAGAAAGCGCTGGCAAGCTTCAACGACATTACCTGGATTGCCGGCGGCAAGGACAAGGGTGGATCATATGCACCGCTGGCCGAACTGGTTCGGGAGCGGGTGCGCTGCATGATTCTGATCGGCGAGGCCAAGGAGCGAATTGCTGCCGAGCTCGGCCGGTATGCCGAGGTCCGGATGGCGGCAACCCTTGAGGAGGCGGTTGGCCATGCCGTTGCCGTGACCGGCCCGGGTGGCGTAGTGCTGTTTTCTCCCGCCTGTTCCAGTTTCGACATGTTTCGCGACTACGAGGACCGGGCCGAGCAGTTCAAGGCTCTGGTCAGGAAGCTTCCGGGGGCTGAACCGAGATGAAACGACTGACGTCGTGCGATATCGTCATACTGCTGATGGTCGTGGCACTGACCTGCTTCGGTGTGGTCATGGTCTACTCCGCGTCATCGGTAATGGCGGCGAAAAAATATCACGACGGATTCTATTTCCTGAAGCGCCAGGGGCTCTTTGCCCTCGTCGGATTCAGCATCATGTACGGGGTCATGCAGATCGACTACCATATATGGAAAAAACTTGCCGTTCCGGCTTTGATCGGCTGCCTCGTGCTGATGGTGCTGGTGCTGATTCCGGGCATCGGGGGGAGTGCCGGCGGTGCCGCCCGTTGGATCAGATTCCCGGGATTTTCCCTGCAGCCGTCCGAGGTGGCCAAGATAGCACTGATCCTTTACATGGCCTATTCGCTGGAAAAGAAACAGGACCGGGTGAAGTTTTTTTCGAGCGGCTTTCTACCGTACATGGTGGTGCTTGCCGTGCTGTTGCTGTTACTGCTCAAGCAGCCCGACCTCGGCGCAGCGCTGACGCTCGGAGCGGTTGCGGTCATCATGCTGTTTGCCGCCGGAACGCGGCCGACGTACCTGATTTCCATGTTCCTGCTTGCTCTGCCGTTCCTCTACTTCCTTGTCATGAACGTCGATTACCGGCGCCGGCGGGTACTGGCGTTTCTCAACCCCTGGGAAGACCCGGCCAACAGCGGTTTTCAGATTATCCAGTCGTGGCTGGCTTTTGGCGCCGGGGGGGTGCTCGGTCAGGGGCTGGGCGAAGGGAAGCAGAAGCTCTTCTATCTCCCCGAGGCCCACACCGACTTCATCCTCTCGGTGGTCGGCGAGGAGCTCGGATTCATCGGGGTGCTGCTGATCGCTTCGATGTTCTTCCTGCTGGTCTGGCGAAGCATCCGCGTGGCACTGGCGACTGAGGATATCTTCGGGCGCTTTCTCGCTTTCGGCATCGCCGTGCTGCTCGGTATCGAGGCGTTCGTGAACATGGGGGTCGTTACCGGCCTGCTGCCGACCAAAGGATTGGCACTGCCGTTCATAAGCTACGGCGGGAGTTCGCTGCTGATCACCCTGTTTGCCATGGGGATTTTACTCAATATTTCATCACGGATGCGGGGGACGCCATGAGACTGATCATTGCCGGCGGCGGTACCGGCGGGCACCTCTTCCCCGGCATCTCGGTTGCCGAGGAGTTCGTTGCCAGGGATGCTGCCAACGAAGTCCTGTTTGTCGGCACCAGCAGGGGGATCGAGTCCCGGATCGTCCCGCAGCTGGGGATGAAGCTGGAATGCGTCTCAGCCTCCGGGGTGCGGGGCAAGAACGGCCTGGCGCAAATCAAGGGGGCGGTGCTGTTCCTGTTCGGGTATTCTGAGTCGCGGCAAATCCTGAAAAGATTCCGGCCCGACATCGTGCTGGGGGTCGGCGGCTATGCTTCGGCACCGCTCTGCCTGGCAGCGCGCGGTATGCAGATCGGATATTTCATTCATGAGCAGAACGCCATTCCCGGCCTTACCAACAGGCTGCTGGCCAGGTTTGCCCGCCAGGTGTTCATTTCTCTGGAAGAGTCGCGGCGGTTTTTCCCGCAGGACAAGGTCATGATGACCGGCAATCCCCTGCGGAAATCGATCCTTGATCTGGTGGCCGCATCGGAAGATACGCCGGCCCCGGCAACCTCGGAAAAATTCCGGATATTGGTGTTCGGCGGCAGCCAGGGGGCCAGAAGCATCAATCAGGCGATGATCGCGGCCTTGCCGCATCTGGCAGCCATGAATAATCGGATTGCCATTGTCCATCAGACCGGTCAGAACGACCGGGACGAAGTGGCCGAAGGGTATGCCAGGTCCGGGGTCGAGGCCGAAGTGCTGCCGTTCATAGACGATATGGCCGGGGCATACAGGAATGCGGATCTGGTCGTCTGCCGGGCAGGCGCGACCACCATTGCCGAGGTTACGGCTGCGGCAAAGGCATGTCTCTTCATTCCGTTTCCCCATGCCGTGGACGATCACCAGCGGAAGAACGCCGAGGCGTTGCTGAAGCAGGACGCCTGCCTGATGCTGCTTGAGCAGGAGCTGACCGGGGAACGGCTGGCCGGAGAAATCGTCAGGATCATGGCCGATCCGGCACGTTTGGCCGCCATTGCCGTGAACGCCCGGAGAATGGCGCGGCTGGACGCGGCCAGGATAATCGTGGATCGAATGCTCGCAATAAAAGGAACCGGACATGTACGGTAAGATCGAGAAAATCCATTTCGTTGGTATCGGCGGCATCGGCATGAGCGGCATTGCCGAAGTGCTGCTGAACCTCGGTTACAAGGTGTCCGGATCGGATCTGCGCAATTCGGAGATCACGGAGCGGCTTGCCTCGCTAGGCGGCGAGATCCATATCGGCCATGCCCGGGAAAACGTGACCTCCGTTGATGTCGTCGTGACATCGACCGCCGTGCAGGAAGACAATCCCGAGGTTATCGAAGCCAGGAGCCGGATGATCCCGGTCATTCCGCGCGCCGAGATGCTGGCCGAGCTGATGCGGATGAAATACGGTATCGCCATTGCCGGGACCCACGGGAAAACGACAACGACCTCAATGGTCGCTACCGTGCTTACCCATGGCGGCATCGATCCGACCATCGTCATCGGTGGCAAACTGAACACGCTCGGCACCAATGCCGTGCTCGGCCAGGGAAAGTTCCTGGTCGCAGAGGCCGACGAATCTGACGGCTCGTTTCTCAAGCTCTCGCCGACAATCGCAGTCGTGACCAATATCGATGCCGACCATCTCGATTATTACAGCGGTGGGATCGAGCAGATCAAGGATACTTTCGTCGATTTCATCAACAAGATCCCGTTCTACGGTCTGGCCGTGCTCTGTCTGGATGACCGCAATGTGGCCGAGATCATCCCGAAGGTCAAAAAGCGGTTTGTCACCTACGGACTCACCTCCCAGGCCGATATCCGCGCGACCCATGTCCGGCTTTCCGGGGGCAAGACCAGCTTTGTCGCGCATTATAAGGGGTACCGGATGGGAGAGATCACGTTTGCCATGCCCGGAGCTCATAACGTGCTCAACGCCCTGGCCTGTATTGCCGTTGCGATGGAGCTGGATATGCCGTTCAACCTGATTCAGGAGGGGTTCGAGCGTTTCGGCGGGGTGGGACGGCGGTTTCAGGTCAAGGGTGAGGTCAACGGCATTATGATTGTTGACGATTATGGACATCATCCGGCAGAGATCAGGGCAACCCTTGCGGCGGCAAAGAGCGGCTGGCCGGAGCGACGGCTCGTGGTTGCTTTTCAGCCGCATCGATATACCCGTACCAAAGAGCTGTTCTCCGATTTTGTGACCTGTTTTTACGATGCGGATGTGCTGGTGATGACCGAGATCTATGCGGCGAGCGAAAAGCCGATTCCGGGGGTTACGGCGGAAAAGCTCGCAACTAGCATACGCCAGCACGGGCAGAAGGACGTCACCTATATCGCGGAGCGGGAACGGCTCTGCGGCCATCTCCAGGGGGTGATACGCGAAGGGGACATAGTCCTGACCCTGGGCGCAGGGAATCTGTGGCAGATCGGTGAAGAGCTGCTGGTTCAACTCCAGGGGAAAGGGTAGCTGCCGGCTATGGACCGGCCCTACGGTACTATCTTCAAGGGGTTTCGCGGCCGTCTGCTGGAAGACGAGCCGCTGGCCGGTCATACAGCGCTCAAAGTCGGGGGCAAGGCTGATGTCATGGCTTTTCCCGAGGATCTGGATGAACTAAGGCAGCTGTACGCCGGCTGTTGTGAGCAATCCGTTAAATGCCTGGTCATCGGCGGCGGTTACAACTTGTTGGTGCGTGACAACGGTTTACGGGGGGTTGTCATCTCCCTGAAGAAGTTGAAGGCAGTGGAACGGCTGCCCGGCAACAGGGTAAAGGTGCAGGCAGGGGTTTCGAACCAGCGGCTGGTCAAATGCCTGGAACTGGAAGGGCTTTCAGGGCTTGAGTTCCTGAGCGGCATCCCGGGGAGCATCGGCGGCGCGCTGGCGATGAATGCCGGATGCCACGGCCATGAGATCATGGCGGCTCTTGAAAGCCTTACGACTCTAGGAGCTGGCGGATTGCAAGAAACCGCTGGCCGGGATCTCGAATATGGCTACCGGTTCTTGAATCTGGCTGAGGGGGCTGTAATAGTGGAGGCGCTTTTTCAGCTGACCGCTGACGATCCGACGGCAATATCGGTGCGCGTAGCCGAGTTCATCGAAAAGCGCCGCGTCAGTCAACAGGTCGGTTACCCGAACGCGGGCTCCTTCTTCAAGAATCCGCCAAACGCTTCGGCATGGCGGCTGATTGATGCTGCCGGTCTTCGTGGGACTACGGTGGGAGGAGCCCAGGTGTCCGAGCAGCACGCAAATTTCCTGGTCAACCGCGGCGGTGCAACGGCCCACGATTTCCTGGAGCTGGCCGCGCTGGTCAAAGAGCGGGTACGGGCGCAATCCGGGGTCGTATTGGAAGAAGAGGTACGGATCGTGGGTGAGGAGTGAGGCAATGGATCGTGCGGAGATGAAAAAGAAGAAGATTGGGGTTCTGATGGGCGGGATGTCCGCGGAGCGTGATGTATCGCTCAAGAGCGGCGCGGCGGTCCACGGCGCGCTGATTGAACGGGGCTACAACAGCGTTGCCCTCGATGTGGGCCGCGATATCTCGGCCCGCCTGGCGGCGGAACGGGTAGAAGTGGCCTTTATCTGCCTGCATGGCCGGCTGGGCGAAGACGGCACGATACAGGGACTCCTGGAGGTCATGGGGATACCGTACACCGGCTCCGGGGTCCTGGCGAGCGCCTTGGCTATGAATAAAACCGTGGCAAAGGTCGTTTTCGCTGCCAACGGCCTTACGGTAGCGCCGTACGTGGTCCTGCGGGGAAGCGACACGTTCAATGCCGAGTATGCCGGGTTCGGGCTGCCGCTGGTGGTAAAACCGTCCCAGGAAGGATCTTCGGTCGGCGTCAGCATCGTCAGGAAGAGCGAAGAGCTTCCCGCTGCCCTGGCAGAGGCGTTCCGCTACGATGCCGAGATCCTGGTGGAGCAGTATATCAAGGGTCGGGAGATCCAGGTTGCCATACTTGCCGATCGGGCGCTCGGGGCGATAGAGATCGTGCCGAAACGCGAATTTTACGACTTTGAGGCCAAGTACACAGCCGGCATGGCCGAGCATATCTGCCCGGCGCCACTTGCGCCGGCGCTGTACGAGAAGGTGCTGCGGCAGGGGGAACTGGCGCACCGGGCGCTCGGGTGCGACGGCTACAGCCGGGTAGATTTCCTGGTCACTGAACAGGGGGAATGTTTCCTGCTGGAGGTGAACACCCTTCCCGGCATGACTGCCCTCAGTCTGATGCCGGAAATAGCGCAGTCAGCAGGATACGGTTTTGCCGATCTCGTCGAGGAGATCGTATGCTCGGCCGCGCTGAAGATCAAAGGGATGGGGAACTGAATTAGATGGCAGTGCCTGCGAGCCGCAGATCGAGCAGTCAACCTTTCCGTGGGAAGCCGGGGCGGGTTGTCCAGAACCGGATGAAGCGCGAGAAGCGACGGATAAATATCCGCGGTTTTCTCAGAAAAGCGGCCCGGGGTGTCATCTATCTATCGGTGGCGTCTCTCGGGGTACTGCTCGTTTACGAGGCTTATTCCCTTGTTTCCAGGGCCTCGTTTTTTCGGCTGGAGATAATAGAAGTGTCGCCGCTCAAGCGTCTTACCCGCGAGGAAGTGATCGCTCAGGCCGGTATCAAACCCGGTGACGATCTAACCGGCTTGCGCCTGGAGAGGATCGGCGAGCAGCTTACCAATAACCCCTGGGTGGAAAAGGTCAGGATCAGGAGGTATCTGCCGCATACCATTGCGATCGAGATCGCCGAACAGGAGCCGGTGGCAGTGGCGAGCATGGGATATCTCTATTACCTGAACGCTAAAGGGGAGCTGTTCAAGCTGCTCACGGAAGGGGACAACCTTGATTACCCCGTGCTCACCGGCATCAGCGAAGACGATCTATCCCGAGACCCAACCGGCTCCAAGGAGGCCCTGAAGTCGATGCTCGCCCTGGTTGAACTGCTGAAAGGGAGAGAGGTGCTGCGGCTCGAAGATGTGTCCGAGGTTCATTACGACAAGGGGTATGGGTTTACCATCTTCATGGCCGACCGCGGGGTTCCGGTTCGGTTGGGGCGGACCGGTTTTGAAGAAAAACTGGCGCGGTTCGGCAGGATCTACGCCACCCTGCAGCCGCAGATGAAGGCAGTCGAGTACATAGACCTTGATTATACCGACAAAATAGTAGTGAAATCCGGATAAATGGGGGTGCGCGATGGCCAGCGAGCGAATTGGATTGATTGCGGATTGCGGTCTGGGCGGCAAACGGATCTGTGCACTGGTCGGCAGCTTCAGTGAAGCTGGAGCGGATATCGTATATCGAGGTCTGAAAACAGACAGTTTCAGTCCCGACAATATTGACCTCGACTTTTGTGACCGAACTATAGTAAAAAAGCAGAAACCTAGGGGGGAGAGCTATGTCCGGTAAACGGGACAATTTGCTGGTTGGGCTCGACATCGGGACCACCAAGATTTGCGCCATAGTGGGCAATGCTACTGAGGACGGCATAGAAATCGTCGGCATCGGTACCAGCCCGTCGCGCGGCTTGCGTAAAGGGGTTGTGATCAACATCGAAAGCACTGTCGCAGCTATTCGCAAGGCCGTTGAAGAGGCCGAACTGATGGCCGGCTGCGAGATCAAGTCGGTGTATGCCGGGATTGCCGGCGGTCACATCCGGGGGTTCAATTCCCAGGGAATCATTGCCATCAAGAATCGCGAGGTCTCTGCGGAAGATGTGAAGCGGGTCATCGACGCTGCCAAGGCAGTGGCGATCCCGATGGATCGGGAGGTCATCCATATCCTGCCGCAGGAGTTCATTATTGATGACCAGGACGGCATCCGTGAACCTCTGGGCATGAGCGGCGTCCGGCTGGAAGCCAAGGTGCATATCGTGACCGGCGCCGTGGCCAGCGCTCAGAATATTATCAAGGCGTGCAACCGGGCCGGGCTCGATGTTGCCGACATTGTCCTCGAGCAACTCGCTTCTTCGGAGTCGGTCTTGTCCTCTGACGAGAAGGAGCTTGGGGTGGCCCTGGTTGACGTTGGCGGCGGCACCACCGATATCGCCATCTTTGTGGATGGCGCCATCAAGCACACGTCGGTCCTCTCCCTCGGCGGCAACAATATGACCAATGACATCGCCGTCGGGCTGAGAACCCCGATGGCCGAGGCCGAAAGGATCAAGCAGAAGTACGGCTGCTGCATGGCCTCGCTGGTAGGCAAGGAAGAGACAATCGAGGTGCCGAGCGTCGGCGGGCGGAAGCCTCGGGTGCTTTCCAGGCAGCTACTGGCAGAGATCTTGGAACCGAGGGTTGAGGAGATCTTTACCCTGGTTAACCGCGAGATCGTAAAGTCCGGATACGAGGATCTGATCGCCTCCGGCGTCGTCATTACCGGTGGGAGCACGATCCTTGAGGGGATGCCGGAGCTGGCCGAACAGGTATTCAACCTGCCGGTGCGCAGAGGGTTGCCGCAAAACATCGGCGGGTTGGTGGATGTGGTTAATACCCCGGCATATGCTACCGGAGTCGGCCTCGTGGTATATGGGAGCAAAAACCAGGGAATTCGTGAGTTCCCGACTTCTCAGACCGACGATAACCTGTTCCGGCGGGTGAGTCGGCGGATGAAAGAGTGGTTCGGGGAGTTTTTCTAATTGGGGCGATGCCCATAATTTCAAGTGTGGTGGCAGATCACAAAAAGGGGGTAAGTCTATGTTTGTGTTCGATGAGACCATTGATCAGAACGCGAAGATCAAAGTGATCGGTGTAGGCGGTGGCGGGGGGAACGCTGTCAATACGATGATCTCGCAAAAGATGCACGGCGTCGATTTCATTGTGGCGAACACGGATGCACAGGCGCTACGGACCAATCTGGCTCCGACCAAGATCCAGCTGGGCGGTCAGCTGACCAAGGGGCTCGGCGCCGGCGCAAATCCGTCGGTTGGGCGGGATGCAGCGCTGGAAGACAAGGAACGGCTGTCGGAAACCCTTCAGGGTGCGGATATGATTTTCATTGCCGCCGGAATGGGTGGCGGCACAGGCACCGGCGCGGCGCCGATTATTGCCGAAACAGCCCGTCAGGTCGGCGCGCTTACTGTCGGTGTGGTGACCAAGCCGTTCTCCCGGGAAGGGAAACAGCGCCTTGCCAAGGCCGATGAGGGGATCAAGGAGCTTAAGCAGCATGTTGACTCCCTGATTGTGATCCCCAATGACCGTCTGCTCGGTTTAGCGGGCAAGTCGATGTCGATCCTCGATGCCTTCAAGCCGTCTGACGACGTTCTACGCCAGGCAGTCCAGGGGATTTCAGACCTGATCACTACCCACGGCATGATCAACGTCGACTTCGCCGATGTACGCGCCATTATGAGCGAGCGCGGCATGGCCATGATGGGGATCGGCATTGCCACCGGTGAAAATCGTGCTGTTGATGCGGCTACTAGAGCGATCTCCAGCCCTTTGCTCGAAGATATCGATATCTCCGGTGCCAAGGGGGTACTGGTAAACATCTCCGGATCGGCCGCCATGACCATGGAAGAGTTCGATGCCGCCAGCCGGGTAATCCACGAGAAGGTTCATGACGATGCCAATATCATCATCGGTCTGGTCATTGATGAGACCTTGGGTGATACCATCAAGATTACGGCCATCGCAACCGGTTTCGGTGACCGGTTCGACCTGGCCAAGGAGCGCCAGGAGGTAAGAAAGGTCTCCCCGCTGGTTACCCGGCGCGATGACCGTGAGCGGCCGGCTTTTGAACGGCTGCGTGAGCGTGAGACCACTGCCCCGCGCCAGAGCAGTTTCCTGGTCGATGATTTTGACGAGCAGTACGACATCCCGACCTTCCTCAGGAAGTCGGTGGACTGACAGGTTAAAAGCAGCAATAGACATTACCCAAAGCGATTGCGCTGATCCAATGCATCCTCCGGAGACTGCCACCACTACTCCGAAAGGTGTGATATGCCCGGTATTCCCCTTCCCCCAAGGGGTACCGGGTTTTTCTTTGTCTGCAGGGACAGACATGTTATTTTAGGTTATGTCCTGGAAAATCATCGATAAATACCGCCGGAGGATTGCCGAAGAACATGGGGGCGTGGTCAAGGGGTGGGGGGGTAAGCTCACCGTATGCTTGGTGTACCCCAATCATTACCGGACCGGGATGAGCAACCTCGGATTTCAGGCAGTATACGGCCTGTTCAATGATCATTCCGATGTAGTCTGCGAAAGGGCCTTTCTTCCCGATAAGGACGAACTGGCCGAATATCGCACCGGACGCAAGCCGCTACTGTCGCTGGAGTCGCAGAAACCACTCTCCGATTTCGACCTGGTTGCATTTTCCGTCTCGTTCGAGACCGATTATCTCAATATCCCGATAATTCTCTCTCTGGCGCGGATCCCGTCATTCTCGTCGGAAAGGGACGCCAGCAACCCGTTGGTGATTGCCGGGGGCGCGGCGCTGTTTCTTAACCCTGAGCCGATAGCCGATCTACTTGATCTTGCCTGTATCGGTGAGGGGGAAATGCTTGTTCCCAAGCTCCTGGAAATGCTGCAGGTCACGGAAGGGCTGGCACGGAGGGAGCTGCTCCTCCAGGCTGCAAGCATCCCAGGAATTTACGTGCCGTCACTGTATCGGATCGAATATGCCGGCGAAGCTGTTGCTGCCATTACTCCGCTTGATGATGTCCCGGCATGCGTCCGGAGGGTCTGGAGTGACGACCTGGACATGGCGGGCGTCGGATCGCGACTATTTGCACCGGATACGGAATTCTCCGGAATGTATTTGATCGAAGTCTCCAGGGGGTGCCCGCGTGGTTGCCGTTTTTGCGCTGCCGGGTTTATCTATGAGCCTTATCGTCAGCGTTCACTGGAGTCTGTTAAGACCCAGGCGCTCAGCGCTCTGGCAGATCACAAAAAAATCGGCCTTGTCGGTGCGGCAGTGGGCGATTTCAAAGGTATCGGCGAGTTATGCCGCAGTATCGCCGATGCCGGTGGCGCTGTGTCGGTCGCCTCTTTACGGATTGATGCCCTTGACGATGAAATGATCCGGGTCCTGTTTGAGAGCGGGCACAAGACCATCAGCCTGGCGCCGGAAGGCCCTTCGCAGAGACTGCGGGATCTGGTCCGCAAAGGGATCAACGCCGGTCAGATCCTGGAGGCATGCCGGCGTTTGGTCAGTCATGATATCCTGAACCTGAAGCTCTATTTCATAATCGGGCTTCCGACCGAGACCATGGCAGATCTGGATGAAATGGTGTCCCTGGTCGATGCGATCCGGCAGCTTGTAACCGAAACGGCAAAAGGTAACAAGAGGCTTGGCCAGATCACCCTCTCCGTAAATCCGTTTATCCCGAAACCGTTTACACCGCTTCAGTGGTGCGGCATGGCGGCCGTTAAGGAACTGGAGCTGAAGGCGGCATTTCTCAGGAAGGCAGTCGCCGGGATGCCCAATGTGCGGTTTCAGATGGAGGGGCTCAAGGAATCGGTAATCCAGGCTCTGGTTTCGCGAGGCGACCGAAGGTTGGCAAAAGTAATTGTCAATGCAGCGGAATGCGGCAGCTTGCGCAAAGCGACCAAAGAGAATGCTATGGATATGGAGCGGCTGGTTACGCGCACCGTGCCTCTTGAGGAGAGACTGCCGTGGGATCTGATCTGCTGTGAAAGTCGGAAGAGGCTGGTTCTGGAGTACCGCTGGGCCTTGGGACAGTAAGCTGTATCAGGAAATCACCACCCGGTTTCGTCCCGACTGCTTAGCCTCATAAAGCGCTTCATCGGCCCTCTTGATAAGGATATCGACATTGTCGTCTGCTTGGGCGAGCGCAGTCACCCCGGCACTGATCGTAATTGAAAACCGGCAGCCCCCCTCGCCAAACTGTTCATTGTTGATGGTCTGGCGCAAGCGTTCCGCCAGGGTTCTTGCGTCATCAATAGAGCTTCCCGGCGACACCAGCAGGAACTCTTCTCCGCCGATCCGGCCGATCCGGTCGTAGTTCCGAAGGTTCTCGGTTATCAAACTGGCCACTTGCTTCAATACCCGGTCGCCGCACGGGTGGCCGTAGGTATCGTTGATCTTCTTGAAGTGGTCAATGTCCATAATTATGATGCAGAGAGGTTCTCCCAGGCGGCTGGCCCGCGAAAACTCCTCGTCAAGGCGCTTCATGATCTGGCGCCTGTTCTTGATCCCGGTCAGTTCATCGGTTGAGGCAAGTTTCTTCAGGGATTTCTGAGCCGCGTCAAGCTGGATGACCAGCCGCCAGGTCAGGAAATAGGTTATGCCAACCAGGATGCCGATGGTCAGAATGGCGGAAATCGAGATCAGAAGGCGGTTGGCGTTAATTTCGCTCATCAGTTTGGAAATAGGTATTGAGATGCTTATGGCGCCAATAATGTCGCCGGCTTTATACCCCTGGGCACTGTGACAATTCAGGCAATCCGGTTCCACTTGCAGAGGGACCAAGTACCGGTAAAAGGCGCCGTGGCCCCCTGCCAGCTCTGTTCGGGAAAACTCCCGTGCCCCCTTTTCAAATGACTCCAGCGCATTTTGCTCCGTGATGTCCGGTTTGTTTCTCTCGGAAAGGGGTTTGCGGCTGATGACCCTGAAAAAGACCCCTTCGTGTCGTTTTATCTGTTGGGAAATTTCATCAACCATGATCGCATGGTTTCTGATGGTTAAGACAGTGCCGCTTTCCGTTCTTACGTCCGGGTTCATGCCGAGTTTAAGCATATAGGCGCTGGATTCCACGCCCGGTCGCTTTTCAACATATACCCCGCCGTAATTATAATTCCAGTTCTTGGTATGGCGAATCAGGTTTTCGTAACTGACAGCCTGTTCGTGAATTCTTTGGGTAAGCAGGGCATTGGTGCGGTTGTAAAGGACGAAAAACACTCCGGCAACAAAGAGGGCGATGATCAGGCAGAGGCTGAACAGGAAAAATCTGACATTGCCGAAATACTGAAAAGGTTTTGGCAATACCCGCTTGATCATAAGGGGGCCTTTTCAACAGGGCTCGATCTTAGTTGTTCAAGCCCCTCAACTGACTGCTGCTCGGACAGTCTGCCGATTATGCGGAGAAAATTTCTGGTCAGTTCCGGGTGCAGATCCGTGCCAGCCAGTTCGAGCATGATGGTGGCAATTTCTGAGTGCTCCAGTGAATCCCGGTAAGATCGTTTGGTTCTTAATGCGTCGAAAACATCGGATATGGTGGTCATATGACTGCAGAGACTCTGCTGCCATCCGTCCGCAACCCTTGGATAGCCGGTAAGGTTATATTTAAGATGGTGCTCGTATGCGGTAACAACCGAAAGCCTTGGGACGCCGGGAGTGTCCAGAAGCCTCTGTGCCCCTTTGGCAGGATGCTGCCTGATCAGCTCCCATTCCCGGTCGTCAAGCTTGCCGGTCTTGGTGAGGATCTCTTCCGGCACATACAGTTTGCCGATGTCATGGAGCATTGCGGCAACGCCGATGTCGTTCAACAGCGGGCCGTCGATGCCAAGGGACATTGCCTGGGCAATATTCAAGATGCAGACATTGGTGGAATGGGTAAATGTATATTCGTCCATTGCCCGCAATGGGGCAAGCGCAAGAAGCGGGTCTGCCACCTGCTTGAATGTGCCTATGAAGCATGAGACTATTTCGGTAATGCCTACGATATTGATCCTCTTGTTGTTGCGTGCCTCGTCATAGATCTCCATGAAGGTGACAAGTTCTTCGACCGGTACATCTGACAGGGAACGGATCCGCGCCTCGCTTACCGCCCGCTCATTTTCATCCGGCGTTTGCTTGATTGCAACCTTGCCAAACCTGATATTGGCCAGGGAGCGGGTCTCCTCATCACTTGAGATGCTGGAACCAATGGTCTTGATCAAAATAGCAAGATCGTTCTGGGTTATTGGCTGCAACAACCGTAAATGGCTTATGCCACGGCTCTTGAGAGCCTGGCAGAAACGATTGTTGTACATGCTGTACGGCAGAGGTTGTTTATTGTAGATCAGTTCGTCATCAATCAGCAGCAGTGTGAGTTCCTGATCGCTCCCCAAGGCCGATATCAGCTTCTGATACGCTGTCGAGCAGAGCCGCGTAACCTGCTGATGATCCGGAGAATAAAGGATGGAGTTTGATATCGCAGTTGTTAGCAGACGAATGAATTCCTGGACGTCAGTTGCTCGTTCACTCGACACGGTCGCCTCCGTTAATCTGACGGAACGACTCCTCTGCCGCCTGTCGTATCTCGGCCTGGGAACTCTGGAGAAGTGAATTAAGCAGAGGGAGAACCGCCTTGGCTGGATACTTTTTTAAGGATTGTACCGCTTCAACCTTAAGCCGGTTCAGCTGGGATGAGCGGAGTATGGTCCTTGATTTGAGGAACCGCTCTAGTCCGGGAACGGAAGATGGTTTGGCAATGGCACCCAAAGAGTGTATCGATGCGCTTTTCAGTTCGTATTCGAATCCTGTCAGACCACTTCGGTTGAGATATCCAATGAGGCGTTCGTTAACTTCGTTGTTTTGGCTGTTTTCTGCCAGGCGCACAGCATTTAGCATCTGCTCTTTATCTCCGCTATCCAGGTCGCGCAATATGATGTTGTCGCCTTCGGGATCCCTGAATCCTAATAGCGCCTTGACCGCTTCCTGCCTGACCTTTGGGTGGGGATGTACAGTTAACCTGCGGAGGTGGGGGACAACGCTAATGTCTCCGAGGTAGTGCAGCAGTAGTATCAGGTTGCGGACAAAGTACCAGCGGCCGTCACGAAGTCTGGCAACGGCGGCATTTCTGGCCGGGGCGCCGATTCTTCGCAACCTTTCAATATAGAATCTCCGCATGGACATGTTCTGTTCTTCGGCAAGGCGTTCAAGGACCGGTTCGGCAAAAGGGGCTCCGACTCGGTCAATTAAGTCGCTTATCTCGTTGAATTTGGTTTTCCCCCAGAAGTTGACGCCATTCAAAACCTCTTCGATAAAGGCTGGCTCCGAAAAAATCTCAAGGAAATTAAAGGATTTCTCCGAAGTTCCTGCAGGATTCCGGACCATTTTATCGTGTATGTTTGCCAGTTCTATGAAATCGCCCATGCCGAGGAAATATCCGCAGAGTTCTTGAAGGTTCCGCTGCATGAGGGGCGAGTCACATTCGGTAGGGAAGTTGCTGATCATATCTAGGATAATATGGCTGATTTGCTCTTCAATAAGATGGCTGCTCAGAGAGCTCCTCATCCCCTCGATATTGTGGTCCGGGACGTATCCGGCTTGGTCCGCAATGATTGCGTGTAACGTTTTCTGGTAATTGTCCGGAACAAATTTATCTGGATTTTCCTCCTGAAAAATAACTTTCAGCTTTTCCTTCAGGAGGTCATCTTCAATGCTATGGCCCTGCGCAGAGACAACCCTTGCCTTGTCCGCCAGGTTGCTTGAAAGCCTGCCGATGAGGTCAAGCATCGTCTGGGGCAGTGTTGCCTTCCTCTTGCTCAGATCGTCTAGGGCATCGAGTATCGCATCTTCCGGCAAATTAGCCAGCATCGGCCCTGCAAGTTCCTGATGGTTGGCCAGCGCTGCAAACGCGCTGTTCAGGAACTGTCTTCGTAATTCCGGAGAAAGCCTGCTGATAAATGCAGTGAGTCTTAGCAGCAGTTCTTCCTTTTCTGCGCCGCGATCTCCCTCTTCCAGCTTTCGCAGAAATTTCGTAATCGTGTTTTCATAACTGGCTGCTCGGGAAACTTTTGTCTCTGACTGCTGCGACTGTTTAGAGAAAATTTCGGAAAGAACTGCCGGGTCGAGCAGTGAAGAGTTGTCCGCCGGCTGAGAGCCATCAGCTAGAGTTCCTTTGAGTAAGCTGCGAGCGAAATTGTCCCAGATCAGGGCAGATTGTTTTTCCAGAAATATCTGGTCGGCTCCGGAAATAACCTCTTCATCTGTTGCACTGAATGCTCCGTAATTAATGGGACTGACCTGAATCCCTTTAACCCCTGATTTTGCCAGGCATGCAAGGAGCCCCCCCTTTTTATCAAGATCGTCTCTTTTCAGAGCGATAATTCGGTAAAGCAGTAACAGATCTTCAATCCCGAGCTGTTTTGTAAATGAAACGGCGGCAATGCCATGGCTGAAAAAAAGTCTGGCAACATCACGGTAGACCGGGTTGTTCTTGTCGAGGTGAGAGTCTCCGATAAGCAGCGTATCTTTTGCGATTCCGAGAGAGATATCGTCCCTGGTCAAAAGCAGCTGCTGCAACAGATCGGTTACTTTGGAAAGCGTAGCAGTGATAATCGGATGATTGCTCGGATATGCAGCGACATGGCGGCGCGCAATATTGAATTCGTAAATAAAGTTGGAGAGAAGGCGCGTATCCAGACCCAGCGTGCTTGTATCAGAGAGTGGAGACAAAAGAGTATTCCCCCATTCCTATCTACGGACCTTAGTTTCTCATTATAGTCTCAGAAACCCGATATGAGTGCAACGGAATTTTCCTAAAATCTTTTCATCTTTAATCAATTTACGGATTGCTTGAATTTGACGTATTAATATGTTGCAGCATCGGTATACTGGTGTGTAAGGCTATCATAGCGTCTATTTGCATAATACCGGCACAATCGGGGCTCGTGGGGGACTTCATGTTCGGATGGCTCAGGCGAAAAGAGGTACAGACCAAGGTCTTTGACAGCAATTCCTCGGCATTTGATTTTGCCTGTGAGAATCTCAAGTATCCATTGCTTGTTGAGGCGGTGATCCCGGCCTTGGTGCTGGAAGTCGGCAAACCGGGGCAGGAGGGGGAGCGTTGGTATCTCCTGCGGATTGCCGCTCCTGAAGGGGGGCGTGAAGTATGGGGATGCACTCTCAAAGAGGCGGAAGCGTTTCCAACGGTCGGAGATTTTATCGGTTTCAGGATTGTTAGAATTGCCTCCGAACTCCCGGATTATATGAATGTGATAGGTTATATCGCCATGAAACTTGAGCCGGTGCTCGTTGATGGAAAGATGTGGCAAATGGCGGAAAACTATACCCCGACGAATATCAAGCCCACTGTCCGTTGGTAAAGAGCTTCGTGGCTGGTTTTATCTGAATCTATATTCTTTTGACTTTGGTCATCTCGCCCTTGGGAATGTAGGCATATTATACCCGTATGAACAATAAACAAGCCAATCGGTTGTCTGGTAGTCAGCTGCGAGACCTAAAAGTCATTGTAAAGTTCGTCTCTCTTTACTGCAGGCAAAAACATTGCGACCGACTACGTCTGCCCGTGGAATTGCCGCCCGAATTGGCAGTACTCGTACCCAAAGGGATTAACTTGTGCAATGAGTGCGCTGATCTGCTGTTATATGGGATTCAGAAACGGAAAAATTGCCCGCTTGACCCGAAACCGACCTGCAAGAATTGTCGTATCCATTGCTATAATGGAGATTATCGTGAAAAAATCCGCGCCATAATGGCTTATTCCGGGCGGCAAATGGTCATTAGAGGCAGGCTGGATTACCTTTGGCACTATTTTTTCTGAGAGAGGTGAAACAATGATAAGAAAAATTGTCCAGATAGATGGGGACAAATGCAATGGTTGCGGCCTTTGCGTTCCAGCATGTGCCGAAGGGGCGATCAGGATAGTCAATGGCAAGGCGGTGCTTTCGGCCGACAATCTGTGCGATGGTTTGGGCGCATGTCTCGGGGACTGCCCACAGAATGCCATCAGTATTATCGAACGCGACGCTGAACAGTTTGATGAAGAGGCGGTTGCACAGCATTTGCAGCAAACAGGTGTGAAGGGCGCAGCCGATGCTGCCGGTCATCCGCAGAACTACCATGGTTCAGGAGGCTGCCCCGGTTCCCGGGTAATGTCATTCGACAGACCGCCAATAGAAACAGAGCGAAACTCTCCGGCTCCTCAGTCCAGCCAGTTGTCTCAGTGGCCGGTGCAGCTTCATCTTGTGCCGGTGACAGCCCCTTACTTTAAGGACGCCGACCTGCTGATTGCCGCAGATTGCGTTCCATTTGCCTATCCGGAATTCCATCGAGACTTTCTTGCCGGGAAAGCTCTCGTAATCGGTTGCCCGAAGCTTGATGACAATCGCTTTTACCAGGCGAAGCTTACGGAACTGTTCCGGGTGTCTTCCATAAGGAGTGTAACAGTGTTGAGGATGGAGGTTCCTTGCTGTGCCGGTATAGTAATGGCCGCTCGCCAGGCTTTGGCGGATTGCGGCAAGGAGATACCATTCAATGAAATCGTTGTCGGAATCAAGGGAGATGTACAGCCATAAAGAGAAAAAGACAAAAAGGATAAATTTGATCTTTTTGATTGACAGCCTTACGCTCGATTGATATCTTCTTTTTACATTATCAATTTCCCTTACATTGAAAGGAGAGTTTCAATGAGCGTATGTACTTTGGTAACCCAGCAGGCCCCGGATTTCACAGCAGATGCGGTGATGCCGGACAACAGTTTCGGTCAGATAACATTGTCGGCACTAAAAGGTAAGTATGTTCTGCTTTTTTTCTACCCGCTCGATTTTACCTTTGTCTGCCCGTCGGAGATCATTGCCTTCAACAAGAAGCTGGATGCGTTCAAGTCAAAAAATTGCGAAGTACTCGGGGTTTCCGTAGATTCCAAATTTACCCATTTTGCCTGGAAAAATACCAAGGTTGAGGATGGCGGCATCGGTAATGTCCAGTATCCGTTGGTGGCTGACCTTAACAAGAATATCGCCCGGGAATACGGAATTCTCTTCAACGATGCGGTTGCACTGCGGGGGCTTTTCCTTATTGATACCAAGGGCGTCATACGTCACGCCGTCATAAATGACCTGCCCCTTGGGCGCAGCGTGGATGAAGCGCTCAGAATGCTTGATGCGTTGCAGTTTGTAGAGACTCACGGCGATCAGGTGTGCCCTGCCAACTGGAAAGAGGGCGATGATGCCATGAAACCGAATGCTGAAGGGGTTGCCAACTATCTTGCCAAGCACGGCAAGTAACATTTACTTTTCCTGGTTTATTGGCGCGGCTCTGTCCGCGCCTTATTTTATTTGATAGTGGCGGCCCACGCCCGAGTCTTCAAAGTAAATTATAGAGTGTCTAATATTGTTGTGACGGGAGGTCATTATGCGAACATTTACAGCAGGGTGCCTGGTGATTATGCTGACTCCGGGGCTTTCTCTCGCTGCTGGCCTAAATGCCGAGATGACGAAATATCTGCAGGGATTGGAGCTTCAGGCTAAAAAGCAGGAAGCCGGCTTTAAAGGGTTTGATGCCGAGAAGGGGCGTAAGCTTTTTTTGATCCCCGTCCCAATGACAAGACCGGAACAATATCCTGTGCCACCTGTCATACCGCGGACCTGAAAAAGAGTGGCAAGACCTTGGTGGGTAAGGGCATCGATCCCCTTGCTCCTTCAGCCAACAAGAATAGGCTTGTCAGTGTCAAGGAGACCGAAAAATGGCTCTCCAGGAACTTCAAGCAGGTATACGGCAGGGAAGGGACGCCTCGGGAAAAAGGAGATGTCCTGAAGTTCATCAGCGCACAGTGAACATTGCGGGAGAAAGCACATGGCAACTTTAACGAGAATCGTTTTCGCAGCAGTGTCGGTAATCATCTCCGCTTCGGTAGTTGCGGCGGCTGAAGACCACAGAGACGGCAGATCAGGAATTATGTCCGGAGCGACAAGCAAGGCATACCTGAAGGAGTGCGGTTCTTGCCACCTTGCCTATCAACCCCAGTTTTTGCCGAAAAGGTCGTGGGAGAAGATCATTAACTCCCTTGACAGACATTTCGGTGACGACGCTGCACTTGATGCGCAGACCAGAACCGAGATACTGAATTACGCCGTAACCAACAGCGCCGAGACCAGTTCAGCAAAGATTTCACGGAAGATGCTGGCCTCTCTCGGTAATGCCGACACCCCGCTCAGAATTAGTGACACCCCGTACTTCAAGAGAAAGCATCGGGAGGTGCGGCCCGAAATCTTCACAAGAAAGTCCGTCGGTTCGCCCGCAAACTGTCTCGCATGTCACCCCGCAGCGGAAAAAGGGGACTACGACGAGCACAAGGTAAAGATTCCCAGGAAGTAAACCCAGTTGTCTGTTCAGATTAATGATTGCACTGGCGAACCGATGCGCGGAGATGCCATGAAATGAAAGTGATCCAGGTTTGGGACATTCAGACTCGCATCTTCCATTGGTCGCTGGTGGTTTTTGTTCTTTGCTCCCTGGTAACTGCGGACTTCCTAAGGTTCTTCGGAATTGACCTGGTAAACAAGGATGCCTGGCTTGCCTTTCATATCGGCACCGGAACCGCTGTGGGTATCCTCCTTTCCTTCCGGATATTCTGGGGGCTCCGTGGACCCCGCTATTCAAGGTTCAATTCTCTGCGACTCTCGATCGCTGAGTTGTGTGCCTATTTCCATTCAGTCATAAAGAATGTCAAAACCTCCTATACCGGTCACAACCCGGCGGCATCGTGGAGCGCTCTCTGCATCATAGCCCTGGGATTGTTGGAAGTAATTTCCGGAGCTGTCGTTTTTGGCCTTGACGAGCGGAGAGGGATGCTCGGATTCCTTTACCTCGACTTTCACTCCTACGCCGATTCCATAAAACTGCTGCATCTCGGCTTTGCATACGCTCTTATGGCGATCATCTTCGGGCATATTTGCGGAGTTCTAAACGAAACGATCAGGCATAAGACCGGCATCATCATGGCGATGCTTTCCGGCAAAAAGCTTTCGGATGAGCCGGAAACGCCATTTGTCCCCGGAGCGTCTTTAGCAACAGTATCCTTTGCATGGGTGCTGTCCCCGTTTATCGTCGCAATCTACTTCTCAACTTCTATGGAAACTCGGCAGCCGATCAACCTGGAAATCCCACCCATATACAGGAAGGAATGCGGCTCCTGCCACATGGCGTTTCCACCCAATGCGCTCCCTGCGGAGAGCTGGAAGCATATGATGGCCAACCTCATGGACCATTTTGGCGACGATGCCTCCATAGACGAGACCGCGCAAAGGGAGATCGAGGCATATCTTGTACAGAACTCCGCGGAGCGTTCCCATGAGGAGCCGTCGATCAAGTTCCTCCGGTCAATCGGAACGGCCGGCTTGCCGCTTAGAATAACCGACATCCCCTATTGGAAGGAAAAGCATAAGCCGCTGGATCAGTCGATATACGGCCGTGTGACCATCAAATCCAGAATTAACTGTGTTGCCTGCCACAAATGGTCCGAATACGGTTCATTCGAAGATAGCGACATCCGGATACCGAAAAATTGATCCGATAAAGCCCTTCCCCTAAATCCAGCAGTGCTCTTATGGCGGGAATGCTTGACTTTCTATCATTCACTGCTATTCTCACCCCATGCAAATCAGTATTTCCGGTACGTTATTAGTGCCGGTCAGCTGTTGGCCTCTTGCATTGCGAGAAACATAGCTTTGTGGTACAAATCTATCGATACGTTTCCCCTCGGAAAGGAGCTGCAATGCGCAATAATGTATATGCCGTGCTTCTGTTTCTGTGTTGTCTTGTGGTGACATCGCCGGCGTTTGCTCAGGAGTCACAGCCACCCGCGGCGATAATTGAAAAAATGGCATTCAAGCTGGCACGTGGTGTAACAAATGTAGCTACCTGTGTTGGTGAACTCCCCAAGCAGACCATGAACACCGTGCGTGACCGTGGGGCAGTAGGTTATCTGATCGGTCCGTTGAAAGGGGTGGGTATGACCCTGTATCGCGGGTTGATTGGAGGGGTTGAGGCTGTAGTTTTTTTTGGTGCCGCAGCCAGGATACTATGACCCTATGATTGACCCTGAGTATGTTTGGCACGGATGGGGGGAGGCGAGCATTGAAAAGCCAGTGGCAAAGGCAGAGTAAGGATTACATGCGACCGACAAAGTACATATTCGCCACAATTGCACTTCTGTTGGCTATTGGTCTGCCCGGGATCGCCTCGGCAGACAGGTACAAGACGCCAGACACCTCTTCGCCGCAGGAAATAGCAGATGGTATGGGGACTAAACTGGCACGTGGTGTGGCAAATTTTGCTACCGGGTGGGGAGAGATCCCCAAGCAGATCTACTATACGACCAAAGAGGATGGGTGGGGCAAGGGAATCGTAGTCGGGCCATTTAAAGGGATTATCATGACACTTGTGCGGACTGTTACCGGTGTTGTGGAAGTGGCGACGTTCCCGGTGCCGTATCCGGGCTTTTACGAGCCGTTCTTTGATCCGGCATATGTTTGGCAGAAGGAATAGGGCAATGGGTTTTTGATGTTGTCACAGATTTGAGCCGGTAAGATTCAGTCGATTGAAATAATAAAAGCCGCATCCGAAGAAACGACTTTATTTCTGAAAACCCTTTAAAATCAGTAGGCTAACCCCTGCATTTTTCCGAGAATGTTTGCAAAAACTTTGTTAATGATACCCTTCCGACGATGTTCTGTCAAGCGATGGCATGCCTTCTGCATCCCTTGTAGAAGGCAAGACCCAAAACAGTAGATATCTATCCCACCCGATCAGCACCAACCAGAAGCAAGCCCAGCCTACCACCGCGCATTATTGTGTGAGAAATGTTCCCGTAAAACAGGGGTTAATATTCACATATCGCAATTTATGTATTGAATTTCGGAATCCTTCCCCTTTAAAACCATATATCCTATCAATTTAATAGACAATAGAACGGGGAACCCCCACACCTCCTTCTCCGGTGATTGCTATATAAAACCAAAAAACTTTGATAGAGATAGCCCCCTCCTTGTGTACATACTATAAGTAGGAAGAAATAATAAATTAATAAAAATTAAACTTGCTGATAATAATCGCCCCGATTTGCGTACATAAAGTATATGAGGGCGGAAATCCCACCCCGACCCATGCGGTCACGATTTGGATCAATCGTGCCTGCCGGTCTCGATCCCCACGAACTTCACTCAGTCAACCCACTTCTCAGTCATGACGAGATAGCTGTATCTAAGATATGGGAGAATGAAAATGATTGTAAATCCAACAGATAGCTATACTGACTGGTTCAGTTCATACCCTTGGGAATGCTTCGTAACTACCAGGATACCCCCTGCCATCGCTATCAACTGTGTGCATGATCATCTCATAGCCGATGTATTCCGCCCCATCTGTCGGCACCTCAATACCAGACTGGCGGCAATTTCGGTCATTACTTACGGACACGGCCAACACAAGCCGCATGTCCATAGCCTTGTTGCATCGAAGAGCAAGGTATTGGCTGAAAGCATCCAAGACGTGCTTACCACCCTGCAGTCATCCCGTTCAGAGCTACTGACCCACAGTAACGCATTAGATATAAGACCTTACTTCATTGATCGTCACCCGGCTTACGTTGCCGGCCATATCATCGAAGCAACAGACATCAACTACTATGACCGCAAATTGCTTGCGGAAATCTATCAAGGAGCTTCAACATGAACCATCACAAGGTAATCTCAGACGTAATCAGCAAGTACAGTGATTTTCCCGGCGTGCAAGCCGACATGCGCCGCTTGCTTAAGTACACCGAGTCTCAATTCCGCATGTTCCTTACCCCACTCATCAAAGAGGAGTCAACCCCGGCCCCAACTCCCCGCAGCATCGGGCAGATTGTGGCTACCTATCCCGACCCCATCAAAACCGACCTCATCGAAGCAGCCCGGCAGATCACCGAGTTTGCAGCTGAAGTCACAACGGCTACCGTTGCGGCCCTGCCGTCTACTGATGGAGACTTAACGCGTGAGGAGCTGGTAACTCTCCTCGCCAACAGGCACCACGACACCATCCGGGCAAAGTACCCGGAGTCGGCTCCTGACCATCTCCATGATGACTTGACCGAGCTGGCAACTATCATCGTCGGAAAAATGGAAGAGGCTTTCCATGAGTCGGTTGATAAGCTCCTTGAGCTTGCTAAATCCGGGAAGGAACTCCGCTAATGACCCCCAACATGCAGTCATTCGTCAACCACGTTGCCGCAACCCTCAAGTCAGACCCGGATATACCCCAGCAGCTCAAAGAGCTTCCTGACGACCAGCTTAACCGCTTCATCTGCAAGGCACTTGAAGAGATGGTGTATGAGAATTCTATGGCCGAGCTGACCTTAAAAACAGTCGAGCTTGTCATCCAACTGGCGCGGCTCCAGATTCAAGAATAACTTATCCATTGCCCGGTTTCAGCAGCCGGGCAACCCCGCTGCCTACTCCTTTAGGCTTTGATGCGGCCTGCCGGTGCCGTGCGGGAATACCGGCCCCTATTTCAATTTCAAAGGAATTTTACAATGAACAACGAAGCATTACTTGATGAACTTTTCACCCTCCAGGCAAAGCGTGCCGCAGAAATAATTGACAAGGGGGAGCTTTTCGAGATCGAGGGTTCCGCCGCGACTGTAAGAGCAACGCCGCCAAACGGTGCAAACATTATGTACGCCTTACCTGATAGTCCACTTCGGCCCAATCTGGTCGTTCGGAAATCTGGGGGCGGTTCGTACTACATCCTGTCCGCCACACTGGAAGCCGGTCGGCAGGTTTTGAAGGTCATGCCAATCACAGTACGGTATGACTTGTACAGCAAGGCCACCAACGGCACTGACGCCAGCGGAAAGCCGATTGTGACAATCAACCTTTCCAGCAGCAACCGCCCAGCTCGCCTGAGTCAAGGCGGAGCCTTAGAGGTTCCGTTACTTGGCTGCCCAGACATTGGAGCGGTCATCAAAACCAGTAGCTCCCTATACGAAGTCACGGGCCGCAGTAGCAACCAACAAACCGTAATACTCCGCCTAGCTCCTTTCATAGATCCTAGGGTTCCCAAGGTAAAGGCGGTCGAGTCTGACATGTACGGTTTCAGCAAAATGCAGTATCGCCCGACTTTCAAGATCTAATAGGAGACAACCATTAGCGCCAAAACAACCCAATATCGACAGCAATGGAGCCACCCTCACCGGTGGCTTTCGTTATTTCAAGGAGACCGCCTTGACCCAGTATCCCGTCAGTTTCACCGCTTCAGACTGCCACCGCAAGACAGTGACAGGCACCATCACCCTACCAGCAATTACTGGACAGGTTGCCGTCAACATCTGCAAATGCTGGCTCCAGCTACGGCACCTTAGCCCAACCGCAGTATATATAAGCTTCTAGCAAAAATTAGGCTTCCAAATTTGCCCTAGGAGCGGTTTTCTCCTCCCTGGCAATGCTCTGGTATACCCCCATTCTCATTAATAGGACTGCTCCCGATGAAAATACACACCTATCACGGCCCACAAGCCGCTATCGCAGTACCCCCGAAATCTCCGGCGCTCCAGTGTCCATTTTGTCATGCCCCGGAACTCCGGCGCGGTTTCTGCTCAGCCTGCAACATGATCATGCCTTCACCGTTCAGCCACAATTCCCAAAAGCCCTGGCTTGCTGCCAAACGGAAAAGACTGCAGCCACCGCCTACAGAGTACAACCCCGCCGTTGATGGTCTTGCCGACCAGCCTAGTGAGTCAGAGGAAGATCTTGCCGAGTATAGCGAAGTTCTTGATCAGCTGGCAGTTGATCCTGGAGATGATGCCAGCCTCGATGGCCTGCCACCTACCAGCCAGGAAATAGAAGACCTGCCGTGGTGATTTTAAGCAAGTAATGATGAAGGGGCGTAACTTTGCGTTATGCCCCTGGTGGGTACCCAGCCTCTAATTAGTCATTCCTTGTGTAACAGTATTAGAGCAACAAGGAAGAATGCTTCTCCAATGTTTGTTGGTACTGCTGAAGTCAAGTAATACGAAGCGCCTACAGTGAAAACTATCCACTTCATTCTGGCCTCCATACTGTCATCACGACAGTGTTTTATTAACCCGTTGCCGGGGTGCTGCTCGTTACTTAATACTTTATCGGGTTACCTGATTCATCAACCAGCACATTACCGTTTTCATCAATTAAGATATTACCAGTGCTTTCATCGGTCAGCACTTTTTTCTGTTCATCGGTAGTGGTATTGGTTTTACCTGCTGTCAACGGCTCACCTCCTGAAGTTAACACCTCACCACCTGAGGTTAATACTATGTCGTCAGCGCCCAACAATGTCTTCCCATCTGCACCGACCAATTCACCAGCAACCGCGCTTGAAGCAAATAGAACAATACAAAGCATCAGCACTTTAGTGCGGAACAAAGAGACTATCTTCATTGTGACCTCCTTAATGGCTAAAGAAAAGCCGGGATTGCTCCCGGCCTTCTATGCTCAATGGATTTTACTTCTTCGGACTTTTGGGTGCTGGTCTGTGTTCAGTTTCAGTAGTTTCGGGGTGACGTTTCACATAGCCTGCAGTAACAAACTTCCCGTTCTCAGAATTACGATGGATTGTGATTGTTTTCTTAGGCATAGCTTCTTTTCTCCTTTCCCCCAGAACTTCCATGTTGCGATCATTGCTTCAATCTGGTAGAAAGAAGATTACACACAACGCAACGGGTTGCTCTGAGTAGCGATCCGGAGAGCCTGCATAGGTTGCCGCCTTGCAGGCTTTTTCCGTTTATGTAAGGCCACGATACTACGTGTTTTTTTGCCAGTCAATAAGGTTGTGTCAAAAAAATGTAACCTCTTGATTCATCGATGCAAATTTAAAGCATAACCACTACGGACTGTATGTCGCATCCAAAATAAACACAACATCTATGGATTGTCAATTCGTTTTGGGGAGACAAGGTTGTCCTTCAGCGCTCGATAGACCGACGCAACCCCGACGCCTACTTTTACTGCAATGTCTTCTCTCTTCATCCCCTGTGCTGCCAGCTCCCGAATCTCCCCATACTTTGCCTGTGCCGTAGCCTTACGGCCCCGATATTTCCCCGCTGCCTTGGCAATCCGGATACCCTCTGCCTGTCTTTCCAACATCATTTCTCTCTCGAAAGTTGCCACCGCTGCCAGTATAGTCAGCATCATTTTCCCGGTGGCTGAAGTAGTATCAAGATCCTTATTATTGAGTGCCTTGAAACCAACCGCCTTTGCCTTTAACTTCTCTACTATATCCAAGAGATGCTTTGTACTCCTGCCTATCCTGTCCAGTTTAGTGACAATAACCACGTCGCCTTCCCGCACATAGTCCAGCATAGCAGCTAGTTCGGGCCGATCTTGCTTAACACCAGATACCTTCTCTTGATATATCTTCAGGCACCCGGCGGCAACAAGCTGGTCAATCTGACTTTCTAAATTCTGGTCTGTAGTGCTCACTCTTGCGTATCCGATCAATGACATATCACACCCCCAGCTATCAAATGGATTATAGATGCTGTGATAATAAACTATCAAAATTGGATTGTCAACTCTTGTGATAGATTATTTCGTGATTATTCTGGCTATCGTACGGGCATGGTCTATTGATAGAGAACAGACAGAGAAAAGGCCGATCACCACAAAGGCAATCGGCCCCTGATTACTGCGCTACTTGTTCCCCTCCCCAGGTGGCGGCGGGGTAAAATTGAGATCGAACCTCCCTAGGCGCTTTCCCCTCCGCTCACCCGCAAAAAGAGAAATGGGCATTATATATTTCTCAAGGCAATCCCCTGAAATAAGCTTGAACTAATAATGTTGTGGAGTTAAATTCAGTAGCAGATTGTACTTTTGGCGATCACGGAATTGAGCGAACTATGTTGTACTTCCCCTTAAATATACATACAGATAAAAAAATGATTAAGTTAGGGAATGCAGCTGCCCTTCTTAGAATTGACTATGCTGAGTGCAAGGAAATTATGGGCATAAGGGATGTTCAGTTCGACGATGAAGGACGCCAAAAAGCAATTAGCTTTACCAATAACGCTTGGCATATCTTAACAGATCAATTGCCGACGAGGAACCCTAATCACTTATTGTCCTGGCAATTTTCAAATTTCATATTGGCCGTAAATGAGCGGCAGAATGCTGAATTAGTGGGATTGGCAATGAAAATTCTCGGAAACACTAAGACCGGACCTTACGTTGGGTTTTCTGGCAACCCTCAACAATTACCTTTTGCAATCCATTATCTCAGACACTGCCCTTATTGGGGTGGGGATACGCAGAGATTTGATCGTGCTTATATCAAACGGTTGAAGTGTCTCGTGGCTAGGCTAGAAGCTGCAAAATTTGATGAGAGATGGCCCATCATTGTTGAAAAGTTCCTATATGCCGAATCGCATGGGGTACCCTCAGATCAACTCCGCTATTTGGAGCTTTCGGTAATTCTGGAAATGTTGTTTCTTCCCAACAAGTCCGCGGAATTGTCATATAGGTTCCAGTTGAGAGTTGCAAAGTGGTTTCATAAACACTACAAATACGATTTGAGCAATGTGTCGGACCAAGCTAAAAAAATTTATTCTAATAGGTGTAAACTCGCTCACAGTGGTAAAGCAACTATCGGGAAGGAGGATTTGGATGAACTTCGACTGTTGGTTAGGAATGTATTGATAAAATATATTTTTGAGGATGGGATATTTAAGGATAAATACCTTGATGACCTTTGCCTAATCGGTTGAAACGCAGATAAGAAGCGACAAGGCCGAACTCTTTGAAAAATGCCGACTACCCCCGCGAAGAAACCTCATCAAACCCCAGCCGCCAGATTAATTCCCGCGTGTTCAATGACAACTCATAAGTGTCGCTTCCGTCCCACACCGCGAAATTGATGATCTTATCGGCCCCCTCCTGGTATGCCCAGGTGAAGCACAACTCTTTAACGACAATACGCTTCCTGTCCGGCGCGTCTGTCACCTCGAACCAAACCGGCCTGATGTTCCCGCCTTCGTAGATCAAGGCAACCCGGAGCTTTGCATCTGATTTTATTGTCTGGACAATGACGGCCATGCAATATTATACCAAATGGTATAGGTGCTCTTGTCAAGGTGCGAAAGGAAAATGAGACATATATAACTGGCGGGTTTGTGCATGCTTCTTCCTCATCGATATCGCGTACTATTTTAGCCATGTAACGGCAATCTAAGTGTGACCAACAATGAACAACTTGATAATTCACGATTAATTAAGCGGTGTGAATATTGCAAATGTAAACGAACTTTTGCTTGGTTGAGTTATTTCAATGCAATAATTGGAGGGAAAACGCCGTGAAAAGACTAATCGCTTTATTGGCAGCAGTATCACTGATTGCAGCAGCAACATACGCAATCTCAGGGAGTATTGTCGGCACACCGCACGATTTCTCAGGTGGTTATGGTGGTACAGACCTTGGTAGTGATCAAATCTGCGTCTATTGTCATACTCCGCACAACCCGGTAAAGGCAGTACCTCTCTGGAATAGGATCAATCAGTCCCATTATGTTTTCGAATTCTATAAGACCAGCGCAACCCTGACTACCGCAACCAAGGCCTCCGGATTCAACAGCGGTAGCGTCTCCCTTTTCTGTATGAACTGCCATGACGGTCAAACGGCCCTCGGCAGCATTAAGAATCCCGGTGTGGATTCAAACAACAATACAATTGTTATGGATACATCAACAGTAATCAGAAGCACATATGGCGACATCCTCACCACGGATCTGACCAATTCTCACCCGGTAGGGTTCAACTACGCCAGCGCTGCTTCCCAGGATGCTACTCTTGCTGCCAAGGCTACTGTCGAGTCCAAGCTTAAGACTGCCAACGTGGGCGGCGTTATATTCTTTAACGACGACGCCAACAACACCGGTGACATGATGGAATGCGCCAGCTGCCACAAGGTTCATGACAACGAGTACACCAAATTTCTCCGTATCTCTAATGTGGGGAGTAACCTGTGTTTCGCGTGCCATATAAAGTAAGGTGAATAAAATTAGGACGGGGCCATCGGGTGGCCCCGTCCTAACTTATAAACCTATAAGATCATTTTAAATCAGCCCAGCTTCATCGTCCACAAAGGTGGACGGCAGCATTCATTGGAGATGCAGCCAGCAGACACAGTAACACAACCATAACTCTTAAGATGTCAGCTCCTGTTCTGGCATTGATCCGTGCAACCGTCTAATTGATAATCCAGTTTCTGCAGTACCTTGTTCATCATACTCATCCAAGTGAGATCAGGTCCCCAGTATGCCGGGAAACAATTCTTTTACTCTGGCTTCCAGCTTATCCAGATCAATACAATCCAGGCTCATCTTGTCAGAAATCTCTTTTAATGCTTTAGCTTTCGTTGCCTTCACATACCGAGCAGTAACATTCCCACCAGTTGATTGACCTAGCATATCAGCTGCAATTTTGATATCGCCAGCCACCTCATAAACATTGCCTGCGAAACTGTGCCGAAGGCTGTAGAGGCATTTTCTGGGATCATCTGTTATACCGTTCTCGAATCCGCTAATCTTACTTGGGCTGAAATTGTACCATGCAGAGAATTGCTTGCTGCTGTCAGTGAATAACTTGATCCGGTCTAGGCTATCGACCCACTCTAAGAACCCGAGTAAAAGCAGGGCGTCACATATTGCAACAGGTCTTCTAGTTGCAGCTCTCTTCCCCTTCTGAAGAGCAAAGACCCATAGCCCATTGTCCAACTGGCATATATCTTTTTTGGTGAGTGCTACAATATTATCCAGCCGCATTCCATGAAACAGCACGATAAGGACAATCCAAAACCTTTCATCTTTCGCCGGTCTGTATTTCCATAACGGTCGCGTGCAAAGGGCATCGACTAAACGGATAATGTCGGCATCCGCATAAGCCGGTCGTTGATCATCTGCGGCAACGGTTGAACGGAAAGTTTCGTTCTTGTAGACATTGGCGGTATTTATCAGATGAGCTTTCAATGCAAAATCAACCATTGATTTCGCAGTCTTAATATATTTGTTTGCAGTGGTCAGACTGATAGTATTATAGTTTTTCTCGGTTCTGATAATGCTGTGTATGGATTTATCGCCATAAACTATTGTCTTATTCCGGGGATATTTTTTCAGAACGGATTTCAATTTTATTGACGAATCCATAGTGTTAAACTCGCTGATGCTGGTATTGCCAAATATGTCCAACAATGCATTAACTTCAGCCTCAAGAGCTTTCGCCCTCTTCATGTCAGGATTGGTATTTGATTCTATGTGGCGCTTAAGATACAGATCAGCGACTTCTTTTAACGGGATATATTGCTGAGCGGCTAGTTCCCGTGCAACTTTTTCTTCGAGCAGTTCAAGAGGCTTCCAATCGCCACGCAGTCGTGCTTTTTCAATTTCGTAAATAGTTTTATCCGCATTTGTAATCTCAATCGCTAAAGCCTTACAATCCGCAGCAGTCATCTTAATCCCAAGCTTCTTTTTCAAAAGCTCCGATACCCGATTTACTGTAAATTGAGCTATCCCAGGGGATTTGTCCGCCAGCAACTCTTCGTGTATTTGGATAAAGGTTGTTGCATCATCTGCTTTTGCTTCTCGAATTTCCTTAGGAGATGCTGCATAGGGACGATATTTTGAATTTTCCCATTCAATATGGCCGCGTGCGCTTTGATCAAATACCGTTGATATTCCGGTTT